>NZ_KQ058892.1 GCF_000982955.1 Micromonospora sp. HK10 | reverse complement strand
CGTCCCCGGGGGCCCTCCTTCGGTGCGTGCTCAGCGGCCGGTGCAGCTGACCGTGGGCAGGCTGTTCGTGCCGGAGACGTTCGCGGTGAAGCCGAAGGTGGTGCTGCCCTCCGGCGAGATCGTCCCGTTGTACGCGGCGTTGTTGACCGTCACCGCCGAGCCGTTGGCACTCAGCTGGCCGTTCCAGAGCTGGGTGATGGTCTGACCATTGGCCCAGCTCCAGGTCGCCGTCCAGCCGGCGTACGTCCGGGTGCTGTGGTTCATGATCGTGACCTCGGCCTGGAAGCCGCCGCCCCACGCCGTGACCACCTTGTAGACCGCCATGCAGCTGTTGGTGCCCGGCGACGTGTTCGGGGTGCTCGGCGAGGTGCCGGGCGTGGTCGGCGTGGTGCCCGGGGTGGTCGGCGTGGTGCCGGGCGTGGTCGGCGTCGTACCCGGGGTGGTCGGCGTCGTGCCGCCGCTGCCGACCCCGGTCACCTCACCGTTGCCTCCGTCGAAGGTCACGTCCGAGCAGCCGAAGAAGTTCTCCTGGCTGTCCGAGCGCACCCAGCGCGAGTAGATGATGTGCCGGCCGCTCTTGTTCGACGGCAGCGTGCCGTTGAAGTAGTAGTGGCCGTCGTTGGTCCCCACCGCGCCGCTCTGCGGCGGGTTGGTGACGGTGAGGAACGGCTGGTCCTCCAGGTCGCTCCAGGCCAGCGGCCGGGTCGGGCTCCAACTGTCCTTGGTCACGTAGAAGTAGAAGGTGCCCGGGTGGTGGGCCCAGTTGCTGTAGTTGAACTCCATGGTGCGCCCGGCGGTCAGGTGGGTGAGCGGCCAGTCGGTGCGGGCCGCGTCGTAGCCGGTGAAGTTCGGGTTGCCGCCGCTGCACAGCTTGCCGTCGGGGATGAACCCGACGGTCCGGCCGCCCGCGTCGGAGCGCAGCACGCTGAACCAGTTGTACAGCGAGTTCGTCCCGCTCTCGGCGACCGCCGCCGCGCAGGCGGGGTTGTTGGGCCGGATGTCGCCCTGCGGGCTCAGCCCGTCCTTCCAGCACAGGTAGGTCCGGGAGCCCGGCTTCATTGCCGCGCCGTGCGCGGCGGCCGGGTCGGGATTGCTGGCCAGCGCGAAAACGCCCAGGGCCAGGGTGGCGACCGCGGTGAGCAGCGCGGCCATACGGGATCGGTGCACGGGTTTCTCCTGACTCGCGGGGCGCGACCGCACGGATCCGCCCCGCTGCGAGCAGCGGATGCGTCGATCGCGGTGCCACGCCCGACGGGCCCGGGAGTGCTGCCGGGCTGTCGGAGCGCGCGCACCGCCCCCGGTCCGTGCCACGGACCGGTGTGCCCTCGCGTCGGCTCGACCCGGCGGCCGGGCGGCGCGGCAGCCCCCGCGCCGGTCCGGCAAGCGCCATCCCATCACGTCCCGGCAGCGGAGGCAATAGCCGCCGGTCGATGAGGCCGTCTCGTCGCGCCGCCCCGGTGCGATACGCCAGGATCGGGGGGTACCAAGGACGGAAGGAGCCAGCATGGGATACGCGGTGGTGCTCGGCGAGGCGCTGGTCGACCTGCTCGACGACGAGTTCGACGGGCAGCCCGGCTACCGGCAGGCGATCGGCGGCGGGCCGCTCAACGTGGCCGTGGCGGTCGCCCGGCTCGGCGGCGACGTCCAGTTCGTCGGCTCGCTCGGCGATGACGCCTTGGCGGAGCGGATCCGCGCCTTCCTCACCGCCGCGGGCGTCGGGCTGGCCGGGGCGGTGACCGTGCCGGCCCCGACCGCGCTGGCCGTGGCCACCTTCGCCGGCCCCGAACCGGACTTCCGCTTCTACGGCGAGCCGCGCTCGTACGCCCAGCTCACCGCCGACGACCTGGATGTGGCCCTGGTCGAGGGCGCCGACGTGCTCTACTGCGGCTCGATCGTGCTGCTCGACCCGCCGGTGCTGGCCGCCGCCCGGCGGGCCTGGACGATCGCCGGAGCGCTGCGGGTGTTCGACCCGAACGTGCGGCCGCGGCTGCTGACCGGGCCGGACGCGCTGGACGGGCTGCGCGGGGTGGTCGCCGAGTTCGCCGCGAGCGCGCATCTGGTGAAGCTGAGCAGCGCCGACGCCCGGCTGCTCTACCCGGACGAGCCCGTCGAGGGGGTCGCCGCGTACCTGCGCGAATTGGGCGCGACAACCGTGGTGGTCACCCTCGGCGCGGACGGCGCCCTGGTCGCCGCCGCCGACGACGTGGTGCGGGTGCCCGCGCCGAAGGTCGACGCGGTGGACGCCACCGGCGCCGGGGATTCGGTGATGGGCGCGCTGATCGCCGACCTGCTCGCCGCCGGCGAGCCGGCCGAGCCGGCCGGCTGGCGGGACCGGGTCGCCTTCGCCCTGCGGGTCGCCGGCCTGGTCTGCGAGTCCCCCGGCGGCGCCACGGCCATGCCCACCCGCCCCGCCGTCCACTCCCGCTTCCCCACCTGACCCGCCCCCGGCCTTTGCCCCGCGCCTTCGCCGGTCAGGGCGTGGTGGTGGTTGACAGACAAGCAGCGGTTGCCGGTGGGGCGCCACAGCTCCATGACCGGTGCGGGGCGCGGGGTCAGCGGGGGCGGGTGAGGGTGAGGACGGCGGTGAGGGAGAGGGCGGCGGCGCCGGCCAGGACGACGGCCATCGGAAGGGCGCTGCCCTCGCCGCCGAGCCCGACCAGCGGCGCGGCGAGCGCGCCGACCACCGACTGGACGCCGCCCATCAGCGCGGCCGCCGTGCCGGCGTGCCGGGCGTGCGCGTCCAGCGCCAGCGCGGTGCTGTTCGGCATCACCATGCCCAGCGAGCCGACGAAGGCGAACAGCGCCACCGCCGTCACGGCGAGGCTGCCGGCGAGCGCGCCGGTGAGCACGCCGACCGCCGTGACCAGCCCGACCACGAGCGTGGTGACCAGCAGCCGACGCGGGCTGAACCGGTCGAGGAGCCGGGCGTTGAGCTGCCCGGTGGCCACCAGGGCCAGCGCGTTGACCCCGAACAGCACGCTGAACACCGCCGCCGAGACGCCGAAGACGTCCTGGAACACGAACGATGACCCGGAGATGTACGCGAACAGCCCGGCGAACGCGAAGCCCTGGGTCAGCGCGTACCCGAGGTAGACCCGGTCGACGGCCAGCGAGCGCATGGTTTGGGCGGTGCTGGCCAGGCCGCCGGTGCTGCGCCGCTGCGCCGGCAGGGTCTCCGGCAGGCGCAGCGCGACGGCGACGGCGAGCACCGCCCCGATGACGGCCAGGGTGAGGAAGACCGCCCGCCACGAGCCGAACCGGAGCACCAGGCTGCCCACGCTCGGCGCCGCCACCGGCGCCACGCCGAAGACCAGGGTGAGCCGGGAGAAGTACCTGGCGGCGTCGCGGCCGGAGTAGAGGTCCCGGACCACCGCGCGGGCCACCACCACGCCCATGCCGCCGGCCAGCCCCTGCGCGAAGCGGGCGGCGGCCAGCATCGGGGCGTTCGGCGCCGCGGCGCAGGCCAGCGCCAGCAGGGCGTACGCGGTGACGCCGATCAGCACCGGGCGGCGCCGGCCCCACCGGTCGCTGAGCGGGCCGGTGACCAGTTGACCCAGCGCCAGGCCGATCAGGCAGGTGGTCAGGGAGAGTTGGATGCCGGCCTGGTCGGCGCCGAGGTCGCGGGTCATCGCCGGGAACGCCGGCAGGTACATGTCCAGCGAGAGCGGGCCGATCGCGGTGAGGGTGCCGAGCAGCACCAGCAGCGTGACGCCACCACCGCGGGGGGACCGGTCGGCGGGCGGGCGCGCGGCGGTCCGCACGGTCTGGCTCACGAAGGTACCCCCTGGTTCTGGTGCGCTCCGGGTACCTTATCTCTGTAGTCAGAACTATTGCGATGTGAAGCAGGTGACTCCGGTGGCGACCCAGGAGGAGATCGCGCGGTTCGGGGCGGTGCTGGGCGAGGTGCACCGGCTGCTGCGCCGCAGGACGGTCGCCCGGGCCGACCGCGAGCCGTTGCCCGAGGCGCAGGTGGAGGTGCTCCTGCTCGTCCGGGGCGCGCCCGGAATCAGCGGCAAGGAGGCGGCCCGGCGCCTGGGCACCGCCCCGAACACGGTCAGCACGCTGGTCCGCGACCTCACCGACGCCGGTCTGCTGGCCCGCGACCGCGACCCCGCCGACCGGCGGGTGGTCCGACTGCGCATCACCGAGGCCGCCCGGGAGCGGATGGCCCACTACGAAATCCACCGCGCGGCGTTGCTCGCCGGGGCCCTGGCCGAACTGGATCCGCCGGTACGGGCGGCGATTCTGGCCGCCGCTCCGCACCTCGACGCGCTGCGCGACGCGCTGGCCGGGCCGGCCCGGCCGGAGGGGTCCGGGCCGGCCGCCGGGACGGCGGGAAATCCGCTGGCCGTCGCACCGCCCGGCACCGCATGATCCCGGGATGCTGCACCAGGACGAGATACCGGTGGACGAGGAGGTCGTCCGCGCGCTGCTGACCGAACAGCGCACCGAGTGGGCCGCGCTGCCGCTGACGCCCGCCGGCGGCGGGACCGACAACACCATGTACCGGCTCGGCAGCGACCTGCTGGTCCGGCTGCCGCGTACCGCGGGGAAGACCGCCGCCCTGCGCAAGGAACAGCTGTGGCTGCCCCGGCTGGCGCCGCTGCTGCCGTACCAGGTGCCGGAACCGTTGTACGCCGGCACGCCGGGCGCCGCCTTCCCGCTGCCGTGGTCGGTGCAGCGGTGGATACCCGGCGACGAGGTCCGGCCCGACACCGTCGCGGACTGGGCCGCGCTCGGCGCCGACCTGGCCGTGTTCGTCCGGCACCTGCACTCGGCCGACCTCCTCGGCGCGACCCGGGCGGGCGAGCTGAGCGGCTACCGCGGCGGCAGCCTGCGTCCCTGTGACACCTGGATCACCGCCGCGCTCGACGACTGCCGGACCCTGATCGGCGCGAACACGGACGTCGGCACGCTCCAGCGGTGGTGGCGCGAGGCCCTCACTCTGCCCGAGCCCACCGGCCCGTACGTCTGGCTGCACAGCGACCTCAAGCCCACCAACCTGCTGGTGCACGGTGGCCGGCTGCGGGCGGTCATCGACTTCGGCGGCCTGACTGTCGGCTGGCCGGACGCGGAGCACGCCCCGATCTGGGACCTCCCCCCAGCGGCCCGGCACGCCTACCGGGAAGCGCTCGGCCTGGACGACGTGACGTGGGCCCGCGCCCGTGCCTGGGCGCTCGGGGTGGCGGCCAGCGGCGTCTCCTACTACTGGCACACGTTCCCGGCGTTCGTCGCCGAGTGCCGCAACCGGCTCCGCGAGATCCTGGCCGACGCCGGCTGAGCCCGGCCCTCGCCGCCGGTCAGGCGGTGCCGTCGAGTTCGGCGTAACCGCGGCGGGCTGCGATCAGCCCCGGACGGGCCCCGAAGGGCGACTCGGCGGCCACCCGCTCGGGCGGAGCGTTGCCGGTGTGGCCGGCCCGGATCAGCCACGCCTGGTGGGCCAGCTGGGCGTGCTGGTCCCGGACGAAGTCGGCGTCGACGGGCTCGCCGTGCCCCGGCACCACCACCGTGCCCGGCGTGGTCAGCCGCAGCAGGTCGGCCACCGCGTCCGGCCACTGCAACGGGTACGACTCCTCGAAGGCCGGCGGCCCGCTCTGCTCCACCAGATCGCCGGCGACCAGCACGTCGGCATCCGGCACGTGCACCACCAGGTCGGCGTCGGTGTGCCCGTGCCCGGGGTGGCGCAGCACCACCCGACGGCCACCCACGTCGAGCACGGTCCCGGTGACCACCCCGTGGGTCGGCGCCAGCAGCTCGGTGTCGGCCAGCTCGGCGGCGAGCGCGGGCTGCTCGGCGCGCATCTCCTCGTACGCCGCCCGGCGCAGCGCGTCCGGATGGTCCCGGAGCACCAGGAGGGCCTGCTCGTGCGCGTACACCGGGCGGGGCGGGTCGGCGGCCAGGGTGGCGTTGCCGAAGCAGTGGTCGAAATGGTGGTGGGTGTTGACGATCGTCCACGGGTGCGGGGTGACCGCCCGGGCGGCCGTGGCCAGCTCCCGGGCCTGGCCGGCGGTGGAGAGCGTGTCCACCAGCAGGGCGGCCCCGTCGCCCACCACCAGCGTCACGTTGACCTGTAGCAGCGGGTCGCGCAGCACGTGCACCCGGTCGGCGACCTCGACGAACCGGGCCGTCATGACGCCCGCGCGGCGCGCTCGACGAACCGCTGGCGGTCGACCAGCGCCCGCTCGACCCGCCCATCGGCGACGGTCTCGTCGCCGTCGGTGACGGCCACCTCGAAGAGCAGCCGCCGGCCGTCGACCTCGGCGAGCCGGGCCTGCGCCACCACGGTCCGCCCGACCGGGGTGGCGGCGCGGTGCGCCAGCTCGACGCGGGTCCCGACGGTGGTCGCGCCGGGCGGCATCCGGGTCGCGGTGGCCGCCACCGTCGCCGCCTCCGCCAGCGCGACGACCCGGGGCGTACCGAGCACCGGCACGTCGCCCGAGCCCACCGCCTGCGCGGTGTCGGCGTCGGTGACGGTCAGCTCGACCCGGGCGGTCAGCCCCGGCGCGAAGGGCGGCTCCCGCTGCTCCTGCATGCCCCGAGCCTAGACGAGCCGGGGTGGGGACGTCCGGGCTCCGGGGCCGCCGGCCGGAGCACCGGTGGTCGCCGTCCGTCGATGCCTTCCGCGCCGTTAACCTTGACCGCGATGGCCGTCCAGACAGAATCCCAGCCCCCCGCCCCGACCAGCGTCCCCGCCGCGCCGGACGGCGGACGTCGCCGCGTCATCGCGATGGTGATCTGGGGGGTCGCCTTCGTGGCCGCCTGGCTCGCCATCGGCCTGCCCACCGACCCGGCGTACGCGTTCGTCTGGATCTGGGCCGGCACCATCGCCTGGCACTCCGCCCGGCCCTGGCGCAGCCACCTGCGCTTCGCCCGGGACTGGATCCCGGTGGTGCTGCTGCTGGCCGCGTACAACCTCTCCCGCGGCTTCGCCGATAACGGCGCGACCCCGCACGCGATGGAGCTGATCGTCGCCGACCGGTTCCTGGCCGGCTGGGCCACCGGCGGCGCGGTGCCCACGGTCTGGCTCCAGCAGCACCTCTACCGGCCCGAGGTGCACTGGTGGGACGTGCTGGTCAGCTGGATCTACTTCTCGCACTTCGTGGCGACGCTGGCCGCCGCCGCGGTGCTCTGGATGCGCAACCGGGCGAGCTGGGCGGCGTACATGCGCCGGTGGGGCTTCCTCTGCGCCGCCGGGCTGGTCACCTACTTCCTCTACCCGGCCGCCCCGCCCTGGTGGGCCGCCCAGAACGGACTGCTGACCGAGGTCGCCCGGATCTCCACCCGGGGGTGGAAGGAAGTCGGCATGCACGGCGCGGGCAACCTGCTCAACGCCGGGCAGGTGGCGTCCAACCCGGTGGCCGCGATGCCGTCCCTGCACACCGCCTTCGCGCTCTTCGTGGTGCTGTTCTTCCTGCCCGCGGTGCGCCGCCGGTGGTGGCCGCTGCTGCTCGCCTACCCGCTGGCGATGACCTTCACGCTGATCTACAGCGGCGAGCACTACCTGATCGACGTGCTGGTCGGCTGGGTGTACGTCGGGCTGACCTTCCTGGTCGTGGGCCTGGCCGAGCGGGCCTGGGCCGGTTACCGGTCCCGGCGCGCCGCGGCGCGGCCCCCGGCGGCGACCGCGCCGGCCGACGCCGGCCTCGCTGGGCCCGCCACCGAGCCGGTCCCGGCCGGGAGCGCACCGGCGGCACCGGCCCGGCCCACCGGCCCGGCCGGCAGCGCCACGGGTACCGGCCCGACCGGCAACGGCGGGCCGGGCCCGAACGGTGGCGCAGGGGTGGGCCCGGCCGGTGACGGCGGGGCGGGCCCGAACGGTGGCGCTTGGGTGGGCCCGGCCGGTGACGGCGGGGCGGTTCCGGACGGCCCGGTCACCAGCGACCCGTCCGCGGTGTCCGCCGAGCGCTGAGCGCCCGGCCCGGCTCAGCGCCGCCGGCCCCGGCCGTCGTGCCGGGCGGCGTGCGCCCGCGCTGTCAGCTCGGCCGCCAGCTCCCACGCCTCGCCGAGGTCCCGGTCCGGTGCGGCGGCGCCCGATCCGCCGGCGGTGTCCGCGTGCACGGTGGCCAGCCGTAGCCGCCGCTGGGCCGGACCCTGGGTCACCCGCACGCTCTGGATCCGGGCGTACGGCACCAGCGTCAGCCGGCGGGTGAGCAGCCCGGCCCGGGCGACGAACACCTGCTCGTCGAGGCCGGCGCCGACCGCCCGCCGGCTCAGCGGGCGCAGCCACCGGGCCCGGCGCGGCGGCGGCGTCGAGGGCAGCGCGTCCAGCCGCACGCCGGGCAGCACCTCCGCGACGACCAGCGCCGCGGTACCCGCGTCGCCGACCGGCAGCAGCCGGTCCGGCCGGTTCCGGTCGTCCGGCTCGGCGGCCGAGTAGCCGGCCACCTCCAGCCGCAGCCGCAGCCAGCCCTTCATCCGCCAGAGCAGCGGCCAGGTGACGCCGACCGTCTGCACCCGGTGCAACGGCACGGTCTGCACCCGGGTCTCCAGCAGCCCGTTGCGGACCCGCAGGGTGCCGTCCTCGCGGTCGAGCCGGAAGCCCCAGTCGTCGAGGACCCGACGGACCGGCTGGAGCAGGACGCCGGCCATCGCGGTGAGCGTGCTGGCCACCGCGATGAACGACCACGACCCCTCGGAGAGGAACTGCGCCACGACGAAGGCCACACCGAACGGCAGCAGGAACGCCTGCGGGGTGAGCAGCTGGCTGACCAGCAGGTCCGCGTTGCGTACCGTGTGCAGCCGGCGCCCGGCCGGGGCGGGCGGGGGCACCGGCGCGGCGCCGGCCGGGACGAGCGCCGGCGGGGTGTCGGCCGGGACGGGCTGCGGCGGCCGGCCGGCCACCGCGAGCAGCCGCTGGCGCAGCGCGGTCGCCTCGGCCACCGAGAGGTACGCCAGCGGCGCCTCGGTCTTGCCCCCGCCGACCACCTCCAGCCGCAGCTCGGCCAGCCCGGTGAGCTGGGCCAGCAGCGGCCGGACCACCTCCACGGCCTGCAACCGCTCCAGCGGGATCGCCCGGGTACGCCGCCAGAGCAGCCCTTCGTGCACCCGCAGCTCCCGGCCCACCACGTGGTAGCCGGTGTTCCACCAGCTGACGATGGAGAGCACGGTGGCGCCGAGCACGAAGATCACGACCAGCGCGGCGAACCACCCGAAGCCGACCCGGGACAGCGTGGACCAGGACAGACCGGCGATCACCACGACCAGGGACTTGGCCCCGTGCAGCACCGGGCTGAGTGGGTGCAGCCGGCGCCGCGGCTCCACCGGACCGCCCGGCGGCCCCGGGAACGGCGGCAGGCCCGCGCCCCCGGCGTACGGCACGCCGGGAAGCGGGCCGTACCCGGGTACTGGTGGCGGCGGACCGTACCCGGGCGGTGGCGCCGGCGGGCCGTATCCGGGTGCTGGCGCCGGCGGACCGTATCCGGGCGGTGGTGCCGGCGGGCCGTACCCGGGTGGTGGTGGCGTGGCGGGGTGGTAGCCGGGCGGTGGCGTCGGCGGGCCGTGTCCGGGCGGTGGTGGCCCGGCCGGGCCCGGTCCCGACGGGACCGGCGGCGCGTGCCCGGGCCCGGCCAGGGCTGGCCGTTCACGGCCGGCGGGGTGCGGGCCGGGCCGTCGTCGGCCGGCGGCGTCGCGGGTCCCGGCCCGGCCGGGCCCTGGCTCACAGCCCCTCCGCCCGGTCCTCGCCGAGCGCGGTGAGCCGGTCCCGCAGCCGGGCGGCCTCGGCCGGCCGCAGCCCCGGCACCCGAGCGTCGCTCGCCGCGGCGGCCGTGTGCAGTTGCACGGTGGCCAGGTCGAACGCCCGCTCCAACGGCCCCGCGGTGACGTCCACGAACTGCATCCGGGCGTACGGGACGATGGAGAGCCGCCGGACCAGCAGCCCGTGCCGGACCAGCAGGTCCTGCTCGCGTTCGGCGTAGCCCCAGGCGTGCACGGCCCGGACGATGGTGACGGTGCGCCAGCCGGCCAGCAGCAGCAGCACGCCGACGGCCAAGCCGAACAGCCAGTGGCCGGTGGTCGCCCAGCCCACCGCGAGCACCACCAGCGTCACCGCGAGCAGGATGCCGAGCCGGATCAGCTCCACCCAGATCAGGTCCCGGGAGATCGGCTGCCACCGGACGGTCGCCGGCCAGGGCTCCAGCGGGCCGGGCGGGGTGGGTGGCCGGCCGGCGAGGTCGTCGCTCACCGGGTTGGTCCGCTGCGCTCGATCACCCTTCGAGAGTAGGCGATCCGGGCAGCGCGACCACCTCGCGCAGGAAGCCCCGCGCGTCCAGGAAGCCGCCGAGGGACTCCCGATGGTCGGGACAGGCCAGCCAGGTCTTGCGCCGGTCGGGCTCGTGCAGGCGGGGATTGTTCCAGCGCAGCTCCCAGCGGGCGGGGGCACGACACCCTCGCGCGGAGCAGATCAACGCCTCGTCGGCGGGAGGGGGAGTGCTCACCGGGGCCAGTCTAGGGTCGCCACGCCGGGAGTTTTAGCGCCGGGCGGCCACGGGGGGAGCCGCCCGGCGACGGGATGAATCGTACACGCGGCGGACCCCCTGTTGTCCACCCGTGTTCGGGGTTTTCAGTGGCCGGTGACGACGCGGCGAAAATCGTCCCTCTCCCGCCCTCGGCTCTCAGCGAGGCATGACAGTCTTGGTACGCATCACATCGCGACGCCGACCAAGCTGTGGAGGACCGGTGGCCCAGCCGACCACGCCCGACGCTTCGACCCCGACCGAGGCGCTGCCGGAGGCGCCGCCGCCGGCGGTCAGCACCCCGGCCCAGGACGCCACGCTGCTGGAGCGGGCGCTGTTCGAGATCAAGCGGGTGATCGTCGGCCAGGACCGGATGGTCGAGCGGATGTTCGTCGCCCTGCTCGCCCGCGGGCACTGCCTGTTGGAGGGCGTGCCGGGCGTCGCCAAGACGCTGGCCGTGGAGACCCTGGCCAAGGTGGTCGGCGGCTCCTTCGCCCGGGTGCAGTTCACCCCCGACCTGGTGCCGGCCGACATCATGGGTACCCGGATCTACCGGCAGTCCAGCGAGAAGTTCGACGTCGAGCTGGGGCCGGTGTTCGTCAACTTCCTGCTCGCCGACGAGATCAACCGCGCCCCGGCGAAGGTGCAGTCGGCGTTGCTGGAGGTGATGAGCGAGCGCCAGGTGTCGATCGGCGGGGAGACCCACCGGGTGCCCGACCCGTTCCTGGTGATGGCCACCCAGAACCCGATCGAGCAGGAGGGCGTCTACCCGCTGCCGGAGGCGCAGCGGGACCGCTTCCTGATGAAGATCATGGTGGGTTACCCGACCGACGCCGAGGAGCGGGAGATCGTCTACCGGATGGGCGTCGCCGCGCCGGAACCGGCCCGGGTCTTCGACACCCCGGACCTCATCGCGCTGCAGCACAAGGCCGACCAGGTCTTCGTGCACAACGCGCTGGTCGACTACGCGGTCCGGCTGGTGCTGGCCACCCGGGCGCCGGCCGAGCACGGCATGCCCGACGTCGCCCAGCTCATCCAGTACGGCGCCAGCCCGCGCGCCTCGCTCGGCCTGGTCCGGGCCACCCGGGCGTTGGCCCTGCTGCGCGGCCGGGACTACGCGCTGCCCCAGGACGTGCAGGACATCGCCCCGGACATCCTGCGCCACCGGCTGGTGCTCAGCTACGACGCGCTCGCCGACGACGTGCCGGCCGATCACATCGTGCACCGGGTGATGTCGACCATCCCGCTGCCGGCGGTCGCCCCGCGGCAGCAGGCCACCCCGCCGCCACCGGCCGTGCCGAACGGCGCCGGCTGGCCCGGGCAGCGGCCGTGACCCCACCCACCCGAGTGCCGGCCAGCGGCGACCGTTCCGGCGCCGTGCTGTCCCGGCTGCAGTTGCTGGTCACCCGCAAGCTCGACGGGTTGCTCCAGGGCGACTACGCCGGGCTGCTGCCCGGGCCGGGCAGCGAGGCGGGGGAGTCCCGCGAGTACCGCCCCGGCGACGACGTACGCCGGATGGACTGGCCGGTGACCGCGCGGACCACCATGCCGCACGTGCGGCGGACGGTGGCCGACCGGGAGCTGGAGACCTGGCTCGCGGTGGACCTGTCGGCGAGCCTGGACTTCGGCACCGGCCAGTGGCTCAAGCGGGACGTCGTGGTGGCCGCGGCGGCGGCCCTGGTGCATCTGACGGTCCGGGGCGGCAACCGGATCGGCGCGGTGGTCGGCACCGGCGCCCCGGTGCCGGCGCGCACCGGCCGGTGGCGCGGCGCACCACCGGCCACCGGGCCGGGGACGCTGGTCCGGCTGCCCGCCCGGGCCGGCCGCAAGGAGGCGCAGGGCCTGTTGCGGGCCATCGCCGGCACCGAGATCCGCCCCGGGCGCGGCGACCTCGGCGCGCTGGTGGACATGCTGAACCGGCCACCGCGGCGGCGGGGCGTGGCCGTGGTGATCTCCGATTTCCTCGCGCCGCCGCAGCAGTGGTCGCGACCGGTCCGTAAGCTGCGGGTCCGGCACGACGTGCTGGCGATCGAGGTGGTCGACCCGCGCGAGCTGGAGCTGCCCGACGTGGGGGTGTTGCCGGTGGTCGACCCGGAGACGGGCGAGCTGCACGAGGTGCAGACCGCCGACCCGGGCCTGCGCCGCCGGTACGCCGACGCGGCGGCCGCCCAGCGCGCCGCGATCGCCGCCGAGCTGCGTGGCGCCGGCGCCGGGCACCTGCGACTGCGTACCGACCGAGACTGGCTGCTGGACATGGTGCGATTCGTGGCCGCGCAGCGGCACGCCCGCACCCGGGGGACGACGCGATGATCCGTTTTCTGCAACCGTGGTGGCTGCTGGCCGTGCTGCCGGTGCTCGCGCTGGCCGCCGCGTACGTCTGGCGGCAGCTGCACCGCCGGGCGTACGCGATGCGGTTCACCAACGTGGACCTGCTGCGCACCCTCGCGCCGAAGGGGTTGGGCTGGCGGCGGCACGTGGCGGCTACCGCCTTCCTGCTCTGCCTGCTGGTGCTGGCCACCGCGCTGGCCCGGCCGGCGGTGGACACCAAGGAACCCCTCGAACGGGCGACGGTGATGCTGGCCATCGACGTGTCGCTGTCGATGCAGGCCGACGACGTCGCGCCGAACCGGCTGGAGGCCGCCCAGGAGGCGGCCAAGCAGTTCGTCGGGGAGCTGCCGGAGAGCTACAACCTCGGGCTGGTGTCGTTCGCGAAGTCGGCGAACGTGCTGGTGCCGCCGACCAAGGACCGGGGTGCGGTGACCACCGCCATCGACGGCCTGGTGCTGGCCGAGGCGACGGCCACCGGGGAGGCGGTCTTCACCTGTCTGGAGGCGATCCGGTCGGTGCCGGCGGACGGCGCGGCCGGCGTCCCGCCGGCCCGGATCGTGCTGCTCTCCGACGGGTACCGGACGGCGGGGCGGTCGGTGGAGGAGGCGGCCGCGGCGGCGCAGGCGGCGAACGTCCCGGTCTCGACCATCGCGTTCGGCACCGACTCGGGTCAGGTGGACATCGGCGGCCAGCTCCAGCGGGTGCCGGTGGACCGGATGGCGCTGTCGCAGCTCGCGGAGACCACCCAGGGCTACTTCTACGAGGCGGCGTCGGTGAGCGAGCTGAAGCGGGTCTACCAGGACATGGGCAGCTCGATCGGGTTCCGCACCGAGCCGCGGGAGGTCACCCAGTGGTACGCGGGGCTGGCGCTGCTCCTCGCGCTCTGCGCGGGCGCGCTGAGCCTGGTCTGGTCGTCCCGCCTGATCTGAGGCGGGCCGGGCCGGCCCGGCCGGCGGCGGTCAGTGACCGCCGCCGGCCAGCACGAAGAGGACGGCCACCCAGACGGCGGCGAGGGTGAAGCCCAGCGGGGCGACGTAACGGCTCATGGGACAGCTCCGTGGCGACGAGACGGTCCGGGCGGCGCGGGCCGGACCGCGGGGGTGGCTCAGGGCGTACGCACACGAAGTCGTGACCGGGGTGCTCCGCCGGCGGGTCGCGCAGCATGCCGCCCCGGCCGGCAGGCCGAGGAGGCGGGCAACGCGGAGGCGGAAAGCGGGTCAGCTCGCCTGACTGAGTCGCGGCTCAGCAGGGCTGACGATCGGCCCGGCCACGACTGGGAGGATCGCTATCTCGCACAGCGATCACCTCCTGCGGTCGGCGGGTCCGAGGGCGGGCGGTCGATCGCCCGCAAACGCGATCATCGTACACCCGGGGCGCGGCGGGCACGCACTCGGCCGAGTGGCCCGGGCGCACCCACCGACCGGGCCGGCCGCGGGGCCGACGACCGGCCGGGCCGGCGCCGCATCGCCAGCAGGACCGCCGCGAAGACCGGCAGCCAGCAGAGCCGGGCCAGCACCCAGACCAGGTCGTGCGGCGCGGTGTGCAGGCCGGGCAGCGGATGGCCGGCGTGGGCGGTCAGCGCCGTCACCCCGACCAGCACCGGCTGGTGGCTCAGGTAGACGCCTATGGCGGACCGGTTGAGCGCCGCCACCGCCCGGGCCGGACGCGGGCGTCGCAGCAGCCGGGCCAGCGCCGGACGCAGCAGCAGGGCCAGCCCCACCTGGGTGACGGCCAGGGCCACCGCCACGAGGGACGGTGGGCTGAGGTTCGACATCGCCGCGCCGGGGACGCCGACCGCGCTGACCGGGTAGCCGAGCGTGACCAGCGCGGCCAGCGCCACCGCGCCGGTACCGGCCAGCACCGCCCCGGCCCGCCGGCCGACCAGCCGGCCGTCGGCGTGGGCCAGGCCGAGCAGCCAGGGCACGCACCAGGCGGCCAGGAGTGCGACCGGCAGGCGCCCCGGCACGGCCGGCAGCAGCCGGGCGGCCAGATCGGCCGCGGCGACCAGGGCCACCGCCGGGGCCACGCAACGCCACGGCCCCCACCGGCGTACGGCGGCACGCAGCGGCACGATCAGCGCGGAGAGGGCGACCAGCGGGAGCAGGAACCACAGTGGGCTGATCGCGAGGTGGAGCGCCACGGCGAGGGTGGCGTCCGGGGTACCCGTGACGATCGCGGCGAGCAGCACGGCGGCGCCGATGCCGAGCAACGCGAGGGTGGGCAGGACCAACCGGCCCATCCGCCGGGCCCACCAGCGCGCCGCGCCGCCCGGACCGCCCGCCAGGGAACGGGCGGCGGCGTACCCGGAGACGAAGAAGAACAGCCCGAGGGTCTGCAGCAGCCAGGTGACCGGCGCCAGCCCCGGCAGGGCGACCAGCGGGCTCGCCACGTGCAGCGTGCCGTCGGCGTCCAGCACCAGCGCGGTGACCAGCCAGTGCCCGAGCACCACACCGCCGATCGCGTACGCCCGCAGCGCGTCGATCACCCGGTCCCGGCCGTTCACCGGGCCACCCCCCGGGCGCCGGCACCGTCCAGCACCACCGACGCCACCGCGGCTGTCGTGGCGCTGCCGGCGGTCAGGTAGTCGTCGTGGCCGGCCACCCCGGTCACCGGCAGGGACCGCGCGCCGAAGGCCGGGTCGCCGGGCCGGCGGCCGTGACCGAGCCCGAGCAGCCGGACCTGGGGCACCCGCCGGATCCAGTCCGTCGGCGCCTCCGCCGCCCACACCCGTACCGGGCCCAGGTCGGTGGCGCGGTCCACGCCGAGCCCGATGCCACCCAGCGCCACCACGTCGGTGACCTGCGCCGGGGCGTCGTGTGCGGCGAGACCGGCGACCAACGCGCCGTAGCTGTGTCCGACCAGGACGATGTGTGCCCGCGGGCGGCGCTCCGACAGCTCCCGCAACTCCGCGCGCAGCCCGGTCGCGCCGCGCCGGGCGGCGGCCGAGCCGGCGGCCGAGGCCACCGTGCCCGGCGGGTCGTAGCCGAGCCAGGCGAGCACGGCGACCCGCGCGCCGGGCGCGGCGGCGTGCACCGCCCGGTACACCTCGGCCGCCTGCCGGGCCGGCGCACGGCGCGCGACCCCGCCCAGGCCGCGGTCGAAGTCGCGCAGCGTGCTGCCCACTCCCGGCACCAGCACCACGATCCGGTCGGCGGTGGCCAGGTCGCCGAGGACCTCGACGGCGAGACCGTCGCCGCGGGGCTCGAAGGCCAGGAACCGCCGGCCCGCCGCGGCCCATCCGTCGTACGGCGCCCCGGCCGCCCGCAGTCGGCCGTCCACCACCGGGTACGCCTCCAGGTACGCCACCGGCGCCAGCGGACCGGGCCGGGCCGGTGCCAGCAGGCCGAAGCCGAGCAGCGCGGCCAGCGCCATCCGGGCGGGTCGAGTCCAGTGCATCGTGCTGCCTCCTCCGCGAGTTCCCGGCGGAAGAATGCGGTGCGGAGCGGCCGCAGATCGTCACTCCACGGGACGGTTCCCGGCGTGCTACCCGGGAGCTACTCCCCGGCGGCGACCAGACCCGTCTCGTACGCGACGACCACCGCCTGGGCGCGGTCGCGGAGCTGGAGCTTGGCCAGGATCCGCCCGACGTGGGTCTTTACGGTCTGCTCGGCGACCACCAGGTCGGCGGCGATCTCCGTGTTCGAGCGGCCCCGGGCGATCAGCCGCAGCACGTCCGTCTCGCGCGGGGTGAGCGCGGCCAGGTCGGTCGGGCGGGGCCGGCGGTGCGCCGGCCGGGCCGCGAACTCGGCGATCAGCCGGCGGGTCACCGCCGGGGCGAGCAGCGCGTCACCGGCCGCGACCACCCGTACCGCCTGCACCAGGTCGGCGGCGGGCGCGTCCTTGAGCAGGAAGCCGCTGGCGCCGGCGCGCAGCGCCTCGTACACGTAGTCGTCCAGGTCGAAGGTGGTCAGGATGAGCACCCGGGGCCGGTCGGTGCGGCGGTCGCCGAGCAGTTGCCGGGTCGCCGCGAGCCCGTCCAGCACCGGCATCCGGACGTCCATCAGCACCACGTCCGGGTCGAGCCGGCGGGCCGCCGCGACGGCCGCCGCGCCGTCCGCGGCGTCGCCGACCACGAGCAGGTCCGGCTGGGCGGCCAGCAGCGCGCCGAACCCCTGCCGGACCATCGCCTGGTCGTCGGCGATCAGCACCCGGATCATCGCGTCGGGTCCTCCGTTCCCAGCGGCAGTTCGGCGGTGACGGCGAAACCGTCGGTGGTCCGTCCGGCGCTGAACGTACCGCCCAGCAGCCGGGCCCGTTCCCGCATGCCGGTCAGCCCGTGCCCGCTGGTCGACGGCGCGGGCGCGGGCGCCGCCGGCCCGCCGGTGTCGCGTACCGCGATCGCCAGCAACCCGTCGCGCTCCCGCAGCCGGACGGTCACCGCCGCGCCCGGCGCGTGCCGCGCCGCGTTCGCCAGCGCCTCCTGCACGATCCGGTAGGCGGCCAGCCCGACCGCGTCCGGCGCGGCCGGCGGCGTGCCGTCCAGCCGGACCGCCATGCCGGCGCGCTCCGCGGCGGCCACCAGGTCCGGCACGTCCGCCATACCGGGCTGCGGCGCGGTCGCGGCCGGGTCGGCGTCGCTGCGCAGCACCCCGAGCAGCCGGCGCAGCTCGGTCAGCGTCTCGCGGGCCGAGCCGGCGATGTCGAGGAACTCGGTCCGCGCCGCGTCGGGCAGTGGGCCGACCCGGTACGGGGCGGTCTCCGCCTGCACGGCGATCATCGACATGTGGTGTGCCACGACGTCGTGCATCTCGCGGGCGATCCGGGTGCGCTCCTCCAGCACCGCCCGCCGGGCCTGTTCCAGCTCGCTCCGCTCCGCCTGCTCGGCCAGCGCCCGCCGGGCGTGCACGTTGCGCCGCACCAGGTCGCCGAGGATGAGCAGCACCACGAACAGCAGGCTGACGCCGACCTGGTTGGGCCGCGGCACGAAGATCCAGACCGGGAGCAGGCTGAACAGCCCGAGCCAGGCCAGCACGCCCCGGTCGACCCGGGCGGCCACCACGGCCAGCACGACGATCATGACAATGACCTGGCTGGGGCTCCACGGCCAGTCCTCGGTCGGCGACACGTTGAACGTGCCGAAGAACGCGCCGACGAACATGACCCGCCAGGCCGCCAGCGGCCGGGCCGGCAGGAACGGCAGCGGCGCCACGGTGAGCGCGGCGAGCAGCCAGGCGGTGCCGGTCGCCAGCTTCCGGTCGTCGAGCAGGTACTGCGCGGTGATCAGGGTGAACGCGAGCAGGATCAGCAGCGCCACCGCCGGAGCGGCGAGGGCGAGCCGGGGCCAGCGGCGCAACGACGGCCGGATCGGCGGGTAGTCGGGGCCGGCCCAGAGGCGCCGCAGCGCGGCCAGGCCGGCGCGGACGGGACGGAGGTCCATCCCTCGCAGGCTAGTGCGGTGACCCCGGCCCGTCGTGCCACCGTGGGGGGACCCGGCCTGCCCTACCTGGGTATGACCCGCGGTTAGCGATTACCTACCGGTAACCCCTAGGCTCGCCAGCGACCGAGAGATCAGCAGAGCAGAGGGGGAACCGTGGCCCGTACCGTGCTGGTGACCGGCGGAAACCGGGGCATCGGCCTGGCCATCGCGCAGGCCTTCGCCAAGCAGGGCGACCGGGTGGCGGTGACCCACCGCAGCGGCGACGCTCCGGAAGGGCTGTTCGGGGTGCGCTGTGACGTGACCGACGCCGAGTCGGTCGACGCCGCCTTCGCCGCGATCGAGGCCGAGCTGGGTCCGGTGGAGGTGCTGGTGGCCAACGCGGGCATCACCGACGACACGCTGATCATGCGGATGTCCGAGGAGCAGTTCACCCGGGTGCTCGACACCAACCTCACCGGCGCGTTCCGCTGCGCCAAGCGGGCCTCGACGAAGATGCTCCGGGCCCGGTGGGGTCGGATGATCTTCGTCTCCTCGGTGGTCGGCCTCTCCGGCGGCGCCGGGCAGGTCAACTACGCGGCCAGCAAGGCCGGCCTGGTCGGCGTGGCCCGCTCGATCACCCGCGAACTGGGCAGCCGCAACATCACCGCGAACGTGGTGGCGCCCGGCTTCATCGACACCGACATGACCGCCGGGCTGCCCGAGGAGCGCAAGGCGGAGATCCGCAAGTCGATCCCGGCGGGCCGGATGGCCAGCGCCGACGAGGTCGCCGCCGTGGTCACCTGGCTCGCCTCGGACGCGGCCGGCTACGTCTCCGGCGCCGTCATCCCGGTCGACGGCGGCCTGGGCATGGGTCACTGAGAGAGAGCACGGAGGAACTGGCAATGTCCGGACTGCTGGCCGGTAAGCGGCTGCTCGTCACCGGCGTCATCACCGACGCCTCGATCGCCTTCTCGGTCGCGAAGCTCGCCCAGGAGAACGGCGCCCAGGTCGTGCTCACCGGCTACGGCCGGCTCTCGCTGGTCGAGCGGATCGCCAAGCGGCTGCCCGAACCGGCCCCGGTGATCGAGCTGGACGTCACCAGCGCCGAGCACCTGGCCGGCCTCGCCGACAAGGTCCGCGAGCACGTGGACGGCCTCGACGGGGTGGTGCACTCGATCGGCTTCGCCCCGCAGAGCTGCCTGGGCGGCGGCTTCCTGGACGCCCCCTGGGAGGACGTGGCGACCGCCCTGCAGGTCTCCACCTACTCGTACAAGTCCCTGGCCATGGCGGCGCTGCCGCTGATGTCGGCGGGCGGCGCGGTGGTCGGGCTCACCTTCGACGCCACCAAGGCCTGGCCGGTCTACGACTGGATGGGCGTGGCCAAGGCCGGGCTGGAGTCCGCCTCCCGCTACCTGGCGCTGCACCTGGGCAAGCAGGGCATCCGCAGCAACCTGGTCGCCGCCGGCCCGCTGCGTACCATCGCCGCCAAGTCGATCCCCGGCTTCGAGCAGTTCGAGACCGCCTGGGCCGAGCGCGCCCCGCTCGGCTGGAGCCTCACCGACCAGGAGCCGGCCGCCCGGGCCTGCCTGGCCCTGCTCTCCGACTGGTTCCCGGCCACCACCGGCGAGATCGTCCACGTCGACGGCGGCTACCACGCGATCGGCGCCTGAGGTGTGAGCAGGGGCCCGACCGCGACCTCTCCGGTTGCGGAAGGGCCCCGGGTCACACCCGAATCCCGGGGGCCATCGCCGGGCCGGCCCGGGCCGCGAGGAAGAATGGGCCCATGGCGTACGACGCGTTGGTGCTGGTCTCCTTCGGCGGGCCGGAGCGGCCCGAGGACGTGGAGCCGTTCCTGCAGAACGTGACCAGGGGACGGGGCGTGCCCCCGGAGCGGCTGGCCGAGGTCGTCCAGCACTACCTGCACTTCGGCGGGGTTTCCCCGATCAACCAGCAGTGCCGCGACCTGCTCGCGGCCATCCGCGCGGACTTCGCCGGGCACGGCGTGGACCTGCCGGTCTACTGGGGCAACCGGAACTGGGACCCGATGCTCGCCGACACCGTGGCCCGGATGCGTGACGACGGGGTGCGACGGGCGCTGGCCTTCGTCACCAGCGCCTACGGCGGCTACTCCTCGTGCCGGCAGTACCAGGAGGACATCGCCGCGGCGCGGGCCGCCGTGGGCCCGGACGCCCCGGTGATCGAGAAGCTCCGCCAGTTCTGGGACCACCCCGGCTTCGTCGAACCGCACGCCGACGCGGTACGCGCCGCGCTCGCACAGCTCGACCCGGCCAAGCGGGACACCACCCGGGTGGTCTTCACCGCCCACTCCGTACCCACCTCGATGGCGGCCACCGCCGGCCCGCACGGCGGCCGGTACACCGCCCAGCTCGCGGAGACCGCCCGGCTGGTGCACGCGGCGGCCGCCCCGGACCTGCCGTACGACCTGGTCTGGCAGAGCCGCTCCGGGCCGCCGCAGGTGCCGTGGCTGGAGCCGGACATCAACGACCACCTGGCCACCCTGGCCGAGCAGGGGGTCACCGCCGTGGTGGTCAGCCCGATCGGGTTCGTCTCGGACCACCTCGAGGTGGTCTGGGACCTGGACACCGAGGCGCTCGAGACGGCCAAGCAGCTCGGTCTGGACTTCGTCCGGGCCGGCACGCCGGGCACCGACCCGCGGTTCGTCGCGATGGTCCGCGAGCTGGTGCTCGAGCGCACCACCCCGGACGGCGAGCGGCTGCGGCGCCGGCTCGGTGAGCTGCCGATGTGGGACACCTGCCCGACGCCGTGCTGCGTGCCCCCGGCCCGCCGTCCCTGAACCCGACCGACCACCGACATCCCGTGGGGACGACACATGCATGAGCGCAAGCCGGTGCAGAGCTGGCTCACCGACATGGACGGCGTACTGGTGCACGAGGGGCAGCCGGTGCCCGGCGCGCCCGAGTTCGTGAAGAAGCTGCGCGCCTCCGGCAAGCCCTTCCTGGTGCTGACCAACAACTCCATCTACACGCCCCGTGACCTGCGGGCGCGGCTGGGCCGGATGGGGCTGGACGTGCCGGAGGAGGCGATCTGGTCGTCGGCCCTGGCCACCGCCAAGTTCCTCGCCGATCAGCGGCCGGGCGGCACCGCGTACGTGATCGGCGAGGCCGGCCTGACCACGGCGCTGCACGCGGTCGGCTACGTGCTCAGCGACTTCGCGCCGGACTACGTGGTGCTGGGGGAGACCCGCACCTACAGCTTCGAGGCGATCACCAAGGCGATCCGGCTGATCAACGACGGCGCCCGGTTCATCTGCACCAACCCGGACGCCACCGGCCCGTCAGTCGAGGGCGCCCTGCCGGCCGCCGGCTCGGTCGCCGCCATGATCTCCAAGGCCACCGGGGTGGAGCCGTACTTCGTCGGCAAGCCGAACCCGATGATGATGCGCTCGGCGTTGAACACCATCGACGCGCACTCCGAGTCCACCGCCATGATCGGCGATCGGATGGACACCGACATCCTCTGCGGCCTGGAGGCCGGCCTGGAGACGATCCTGGTGCTGACCGGGATCAGCTCGCGGGCCGAGGCGGAGCGGTATCCGTACCGGCCGTCCCGGATCGTCGAGTCGGTGGCCGACCTGATCGACGAGCTGTAGCCGCCGCTGCGGTCAGGGGCGCAGCGGCGCGTTGCAGGCGGCCACCAGGGCCTGCCGGCAGGCGGTGGTCAACGGGCGCAGCGCCGCGTCCCGCTGTTGCGCCTCGTAGGTGTTCACCGCCCCGCCCGGTGCGCTCTCCCCGGCCAGGGCGAGCATCCGGTCCAGCACCGCGGCGCGGGCGAAGAGCCGCCGGGCCCGCGGGTCGAATCCGGGCGGCAGGTCGGTGATGCCGTCCGGGCGGCGCAGCGCGGCCAGGGCGCCGGCCAGCTCGGGCCGCCACTGGGCCACGTCCAGCCGGGTGAGGGCCGCGGTGGTCTCGGCCAGCACGGCGGCCAGTTCGGCCTCCGCCTCGGCGGCGCCCGGCACGAGGAGCGACGCCCGGGGCGCGTCCACCGGCAGCGGGAAGACCCGCCAGAGCACGGTTTCCCAGGTCATGCCCGAGCCTGAGGTGTGGCTGCGCACCTCCGGGACCAGGCCCAGCCCGCTGGCCACCACCGCCTCACCGGCGAGCAGCGCGGCGCCGGCGAAGTCGCCCGGGCCGGGCAGCCCGCGGGGGTCGCCCGGGGCCGGCAGCACCAGGCGGATCTCGTCCGGGGAGAGCTTGGCCAGGCTGGGTAGCGCCTCGCGGAGGGAGACGTCGGTCCAGGTGCCGGGCGCGTCAGCGACCAGGTGCTCCTCGTCGCCGGCGATCTCGTCGGCGACCTCGTCGAACGGCACCAGGCCGGCACGCCAGGCACGCACCCAGGCGACGAACCGGCTCGACCGGCGCGGAGCCAGTGTGGCCGCGCCCGCTGCGGGGAGGGACATGCCGAAAGGGTACGTGCTCGCCGCCGTCGCTGTCTCGGCTGCCGCTCCGGTGGCGTGACCTGCCCCTGACTACCCCCTTCGCCCCTTTCTGTGTCGGGCGCGGAACGCCTGGCCGGCGCGTCGCCGGGCGACACGCCGGGCCGCTGGCTAGCGTGATCGACATGGCGGGGCGATACGACGGTGACGTGCTGGCGGGTGACTGGCGGCGGCGCAAGGTCATCCCGGAGGTGGACGCCGAGCCCGACCTCGTGGTCGAGGACGCGGAGTCCGGGTTCTGCGGCGCGGTGGTCGGCTTCGAGTCCGGCGCGGTGGTGCTGGAGGACCGGCACGGCCGGCGGCGCAACTTCCCGCTGCTGCCCGCCGCGTTCCTGCTCGACGGCCGGCCGGTGACGCTGCGCCGCCCGGCACGCGCGCCGGTGCCCGCCGCGCGACGGCGTACCGCCTCCGGCTCGATCGCGGTCGACAACGTCCCGGCGCAGGTCGCCCGGGCCAGCCGGATCTGGGTCGAGGGCGTGCACGACGCCGCGCTGGTCGAACGGATCTGGGGCGACGATCTGCGCGTCGAGGGCGTGGTGGTGGAGCCCCTGGACGGCATCGACGCGCTCGTCGCCGAGGTACGCGCCTTCGCGCCCGGCCCCGGCCGCCGGCTCGGCGTGCTCGTCGACCACCTGGTGCCCGGGTCGAAGGAGAGCCGGATCGTGGCGCAGGTCACCTCGCCGCACGTGCTGGTCACCGGGCACCCGTACGTGGATGTGTGGCAGGCGGTGAAGCCGGCCGCGCTGGGCATCCGGGCCTGGCCCGTGGTGCCGCCGGGGCGGCCCTGGAAGGAAGGGGTCTGCGCGGCCCTCGGGGTGGCCGAGCCGGCGGACCTGTGGCGGCACATCCTGTCCCGGGTGAACAGCTTCGCGGACGTGGAGACGCTGCTGATCAACGCGATGGAACGGATGATCGACTTTGTGACGTCGCCTGCGTGAGTGGTCGCGGGCGGGGGCGGGTCAGGGTTCCTGATCGGGGTCTCTCGTGAAGACGAAGGTGGCGATGTCCAGGGCGACGGGGCGCCCGGAGTCGTCGCGGAGGACGGTGAGGATTTCGCCGTCCTGGGAGCCGGATCGGCCCCGCCAGCGGTCCGGGCCCTCGGGGGTGAAGCGGAGCAGCGGTTTGCCCACCGGGCCGCCGACCAGGTCGCCGGCGGAGTCGATGTGGAACTCGGACTCGCTCCCCATCCACCACCAGCGACCGGTCAGCTCGGCGAGGGCGGCCGGCGGGGCCTCGGCCGGGCGCCACGGCGCGGGGGCGGCCGGCTCGGCGTCCAGCACCAGGGTGAGGATCTCGCGGGCCAGCCCGACGATGTGGTGCCCGGCGCGCAGGCCGTACGAGTTGGCGAAGTCGACCACGGCGGTGCGGGTCGGCCGGTGCACGGCCAGGCCGGCGATGTACCCGGGCATGGAGCCGCCATGGCCCAGGTACACCCGGTCGCCGACCCGGTAGAGCTCCACGCCGAGGCCGTGTCCGCCGGTCCAGGAGTCCAGGTCGCTGATCACCACGGGCGCGCACATCTCGGCGAGCGTCGCCGGGGCGAGCACGTCCGGGGCGGGGTCGGCCAGGAAGGCCGCCCAGCGGGCCAGGTCCTCGACCGTCGACCAGAGTTGGCCGGCCGGCGCCATGGCCCCGGTGTCGGTACGCGGCTCCTCCCGCAGCGTCTCGTGCCAGGGGTGCACCACGTAGCCCCGAGCGTAGGGCTCGGTGGGGTGGTAGGTGGTGCGCCGCATGCCCAGCGGCTCGAGCAGCCGTTCGCGGAGCAGGTCCGCCCAGGGGGTGCCGGTGCTCCGCTCCAGCACCCCGCCGAGCAGCCCGTACGCCAGGTTCGAGTAGTGGTAGACGCGGTGCGGCGGGTGGGCGATCTTCGCCGGGGTGAGCCCGGCCACCAGGGTGGCCAGGTCGCTGCCGGCGGCCCGCTCCCACCACTGCCCGTCCGGCTCGCGCTGCAGGCCGCTGGCGTGCCCGAGCAGCTGGCGCAGGGTGAGGGCGCCGACCGGGGTGCCGGGCAGGTGCTTCTCGAGCGGGTCGTCCAGGGCGAGCCGGCCGGCGTCCCGCTGCTGCATCACCAGCACGGCGGTCATGGTCTTGCTGATCGAGCCGATCCGGTACTGCAGGTCCGCGTCGGGGCGGGGCTGTTCGCCGGCGAGCGCCACGTGCGCCAGGGTGCCGTCCCGGACCACCCCGAGGGCGAGGGAGGGGCCACGCCCTTCCGCCTGGGCCCGGGCGACCAGCAGGTCGACCTGTCGGGCGGTCTCGGGCAACAGGGCCATCTCGTCCTCCTCGTCGCTCCGGCGCCGCTCACCGGAACCCCGTGATCATGACAGTTCGATGACAGGTGCGTCGACGTGTCACGATCGGTAGGTGGACGCCGTGTTTTGGATCGTGCTGGGTGTGGTTTTGGCGGTCGCCGAGATCTTTACGACGACGCTCTTCCTGATCATGTTCGGGGCCGGGGCGTTCGCCGCCGCCGGGGCCGCGGCGCTCGGTGCCCCGGTCGCGCTCCAGGCTCTGGTCTTCGCGGTGGTCTCCGCGCTGTCGCTGTTCCTGGTGCGGCCGGTGATCAAACGCCACGCCATGCCGGCGCTGGAGAGCGGCGACCAGCCGTTCGGCGTCGAGGCGATCGAGGGCTCCACCGCGGTGGTGCTGGAGACGGTGGACGCCGAGCGGGGGTTCATCAAGATCGACGGTGAGTTGTGGACCGCCCGGTCGTACGACGCGACGCGCAGCTACCCGCCGGGCGAGCGGGTGCAGGTGATAAAGGTCCGGGGCGCGACCGCCCTGGTCTGGCAGGACGAGATTTCCACCCCGGGCGCGCTGCCCGAAGGGGAAAGGTGAAGATATGGAATTTGCAGCGATCGTGTTGATCGCCGTCGCCGTGATCGTCGTGGTCACGCTGGTCAAGGCCGTACGCATCGTGCCGCAGCAGCGGCAGGACGTGGTGGAGCGGCTGGGCAAGTACAAGCGCACGCTGAACCCGGGCCTCAACCTGCTGGTGCCGTACATCGACGCGGTGCGGACCAAGGTCGACATGCGGGAGCAGGTGGTCAGCTTCCCGCCCCAGCCGGTGATCACCTCCGACAACCTGGTCGTGTCGATCGACACGGTGCTCTACTTCAAGGTGGTCGACTCGGTCCGCGCCACCTACGAGATCTCGAACTTCCTGCAGGCCATCGAGCAGCTCACCGTCACCACCCTGCGTAACGTGATCGGCTCGCTGGACCTGGAGCGGGCGCTGACCAGCCGCGAGGAGATCAACCGGCACCTGTCCGGTGTCCTGGACGAGACCACCGGCCGGTGGGGCATCAAGGTGACCCGGGTCGAGATCAAGGCGATCGAGCCGCCGCCGAGCATCCGTGACTCGATGGAGAAGCAGATGCGCGCGGAGCGGGACCGCCGGGCCGCGATCCTCAACGCCGAGGGGCACAAGCAGTCCCAGATCCTCACCGCCGAGGGTGAGAAGCAGGCCGCCGTGCTGCGCGCCGACGGTGACCGGCAGGCCCGGATCCTCCAGGCGGAGGGCCAGGCGAAGGCGATCCGTACCGTCTTCGACGCGATCCACCAGGCCAACCCCAGCCAGAAGGTGCTGGCCTACCAGTACCTGCAGGCGCTGCCGCAGATCGCCAACGGCACTGCCAACAAGGTCTGGATCGTGCCGACCGAGCTGACCAAGGCCCTGGAGGGTATGGGTGGCGCGCTGGGTGGCCTGGCCAACATGGTCGGCGACGTGCCGTCGCCGGAGGCCAGCCAGAGCGCCGGCGAGGTCGAGCGGGAGGCCGCCGAGGCCGCGCAGGCGGCGGCCGTCGCCGCCCAGGAGATCCACAACGAGGTACGCGTCGCCGAGGCGCAGGCCACCGGGGGCAACGGCCCGCAGGGGCTGCCGGCTCCCGAGCCGGTCTCCCCGCAGAGCCTGCTCAACGACCCGACCGACCAGCGCGAACGGGGCTGACTGGCCCCGCCGGCAAATCCGAGAATCACTCATACGGTGCCCCGGCGCCTGCCACGATCGGTCTGAGGACCGGTGATGGCGGGGCCGGGGCGCCGTCGTGTGCCCCGCGCCGCCCGGAGGCGGAGCGAGGTGTCGCATGAAGGATCCGGCGGACAGGCTGTTCTCCAGGACTCCGGTGCCCGGCGCGCACGACCCCGCCGGGCCGGTGGGAACCCGGCGTACCGGGGGCGGGTTCCGGGTGCTGCCGTTCGTCGCCGAGCCCGGACCGGCCGCGCCGGCCACCGACGCCAGCTGGGCCTGGTCGGTCCGCCGGTTCGCCCGGGCGGCGGTCTGGCTGCTGCCCGCGTACGCGATCCTCTACGGCCTGGTGGCGATGGCCAGCGACGGCGGGGTGGGCAACGACCCGTACCCGGCCGACGGCCGGCCCGTCTACCTGGTGGGCTGGGTGGCCGCGGTCTGGCTCGGACTGCTCGCGCTGCTGGCGCTCGCCGGTCTGCTCGCCGCCACCCGCTGCCGGCGGGTCGCGCTGGTGGGCCTGCTCGCCAGCATCGGCGGGATGGTGCTGATGCTGCCCTTTGCCGGGCTGGCCGAGCAGGCGCCGGTCTTCGGCACCACGGCGCGCCACATTGTGCTGGTCGGGGCCACCTTCTACAGCCTGGGCTGGCTGCTCACCGGCTGGTCGGTGGCCCGCTCCGGGCTGTTCAGCATGGGGGACGGGGTGATGCTGATGATCGCGGCGCCGCTGCTCGGTCTGGGCGGCGCGTTGATCGGCTCGCTGCAGACGTTCGGCGCGATCTTCGTGCTGATCGCCGGGATCGGCATCGGCTACCGCTCGGGCCGGCTGGTGCCGGCCGTCATCGCCCGCGACGCGGTCGCCGCCAGCGTGGCCGCCACCCCCGCCCCACCCCCCAACGGCCCCTTGCCGAGCTGACCGGGGCCGCGACCTGGCCGGGCCGGCACGCTGGGAAGTCACCGTGAGGTAACTGACAGTTGGCTGGCGGACTGGCCGGTTGGCGGCTTTCGCGGTAATCCTGGGGGGCATGCCGTCACCCCGGTCGCCGCTGTCGCGGCTCTTCACCGTGCTCCTCGCCGGCCTGCTGGCGGGGCTCGCCCTCGCGGTCGCCGGCCTGCCCGGCAGCCTGCTGGGCGGGTTCGCCGCCAAGGCCGCCCTGGGCGCGTACGGGGAGCTGCCCGACGCCCTGCGCACCCCCACGCAGCCGCAGCGGTCGTACCTCTACGCCAACGACGGCAAGACCCTGATCACCACGTTCTACGACGTGAACCGCAGCGACGTGCCGCTGGCCGAGATCGCGCCGGTGATGCGGCAGGCGATCATCGCGGCCGAGGACCGGCGCTTCTACTCGCACGGCGGCGCCGACCCGCGCGGCATCGTCCGGGCCCTGGTCGCCAACGTCAAGGGCGGCGGCACGGAGCAGGGCGGCTCCACGCTGACCATGCAGTACGTCCGCAACGTGCTCAAGACCGACCCCTCCCGCACGGCCGAGGAGCGGCGGGCCGCCACCGAGCAGACCGTCGGGCGCAAGCTCCAGGAGATCCGGTACGCGAACGCGCTGGAGAAGACGCTCAGCAAGGACGAGATCCTCAACCGCTACCTCAACATCGCCTACTTCGGCTCCGGGGCGTACGGCGTCGCCGCGGCCAGCCAGCGCTACTTCGGCAAGGCGCCGGCCGAGCTGACCCTCGGCGAGGCCGCCCTGCTCGCCGGCCTGGTGCAGTCGCCCGACGAGTACAGCCCGATCGACGGGGACAAGGACCAGGCCGTGGCCCGGCGGGCGTACGTGCTGGACTCGATGGCCGAGACCGGGGCGATCACCGCGCAGCAGGCCGCCACGGCCAAGGCCACCCCGGTGACCCTGCACCCCACCCCGCAGCCCAACGGCTGCACCGCGGTCGCCCAGGGCCACGACGACTGGGGCTTCTTCTGCGACTACCTGCGCCGCTGGTGGCTCGGCCAGCCGGCCTTCGGCCACACCGTCGAGGAGCGCGAGCAGGCGCTGCGCCGCGGTGGCTACACCGTGGTCAGCACGCTCGACCCGAAGATCCAGCAGACCGCGCAGCAGCAGGCCACCAAGGTCTACGGGTACGACAACAAGCGGGCCCTGCCGATCGCCGCGGTCGAGCCGGGCACCGGCCGGGTGCTGGCCATGGCCGTCAACCGGCACTACAGCCTGGCCGACAACCCGGCCGGGCAGGCCAACCACCCGAACACGGTGAACCCGCTGATCTCCGGCGGCGCCAGCGTGCACGGCTACCAGGCCGGCTCGACGTTCAAGCTGTTCACCATGCTCGCCGCGCTGGAGGCCGGCAAGCCGCTGGCCACCGGCTTCGACGCCCCGGCCAAGCTGCCCACCCGGTACGCCTCGGACGACGAGGGCAACTGCGACGGCAGGTGGTGCCCGGCCAACGCCAACCCGGCGTGGATGGACGGCTACCGGATGATGTGGGACGGCTTCGGCCGCTCGGTGAACACCTACTTCGTCTGGCTCGCCGAGCAGGTCGGCGAGGAGAAGGTGGTGGAGATGGCCCAGCGGCTCGGCATCACCTTCCGGGCCGACTCCGACGCCGCCTTCGCCAAGGACGACGCGGAGAACTGGGGCGCCTTCACCCTGGGCGTGGCCGCCACTACCCCGCTGGACCTGGCCAACGCGTACGCCACCGTGGCGGCCGAGGGCACCTACTGCACCCCGCTGCCGGTGGTGTCGGTGACCGCGGCCAACGGCGAGAAGGTCGACGTCGGCCAGCCGTCCTGCCGGAAGGTGCTGGACACCGACGTGGCCCGGGCCGCCACCGACGCGGCCCGCTGCCCGGTCGGCCAGCAGTCGGCGTACGGGCAGTGCAACGGGGGCACGGCGACCTCGGTGGACCGGATCGTGGGCCGCCCGGTGGCCGGCAAGACGGGCAGCTCGGAGCAGAACGCCACCGAGACGTTCGTCGGGTTCACCCCGCAGGTGGCGGTCGCCGGGATCGCCGCCAACCCGGACGACTCGACCGACCTGGTCGGCTCGGCCGTGCAGGCCAGGGTCATCGACGGGGTGGCCCGGGTGATCAGGACGGCGGTGGCGGGCAAGCCGGTGCGGGACTTCACCGGGCCCAGCCGCGCGCTGGCCGGCGAGCCGCGCCGGCCGCAGCCCCGCGACACCCCGACGCCGGACGACGAGCGCCGGCCGGACCGGGGCGACCTCCCCTCGGACCTGCTGCGCTGGCTCCAGGGCCGCGGCCGCGGCTGATCCGTCGGGAGGGCCCCGCCGCCCGGTGGTGGTAACGGCAGGCCGGACCGTAGTGGGTGCGGGCAGATCTTCTGGAAAAGTTCGGGCCGAGGTGTCGGATCCGGTCGGAGGGCTCCGACCCACCGGTGAGCGCGCCCGCCGGGCGCCCGTCGAGCAGGAGGACACCATGCGCAAGCTCGTCTACTGGGTGCACCAGTCGGTCGACGGCTTCATCGAGGGGCCGAACGGCGAGTTCGACTGGCCGGTCATGGGGCCGGAGCTGTCCGCGTACTCGTTCGAGCTGACCGACCGGGCCGACGCCTTCCTCTACGGCCGCAAGGTGTGGGAACTCATGTCGTACTACTGGCCGCGGGTGGAGGAGCTGTCGCAGGACCCGCACGACCTGCGGTTCGCGCCGGTCTGGCGGCGTACCCCAAAGATCGTCGTCTCCCGGAGCCTGGACCGCGCCGAGTACGGCGCCCGGGTGATCGGCCGTGACCTGGCCGCCGAGGTCGCCGAGCTGAAGGACCAGCCGGGCGGCGAGTTGCTGCTCACCGGCGGCTCGGGCGCGGCGGCGGCGCTGACCCGGCTCGGACTCGTCGACGAGTACCAGGTGGTCGTGCACCCGGTGGTGCTCGGCGGCGGCACCCCGGTCTTCCCCGACAAGGACCGCCTCGACCTGCGGCTGGTGGAGACCCGGACCTTCGACGGCCGGTCGGTGCTGCTGCGCTACGAGCGGACCTGACGGTCAGCGGCCCCGGCGGCGGGGACGGTACGTGGCGATGACGGACGGTACCCCCCGCCGGAGGATCTCGGCGCGATCGCTGTCCCCGCGCAGCATCGCGGCGGCCGTCTTGCGGGCCTGCTCGGCGGTGAAGTGCGGCGGCAGCATCAGCTCCGCCGGATCCACCACCGCGTTGATCACCACTGGCCGGTCGGCGCGGAGCACCCGGTGCCACAGGTCCGGCACCTGGTCGGGGGAGTCGACCAGCACCCCGTCGAGCCCCAGCACCTCCGCCCACCGGTGGTACGCCACGTCCGGCAGGTCCTGGCTGGCCGGGAACATCGGCGTCCCCTCGTCGGAGCGCTGCTCCCAGCTGACGAAGGACAGGTCCCGGTTGTTGAGCACCAGCACCACGAACCGCGGGTCGGCCCACTCCCGCCAGTACTTCGCCACGGTGATCAGCTCATTGACCCCGTTCATCTGCATCGCGCCGTCGCCGATCAACGCGACCAGCGGACGGTCCGGGTGGGCGAACTTCGCGGCGATGGCGTACGGCATGGCCCCGCCCATGGAGAGCAGGGTGCCGGAGAGGCTGGCCAGCATGCCCGGCCGGACCCGGATGTGCCGGGCGTACCAGGCGGTCGCGGTGCCGCAGTCCACCGCGAGCATCGCGTCGTCGGGCAGCACGTCGTCGAGGGTGGCGAAGAGCAGCTGCGGGTTGACCGGCTGGGCCGACTGCTCGGCCAGCTCCCGTTGGGCGCGCCGCCACTTCGACGTGGCGTCGGCCAGGGTGGCCCGCCAGGCGGTGGGCGCCGCCCCGGTGCCCAGCTCGCGCAGCAGTGCCCGCAGGGTCGGCGCGGCGTCCCCGGTCAGGTTCACCTCGGTCGGGTAGCGCAGCCCCATCCGGCTGCCGTCCAGGTCGATCTGCACCGCCCGGGCCCGCCCCTGCGGCGGATAGAACTCCGAGTACGGCATGTTGCTGCCCACGATCAGCAGCCGGTCGCACTCCTGCATGAGCTGCCAGCTGGGGCGGCTGCCGAGCAGGCCGATCGCGCCGGTCACCCAGGGCTCCCGGTGGTCGACGGCGGTGAAGCCGAGCAGCGCGGTGGCCACCCCGGCGCCGAGCCGGTCGGCGACCTTGCGTACCTCGGGCTCGGCCCCGATGGCACCCTGCCCGACCAGCATCGCCACCTTGTTGCCGCCGCGCAGCACCTCGGCGGCGCGGCGCACCTCCTCGGCCGGGGGCACGGTCGGCGTGCTGCTCGGCACCGCGCTGGTGTGGTAGTAGCCGTGCGTGTGCGGCGGCTCCGGCACGGCCGGCTCGTCCTGCACGTCGGAGGGGAGCACGAGGGCGGTGACCGTACGCCGGGCCAGGGCGGTCCGGCACGCCCGGTCCACCAGGTGCCGCGCCTGCGACGGGTCGTCGAGCTGGGCCAGGAAGGCCGACGCCACGTCCTTGTAGAGGGCGAGCAGGTCCACCTCCTGGTAGTAGCCGCCGCCCTCGGCGGGCAGCGCGGTGTGCCCGAGCAGGGCCACCACGGGCTGGTGGTCGAGCTTGGCGTCGTAGAGCCCGTTCAGCGCGTGGATCGCACCGGGGCCGCTGGTCACCACCACGCAGCCGAGCGGGCCGCCGCCGTACTTGACGTGCGCGGAGGCGGCGAAGCCGGCGGTCTCCTCGTGGCGTACCTGGATGAACCGGGCCCGTCCCTCGGCGCGTTGCAGTGCCGAGGTCATCCCGTTGATCCCGTCGCCCGGATAGCCGTAGTAGCGGTGCACCCCCCACTCGGCGAGCCGCGCCACGATGTAGTCGGCGACCGTGGCGTTCCGGGGCAGCAGGCCGTCGCCGGTGGGGTCCGCGTTCATCCTGGTGGTCCCTTCGTCGCCGGCCGCTTCCCGGAAGTCCGTTCCCCGCCTACGTCGGCGGAAACCCGGGCCGCGCCGGGCCGACCGGGCGGACCAGGCAGAATCGTCCGGTGCCCGTCCACGAGATCACCGACCCCGACGACGACCGGATCGCCGACTACCGCGCGCTGACCGACGTCGAGCTGCGCACCCGGTGGGAGCCGCCGCACGGCCTGTTCATCGCCGAGGGGGAGCTGGTGCTGCGGCGGGCGCTGCGGGCCGGCTACCCGGCCCGGTCGTACCTGGTCGACGCGAAGCGGGCCGACCAGCTCGCCGACCTGGACACCGGGGACGCGCCGGTCTACGCGGCCACCCCCGAGGTGCTCCAGCGGGCCACCGGCTTCCACGTGCACCGGGGCGTGCTCGCCTCGTTCCACCGCAAGCCGCTGCCGTCGGCCGCCGCGGTGCTCGCCGACGCCCGGCGGGTGGTGATCCTCGAGGACGTCAACAACCACACCAACCTCGGCGCGATCTTCCGGGCCGTGGCGGCGCTCGGCGTGGACGCCGTGCTGCTCTCCCCGACCTGCGCCGACCCGCTCTACCGGCGCAGCGTCCGGGTCAGCATGGGCGAGGTCTTCGCCATCCCGTACGCGAAGCTGGACCCCTGGCCCGGCGCGCTGGCCCAGGTCCGGGCGGCCGGTTTCACCGTGCTGGCGATGACACCCGCGCCGGACGCGGTGCCGATCCAGCGACTGGACGCGGCGCAACGGGGCCGGGCCGCGCTGCTGATGGGCGCGGAAGGCGCCGGCCTGACCCGGGCAGCGATGGACGCCAGCGACGTCCGGGTGGTGATCCCGATGCGGCGCGGGGTGGACTCGCTCAACGTGGCCGCCGCGACCGCGGTGGCCTGCTGGGAGCTGGGCCGCGACGACCCGCTGGACGCGCCCGCCCGTCCGCTTGCATGACCATGCGACACGGTGCATAATCTTCCTTGTGTCCAAGGTTCTCACCTCCCTGCCCATCGGCGAACGCGTCGGCATCGCCTTCTCCGGTGGCCTCGACACCTCGGTCGCGGTCGCCTGGATGCGCGACAAGGGCGCCATCCCCTGCGCGTACACCGCCGACATCGGCCAGTACGACGAGCCCGACATCGCCTCGGTGCCCGGTCGCGCGCTCAGCTACGGCGCCGAGGTCGCCCGACTGGTCGACTGCCGAGCTGCCCTGGTCGAGGAAGGCCTCGCGGCGCTGACCTGCGGCGCCTTCCACATCCGCTCGGGCGGGCGGGCGTACTTCAACACCACCCCGCTGGGCCGCGCCGTCACCGGCACCCTGCTGGTCCGCGCGATGATCGCCGACGACGTCCAGATCTGGGGCGACGGCTCGACGTTCAAGGGCAACGACATCGAACGCTTCTACCGGTACGGCCTGCTGGCCAACCCGCAGCTGCGCATCTACAAGCCGTGGCTCGACACCGACTTCGTCACCGAACTCGGTGGGCGCAAGGAGATGTCGGAGTGGCTGCTCGAGCGGGGCCTGCCGTACCGGGACAGCACCGAGAAGGCGTACTCCACCGACGCCAACATCTGGGGCGCCACGCACGAGGCGAAGACCCTCGAACACCTCGACACCGGCATCGAGACGGTCAGCCCGATCATGGGCGTCCGGTTCTGGGACCCCGCGGTGGAGATCCCGACCGAGGACGTCACCATCGGGTTCGACCAGGGCCGCCCGGTGACCATCAACGGCAAGGAGTTCGGCAGCGCGGTCGACCTGGTGCTGGAGGCCAACGCCATCGGCGGCCGGCACGGCCTGGGCATGTCCGACCAGATCGAGAACCGGATCATCGAGGCCAAGAGCCGGGGCATCTACGAGGCGCCCGGCATGGCGCTGCTGCACGCCGCGTACGAGCGGCTCGTCAACGCCATCCACAACGAGGACACCCTGGCGAACTACCACACCGAGGGCCGCCGCCTCGGCCGGCTCATGTACGAGGGGCGCTGGCTGGACCCGCAGGCGCTGATGCTGCGCGAGTCGCTGCAGCGCTGGGTCGGCACGGCGGTCACCGGCGAGGTGACGTTGCGGCTGCGCCGGGGCGAGGACTACTCGATCCTGGACACCACCGGCCCGGCGTTCAGCTACCACCCGGACAAGCTGTCGATGGAGCGTACCGAGGACTCGGCGTTCGGCCCGTCGGACCGGATCGGCCAGCTCACCATGCGCAACCTGGACATCGCCGACTCGCGGGCGAAGCTGGAGCAGTACGCCAGCCTCGGCATGGTCGGAGGGGCGAACGCGGAACGGATGATCGGCGCCGCGCAGGCGGCCTCGACCGGGCTGATCGGCGCCATGCCCGAGGGCGGCGCGGAAGCCATCGCCTCCCGGGGCGTCGCCTCCGGCGATGACGCGGCACTCGACCGCGCCGCGATGGAGTTCGGCGTCGACTGATTTCCTCCGCGGACGGCCCTTCCGGCGAGTCGGCGAGTCGGCGAGTCGGCGGGGTCGGCGGGTCGGCGGGTCGGCGGCTCGCTGGTTCGCTGGGGTCGGCGGGTCGCGGGGGCGGTGCGGGGTCGGTCGGGGCATGGCGTCTTGCCGTCTGGTGGTCGCGCCGGGTTGCGGTGTTTCGGTGCTTTCCGGGCCGTGGAGGGGCCGCTTTGCCGCATCTCGTGTGTCGGCGCGCGGCTGCGCGCTCGCCGCTACGTCGGCCGGAGCCGCTACCGGTCCGCACCGGTCGGGCGTAGCGACCGACGCCCCGGCCGGTCCGACGGTCCTTCGAGTTCGGCGGTGACGCAGGGTAGCGTGTCGCCCGTGTTCCCTACCGTGCGTGAGGTGCTGGCTCTGGTGCCGGTGCGCCACGGCGCCCCGCGCCTGGTTGCCGGGGACGCGGGACTGGACCGGCCGGTGCGCTGGGTGCACGTGGCCGAGGTGCCGGACATCGCCACCCTGCTCGGCGGGGGCGAGCTGGTGCTCACAACCGGCATCGGGCTGCCCGCCGACGACGCCGGTCTGCGGGCGTTCATCGGTGACCTGGCCGACGTCGGGGTCTCCGGCCTCGTGGTGGAACTCGGCCGCCGGTACGTCAGCGGGGTGCCCCGGGTGATGGCCGCCGCCGCCGAGCGGCGCGGGCTGCCGCTGGTCGAGCTGCGCCGGGCCACCCCGTTCGTCCGGATCACCGAGGCGGTCCATGCGCTGATCGTGGATGCCCAGCTCACCGAGCTGCGCGCCACCGAGGAGATCCACCAGCGGTTCACCGAGCTGTCCGTGGAGGGCGCCGAACCGGCCGAGGTGGTCCGGCAGGCCGCCGAGCTGGCCGGCTGCCCGGTCGTGCTCGAGAACCTGTCCCGGCAGGTGCTCGCGTACGACCCGGCGGGGGAGAGCGCGGAGCTGCTGCTGGAGGGCTGGGAGCAGCACTCTCGGCGGATCCGTCCGGCCGGGCGGACCGCGTACGACCCGGACAGCGGGTGGCTGGTCACCACGGTTGGCGCGCGCGGGCAGGACTGGGGGCGGTTGCTGCTGCGCTGGCCGGTGGCCGAGGCAGCCCCGCCCACCCGGCTGACCATCCTCATCGAGCGGGCCGCCTCCACGCTGGCCCTGGGCCGGCTGATCCGGCGCGACGCCGAAGGGCTGGAACGGCAGATCCACCGCACCCTGCTGACCGCGCTCATCGACCACTCCCGGCCGGTGGACGAGGTGGCCCTGCGCGCCAAGGCGCTCGGCGTCACCCTGGACCGGCGGCACCTGGTCGGCGTGGTGGTGCGGCACCGGGACGACGACCCGACCGGCGAGGCCGACCTGCCCGACGACTCCGGCCCGGCCCGGCTGCGTGACCTGGCCGAGGCGGTCGGCCAGGCCCTGCGGGAGACCAGGCTCACGGCGCTGACCAGCGCCGTCGACGACCAGGCGGTGGGCGCGCTGCTGGCGCTGCCCGACCCGGCCGACGAGGAGAAGGCACTCGCCGCGTTCGCCGCGGCGTTGCGTCGGGTACGCCTCGACGCCGTACCGGCCCGTCCGACTGCCGCCCGACCGGCGGTCCTCGTCGCGGCCGGCTCCGGGGTGGGCGGCCTGCGCGAGGCGCGCCGGTCACTGGTCGAGGCGCGGCAGATCGCCGAGGCGGCCCGCCGGGACCCGCGCGACCTGCCCTGTTTCCGGCTGCCGCACGTCGGGCTGGCCGGCCTGCTGCACCTGCTGCGGGACGAGCCCCGGTTGCAGACCTTCGTCGAGCGGGAACTCGGCCCGCTGCTGGCGTACGACGCCCAGCACCCCCGGGAGCAGCTGCTCGGCACGCTGCGGGCGTACCTGGAGCAGGGGCGGAACAAGTCGGCGGCGGCGTCGGCGGCGCACCTGTCCCGGCCGGCCTTCTACGAGCGGCTGGCACGCATCGGCCGCATCCTCGACGCCGACCTCGACTCCGTCGAGCAGTGCCTCTCCCTGCACGTGGCTCTGCTGGCCCTGGACGCCGTCCGCACCCCCTGAACCCACGCCGGCGGTCCAGCGGCGGGCTCAGGTGAGGGCGGTGAGGGCTTTGGCGTAGGGGGCGGGGACGAAGTTCGGGCCGCCGGGGCTGAACACGTCGGAGGTCGACGCGGCCTGCCAGGCGGTGTCCGGCAGCTCCGCCACCAGCGCCCGCACCACCGGGGCGTCGCGCCACTGCTCCTGCTGGGCGAGCAGGCTCAGCGCCACCACGGACTCCTCGACCTCGCCGACGCACTCGAACGGCTTGTGCCCGTCCACGCCGAGCAGTTCCCGGTACCCGGGGAGCTGGGTGGGGTCGGCGAGCAGGTCGCCGCCGAAGATCCGGGTGACCCGCTCCCGGGTCATGAAGGGAGCCATGGCCAGGAAGACGAACCGGCACTTCGGGCAGTCCCGGCACCACCGCTCACTCGGATCGCGCAGCTTGAACGCGGCGTTGCAGCTGGTCACCACGGCGTCGTACCGGTCGATCTCGGCGAAGAGGCGGGCGATGTGCAGCTCGGACAGCGACCGCAGCAGGGAGAAGTACGGCTCGGTCAGCCCGGCGTGCTCGGCCAGCGCGGCCCGCAGCAGCCCTTCCGCCTCGACGCCCTTGGACCACTGGTGGTTGATCTCGTGACCGTTCCAGATCAGGTTCGGGTCCGACGCGGAGCGCTCGTTGGACATCACCACCGGGCCGAGTCCGTGCAGCACCGCGGTGGCGACCGCGATCAGCGAGTTGATCGCGGTGACCGGGATGTGCCCGTTGCGCGCGCCGGCCGCGTTGAGGTCGAACAGCACCGGGTCGATCCGCCGCCGGGCCGCGAGGGGCACCAGGTCGGAGGCCTCGTTGACCGAGACGATGACGTGGTTCGGGTTGACCGAGAACGGCACCGGGTCGAAGCCGGCGCGGCGCAGCGCCTCCAGGGTGACGATGGAGTCCTTGCCGCCGCCCACCGCCGACAGCGGGCGCCGGTCGGAGTTGTCCAGCGGCGCGGCGGCCGGCACCGACCCGGTCGGCACCTCCGGGCGCAGCTCCAGCACGTGCGGGAGCTGATTGCGGTACGCGTACTCGGCGAGTCCCTTGGTGTAGACGGCGGTGACCAGCTCGACGGCGGCCGCGCCCAGCGGCGCCGGCAGCACCAGCCGGGGCGGCGCGGCGGCCTTGTAGTAGCTGACCCCGGCGACCACGTGCAGCAGTTCGAGGACCCGGTTGAGGGTGGCCGCGGTCTCGTCGGACACCGGCTCGGCCGGCAGCGGGAGGGTGATCGCCTCGGTGAACCGCTGCTCGCCGTCGGGGCCGGTCAGGGCGTAGTCGAACAGCACCTCGCCGGTGCCGAAGTCGATCGAGTAGGACGGGAAGGTGAAGGCGTCCATCCGCCGGAGCTGCTCGTTGCGCACACGCCATACTAGGCCCTGGTTCGTCCGGCCGTGTCCGGCTGCGTCGGACCATGCCCGCCGACCGCCGTCGCTACCCCCGAGGAGAGCCTGTGCGCCTGTCTGATCTGCGCGGACGACATGTCGCCGTCTGGGGCGCCGGCCGGGAGGGCCGGGCCGCGGTGACCGCGATCGCCGCGCACGGCCCGGCCGATCTGGTGGCCGTCGACGACAGCGCGAACTTCCTCACCCTGCCCTGGGAGGGCCCGCTGGCCGCGGCCGCGCCCCTGGTCACCGGCGAGGAGGGCTTCGCCCGGCTGGCCGCGGCCGACGTGGTGGTCCGTTCGCCGGGCGTGCCGAACACCCACCCGTGGATGGTGGAGCTGCGGCGCCGGTCCGTCGTCGTCACCCAGGGCAGCGCGCTCTGGATGGCCGACCACGCGGACCGGACCATCGGCGTCACCGGCAGCAAGGGCAAGAGCACCACGTCCAGCCTGATCAGTCACCTGCTGACCGCGATGGACCGGCCGAACGTCTTCGGCGGCAACATCGGGGTGCCGCTGCTCGACCTGCCCGACGCCGAGCTGTACGTGCTGGAGCTCTCCAGCTACCAGTGCGCCGACCTGACCGACTCGCCCCGGGTGGCGGTGGTGACGGCGCTCTTCCCGGAGCACCTGGACGCGCACGGCGGGGAACGCGAGTACTACCGGGACAAGTTGAACCTGCTGGCGCACGGCCCGCACACGGTGGTGGTCAACGGCGCCGACCCGCGCCTGGCGCTGGAGTTGGGGGATCGGGCGGCGGTGCGGGCCGGTTCGCCGGACACCACGCACGTGGCGGCCGGCCCGGACGGCGCCCCCTGGTTCCATCTGCGGGACACCCCGCTCTTTCCCCGGGCCGTGCTGCCGCTGGTGGGCCGCCACAACGAGGGCAACCTCTGTGTCGCGCTGGCGGTGCTCGACGCGCTCGGCGTGGACGTGGCGGGCCGCAAGGACAGCCTCGCCGTGGCGGTCGCCGGGTTCCAGGGGCTGGCTCACCGGCTCACCGAGATCCCCGACCCGTCCGGGCTCACCTTCGTCGACGACACCCTGGCCACCAGCCCGTACGCGGCCATGCACGCGATCGACGCGTACGAGGGCCGGCCGCTGACCGTGATCGTCGGCGGCACCGACCGGGGGCTGGACTACGCGCCGCTGCGGGAGCACCTGGCGGAGCGGGAGCTGACCGTGATCGGCATTCCGGACAGCGGCCCGCGCATCGTCGAGGCGCTGGCCGGCCTGCCCGGGGTGCGTACCGAGATCGCCGACGACCTGGTCGACGCGGTGGCGTTGTCCCGGAAGCTCACGCCGGCCGGTGGCGTGGTGCTGCTCTCCCCGGCCGCGCCGAGCTACGGCCGGTTCCGCAACTTCGAGCACCGGTCGGAGGTCTTCGCCCGGGCGGTGGCGGACACCGCGCGCTGAGTCGGGCCGGCCGGGGGTACGGGGCCGGCTTCCGCCGGCTCAGCCTTCCGCCGGCTCAGCGCGGCTCGCCCGAGGCCGCCTCGGGCGTGCCCGCCCGGGTCCGCGCCGGGTCGAGTTGCGTCGGGAGGACGGGCTCGGTGCCGGGTTCCGGCGCTCGGTGCCGGGGGCCGGCCTCGTCCGGCGGATCCGGCTCGCCCGCCGGGGTCTCCTCCGGCAGCGCCGCCGGGCTCCGGGCCGGGGACGTCTTGTCCGGTGTCCAAGCGAACGCGAGCGCCCCGCCGACCAGGGCGAGGAGCATCCCGACCAGGAAGCCGCCCAGGTTGGAGGTGAGCCAGGAGACCAGCCCCAGCAGCAGTGACAGCAGCGCGTAGAAGACGCGCTGCTGCGGGGTGGCGATCAGCAGCACCCCGCAGATCACCAGCACGGCCGGCACCAGGTACGCGGCCAGCCCTTGTGGACCGACGTGCAGCAGCACCCCGAGCGGCGCCCGCAGGGTCACCAGCATCTCGATGCCGCCGAGCGCGATCAGCAGCCCGGCGGTGAACGGCCGGCCCCGCCGCCAGCGGCGCCAGCGTCCACCGCGGTGGTGGACGGCCGGCGCCGGGGCGGTTGGTTCCTCGGTCACCTCAGCACCCGTCGGAGCTGAACCCCATGTGCAGGTTCGGCAGGGTGAATACGGCGGCCGTGGTGGCGTAGTTGTTCTGCCGCAGGTTGGTGATGGTCACCGTGTCGGCCTGCTGGGCGAAGACGCCGGGGTTGCCGCGTACGCCGGGCACCTGGTCGACGGTGCTGGCGTCCTGCCCGACGTTGATGTTCCGGAAGGACGCGTTGCCGGCGATCTCGTCGCCGTCGACGACCAGGGTCCGGGCGCTGACCGGCTTGCCGGACCCGCCGGCGGTGATCCGGAGGTTGATCCCACCGAGGCTGATGCTCTGGCAGAGGTTGGTGAGCTCGGCCTTGTCGATGGCCGAGACGATGACCACCACCTGGCCGCCGGTGTCACCCTGGTTGGGGCTGTCGGGGATCATCTGGTCGAGGGTGGCGAACTGCTCGAAGCCGGTGCCCTCGAGCCGGTCCGCGGTGACGGTGAACGGCATGCCCGAGATGGCGAACTGCGCGCCGAGCACGCCCTGCGCGGTCAGCACGACCATGCCGGCCGCGCCCACCGCGACGGTGCCGAGCGTGACGGCGAACCGGCGCCAGCGCACCCCGCTCTGCGGCGGTCCGGGTTCCAGCGGTGCGTTCTGGTCCGACATGGCGGCTCCCTTTCGAGATCAATTCATCGGCGACGATGCCATTGGGGTGTCGTCCGATGCCGTGCGAGAGACCTGAATTGGCTGCGCATGGTGCCGCGCCGAGGGCGCAGGCCGAAGTTACCGCTGGGTAAAGGACGGGTCAACAGTCTGTAGCAGACAGTTGGGCGGCATTTGCGAAATGGGGCCAACAGTCAGAAACCGCAGCGGTTTTTCATCAAAAGGGCTCTCCGGGGGTGGCGCACGGGGCGGCGATGCTCGGGCCGTCGCCGGCGCGCACCGGCCGGATCGCCCGGCTCGCCTCGGCCGAGCCGAGGAAGGGCGCCACGGCCGCGTAGGTGAGCACGGGCAGCAGCAGGGGCAGCTCCTCGATCGGGCCCCGCGCCACCCGGCTGCGGATGGTCGCGTGCAGGCCGCCGACCACGGTGGACACCAGCAGGTCCCGGTCGACGTCGGCACCCGGCCCGGGGCCGGCGTCGACGAAGAACCGGCGGAAGCTGGCGAGCAGCGCGTCGCGTTCCCGGCGCGCGTCCGGGCCGGCCGCGTCCACCTCGACCAGTGCCATCCGGGCGAAGGCGGGAACGCTCGCGAGCACCTCCAGCAGGGTGCGCAGCGCGGCCCGGGCCGCGTCCGGCCAGTCCGGACCGGCCTCCCGGTAGGCGTGCTCCATGAGCTGCGACACCACCGCGATGCCGTGCCGGTAGGCGGCGAGGAAGGCGTCCTCCTTGCCGGTGAAGAGCGCGTAGAAGGCGGGCCGAGTCACCCCGGCCGCGCGGCAGATGTCGGTCACCCGGGCGTTGTCGTACCCCCGGGTGGCCACCTCCTGCACCAGCCCGTCGAAGAGCCGGTCGCGCTGGGTGGCCGCCACCACCTCGGCGGAGACGCGGCGGGGCCCGCGCTTGATGGCTCGCTCCGGGTCGCGGCCAGGGCGGGCGCCGGGGAGCGGGATCAGCGCCGGTTGCGGGCGGCGCGGAGTGGACAAGTGATCGACCTCCTTTGATGGATTGACTTTACGACCCTCCGGGGTTTATAAAAATTTCACTCTCGGTTGACGCCCTGTCACGATTGGTGATCACCTCGAACGGTCACCCCGAGTTCGTCTAAGGAGGGCGCTGTGGCAGCCATTATCGCCAACGAAGGGTGCTCTCCCAAGGCCGGAGAGGCGCAGGTGACGCGGCCACGCCGCAGTGCCCCACCCGCACCAGCGCGCTGACGGCGCGGCACCGACCGCCGCCCGATCGGACCGCTCGACGGGCCGTGCCGGGGCGTCCACCACCATCACCACCGTCCCCCGTGGACGGTGCCCACCGTCCGGTCCGTACGGCCGGGCGGCGGCCGCGCCCACCCCCATGCGGCGCGGCCCGACATCCCCGTCCCACACGGAAGGAACAACCATGCCCAGGTACGGACGAATCGGCGCGGGCCTCGCCGCCGCGGCGCTGCTGGCCAGCAGCCTGATCGGCGCCGCCCCCGCCACCGCCGCCCCGCTCGCCTCCTCGGTGCTGACCTACGCCAGCGTCGGTGGCAGCGCGGTCTCCGTCGGCGACGTCATCCAGGCCAGCCTGGCCAGCAGCACCAGCGCCACCTTCTACTCGTCCACCAGCGGCAGCACCGGCGTGAAGTGTGCCGCGTCCAGCTTCAGCGCCAAGGTGCTGACCAACCCCACCGCCCCCGGCACCGCCACCGAGAGCCTGACCGCGCAGAGCTTCACCAGCTGCACCACCAACGTGTTCGGGACGACCGGCGTGCAGAGCGTCACGGTCAACAACCTGCCGTACGCCACCTCGGTCACCAGCGCCGGCGTCCTCACCATCACCGGCTCGATCCAGAGCACCGTGGTGCTGAACACCCTGCTGGGCACGACCACCTGCGTCTACAAGGCCACCAGCCTCACCGGCACCACGAACAACGGCACCAACTCGATCACCTTCACCAACCAGGTGCTCACCAAGTCCTCCGGACCTGTCACCTGCTTCAACACCGCGTACTTCTCGGCGCGCTACTCGCCGGTGAAGGACATCACCAAGAGCGGCAGCCCTGCCGTCTACGTGAACTGACCGCACCGGAGCGGGGCGCGGCGGTTCGCCGCGCCCCGAGCCGGTCCGGGCCCGCAGCCGCAGGGCCGCGTCCCGCGCCGGTCCGAGCCGGTACCGGCCTTCAGGGCAGCGCCGCGTCCCGAGCCGGTCCGCGCCCGAGCCGGGACCGGCCTTCAGGGCAGCGCCGCGTGCAGGGCACGCAGGGACCGGATGGCCGAACGGATCTCCTGCAGGTAGCGCCCCGGGGTCAGCGTCGGCTCCGGCACCCCGGCCACCGCCGCCAGCGCCGGGTCCACCCCGACGGTGTCGATCCCGCAGCCGTACGGCACGGCGAGGGTGCGCAGCGCGTCGCAGTGCTGGAACGGCACGTAGATCGGCGCGGTGACCATCAGCACCGCGTCGCCGGCGCACAGCCGCACGTGTTCGGCCCAGAACCGCTGGGTGTCGGCCGTGTGTGCCCGGCGCCGGTCCGGCTCGGTCGACGGAGCGGCCAGGACCCGGACCGGGGGCAGACCGGCGGGGCGGTAGGTGCGCGACGACCAGGACCGGTGCGGGTGGTCGGCGTCCTCGCCGATCTCCTCGCTCGGCGCCGACACCGCGAACGCGGCCCGCACCCCGGCGTCGAGCACGTCCACTTCGGTAGCGCAGCCGGTCACCCCGACCTCGGCCAGGATCCGCGTCTCGGCCGGGGAGAGCGCCCGGAAGCTGCCCAGCACCGCCACCTCGCCGGCCACCCCGACGACCGCCCGGGCCAGGTGCGCGGCGTACGCGGTGCGGCGCAGGCAGGCGTGTGCCAGGCCGCCGAGCACCAGCAGGTGGGCGTACCCGGGCAGGGTCGGCGGGCTGGCCCGGACCAGACCCAGCGCCCGCGCCGAATCCAGCACCAGCCCGACGGTGGCCGGGTCGAAGGCCGGCTCGCGGGCGTCCGGGCGTTCCCGGCCCTGCCGGAAGTCCCAGTGCCGGGCGGAGAAGTCGTCGAGCCCGGCCAGCACCGCACCGACGTCCCCGGCCGGCCACTCGCCGCCGAAGTGCCCGACCAGGGCCCGCAGCGGCGGGGACTCCACCCAGGCCCGCACGCCCGCCGCGAGTCGTCCGGCGCTCGTACCCGCCGCGCCCGCCGGCAGCGCCACCTCCGTCGTCCGCACCCGGCGGATGCTACCGCCGGGCGGCGCGGCGGATCCGGACGTTGTGGATCGTGGCTACCCTGAGGCCCTACGGGATCGGAGGCGTCCGATGGCGGGTGACCTGGTACGACGACAGCCCCGAGGACGGGCCGGGGCCGGCTTCGTCCGGCTGGTCGCGCACACCGACCCGGTCGCCCTGATCGGCATCATGCTCTCGGTCTTCCTGTCGGTGACCCTGGACCTGACCAACGCGGCCACCGGGGTCGAGTCGCTGCTGGCCGGGCTGATGGGCATCACCATCTCGCTGCTGGTCGACTCGCTGGCCCGGGCGGAGCGCCGGTTCCATTTGCGAACCCTGCTGGACGGGCCGTCCTGGCTGGTCCGCACCACCCCGCTGGTGGCCGGTGCGGTCCGCGAGGCGGCCGAGCAGCACGCGGGCACCCGGGTCGCCGCCGAGGCGCGCCGCCGTTACGAGGAGTTCCACCTGGCGGCCGAGCAGCTCGCCGCCGGGCGGATCATCCGGCCTGGTGACGACGGCGAGGACCTGGTGGGCGCCACCCGCGACTGCACCGGGCAGCTGGTGGCGCTGACCAACGTGATGCCCCGGGCGAGCGGGGAGCTGAGCTGGTGGCGGGGGGAGGTGGGCCGGCGCTACTGGGAGGCCAACGTCGCCGCCCTCGCCCGGGGTGTCCGGATCACCCGGATCTTCATCCACGCCACGCTCAGCGAGGAGCTGCGCGAGCTGGTGGAGACGCAGCGCCGGGCCGGCGTCCGGGTCGGGCTGCTGCCGCACGGCGCGGTCAGCTCGCAGCTGCACGTCAACCTGGTGGTCTGGGACTCGTCGAGCTGCTGGGAGGCGAGGATGACCGCGCACGGCGAGATCAGCGAGCACCAGTTCTCGGTGAACCGGTCCGACGTCGAGCGGCTCGACCGGGTCTTCCGGCTCTGCGCCGACGCCGCCCGCTTCACGGACTGAACTGAAACTGCCATGACCTGGGGCGGCGTGCTGCTGGTGACCGCTGTGGTCTGGGCGGTCAGCATGCTCCGTTCGGTCCGGCTCCGCGCCCTCGTCTACAGCCTGCCGTTGCCGATGACCCTCGCCCTGGTCACCACCGGACACCGGGTCGGCGGGGCGCAACTGCTCGGGGTGGTCGGGCTCAATCTCTTCTTCGCGCTCGTCGCGCTGACCTACCGCCGGCTGCGCTGGCCGATCCTCGTCGCCGACCTGGCCGGGGTCGCCGGTTACCTGGCGCTGAGCGTCGGGGTGCTGGCCGTGCCGCTGCCGTTCGAGGCCGCCCTCGCCGGCACCGTCGCGCTCTGGGTACTGGCCATGGCGCTGCTGCGCCGCCGCGCCCCCGACCGGACACCGGCCGCGCCGGAGCCGGCCGGGCAGGAGCCGGCCGGCAGCGGGCGGGACGGGCTCGCCGCCCCGGCCAAACTCGTGGTGATCTTCGTGGGCGCGCTCCTCACCGGGCTCCTCGGTGAGCTGCTGCGCGGCATGGTGGTCACCTTCCCGTACTCCGGGGTGCTGGTCGCCGTGGAGGCGCGCCGTGAGCTCGCCGATTTCACCCGGCACTTCGCCCGGAACAGCCTCGGCCTGGTCGGCTTCCTGACCGGCTACCACTACCTGCAGGACACCTCGCCGGTGCTGGCGCTGGCCGGTGGCTGGGCCGCCTTCGCGCTGCTCGCCACGGTCCTGCACCTGCCGCGCCGGACCCGCCGACGGCTGCGGCCAACGTCCGCCGGGGTGCGCTGCGGATCGAGTGGTTGATCGTCGGTACGCCCGCCGGAAAGGTGAGTGCGGGGCGGGTTCGACGCCGGAAACCGCACCGGCTGGTTGACGCGGTGTCAGGCGCGGGTGGTCGCTGCGCTACACAGTGACAGTTGTCCCTGTGCCCGGCCGGTGAGAGCGTGCGATGACCAACCGCCGCTGAAGGGTGCGCCGATGACCGCCGACGACCTGCTCGCCCGCCACCGGGCCGTGCTCCCCTCCTGGATGCCGCTCTACTACGCCGAACCGCTCGAACTGGTCGCCGGCTCCGGCCGCCGGGTCACCGACGCGCAGGGCCGCAGCTACCTGGACTTCTTCGGCGGCGTGCTGACCAACATGATCGGCTACGACATCCCGGAGATCCGCGAGGCGGTCGAGCGGCAGCTGCGTACCGGCATCGTGCACAGCTCGACGCTCTACCTGATCCGCCAGCAGGTCGAGTTGGCCGAGAAGGTCGCCCGGCTCTCCGGCATCCCCGACGCCCGGGTGTTCTTCACCAACTCCGGCACCGAGGCCAACGAGGCCGCGTTGCTGATGGCCACCAACCACCGCCGCTCGCACCAGATCCTCGCCGTACGCAACAGCTACCACGGCCGGTCGTACGCGGCGATGGGGGTGACCGGCAACCGGGGCTGGTCGGCCAGCGCCCTCAACCCGCTCCAGGTGGCCTGGCTGCACTCCGGCGAGCGGCTGCGCGGGCTGCTGGCCCGCCTCGACGAGGCCGACCGGATCGACGCGGCCGTGGAGGACCTGCACGAGGTCCTGGCCACCCAGACCGCCGGCGACGTGGCCTGCCTGATCGCCGAGCCGATCCAGGGCGTCGGTGGCTTCGTGCACGGCCCGGACGGGCTCTTCGCCGCCTGGAAGAAGGTCCTCGACGAGCACGGCATCCTGCTCATCTCCGACGAGGTGCAGACCGGCTGGGGCCGCACCGGCGAGCACTTCTGGGGCTACCAGGCGCACGGCGTCACCCCCGACCTGCTCACCTTCGCCAAGGGCATCGGCAACGGCTTCGCCCTGGCCGGCGTGGTCGGCCGGGCCGAGGTGCTGGAGGCGGTGCCGGCGATCAGCTTCTCCACCTTCGGCGGCAACCCGGTCTCCACCGCGGCCGGCAACGCGGTCCTCGACTACCTGCTCGACCACGACCTGCAGGCCAACGCCGCCCGGGTCGGCGGGATCCTCGCCGACGGCCTGCGCGCCGCCACGGCCGACCTGGACCGGGTCGCCGAGGTACGCGGCAAGGGGCTGATGCTCGGCGTCGAGTTCGTCCGGCCCGGCACCACCGAACCGGACCCGGCGCTCACCACCCGGGTGTTCGAGGCGTGCCGGGCCGGCGGCCTGCTGGTCGGCAAAGGCGGCCTGCACGGCAACGTGGTGCGGATGGGCCCGCCGCTGACCCTCACCGAGGACGAGGCCCGCGAGGGCCTGGCCATCCTGGTCGACGCGATCCGGTCCTGCGCCGCCGAGGAGGTCACGGCATGAGCAGCATCGGGCACTTCATCGACGGCAAGCGGGTGGCCGGCGACTCCGCGCGGCGCGGCGACGTCTTCGATCCGGCCACCGGTCGGCGTACCGGTCAGGTGGCGCTGGCCTCGGCCGCGGACGTGGCGGGAGCGGTGGAGGCCGCCGAGCGGGCCGCGCGGGCCTGGCGGGACGCCTCGCTGGCCAAGCGGACGGCGGTCATGTTCGCCTTCCGGGAGCTGGTCAGCGCCCGCCGGGACCGGCTCGCCGAGGTGATCACCGCCGAGCACGGCAAGGTGCTCGCGGACGCCGCCGGCGAGGTGCAGCGCGGCCTGGAGGTCATCGAGTACGCCTGCGGTATCCCCTCGGCGCTGCGCGGCGGCTACAGCGAGAACGTCTCCACCGAGGTCGACTCGTACAGCCTGCGCCAGCCGCTCGGCGTGGTCGCGGTGATCTCGCCGTTCAACTTCCCGGTGATGGTGCCGCTCTGGTTCGTCCCGGTCGCGGTCGCCTGCGGCAACGCCGTGGTGCTCAAGCCCAGCGAGAAGGACCCGAGCGCGGCGTTGCTGCTGGCCGAGTGGTTCGTCGAGGCGGGCCTGCCCGACGGGGTGCTGAACGTGGTCAACGGCGACAAGGAGGCGGTGGACGCGCTGCTCGACCACCCGGGCGTGAAGGCGGTGTCGTTCGTCGGCTCGACCCCGGTCGCCCGGTACGTGCACCAGCGCGGGTCGCTGGCCGGCAAGCGGGTGCAGGCGCTCGGCGGGGCGAAGAACCACATGGTGGTACTCCCCGACGCGGACCTGGACCTGGCGGCCGACGCGGCGGTCAACGCCGGCTTCGGCTCGGCGGGGGAGCGGTGCATGGCGGTCTCCGCCCTGGTCGCGGTCGAGCCGGTCGCCGACGCCCTGGTCGCGAAGATCGCCGAGCGGATGGCCGGCCTGCGCACCGGCGACGGCCGGCGCGGCTGCGACATGGGCCCGCTGGTCACCGCCGCGCACGCCGAGCGGGTCCGCTCCTACGTGGCGTCCGGGATCGCGGCCGGCGCGGTCCCGGTGGTGGACGGCCGGACGGTCACCCCGGACGGGGACGACGGCGGCTTCTGGCTCGGCCCGACCCTGTTCGACCAGGTCACCCCGGAGATGTCGATCTACACCGACGAGATCTTCGGGCCGGTGCTCAGCGTGGTCCGGGTCGGCTCGTACGACGAGGCGGTCGAGCTGGTGAACGCCAACCCGTACGGCAACGGCACGGCGATCTTCACCAACGACGGCGGGGCGGCCCGGCGCTACCAGCACGAGGTGGAGGTCGGCATGGTCGGCATCAACGTGCCCATCCCGGTGCCGATGGCCTACTACTCCTTCGGCGGCTGGAAGTCCTCGCTCTTCGGCGACCTGCACGCGCACGGCGCCGACGGGGTCGCCTTCTTCACCCGGGGCAAGGTGGTCACCAGCCGCTGGCTGGACCCCCGGCACGGCGGGGTCAACCTCGGGTTCCCCACCCAGACCTGAGCAGGCGCAGCACTCCCGCCCCGGCCAGGTACGCGGCCAGCGCCGGGGCGGGCAGCCCCAGCGGCTCGGGGGCGGCCTTGCGGGTGAGGCTGTTCAGCAGCAGCCCGGCGACGACGCCCGCGTACCCGGCGACGGCCAGCGCGGTGCGCGACCGTCCGGGGTGCCCGCCGCGGCCCGTCGACCCGCCCGTGTCGTGGGTCGGCGGCCCGGGTGGGCGGCGGGTGCGCGCCTCGATCGGGCCGAAGACGGCGACCAGGGCCGCCAGGACGACGGTGAGGGCGAGCAGCCACGGGATCCGCCAGCCCCACCAGGCCGCCGAGCCGACCGGCGGGGTGGGCAGCACGCCGAGCGCGTCGAGCAGGCCGACCAGCAGCACCGCCGCGGTGAGGTGCCAGAGGAAGACGGTGAGCACCACGGCGTTCACCGCGATCACCGCCTGCCAGGGACCGGGCCGGCGTAGCCAGCGTCCGGCCGGCACCCGTAGCAGCAGGATCAGCCCGAGCTGGGCGGCCGCCACGGCGAGCAGGGCCAGGCTCGGCGGGGCGGCGTTGTCCAGCCGCGCGCCGGGCACGTTGAGCATCGCCACCGGGTACGGCCCGAGCACCGTGAGCAGCACCAGCGCGGCCAGGCCGCCGGCCAGCAGGGCCACCCCGGCGCGGCGGGACAGCGGTAGCCGCCGCCGGCGCAGCCCGCGTGCGTTGCCACCGGCCAGGTTGCCGGGTGGCGCGGCCGGGCTGGCGGGTGGCCCGGGGGTGGCGTCGCCGGGCGGCCCGGCCGGGGTGCGGGTGTCGTACCAGGCGAAGCCGACCTGGTGCACGGCCAGCCAGCCGAACAGGTAGTTGCCGGTGGCCAGGCCCGCCGGCCCGAGCAGCCGGCCCAGGTCGCCGAGGGCGACGAGCCCGACCAGCGCGACCGGCACGGCGAGCCCGAAGCGGCGGTGCAGCGCGTACATGGGTGGGGTCAGCGGCACCACCACCAGGTAGGCGACCAGGAACCAGAGGGGGATGGTGGCGAACCAGACCACCGTGCGGACCTGTGCCGGGTCCGCGCCGCGCAGGCTCGCGACCGCGGCGCCGGCCGCCAGCACCACCAGCAGCGCGGTGGTGGGCCGGACCAGCCGGGCGCTGCGGTCGACCAGCCAGCCGGTGGTGCTGCCGCCCCGGCGCCGCCGGGCGTTCAGCGAGGCGGCGTTGGCGTACCCGCCGACCAGGAAGAAGACCGGCATCACCTGGGCCACCCAGGTCAGCGGCCAGGCCCAGGGGAGGTCGCCCAGCGCGGAGTGGCCGGTCGGGCGGCCGACGCGGTCGTACCCGATGACGCTGATCCCCCAGTGGCCGAGCACAACCATGGTGATGGCCAGGGCCCGGAGCAGGTCGGCGTAGCGCTCCCGCCCGGCCGGCGTGCGCTCGGCGAGCTGCCGCAGGCGGCGCATGGGCCCAGGCTATGCCAGCCGCTGGCGGACGGTGGTGATAACGGTTCGGTCGTGAGGTCTTGTGGTCCGGGCCGCACTGCCGTAGAAATTCTTCAGCAACATCAACTTAAGTGAAGACAAGCAACAGTTGAACCCGAGTGCCTCGACGTCGCGGCCGCCGTTCCCCCATCCCGGCCGGTCGCACCTACCCGAACCGAGGAGATGCGATGAACAGGCGTGAGATCCTCCGGCGGAGCGCCGCCGCCGGTCTGCTGGCCACCCCCGCCGCCGGCCTGCTCGCCGGCTGCGCCACCTCCGGTGGCGACGATGACAAGGGCGACTCCGGGGCCTACAAGGGCACCAAGAGCGAGCAGAACCCGCTCGGTGTCAAGGAGGATGCCCCGCTCGAGGTGGTGATCTTCAACGGCGGCTTCGGCGAGGAGTACGCCAAGGCCCACGAGGCCATGTACAAGGAGAAGTACCCGAAGGCGGAGATCAAGCACTCTGCCACCCAGGAGATCAACAAGACCCTCCAGCCGCGCTTCGTCGACGGCACCCCGCCGGACGTGGTCAACAACTCCGGCGCCGGTCAGATCGACTTCAACGGGCTGGTCAGCCAGAACGCGATCGCCGACCTGGGCGAGCTGCTCGACGCGCCGAGCCTCGACCAGCCCGGCAAGAAGGTGCGGGACACGCTGCTGCCCGGCGCCGTCGAGGTCGGCTCGTACGACGGGAAGTTCCTGGTCCTCAACTACACCTACACCGCGTACGGCATCTGGCACTCCACCAAGCTCTTCGCCGACCGCGGCTGGCAGTACGCGAAGACCTGGGACGAGCACATCGCGCTCTGCAAGCAGATCAAGGCCGCGGGCATCGCCCCCTGGACGTACGCGGGCAAGCACCCCCGCTACATGAGCTGGCCGCTGATCGCCACCGCGATCAAGTTCGGCGGTCCCTCGGTGGCGACCGCGATCGACAACCTCGAGCCGAACGCCTGGAAGTCCGACGCCATGAAGGCGGCGGCCGACGCCTGGTACCAGATCGTCAAGGACAAGTACATCCTGGACGGCTCGCCGGGCCTGGACCACATCCAGTCGCAGACCGCCTGGTGCCAGGGCAAGGCCGCCTTCATCTCCTGCGGCTCCTGGCTGGAGAACGAGCAGGCCAAGGTCACCCCGGCGGGCTTCAACATGACCATCGCGCCGACGCCGAGCCTGGGCAGCGGCGACAAGCTGCCGTTCGAGGCGATCCGGGGCACCGCCGGCGAGCCGTTCATGGTGCCGGCGAAGGGCAAGAACGTCGCCGGCGGCCTGGAGTACTTCCGGGTGATGCTCTCCAAGAAGGGCGCCCAGGACTTCACCAAGAAGGTCTCCAGCCTGACCGTCGTGGCCGGCTCGACCGAGGGGGTGGAGCTGCCGTTCGGCCTGACCAGTGTGGTCAAGGCGCTGGACGCCTCCGGCAGCAACGGCTTCAACTGGGTCTACAACAACTACTACCGCAAGCTCGAGCGCGAGCTGGTCGACGCCGCCTGCGGCGAGTTCTTCAGCGGGCGGAGCAACCCGGCCGCGTTCCTCGACGCGTGCCAGAAGGGCGCCGACTCGATCGCTCAGGACAGCTCGATCAAGAAGTACAAGCGGGCCGCGTAACGTCCGGTCGGTGGGGGCGGGCCCGTCCCGCCCCCACCGGTCCGTTGCTGGGGGAGTAGGTCCTTCTCGTGAGACATGGCAAGTACCCGCTGATCATCACCTTCCTGGTGCCACCACTGCTGCTCTACGGCATCTTCGTGCTCTCGCCGTACCTGCAGGCGTTTCAGATCTCCACCACCAACTGGCTCGGCTACTCGGCACACGCCGACCCGGTCGGGATGGCGAACTTCCGGACGCTGTGGCACGACGGCCAGGTGTGGAACGCGATCAAGAACAACGCGATCATGCTGGCCGTGGTGCCGGTGCTGACCATCGCGCTCGGCCTGTTCTTCGCCACCATGCTCAACATGGGCGGCCGCAAGGGGCGGGCCGGCGTCACCGGCGTCCGCGGCACGGCGGTCTACCGGATGGTCTACTTCTTCCCGCAGGTGCTCTCGGTGGTGATCATCGCCCTGCTCTGGAAAGAGGTCTACCACCCCAACAACGGCCTGCTCAACGGCGCGCTCCGGGCGCTCGGCCTGCCCGCGCCGACCTGGCTCGGCGACCCCCGCACCGCCTTCTGGTGCGTGCTGGCGGTGATGGTCTGGAGCAACGTCGGGTTCTATGTGGTGCTCTTCGGCGCGGCCATGTCGGCCATCCCGCGCGACATCTACGAGGCCGTCATGCTCGACGGGGCGTCCCGGTGGACCACCCTGCGCCGGGTCACCGTCCCGCTGCTCTGGGACACCGTGCAGGTCGCCTGGATCTATCTGGCCATCGCCGCGCTGGACGGGTTCATCCTGGTCCAGCAGATGACCAACGGTGGCCCCAACTTCTCCTCCGACGTCATCGGGTTGCGGATGTACGAGACCGCGTTCGGCAGCGAGAGCAAGTTCGGCTACGCCTCCGCGATCGGCGTGGTGATGCTGTTCCTGACCCTGTCGGTCGCGGTGCTGGCGCTGCGTACCGGCCGTCGTGATCGGATCGAGTACTCGTGACCACCATGGACCGCCCGGCGACGACCGCCGCCGAGACGCCCGAGCCGTCCTCTGGGGAGGACCGGCGGCCCCGCCGCGAACTGGGCGTCGCGAACGCCTTCTCGCACGGCTTCCTGCTGCTCTGGTCGGCGCTGACCGCGCTCCCGCTGCTCTGGATGTTCCTCAGCTCGTTCAAGAGCGACAGCGAGATCCTCTCCCACCCGTGGGGGCTGCCCGGCGCGCTGCGCTTCGAGAACTGGTCCCGCGCCTGGACCGAGGCGCACATCGGCCGGTACTTCCTGAACAGCGGCGTGGTGGTGGCCGGCTCGCTCACCCTCACCATGCTGCTCGGCGCCACCGCCGCGTACGTCTTCGCCCGGTACGAGTTCCGGGGCCGGCAGGCGGTCTACTACCTGTTCGTCGGCGGCATGATGTTCCCGGTCTTCCTCGCCCTGGTGCCGCTCTTCTTCGTGGTGCGCAACGCCGGGCTGTTCGGCACCTGGACCGGGCTGATGTTGGTCTACGCCGCCTACTCGCTGCCGTTCACGGTGTTCTTCCTGACCGCCTTCTTCCGGACCCTGCCGACCTCGATCGCGGAGGCGGCGCTGATCGACGGCTGCGGTCACTTCCGGCTCTTCTTCCGGGTGATGCTGCCGATGGCGCGACCGGGACTGATCAGCGTCGCGATCTTCAACTTCCTCAGCCACTGGAACCAGTTCATCCTGCCGCAGGTGCTCATGCAGGGCGACGACTCCAAGTGGGTGCTGGCGCAGGGACTCACCGCGCTCGCGGTCAGCCAGGGCTACCAGGGCGACTTCAGCGGCCTGTTCGCCGGCCTCACCATCGCCACCCTGCCGGTGCTCGCGGTGTACGTCGCGTTCCAGCGGCAGATCCAGACCGGACTCACCGCAGGTCAGCTCAAGTGAGGCGGTTGCCACAGGCAACGGGACAGCGCGACCGGTGACGGTTCCCCTATCGTGGGCCGGCATCTTCATCGATCGACAGGGATCCTATGTTCTTCCTCATCTACGATCTGCTCCTGCTGCTCGGCGGCATCGCGATGGTCGCCGTCGGCCTGCTGGTCAAGGAGCAGTCCAAGCTCTCCCGGGTCATCGACGTCGTGGCCGGTGTGGCCTTCTTCTGCTACGGCTTCTACTTGCTGTTTCTCTTCGACGGCGGTGAGTACCGGGTCTTCATCTACGTCTTCATCCTGCCGATCCTGCTGATCGTGCAGGCGGTCAAGGCGCGCAAGCAGGCGCGGGAGGAGGCGGCCGGGCAGCAGTTCGCCGGGGCGCCCCAGCCCGGGGCGTACGGTCAGCCGACCCCGTACGGGCAGCCGGCCCCCGGCCAGCAGCCGAACCAGGGCTGGCCGGCCGCGCCGGGCCAGCCGGCGCCGTACGGCGCGGCCCCGCAGGGCCAGTACGCCCCGCCCGCCCAGGGCCAGTACGGCGGCCAGGGCCAGCCCGGCGGGGGCCACTACGGTCAGCCCGGCCAGGGCCAGTACGGCCAGGGTCAGCCCGGCCAGGGCCAGTACGGCCAGGGTCAGCCCGCGCAGGGCCAGTACGGCCAGTCCGCGCCGGGCCGGTACGCCCCCGGCCCGCAGGGCCAGCCCGGTCAGTACGGCCAGCAGCAGGGGTGGCCCGGCCACCCGAACGCCTGACGGTTCCACCGCGGACGGGCCGGTCGACGCGGGTCGGCCGGCCCGTTCGCCGCTTGACTGGTAGGAAATCTCCTACCTATTGTGGTGGCCATGACCGTGACCCACGTGAAGCTCGTCTCCGTACCCGTCAGCGACCAGGACCGGGCCCGTGACTTCTATGTCGACCTGCTCGACTTCGACCTCATCTTCGACAACCCGATGGGCCCGGGCGGCCGCTGGATCCAGGTCGCCCCGAAGGGCGCGGACACCGCGTTGACCCTGGTCACCTGGTTCCCGACCATGGCACCCGGCTCGCTGAAGGGTCTCGTGCTGGAGACCGACGACCTCGACGCCGACGTGGCCCGGCTGCGGGAGCGGGGCGTGGTCTTCGCCGACGACGGCATCATCCAGACGGCCCCGTGGGGCCGGTACGTCACCTTCGACGACCCCGATGGCAACGGCATCGTGCTCCAGTCGACCCGGGTCTGACGTGGCGGACGTCTTCGCGGCGCTGGCCAACCCGACCCGGCGCGAACTGCTCCGGCTGCTCCTGGAACGGGGGGAGCAGCCGGTGCAGCAGCTCGCCGACCACTTCGACATGCGCCGGCCGAGCCTGTCGGAGCACCTGCGGGTGCTCAAGGACGCCGGTCTGGTCACCGAACAGCCGGTCGGCCGGCAGCGGTTCTACGCGCTGCGCCCCGAGCCGCTGCGCGAGGTGGCCGACTGGATCGGCCCGTACGAGCGGTTCTGGCGGTCCCGCCTCGCGGATCTGCGTGACGTGCTGGACGGCCTGCCCGATGACTGAGCGGACCACCGTGTCGGTGGACCAGTTCCTGGCCCATCCGCCGGCGAAGGTGTGGCGGGCGCTGACCGATTCCGATCTGCTTGCCCGCTGGCTGATGCCGAACGACTTCCGGCCGGTTCCGGGGCACCGCTTCACCTTCCGGACCACCCCGCGGCCGGGGCAGGGCTTCGACGGCGTCGTGCACTGCGAGGTGCTGGAGCTGGACGAGCCGCGCCGACTGCGCTGGGCCTGGCGGGGCGGCCGGCTTGACACCGTGGTCAGCTGGTCGCTGGTGCCGGAGGGGCGGGGCACCCGGCTCTTCCTCGAGCATGCCGGCTTCGACCCGGACGACCCGGTGCAGCGGCGCACCTTCACCCTGCTCGACGGCGGCTGGCGCAGTCACGTCTGGTCCCGCCTTGAGCAGGCCCTCGCCGCCCTCGCCTGACAGCCGCGCAGCCAGCCGGGGCTGGTCAGCCAGCGGCGTCGCCCGCCCAGCGGCATCGGCGCCGGTGGGCGGGCGCGGTCAGGCTGCCGGGACCAGGAGCGCGTGCAGCGCCGCCGGGTCGGTGACCTCGGGCAGGTCCCGGGCGGCGAGCCAGGCGGCCGCGGCGGCGCCGTCGCCGGCGGCGTGCAGCGGCGCGTCCGGCCATCGCCGGGTCAGCTCGGCCCGGACCGCACCGGCCAGCGGGGTGCCGCCGGTGAGCAGGCCGCCACCGAGCACGACCGGATCGGTCGCGCCGGGCGGGCGGATCCGGG
>NZ_KQ058891.1 GCF_000982955.1 Micromonospora sp. HK10 | reverse complement strand
CAGCCGCAGCGCGGCCGGGTCGAGCGCTCCCGAGCGGGGCACGCCGAGATGGGCGTATCCGGGCCGGCCGAGGTCCTGCACGGTGGTGAGGGCGCCGGCCCGCAACACCTCGAGCGTGGCGCTCACCGGGCCGCCACCAGCCGGACCCGGGTGCCCGGGGTGAGCCGCGCCGGCGGATCGGCGTGCGGGTCGAAGAGGACCAGGTCGGTCCGCCCGACCAGCAGCCAGCCGCCGGGCGAGGCGGCCGGGTAGATGCCCGCGTACGGGCCGGCGAGCGCGACCGAGCCGGCCGGCACCCGGGTACGCGGGGTGGCCAGCCGGGGCACGGCCAGCTCCGCCGGCAGCCCGGTCAGGTAGGCGAACCCGGGTGCGAAGCCGCAGAAGGCCACCCGGAACTCGGTCCGCCGCAGCCGGTCCACCACGGCCGGCACCTCGACACCCCAGTGCGCGGCGACGGCCGGCAGGTCGGTCCCGTCGTACACGGTGGGCACCTCGACCTCGGCGGAGCCGCCGGCGGCGACGCCGTCGGCCGGGGTCCAGCCGGCGATCCGCGCGGCGGTCGCCCCAGGATCGGGTACGCCGTCGAGCAGCACGGTCGCCGCCGCCGGGACGATCTCGACGGCGGCCAGGTCACCGGCGGCCCGGCGGCGCCACAGCTCGGCGCGCCACGCCTCGACCTGGGCCGGGTCGTCGCAGTCCAGCAGCAGGGCGTGCGCGCCGACGGGACGGATCCGCATCCCGCCATCCTCCGGGAGGCGCGTGGTGCACGCCACTACTTACAAGTAACCTACGCTGCCGTAACCTTATGCCGTGACCACCTCCGCACCGCTTCGACTCAAGCCGGTCGACATCGGTAAGCCCCGCATGCGGGGCTGGCTCCACACGTACGCGTTCTTCGCCGCCCTCGTCTGCGGCATCGTGCTCTGCGCGGTAGCGGCCACCCGCCCCGGCTGGGCGCCGCTGGTCAGCTGCCTCATCTACAGCCTCACCGTGTGCGGCCTCTTCGGCACCAGCGCGCTCTACCACCGCCGGGTCTGGTCCGAACGCGGCTACCAGGTGATGCGCCGGCTGGACCATTCGATGATCTTCGTGTTCATCGCCGGTACGTACACCCCGTTCTGCGCCCTGCTGCTGGCACCCCGGCCCGCCGCGATCATGCTCGGCCTGGTGTGGGGCGGCGCGGTGGCCGGAGTGGGGCTCAAACAGGTCTGGCCGCACGCCCCCCGCTGGGTGTCGGCGCCGCTCTACCTGGCCCTCGGCTGGGTCGCGGTGGCGATGCTGCCGCAGATCCTGCACGCCGGCGGGGTCACCGCGCTGGTGCTGCTGAGCGTCGGCGGCGCGATCTACAGCGTGGGCGCGATCTTCTACGCGCTGCGCCGGCCGAACCCGTGGCCGACCGTGTTCGGCCACCACGAGTTCTTCCACGCCTGCACCCTGCTCGCGGCGATCTGCCACCACGTGGCGATCTACTTCGCGCTCTTCGCCTGACCCGGCCGGCGTCCGGGTAGCGGCTGCGGCGGGCCGCGGCGCCCGACGGGTACCGCGTGGCGCCGATGCCTTGAGGATTTCCCCGTTGTGGAGCGCCTGACGACGCGGAGCGAGGGCCCCGCGCCGTTGCGGGGCCCTCGATGTCTGCGGAAATCTGTCAGGCCGGGTAACCCGGGCGGCGCACCTCGCGGTACTCCTCGCGCACCACCCGGTCGTCCTGGACCGGCACGGCCGGCTCGGCCACGACGCGCTCGCGGACCGGCGCGACCACCGCGCGGCGGCGGCTGCTCCAGAAGTACATGGTGAGGATCAGGCCCACCAGTCCGACGAGCATGAGCACCCAACCCACGACGTTCAGGTCGAGCCACCCGAGGTTGGCGTTGATGGCGAACGCGAAGATCGCGCCGACCGCGATCAGGAAGATGCTGGCACCGATGCCCATGACGTCGCCTCCTTGGCGTCCTGCTGGCGTTTCCTACCCGCCGCGGCCATGGATGAGGTAGCGGCATCCATCGACTTACCCAGGCACGCAGATCGCCAATCAGGCAAGCTGGGCACATGACGGACGGCAGGATCGAGGCGCGCACACTGCTGCTCCTCCGGCACGCCAAGGCCGAACAGAATCAGGACAGGCCGGACATGGAGCGCCCGCTGACCGTACGCGGACACGCCGACGCGTCCGCAGCCGGTGCCTGGCTGGCCCGGCACGCGCTCCTTCCCGACCTGGTGCTCTGCTCCCCGGCGCTGCGCACCCGGCAGACCTGGCACGGGGTGGAGCTGGGCATGACGGGGTCCCCGGACGAGGGGGGACCGGCCGGACCGCTGCCCACCGTGCGCTACGAGCCGGCCGCGTACGACGCCCGGCCGGAGGCCCTGCTCGAGCTGGTGCGCTCAGTGCCGGCGGACATCGGCACGGTGCTGCTGGTCGCCCACAATCCCGGGATCTCGCTGCTGTCGGCCCTGCTCGACCCGGCCCGTGCGGATCCCGAGGGGCTGCGGACCACCGATCTGGCGGTACACCGCCCGACCACCCCGTGGGCGGGGTTGACCGGCGGCGTCGCCCCGATCACCGCCCGCCACACCGCCCGCGGCTGACCCGCCCGGCCGGGCAGGTGCTCGGCCCCCGGTTGCGGCAGATCGGTGCTACGGCCTGCTGGGAAGCCACCACCTGCCGCAGATTGGCGCTACGCGCTGCCGGAAAGCCACCGCCCGCGGCTGAGCCGCCGGCCGGTTGCGCCGGGCAGGTGATCAGCCCTCGATTGCGGCAGATCGGTGCTACGGCCTGCCGGAAAGCCACCACCTGCCGCAGATTGGTGCTGCGGGCTGCCGGAAAGCCACCGGCCGCCGCAAACCGGCTGGGTTCCGCCGGGTCGCCGGGATCGCCTGGGAGGCGATCGAGAGGCGGGGCGCCGGTCAGGACGGCGGCGCGGTGGGCGGCGGCGGGTCGGGCGGCGGCGGCATCATCGCGGTCGGGTGGGAAAGCCGGTTCTCCTCCACGATGAGCGTGCGCGCCCGCTTGCGCCGGTCCTGCCAGAACCAGAGCGTGGTGAGCAGGACGCCCAGCCCGGCCAGGATGAACACCCAGCCGACCGCGCGCAGGTCGATCCACCAGACGTTGGCCCGGATGGCGAAGGTCATGATCGCGCCGAGCGCGATGAGAAAGATGGCGCTGCCAATGCCCATGTGCGCTGCACTCCCCCGTGCGGTGGCTCTTGGGCGGGTCCTGTCGTGGTCCGGGCACGGATACCCGTCCGGCGGCCGGCCTACCCGGTCCACCGCACCGAATCGGCGAGCCCGGGTGGCCGGCCGCGCACCCGGCCG
>NZ_KQ058890.1 GCF_000982955.1 Micromonospora sp. HK10 | reverse complement strand
CCGGCCGCCGTCCGGAGGTCGAACCGGTCAGATCACCCCGGAGGGGATCAGAATGCCTCCTCCGGGAGGTCCATGATCTCCAGGTCGGTGCCCTCGATGATCCGCCGGTCCGCGCCGATGCGGGGCAGCACCTCGCGGGCGAAGAACCGGGCGGCGGCCACCTTGCCGGTGTAGAACGCCTTGTCGGTCGCGGAGACCTCGCCACCGAGCGCCTTCAACGCAACGTCCGCCTGCTTCTGCAACAGCCAGCCGACCACCAGGTCGCCGATGGCCAGCAGGAACCGGCGGCTGCTCAGGCCGACCTTGTAGAGCGCGCGGGTGTCACCGGCCTGCGCCTCGCCCAGCCAGCCGGTCATCACACCGAGGATGTTCTGGATCTCGGCGAGCGCCTTGCCGAGCGCCTGCCGCTCCTCCTTGAGCTGGCCGTTGCCGGCCTCGGAGGTGATGTGCTCCTGGATCTCGGCGGCGACCGCCATCAGGGCCTTGCCGTTGTCCCGGACGATCTTCCGGAAGATCAGGTCGAGGCTCTGGATGGCCGTGGTGCCCTCATAGAGGGTGTCGATCTTGGCGTCCCGGACGTACTGCTCCAGCGGGTAGTCCTGGAGGAAGCCGGAGCCGCCGAAGGTCTGCAGCGCCTCGTGGCCGAGCAGCTCGTACGCCCGCTCCGAGCCGACGCCCTTGACCAGCGGCAGGAGCAGGTCGTTGACCCGCTTGGCCAGCTTGGTGCCCTTCTCGTCACCGGCCGCCTCGGCGATGGCGACCTTGTCCTGCCAGCTGGCGGTGTAGCAGACCAGCGCGCGCAGGCCTTCGGCGTACGACTTCTGCAGGAGCAGCGAGCGGCGCACGTCCGGGTGGTGGGTGATGGTCACCCGGGGCGCGGTCTTGTCGGCCTGCTGGATCAGGTCGGCGCCCTGCACCCGGTTCTTGGCGTACTCCAGGGCGTTCAGGTAGCCGGTGGAGAGGGTGGCGATGGCCTTGGTGCCGACCAGCATCCGGGCGTACTCGATGATCATGAACATCTGCCGGATGCCGTCGTGCTTCTCGCCCAGCAGCCAGCCCTTGGCCGGTACGCCGTGCTCGCCGAAGGTCAGCTCGCAGGTGTTGGAGACCTTCAGGCCCATCTTGTGCTCGACGTTGGTGGCGTAGACGCCGTTGCGCTCGCCCAGCTCGCCGGTCTCGGCGTCGAAGTGGTACTTCGGCACGACGAACAGCGACAGGCCCTTGGTGCCCGGGCCGCCGACGCCCTCCACGCCGACCGGGCGGGCCAGCACGTAGTGGACGATGTTGTCGCTCAGGTCGTGCTCACCGGAGGTGATGAAGCGCTTCACGCCCTCGATGTGCCACGAGCCGTCGGGCTGCTGGATCGCCCGGGTGCGGCCGGCGCCCACGTCCGAGCCGGCGTCCGGCTCGGTCAGCACCATGGTCGAGCCCCACTGCTTCTCGATGAACAGCCGGGCCCACTTCTTCTGCTCCTCGGTGCCCTCGACGTGCAGCACGTGCGCGAAGGACGGGCCGGAGGCGTACATCCAGATCGGGGCGTTGGCACCGAGCACCAGCTCGGCCAGGGACCACCAGAGGGCGCGCGGGGCGTTGGTGCCGCCCAGCACCTCGGGCAGGTCCAGCCGCCAGAACTCGGAGTCCATGAACGCCTGGAACGACTTCTTGAACGACTCGGGCAGCGGCGCGGTGTGCGTCGCCGGGTCGAAGACCGGCGGGTTGCGGTCGCTGTCCGTGTAGCTGGCGGCCAGATCCTCGCGGGCCAGGCGCTCCACCTCGGAGAGGAAACTACGGGCGGTGTCGACGTCCAGGTCCGTGAACGGCGCCTGGCCGAACGTCCGGTCCGCCCCGAAGACCTCGAACAGGTTGAACTCGAGGTCCCGGAGGTTGCTCTTGTAGTGGGTCATGCTCGCTGGCCCCGCTTCCGGACAGGTGTTACCGATCAGTAACCGCGACTCTATTACTCGTCGGTAGCCAACGACAAGCCGATCTCCGAAGTGACAGCGATTACACAGTCCCGGTTCACCCGACGGTACGGCCCGGATCAGCTCTCCGCCGCGCCCACTTCCCAGCTCGGCACGGCCGCCGTCACGCCGCTGCGGGGGCCGGCGTACTCCATCAGGACCAGCGCGATGTCGTCGTCCAGCCGGCCGTGCACCCACTCGACCAGCGCGGTCTCCAGCGAGGCCAGCCCGTCGGCGACCGTGCCGTGCCCGAGCAGCCGCCAGGCCCGGTCGGCCGTGGGGAAGAACTCGCCGTCCCGCCGGGCCTCGCCGAGGCCGTCGGTGAAGAGCAGCAGCCGGTCGCCGGGCTCCAGCCGCTCCACCCGGGGCCGGACCACCGGCATGAAGCCCAGCGGCGGCGCCGGGGCCGGCGGTTCGAGCGGGATCACCTCGCCCCGGCGCAGCAGCAGCGGCGCCGGGTGCCCGCAGTTCACGATCGTGAGGGTGCCGCCCCGCTCCTCGACCAGTGCGGCGGTGACGAAGTCCTCGTCACCCACGTTGCGGGCCACCGCCCGGTCCAGGTCGGTCACCACCGCGCGCAGGTCCGCCCGCTCGTACGCCACGTGCCGGTAGGAGCCGAGGACGATGCTGGCCAGCCGGACCGCGTCGAGTCCCTTGCCGCGGACATCCCCGATGATCATGCGGACGCCGTACGGGGTGTCCATCGCCTCGTACAGGTCGCCGCCGATCTCCGCGGTCGCGGTGGACGAGATGTACCGGGCAGCCACCGCCACGGTCCCCACCTCCGGGCCGAGCGGCCGGAGCACCGCCTGCTGGGCGACCGCGGCGAGCCGGGACAGCTCGCCGATCTGCTCGGCCTGCCGCTGGCGTACCGCCGCCACGGCGGCCGCGATCGCGGCGGCGAGGGCGACGGCCGCGACGTTGACGGCGGTGACCAGGGAGGCGGTCCGCTCGACGAGCGCGAAGGCCGCGGCGATGCCGGTGGCCAGGACACCGAGCGCGAGCACCACCCGCCAGGACGCCAACGCGGCGGCGAGCAGCGGCGCGGCCACCATCAGCGCCAGGTAGTGCGCGGCCCGGCCGTCCGCCAGCTCGACGGCGGAGACGGCCGCGAGCAGCGCGAGGGCCGCGCCGAGTCCGGCGCGGGATCCGGGGCTCAGTGGGCCGCGGCCCGACTGGAAGGGATGCGTGCGTACATCGGACAGCATGCCTGATGGACGTGAACGCGTGAATGAAGCTGGCCCGTCGTCCGAGAAGGTTCTGCCCGGCCGGTCCACCACGCCGGCCCGATCGCCGCCGGCCACCGGGTCAGCCGAGGACCTCGTAGCGGACCGTCACCTCGCCCAGACTGGTGGCGGCGATGGCCGCGAAGGCGGCGCGGGACAGGTCGAGGCAGCGGCCGTCGATGTACGGGCCCCGGTCGTTGATCCGCACCACGACCGACTTGCCGTTGGCCGGGTTGGTCACCCGCACCCGGGTGTTGAACGGCAGCGTCTTGTGCGCGGCGGTCAGCGCGTCCGGGTTGAACGTCTCGCCGTTCGCGGTCATCTGCCCCTCGTCGTAGAAGGACGCGCCGCAACTGCCGCTGTCGACGACCTTCGGGGCGGGGGTGGTCTTCTTCGCCGTGGGCTTCGGGCTGGAGGTCCGCGCCTTGCTCCGGGACGCCGCCTGGGTCCGGGTCGCCTTCGGGCTCGCGGTCGGGGAAGGGCTGCCGCTCGGCGCGGCCGACGGGCTGGGCGGGAGCGAGGTCGGGCTGGGCGCGAGGGTGCTGGGCAGGGCCTCGACGACGGCGGGCTCGGCGGCGGGCTCGGCCGCGGTGAGCCGCACCGCGCCGACGGTGCCGCCGACGGCGAGCACCACGCCGACGGCCGCGGTCGCGGCGATGCCGGCGGGCGAGGAGAACTTGCGGGTACGAAGGTGCCTAGCAGCCACCGCCCGGTCCTTTCGTCAGCGGAACAAACCGGGTGGGACCGTAACGAGAGAAGCACTTCCGACGTCAACGTGATCATGGTGGTATGCCCATATTTCCCCGGATACGTGTAGCCGATCGAGCCGGTACCGGTCGGCCGTTCGGCCGAAGGAGCCCTGGCCGAAGCCGTACCGCCCGGCCTGGCGGCGGTGCCCGAGGATGGACGACGTGCTACGCCGACGCCTGATCGAGCTGTTCCGCTGGGTCGACCCCGGCCCGGACAGCAGCCACCTGGTCAGCGACATCTCCGCCTGGTGGCGGGATCCGACCGTGCTGGCCGGCCTCGGGCCCGCCCTGGCCGGCCTCTGCCCCGCCGCCCGCCCGACCGTGGTGATCGCCCCCGAGGTGACCGGGCTGCTGCTCGGACCGCTGGTCGCGGTGGCCACCGGGGCCGGCTTCCTGCCCGCGTACAAGGACGGGGGCGAGCGGCGGCGGCTGGGCGCGACGCGCTGGGCCGAGACGCCACCGGACCACCGGGGCCGGCGACTGCGCCTCGGCGTCGACGGGGACCGGCTGAGCCCCGACGACCGGGTGCTGCTGGTCGACGACTGGGTGGACAGCGGCGCCCAGATCGAGGCGCTGGGCCGGCTGGTCGCGGCCACCGGGGCGCGGGTGGTCGGCGCCGCCGCCCTCGTGGCGACCTGTCCGCCCGAGGTCGCCGCCCGACTCGGGCTGCGCGCGCTGCTCACCGGAGATTCGCTGCCCGGCTGACGCTTGACCTCAACGGCGGTTCACCATCGAGGATCGCCGCATGGACGACGGCATTCTGGACGAGGCGTACCAACGGCTGCACCGGACCGGCCCCGAGTTCGAGGGCTGGCTCTCCAACCACGGACCGATGGCGGCCGAGGCGCTGGTCCGGCACGGGCACGGCAACCGCGTGCACCGCTGGCTGGACGGCTACCTGCGCCGGTTGGACGAGCTGCCGCGCGGGCTGCGACCGGTCGACGACTGGCGGGCCGCGCTGGGCGACCCGAAGCGGGCCGGTGACTGGCTCGCCCACTTCGACCGCGAGCTGCGCGAACACCCGTGGCAGGAGGTGCTCGGCCGGTGGTGGCCGCGGCTGCTGCCGGGCATCGCGGCCGGAGCCACCCACGGGGTGATCCGGGTCGGGCACGCGGTCCGGGTACTGCGTACCGACGGGGTGAACCCGGCCCGCCTCGCCGAGCTGGGCCAGGCGCTCGGCTACTGGGCCGCCCGCTGGCAGCCGGTGCCCGCCGCCGGCCCGCTCACCGGCCGCTCGGACGTGGCCACGGCACTGGCCGGGGTGCCCCGCATCCCCGAGCAGACCGGCGGCATCCGGCAACGGCTGGCCCGGCTGCCGGACGTACCGGACTGGTCCGGCGCGGCGGCGGCGCTGCGCCCGCCGGCCGACCCGGCGGAGGCCGAACGGACGCTCACCGAGCTGGCGTACCGGGCCGGACTGGACTACCTGCGCTTCGGGCACGGCAACCCGGTGATGCTGGTGCACGCGGTGACCGCGCCGACCGCGGTGCTCCGCGCCCTGCCGGCCCTGGATCCGGCGCTATGGGCGCCGAGCGTCGCCGCGGCCTGGTCGGCCACGGCCGCCGTGACCTCGGTGTACGCCCCATCGACACCGGCCGCGCCGCGACCTGCCACGGTCGCCTCCGAGCCGGCGGAGGTGTTCGCCCGGGCGGCCCGGCACGGCGACGAGCACGTGGTGAAGCTGGCCGACGCGGTGCTCGACGCGTACGCGACGAGCGGGGACGCGACGGTGCTGACCGCCGCGGCCTACGCCGGGCACCTCATCTGACCAGGCCTTCCAGCACCGGGCAGGGGGAAATCCCGCGACGGTTGGGCGGGCGGCCACTAGCCTCGGCAGGATGTGGCCCCGGATCGGTGGACTGCGTACCCTCGCTCTCGGCAACCCCGGTGAGATGCGCGCCAACCTGAACGCCCTCGTGCTGGCCGGCGTGAAGACCGCCACCGCCGGCCTGCTGACCGACGAGTACGCGACGGAGAACGAGGAACTGGAGCACGTCGGCGAGCGGCTGGCCCTGGTCGACGACCACGACGCGCTGCTCGGCGTCGTCGAGGTCACCGGCGTCGAGGTGGTCCGCTTCGCCGACGTGCCCTGGGAGTTCGCCCGCGCCGAGGGTGAGGGTGACCGGTCGATCGAGGAGTGGCGGGAGGGCCACCGCCGCTACTGGACCGGGGTGGGCTTCCCGGTCGACGACGACAGCCAGGTGGTGTGCATCCGGTTCCGGCTGGTCTCCGCCGGCGACGGCGGCATCGCCACCGGCGACCTGGGCACCTGACCCGGCCCTGGGCGCGGCCCTGCCGGGCGCCGGCGGTCGCAGCCGAGCGGTCCCGCCGGACCCGGACCGTCAGAGCCGGCGCAGCTCGGGCAGCAGGTCCGCCGCCGCCACCAGCACCGCCTCGTCGCCCGCGTACCAGCTGCTGGCCCGGGGCCAGTGCGTGACCACGTCGGTGAAGCCCAGCCGGGCCGCGCGGGCGACCTGCTCGGCGAAGAAGTCGACGTTGCTGAGCGAGAAGACCGGTGCCGAGTCGAGCGAGAGGTAGCGGTCCAGGGTGGCCGGGTCCCGCCCCGCCGTCGCCAGCGTCTCGTCCATCCGGCCGGCCAGGTCGGCCACCGAGGACCACCAGGCCTCCAGGTCGTCGCCGCCGAGGCCGGTGGTCACCCAGCCCTGGCCGTACCGGGCGACCAGGCGCATCGAGCGGGGCCCGTTCGCGGCGACCACGAACGGCACCCGGGGCCGCTGGACGCAGCCGGGATTGCTCCGGGCGTCGACCGCGGCGAACCACTCGCCACGCCAGGTGGTGCCGTCCTCCCGGAGGATCAGGTCCAGCAGCTCGGTGAACTCGGCGAACCGGTCGACCCGCTGCCGGGGCGGCAGGGTCTCCCCGCCGAGCACGGTGGCGTCGAACCCGATGCCGCCCGCGCCGAGCCCCAGCAGCAGCCGGCCGCCCGAGACATCGTCCAGCGCGGTCACCTGGCGGGCGAAGGCCGCCGGGTGCCGGAAGTTGGGCGACGCGACCAGGGTGCCGAGCCGGACCCGGGAGGTGACCGTGGCGGCGGCGGTCAACGTGGTCATCGAGTCGAACCAGGGACCGTCGACCAGGTCCCGCCAGCCCAGGTGGTCGTAGGTCCAGGCGTGGTCGAAGCCCCACTCGTCGGCCTGCCGCCAGCGCCGCTGCGAGTCCGCCCAGCGCTGGTCGGGCAGGATCACGATGCCAATCCGCATGATCGCCAGGGTACGTCCCGGGTCGGACACTAACCGGTGACCACGTCGGCCACCACGCAGGCGATGTTGTCCGGGGCGCCGCCGGCGTACGCCAGCTCGACCAGGCGCCCGGCGGCGGTCTCCGGATCCTCGGCGTCGGCCAGCGTGGCGCGCAGCGTCTCCGGGGCCACCACCGCGGAAAGCCCGTCGGAGCAGAGCAGATAGCGGTCCCCGGCCAGCGCGGTCCGTAGCGCCAGGTCGGCCTCGACCGGTGCGCCGGCCCCGAGCGCCCGGGACAGCAGCGCCCGCTGCGGGTGGGCCGCGGCCTCGGCCGGGGTCAGGTTTCCCTGGTCCACCTGCGACTGCACGTAGGTATGGTCCTGGGTCAGCCGGGACAGCTCGCCCCCGCGCAGCAGGTACGCCCGGGTGTCCCCGACGTGCACCAGCGCCAGCTGGGTGCCCCGCCGCAGGACCGCGGTGAGGGTGGTGACCGGCCGATGCTCGCCGGTGCCGTGCGCGCGTACCGTCCGCTCGGCGGCGGCCACCGCGTCGGCCAGCGTGCCGAGCAGCTCCGCGGCCGGGGCGTCGGCCAGTTCCAGCGGCCGGAGCGCGTCCACGGCGGCGGTGCTGGCCGCGGCGCCGCCCGGACCGCGCATCCCGTCCGCGACGGCGAGCAGGGCGTCACTGGCGTACGCGGTGTCCTCGTTGGAGTCGCGGACCGCGCCGGTCTCGCAGCGTACGGCGTACCGGAAGGTGGTTTCGGACATGATGGTGCTCCTCTCGGTGAGCTGGTCGACGAGGAGCGCGACGGCGCGGCCGCGGGCCGCCGTGTCGGCGCTGACCCGGCGCCACCAGCCGTCGACGGCCTCGGCGGCCGCCTCGGGAGCCAGACCGCAGACGGTCCGGATCTCGGCCAGTGGCATGCCGGCCCGCCGCAGGGCGGCGATCAGCCGGGCCCGGTCGAGTTGCGCCGGCGCGTAGTAGCGGTAGCCCGAGTGCGGGTCGACCGCGGCCGGGGCGAGCAGCCCCAGCTCGTCGTAGAGCCGCAGCGCCTTGGCCGTCAGCCGGGCCGCCCGCGCGAACGCACCGATGGTCAGCAACCGCACCGTCCCACCCTCCTCGTGCCGGTCCCGGTGACCGGCACGACCCACGCTGGGCCTTGCCGCAGGGGCAGGGTCAAGGGATTGACGATGTATCGATCAGTTATATATGTTGCCTGTGTGACTCAGATGCGTGAGCCGACGTTCCTGATCCTCACCGCGCTCGCCGCCGGTCCCCGGCACGGCTACGGGATCATCCAGGAGGTGACCGCGCTCTCCGAGCAGCGCGTCACCCTGCTGCCCGGCACGCTCTACACCGCGCTCGACCGGCTGACCGCCCAGGGCCTCGTGGAGCCCGACCGGGAAGAGGTGGTGGACGGCCGGCTCCGCCGCTACTACCGGCTCACCCCGCCGGGCCTCGACGCCCTCCGCGCCGAGACCACCCGGCTGCGCCAGCTCGCCACCGCCGCCGAGACCCGGCTGCGCGCCCTACACCCCCGCACCACCTGATCCCATCCCCGCCCGCCCCGCCCGTGACGAAGGGGAGACCCGTGCCGCTCACCCACCACTACCGTCGGCTCCTGCTCGCCTACCCCCGGCCCTACCGGCGGGAACGCGGCGAGGAACTGCTCGGCCTGCTGCTGGACACCACCCCGCCGGGACGGACCCGACCCACCGTCGCCGCCGCGCTCAACCTGCTCCGCAACGGGCTCCGCTGCCGCCTCGGCCGGCCCGCCAGCCGCACCGTCGTCGCCTGGGCCGCCCTCACCGCGCTCACCTGCGGCCTGTTCACCGCCGCCCTCGCCGCCCGCGCCGCCTGGGAAACCTCCCGGCCCCAGCCCGACCGGGCGGAAGCCGCCGCCACGCTCGCCAGCACGCTGCCCGGTCACCGCGCCATCCGGATCGACAGCGCCGGCGCCCTCTTCGAGGTCGGCGGCGAACCCGTCGGCGTGCGGGGCCTGCCCTGGCTGCTGGTGCGCGGGCGCGCCTACCAGGAAGGCAGCACGGTGGTGTCCGCCACCAACCGGCCGCTGACCACCCCGACGCAGCTTCTCGACACGGCCCGGCAGCGGCTGACCGAGGCCGGCTGGCAGGTCTCGCCGACGGCCAGGCGTACGGGCGGCATCGGAGCCCGCGGCGGACCCGACGTCGAGCTGACCGCCACCCGGGGCGACACCGCCCTGCGGCTGGTGCTGCCGACCGCCGCCGCCGGCTCGTCCCTCACCCTGGAGCTGCGCCGGACGACCCCGCCGGCGGTCCTGCCGGCCGCGGTGGTCGCCGGCCTCGCGGGCGCGCTGACCGGCTGGTTCATCTTCGGCTGGGCGAGCCGGCGCAGCCAGTCCCGGCGGGAGGTGGCCATCCTCTACTGGATCACCATGTGGCTCTGGGCCGGGCCGGCGCTGGCCGCCGCGCCGGTCCTCCTGCTGCACCAGGTGCGACTGCCGCACCCGCAGTGGCACCCGCTCTGGGAGTGGCTCGGCCTGCCCACCGCTTCGCCCCTCTTCCTGCTCGGCCTGCTCTGCGCGTCGGCCGCCCTGATCCGGGCCGCCCGGCCCGGCCCGCGACCCGAGCCGCTGCCCCGACCCGCCACCGCCTGAGCGGACGCGCATCCCGCCGACCGGTCATCCCGTCACCCGCCGCTGCCCGTCACTCAGTGGGCGACGGCTCCTTGATGGCCGGCGCCGGCGCGGTCCGCTCCATCGGCTGCCACGCCTGCCGGACCGGGCGGCGAGTCATCAGCATCCGGCGGAAGGCGTTGAGGAACAGGGTCGACATCGCCGGATCCTGGTCGAGTGCGCCGGCGAACGTGATCGAGGAGGCGCTGAAGACCATCGCCCCGTTGGGCTTCTCCAGGAAGACCATGGCCGCGCCGCCGCCGTCATTCTCACCCCGGGCGATGACCTGGTACTCGGCGGCCTCACCGGCCAGGCCGCGCAGGCCGTCCACCTCCCAGCCGCTGGCCGCCCCGTTGTAGCCGGTGGCGCCGAACCTGCTGCCCACGATGAGGCCGGTGCCGGCGAGCAGCGGGTGGTCGTTGACGACGCGGTACGGGGCGTAGTTCCCGGAGTGGTAGTAGTTCGTGCCCAGCAGTTGTGAGGCGGGCAGCCCCAACTCCGGGTAGATGTCGCGCCCGCCGGTGGACCGGCGGTACGTGACCGTGGTCCGGCCGCTGTCCACCCGGACCCGCTCGTAGATGCCGTTGCCACCCGCGTAGATGATGTGCCCGCCGCCCGCCTGGTAGTTGACCAGGTGCTGCCGCATCGCCTCGGACCAGTACTCGGGGTGGCTGCCGAGCACGAGCACCCGGTAGGAGGAGAGCCAACTGCCGGAGGCGTGCAGGTCGACGTCGTCGTAACAGTCGAAGAGGAACCCCTGCCGCGACATCCAGCGCATCAGCAGCAGGTCGGAGTAGAGGGTGTGATCGGGCATCCCGGGGTCGTCCACGTTGAGTTCGGTGGACGGCCGCCGCAGGGTGAGCGGACGCAGGCCCGGCCAGTCGGTGCAGTACTGGTTGTGCCCGCCCCACCCGTTGTAGGCGTTGTAGGTGAAGGTGGGCAGCAGCACGGCGACCCGATTGGTGGGGGCGACCGGGCGCACGATGAAGGGCACGTACCGGTACAGCTGGTCGGGCCCCTCCAGCCGAGCCGCGTAGAGGCCGGGCTGGCAGTCGGCCGGAATGGGGAACTGCACCCGGTCGGCCCAACGGCAGCCGGAGACGAGGTACCCGATTGGCAGCGCCTGCACCCCACCGCTCACCTTGACCGGGGCGGACACCACCTCCGGCGCGCCCGGGTTGGGTGCCAGCCGGACCAGGGACGCGGTGAGGGACGAGAAACCGGTCGAGACCGCGATCCGGGCCGTCGCACCCTGGGTCACGCTCGTCGTGTTGGCGTACCCCTGCAGGGCCGCCCGGGTCTGGATCGTCCAACCGCTGGCGACCTTCCGGGCGGATCCGCTGTTGATCCAGATCCCCTTCCCGTCGGTCCCGGCCGTCTTGTAGTTCGACAGCCGGTGGTACATCAGGATGCCGGTCTGCTTGTTCGCGGCCGGGTCCGGCGAGACGGTGTAGAGCGACCCCTGACCGGTGAACCACACGCCGTCGTTGAGGCCGCAGTCCCGGAACCCGGTGCGGAGCTGGAGCGGCGTGCGCCCGGGCACCCAGCGGCCGTCCTGGTACCGATACCAGAGGAGGGTGCCGTAGCTGTTTGCGTAGATGACCCCGTCGGTGTCGGCGTGCAGCAGCTTGCCGGCGAACCCGGTGCCGATCCGGCGCGCCTCGACCGTCCAGCCCTGGAGCTGCGGGTCGTACTGGTGCAGGAACAGATCACCGGCGCGGTTCTGGCCGTAGATCACACCGTTGAAGCCGGACACCAGGGGGTACCGGTCGAAACCGTCGCCGATCCTGCCGGCGGTCGTCCAGGTCCCGGCGCCGGTCGTCGCGTCCGTGAGGTGGTAGCGGTGGTAATGGACCGAGCCGTCGCCGCGGACGCCGTACAGCGAGCCGTCGACGCCGCCGAGGACGGTGCGGAACTGGTTCCACCCGGTGCCGATCCGGCGACCCGAACCGCTCGCCCAGGTGGCCGCCCCGGTCTGCCAGCCGATGTGCCGGTACCAGAGCAGCGCGCCGTCCGGCTGGATCGCGTAGATGACGCCGTTGCCGCCACCGACCAGCCGGATGAACCGTTGCTGCGGGTCGAACGCCGGCACGGCGGCCGATCCGCTCTCCGGCAGCGCGAGCGTGGCGGCGGGCACGGACGCGGCGATGATCGCACCGTCGCGCAACACCCGCCGGCGCGGCAGTCCCCCCGCGTGCGGCGTGTCCTTCATGGCTGCCTCCCCCGTTCGACGCCCGTTCGCCGCAGCAACCTACGCGCGCCGTGGGGAAGCGGCGGACCGCATCCGGCTACTTACTGAGCAATCAGTCCGTTCCGGGAGGCACGTCCGCCGGATCAAGCGGTCACTTCTGCCGGACGGGGGGATTGACGTACGCCGGTCACCCCATCCACGGTCTCCCACTTCACCCGCCGTACCCGGACACGCAGCGAGGGGCCCGGTCTCGCGACCGGGCCCCTCGTCTCTACCGTGCAATCAGCGCTTGGCCGGCCGCTCCTGCAGCGCGTTGGCCGCCGCGAGCGCCTCTTCCGGCGTACGCATGGTGCTGGCGTCCGCCTTGGCGCCGGTGGCGTCGGTCGAGCGCAGGCTGGCCGAGCCCGTCTTGGCCGGCGCCAGCGGCAGCCCGACATCCGTCGTGTTGGTCAGGAAGGACGATCCGAGCGGGCCACCGATCCAGCTACCCATCTGGTTCCGCTGGGTGTCGTTCACGACCGCCGCCGAGCCGAAGATCAGGCCGGTACGGATCGAACCGCTCGCCTCGTCCAGGCCCCAGATGGTCTCGGGGCTGAGCGCGGTCCCGGTGCCGTAGGTGAGCAGCAGCGGGCCGTTGACCCGGCCCATCAGGGCACCGCCGGAAAGGGCGTCCGGCCAGTCCATGCCGGTGGCGAGACCGGCGTAGTTGTGCCCACCGAAGAAGGTCCAGGCAACCTCGTACCCGGTGTGGAACCGGTTGTCGCCGACCACCTTGCCGACGTCCTCGTGGTTCGCGTCGCCGTACGCCTTCGTGGCCTGCCAGCCGGACAGGCCGATGCCGAAGAGGGTGCGGGTGTCGACCGGCAGCGTGTCGAGGAAGGCCTTGGTGGCCGCCGGCATCTTGGCGTCGTTGGTCAGCACCACTACGGCGTCACCACCGTAGGAGCCGGCCGCGGCGCCCGCCGCCAGGGCGTCGGGGAAGTTCATCCCGGTCGCCGCCAGCACCAGGGCCGGGTTCGGGTTGATCTCGCGGGCGATCGCCACCGAGGTGCTGAACCGGTCGGTGCCGGCGAGCCGGACCGGGTTGAAGCCGAGGGCCTTGACCGCGTTGAAGACGGTCGCCGAGAGAGCGCCCTCGCTGCCGAGCACGTACACGGTGCTGCCCGGGGCCAGCGCCCGCTTGAGCTCGTTGGCGGTGTCCGGCTGCAGCGAGGCGGGCGGGGTCATCAGCAGCGGACCCCCCTTGGCGGCGGCGAGCGCCGAGCCGGAGAGCGCGTCGGCGAAGGTGTCCGACCGGGACAGCACGGCCACCTTGGCCTGCTCGCGGTCGTCGCCGGTGGCACCGTTGGTGGCCCAGTGCGACTGCGAGGCCGAGGTGGCGGTGGTGAACCGGCTGGTGCCGGCGAGGCGGACCACCCGGTCCTTGTTGCGCGGCTGGTACGCCGGCACCCCGGCGGCGCCGGAGACCACGGTCGGCGACCCGGCCTGCGAGCCGTCGACCAGGGCCGTGGCCACGCCGGTGTCCCGGCTGAAGGCGACCCGGGTGCCGTCCGGCGACCAGGTCGGGTTGTCGTTCGTGGTGCCGCTCGCCACCACGACCTCGTTCTCGCCGAGCAGGTCGGAGACGACGATCTGGCCATTGCGGACGAACGCCACGTGCTTGCCGTCGGGGGCGATGGCCGGGTTCGACCCGTTGTCGTCGACGAGGCTGATGTTCTGACCGATCGGGTTGTAGAGCATGACCGCCGACTGGCCGGTCGGCTCGCCCTTACCGTCGTCGTCCTGCCGCTGGAACACCACGAGACCCTGGACGCCGCCGTCCGGGTTCCGGTAGTGCTCGCCGTCGTTGGGGGTGAGCTGGCTGCCGAGCCAGTTCGACGAGCTGGGGGCCACCCGGATGACCCAGCGGTCATCGTCGTCCGGGCCCTTCTCGGCCCAGACGACGCTGCTGCCGTTGCCGCGCCAGGACACGCTGCTCCGGATCGCGCCATCCTCCGGCGGGAGGATGTAGAGGATGTCGCCCGCGCCGTTGAAGCGGATCGAGGAGATGCCGCCGTCCTGGTCGATGTAGGCGGCCCGGCCGCCGTCCGGCGACCATGCCGCACCGGTCATCGTGTGGTACGGGTTCTTGAGCGAGGTACGGGACGAGTCGCCGTAGAACTTCATGACGTTGGCGCCGTCGGAGGTGGTCAGGACGCTGCCCGTGCCCGGCAGGCTGGCCTGGGCCGGGCCGGTGGCCGCGAAGGCGGTCGAGCCCACCGCGAGGGCGGAGGCGAGTGCCGTCGCCCTACGAAGAGAACGTGAACGCAAGGGAACTCCCTGCTGAGAAAGTGCGCCGTAGCAGTTCACCCGTCCGCCGGCTGTTCCGGCGCGGGGCGGCGCGTGCTCCCGACACCATAGAAGGTGGCGGACGATTCCGCTGCCCCGGTCGCCGTCATATTGATCACCGGGCCGTTCGGGGGAGGTGGGATTGGTGCGAGCGGATTGGCATCGACCGCCGCCCGGACGAACTCGCGTACCCGGGCAGTGGTGTTGCTGGCCAGCCAGACCGGGCCGCGCAGGATCGGCGGCGCGTCCCGGATCGGCACGTACACGATGTCGGGCCGGGCGTAGTAGTGCCGCGCCTGTTCGCCGACCGGCAGCACGCCCCGCCCCATCGCGACCAGGGCCAGCAGCTCGGAGAAGGTGTTGCCGGCCGGTCCCTTCGGCACCGGCCGGCCCGCGGGAGTCCGGTCCGGGGTGCGGTCGCGCTTGAACTCGGCGGAGGTCACCGCCGGGTACTGCACGACCGGATGGTCACCCAGCACCTCCAGCGACACCGACTCGGCGCCGGCCAGCGGGTGGTCCGCGGCCACCGCGAGGACCCGGTTCTCGCGGAGCAGCGCGGGCCCGTTGGCCATCCCGTCGAAGGGGTACGACGCGATGAGCACGTCGAGCGAGCCGTCGCGCAGGCTCGACCGGGTGGTGACCAGCGACGCCTCGTGGACATGCACCACGCACTCCGGGTGCCGCTCGCCGAAGAGGCTGACCGCCCGCAGCAGCGCCGGCGCGGTCGACTCACCGACGTACGCCACCCGCAGCTCGCCGGTGATCCCCCGACCGGCCGCCACGGCCCGCTCGACGGCGGCGGCCATCCCGGCCACCAGCGGGCGCAGGTCCGTGGCGAGTTGGGTGCCGATCGGGGTGAGCCGGACGACCCGGCTGGTGCGCTCGAAGAGCGGCGCGCCGATCCGGCGTTCCAGCTTGCGCACCACGTGGCTGATCCGTCCCGTGGTCACCCGCAACCGCTCGGCGGTCCGGCCGAAGTGCAGCTCCTCGGACAGCGTCAGGAACGTCTCGATCTCGTACCGCTCCAGCATCCCGCCCCCACCGTTGAATCGTGGTCAACGATCGTAGCCCGATCGCGGCTTGGTCCGAGCCGCTGACCGGACCAGGGTGGAGGTGACCCCTTCGACGAGAGGAAGCCCGATGGACTCCGTGACCGCATACCTGGCCGGCCTGCCCGAGCCACTGCGCGAGGTCGGCGAGAAGCTGCGTACCGTCATCGACGCCGGGTTGCCGACGGCCACCGCCGCCGTGTGGCACGGCCACCCGGTCTGGGGGACCGGCGACCGGCCGGGCCAGGCACCGATCTGCCTGCTGAAGGCGTACGCCGGTTACGTCACCTTCGGGCTGTGGCGCGGACAGGACATCGTGGACGGCACCGGCCGGCTGGCGCCCGGCGCGCGGCGGATGGCCTCGGTCCGGCTCCGCACCCTCGACGAGATCGACCCGGTGCTGTTCACCGGCTGGCTGCGCGCGGCGGACGGGCTGGCCGACCGGTGAGCCGCGTGAAAGTGACCGGCTTCGACCACCTGGTGCTCACCGTCGCCGCGATCGAGCCGGCCCTGGACTTCTACTGCGGCACCCTCGGCCTCGAACCGGTCCGGGTGGACCGGTGGCGGGCCGGGGAGGCACCATTCCCCTCGGTACGGGTGAACGCCGACACCATCATCGACCTGGTGGAGGGCGAGCCGAGCGGGTCGAACGTCGACCACTTCTGCCTGGTCGTCGAGCCGCTGGACTGGCAGTCGGTGATCGACTCGGGGAGGTTCACGGTGCTGACCGGGCCGGTGTCGCGGTTCGGCGCCCGCGGCACCGCCACCTCGATCTACGTACGCGATCCGGACGGCAACACCGTCGAGCTGCGCTGGTATCCGCAATGACGAGGGGCCCGGCCACACCCGGCCGGGCCCCTCGTGCCGCGATGCGGCTCAGCCGGCCAGCCGCGCCCGGCGCGCCGCCTCGGCCTTCTCGTCCGCCACGCCGCCGGTCCGGTCCGCCCGAGCGGTCAGGGCCGGCGCGGTGCGGAACCCGGTCAGATCCGTCGGGTTGACCACCGTGCGGGCCCCCGCCGGGCCGCCGAGCCAGGACCCGACCTGCCCGAGCTGACGGTCGGTGACCGCGCCCGCCGAACCGAAGACCACACCGGTCCGCACCGCGCCGCTGGTCTCGTCCAGGGTGGACCGGCACGCCGCGCCGAGGTCGGTGGCCGTGCCCGGAGTGAGCAGCAGCGGGCCGTCGAGCGTGCCCATCAGCGCCCCACCGGCGAGCGCGTCCGGCCAGTCCAGGCCGGTGGCGACGCCGGCGTAGCGCTGGCCCTCGAAGAAGATCTTCGCGACCTGCGAGGCCGTGTCGAACCGGTCGTCACCGATCACCTCCAAGGCGTCGGTGTCGTACGACTTCGCCGCCTGCGCCCCGGACCGGCCGATGCCGAAGATGGTCAGGTCGGGGCCGAGCGAGTCGAGGTAGTCGCGGCTGGCCTGCGGCATCACGCCGTCGTTGGTCAGCATCACCACGGCGCGCGGAATGTCGGCGAAGTCGTAGTTCCGGGCCGCCGCGCCGGCGGCCAGGGCGTCCGGGAAGTCCATCCCGGTGGCCACGAAGATCATCGCGAGGTTGTCGGGCTCGGGTCGCATCTCCCGGGCGATGGCCACGGCGGTGGCGAACCGGTCCGGCCCGGCCAGCCGGCGCACCTGGTAGCCCAGCGCGGTGACCTGATCCGCCACCTGGGTGGAGAGCGCACCGGGGCTGCCCAGCAGGTAGACGGTGCCGCCCGGAGCCAGCACCCGGGTCAGCTCGGCGGCGGTGTCCGCCTGGAGGGCGGTCGGCGGCGTCAGCAGCAGCGGGCCGTGCTTGGCCGCGGCCAGCGCGGAGCCGCCGAGCGCGTCGGCGAAGGTGTCCGAGCGGGACAGCACCACGGTCCGGGCCCGCTCGCGCGGGTCGGCCTGGTCGGCGGCGCTCGCCCAGTGCGACCGCGAGATCGCCGTACCGGTGGTGAACCGGTTGCTGCCGGAGAGCCGGGCCACCCGGTCCGCGTTGCGCGGCTGGTAGGCGGGCACCCCGGCGGCGTCCGAGACGATCTTCGGCTGGTCGCCGGCCACGATGCCGACGGTGCCGACCTTGCCCTCCTGGCTGTACGCGATCGTCCAGCCGTCCGGGGACCAGGCCGGGTTGTCGCGGAACGGCGGGCTACCCGCCACCACCCACTCGCTGCCTCCGGTCAGGTCGGACACCACGATCTGGCCGTCCCGGACGAAGGCGACCCGGGTGCCGTCCGGTGACAGCGCCGGGTTCGCACCGTTGGAGCTGACCAGCGAAACCCGGCTGCCGTCGGGCTTGCGCGGGTCGTACAGCATGACCGCCGGGCGGCCCGTCGGGTTTCCCGCACCGTCGTCGTCCTCGCGCTGGAACACCACCAGCCCGTTCGGGCCGCCGTCCGGGTTCCGGTAGTGCTTGCCGGTGCCGTACGGCGAGATCTGCTCCGAGGCGACGCTCCAGGTGCTCGGGCCGATCCGGATGGTCCACCGCTGGTCGAAGTCCCACTTCTCGGCCCAGACGATGCTGCCGCCGTCGCCCACCCAGGAGGTGCCCGCCCGCTGGTTGCCCGAGATCGGCGCGATGGCGACGTCCGCCACGCTCGCCGCTCCCGTCCAGCGCACCGACCGGATGCGCTGGTCGGGGCTCAGGTAGATCATCCGGCTGCCGTCCGGCGACCACGACACGTCCCGCATCGCCTCACCGACCGGGCTGGTCAGCGTGGTCCGGGACGAGTCGCCCAGGATCCGCACCGTGCTGCTGCCGTTGCCGATGGTCAGCACGTTGCCGCTGCCGGGCAGGCTGGCGGAGGCGGGCGGTGCCGCGGCGACCAGGGCGCCCGACGCGATCACGAGGGCCGCGGCGAATCCGCCGGACCGCCGAAGTGGATGTCGAGACAAAGAGAAACCCCCGTTGCGGAAACGGTCGCGGACCGCGGGTCGCCGGCTGTCGCGGCGGCGGGGACGACGCGTACGGGCCACCACTGTAGAGAAAACGTTTCGCCCGTGCTGCCCCCATTTCGTGCCTCACCAGGGTCAGCGAGCCGCCTCCACGTCCCCTAGAGTCCGAGGCACGCGCCGTTCGGGCGCCCGCTTTCTGACTCCTCCCGTGCGAGAGGAAGTTGTGTTGCCTCCACACCTGACCCGCCGGCCGGTCGCCCTGGCCGCCGTCTCCCTCCTCGTCGCCGGGACCGCGGCGGTCACCGCGGGCGCGGCCCCGGCCACCGCCGGGCACAGCGGCACCGCGGCGATGCTCTCCGCGAGCGACGGCGGCTCCGCCATCACCTTCGCCGACGGCACCACCGTGCGCAGCACCTCGTTCGTGCGGGTCGGGTACGCCGCGTGGTCCCCCGACGGCAGCCTGGCCGCCTTCGTCACCCAGTTCGGCGACATCCGTACCCTCCGCCACGACGACGCCGACACCGGCTTCTCCATCGCCCCGCCCGGCCAGCAGACGGAACGCCGCGACCCGCACTGGATCGGCGACAGCACCAGCATCGTCTGGTCGGCGAAGCCGGCCGGCGACCGCTGGCGGCTGGAGCTGAACACCCCCGAGTGCTGCGACAACGACCCGATCCAGGTCTCACCCAGCGACGGCCGGCACTACCTGAACCCGGACACCGCCGACAGCCAGCAGGTGGTGGCCCAACGGCAGGCCGACGACGGCGCCGGCAACCCGACCGGCACCCCGGAGATCGGCTTCGTCAGCGGGAGCGGCTTCACCCGCATCGCCGGTGACGCCGCCAACCCGGCGCTCTCTCCGGACGGCAGCCGGGTGGCGTTCGTCCGCGGCGGCCAGATCTGGGTCGCCGACACCTCCGGCGGCGGTCTGGTCCAGGTGACGTCGAACGCCGTCGCCCACGACAACCCGGACTGGTCGCCGGACGGCACCACCATCGCGTTCAACCAGTGCACCGGGACCTCGACCGTCGCGACCGCGCCGGCCGACGGCAGCCGGGCCACCGCGCCGCAGGTTGTGGCGGGGCTCAGCGGTGTCCCCGCGTACCAGCCCCGGCGGCGGGACCACGTGGTGCGGCTCGCCGGGGCGGACCGCTTCGGTACGGCGGTCGCGGCCTCCCGGTCCTACTGGGGCACCGCCGGTGACGCGGCCGACAAACGGCCGCGCGCCGGCTCCGCCGTCCTGACCCGGTCGGACACCTTCGCCGACGCGCTGGGCGGATCGGCGCTGGCGGCGGCGAAACGGGGCCCGCTGCTGATGACGCCGCCGGACCGGCTCAACGCGGCGACGGCCGCGGAGATCAAGCGGGTGCTGCCGCCCGGTGGCACGGTCTTTCTCCTCGGCAGCACCGGCGCGCTCGCGCAGAGCGTCCAGGACCAGATCGCCGCCCTCGGCTACCGGCCCATCCGGCTCGCCGGAGCGGACCGGTTCGCCACCGCGACCGCCATCGCCAACCTGATCGATCCGACGCCCGACCTGATCCTCGCCGCCACCGGCATGGACTTCCCGGACGCGCTCACCGCCGGTGCGGCCGCCGGCTCCCGCTACGGCGGCGGCACGTCGGCCGTGGTCGTCCTCACCAACGACGGGAAGCTGCCGCCGGCCACCAAGGCGTACCTGGACGCCCACGCCGGCTCCGGCGCGCTGTACAGCATCGGCCGGCAGGCGGTGGCCGCCACCGCGCCGTACGAGGCGACCGAGCTGTGGGGCGACGACCGGTTCGGCACGGCGGCCAAGGTGAACTGGACCTTCTTCGGTCGGGGCCACCACGTCGGCCTGGTCACCGCGATGAACTGGCCGGACGCGCTGGCCGGCGGGGCGCTCATGGCGCAGCTCAACGGCCCGCTGCTGCTGACCGCCGGCGCCAACGGCAGTCTCCACCCGGACGCCTGGCTGTACGGCAGCTACTACGGCGGGTCGGTGCACACCGCCCTGGTCTTCGGCTCCTCGGCCGTCGTCGGTGACGCGGAGGCGGCCCAGCTCGGCGGTGCGCTCAGCGGACCGCTCCGCTACGACGTGACCACCAACGGCACCGTCACCGCCGGCATCGCACCGGCCGCCGCAACCGGGCCGCCGGCCGCCGTGGACCCCGACAGCCTGCGGGTCACCGGCAGCTAGCCACGGACCGCACGCCAGCGGGGCCCGGCCGGTGCGGCCGGGCCCCGCTGCGTCCCCGGTCCGCTGCGTCCTCGCCCCGGGTCGGCTGTTGTTAGCGTTCCCCGATGCCCGAACTCCAGCGCCTCGCCGCCCGGCACGCCCCCGCGCTGCTCCGCTTCGAACGGGAGAACCGGGCCTGGTTCGCCCGGTCCGTGCCCGACCGGGGGGACGACTACTTCGCCGAGTTCGACGCCCGGCACGCGGCCCTGCTGGCCGAACAGGCCACCGGTGCGTGCCACTTCCATCTGCTGGTCGACGACGACGGCACGGTGCTGGGCCGGTTCAACCTGGTCGACGTGGCCGACGGCAGCGCCGAGCTGGGCTACCGGGTGGCCGAGCGGGCCGCCGGGCGCGGCCTGGCCCAGCAGGGCGTACGCCGCCTCGGCGAGCTGGCCCGCGACCGGTACGGGCTGCACCGGCTGGTCGCGTCCGCGGCGCTGGCCAATCCGGCGTCGCTCGCGGTGCTGCGGCGGACCGGGTTCGTTCCGGTCGAGGAGATCCTGCTCGTCGGCCAGCCGGCCCTGCGGCACGTCCTGGACCTGATGCGCTGATCCGGCCCGCGCTCCGGGTCAGCGACGGTTCCGCGACCGGACGGCCCAGGCGCCGCCGACGATCGCCGCGGCGACCGGCAACAGGCAGCAGATCGTCAGGATCACCAGATGCCACGGCTTGACAGCTCCCATGGGCGCGAGAGTAGTGGCCGCCGTCCACGTCGCTGGCCCCGGCGACACGCCGCGTCCGCGCGGGGTCGCACCGGGTCAGTGGTCGCGCTTCTGCACGAACTTGACCTGGTGGCCGTCCGGATCGCGGACCCACGCGTAGTGCAGCCGTCCGTCCGGCGAGTCGATCGGGGGTACGACGCTCGTGGCGCCCGCCGCCAGGGCCCGGTCGTAGTACGCGTCGGTGTCCTCGCACCAGAGCACGAGTTCGGTCGACGGGTTGCCGCCCGGCTCCACCCCGAGACCCATGAGGGCGTTGGCGACCGGCGCCGAGGTCAGCCCGATCCGCACCCCGGCAGCCTCGACCTCGACGTGTTCGACGGGGCCCGTACCCGGTGCCCGGAACGCTTCGACCAGCCCGAGGCGGGTGTAGAAGGTGAGACAGGCGTCCACGTCGCGGCAGAACATGTTGATCTGGACCTGGGTGGGGACGGTCGTCATGGCAGGACCCTATCCGCAGTCCGGGTCGCGCCGGGGTATGGAACAGCGCCGGTCGGTCCCGTCGGCTCGCGTCCACTGAGGGCCGGCCGCCGGGTTCAGGGCCATCCGTCCGCATCGACGCTCGCTAGGATCTCCCGCATGGCTGACGCTGTCGTCGTCCCCGGCGCCCTGTTCGGGCCGGCCGCTCCGCTGCTGATGTACGCCGGCGACGTGGCGGCGCAACGCGGCGCGACGGTGCATCGGTACTCGTGGTCTGGGGAGTTTCCGCAGCTGGATCAGCCCGGGATCGAGAGCTGGGTCGGTGGCGAGATCGCCCCGCTGGTGGACAGCGTCGGCGGGCGCCCCCTGCTGATCGGCAAGTCGCTCGGCACGAACGCGGCGGCGGTGGCCGCCGACAGGTCCCTGCCCGCCGTGTGGCTCACACCCCTGCTGACCCTGCCCTGGGTGGCCGCCGCGCTGGGTCGGGCGACCGCGCCGTTCCTGCTGGTGGGTGGCACCGCCGACCGGCTCTGGGACGGTGACCTCGCCCGGCGGCTGTCGCCGCACGTGCTGGAGGTGGCGGGCGCCGACCACGGCATGTACGTGCCCGGCCCGCTGACCGGGTCGATCGCCGTGCTGGGCCGGGTCGTGGTCGCCGTGGAAGAGTTCCTCGACGGGATCGGCTGGCCGAGCCCGTAATCCCCGCGCCGGGCCGGTTCCATGTCAGGATCCCCGCCATGCGTCTTTCGTCCGGCCTGCTCGTCGCGTCCGGCGTGGCCGGTCTGCTCTCGGTTGCGGCGGCGCTGCTCGCCATGACCGCGGCGTCGCTGCAGTTCGGCCTGACCATGCTGCTCGCCCTGCTCGGCTACGTGCTGGTGAGCCGAGCCGCGCGCCGGGTGAGGTGGACCGTCGCCGCCGGTGTCGGGTTGTTTGCCGTGGTGGCGGCGATCAGGCTGTTCTGGTACCAGGAGCAGGTCGACACCGCAGGCTGGCTGACCTACGGCCAAGAGTTGACGAAGACGTCCATGGTGGCAGGCTGGCGGGAGCAGATCGACCGGGAGAGGTTGGCCGCGCTGGGGCTGGCGCTCGGCGTTCTCTGTCTCGCGGCCGCTGCGTGGGCGCTGCCCGCGCGCGGCCGGCGGCGGGGCATCGCGACGACGGTCCTCGCGCTGCTGCTACTCGCCTGGTTCGGGCTGACCGCCGTGCGTGAGTTCAGCCGCTATCCGCTGTTCGAACTGCTGGGGACGGTGTGGCCGGCGCTGGCCGCCGTCCTCCTGGCCGTGGGGGCGCTCGCGCTGTCGGGCCGGCGGGCCGACCGGCGTTGGCTGCTCCCGGTGGGGTGGCTCCTGCTGTCCCTCGAAGCGGCTCGCGGCTACTCGGACCTCGCCGCGAGGTGGTCCGGCTGGTGGGTGGTGACCAGGCCGGCCGACGGGGTCTTCATGGAGGTAGGGGTGGCGGTGAGCCGGACGGCGGCCGACTCCCTCCAGGTGTCCGACGCCGCAGAGCTGGCCGTCGCACTCGCCGGCGCCGGCCTGGTAGCCGTCGGCGCGGTGCGCGGTTCCCGCGACCGCTCACCAGCAGACCAGGTCGGGCCGGCGTGCTGATGCCGGCGCCCGCCGCCCGATCGTCAGGAGCGGTAGCGGGTGGCCAGTTGCGGGGACTGGCCGCCGAACGCGGCGAGGTCGGCGTCGAACACCCGCTGGAGGAGGTCGTTCTGCTCGACGCCCGGCGCGGTGACGGTCTCGCCGAGCTCGAAGCCACGCAGGCTCGCGGTGACAACGTCGGCCGCGCTCATCCGCGGGGCGGCGCTGAGGTCCATGCCCTGCCGTTCGTGGAACTCGGTCGCGACGACGCCCGGACAGAGCGCTTGGACGTGGATCCCGTGCGGCGACAGCTCGGCGTGCAGCGTCTGCGACAGGGCGACGCTGTGCGCGAGACTGGCCGCGTACACGGCACGGCGCAGCGGGACCTGCTCCAGGCTCGCCGGGCCGCTGAACGCGATCATCCCGGACACGTTGACGATCCGTCCGCCGCCCCGGGCGATCATGCCGGGGGTGATCGCGCGGGTCAGCAGGGTCGGCGCGAGCACCTTCACCCCGACCAGTTCCGCGGCCTGCTCCGGCGGAAGCTCGGCGAACGCCCGGTAGTGCGCCACACCGGCGTTGTTGACCAGCATCGTCACCGGCTGGTCCGCGACCGCGGCGACGACCTGCTCGATGCCGTCCCGCGTGGCCAGGTCCGCGACCACCGGCCGCACGATGACCTCCGGAAACTCGGCGGCCAACTCGTCGAGTCGCTCCCGTCGGCGCCCGACCGCGATCAGCGACACCCCCTGCGCCGCCAGTCGGCGCGCGTACTCGCGGCCGATCCCGGACGACGCACCGGTCACCAGTGCCAGCCCAGTCACAGTTCTTCCCTTCGTTCACCGCCGCACCGCGGCGTGGCGAGCGCCCGTACCCCCGGTGGGAAGCCGGTCGCGCCTGCCCTGTCACCGATGGTGGTCCCGCCGCTGTCACCGTGGGTATGCCCCCGACATAGTGGTCCCCGCAGGGCTACGACCAGCCCCCTTCCGGCGATCTACGCTGAAGGACATGGCCTCCGGCAGGAACCTGCTCGGCGACTACCTGCGCGCCCACCGCGCCCGGGTACGTCCCGATCAGGTTGGCCTGCCCGACACGGGTAACCGCCGAGTTCCGGGCCTGCGCCGGGCGGAAGTGGCCCTCCTCGCCGGGATCAGCCCCGACTACTACCTCCGCCTCGAGCAGGGCCGCGACCGGCACCCCTCGCCGCAGGTCCTGGAAGCCCTCGCTCGGGTCTTCGGGCTCGACCCGACCGGGACCGCCTACCTGCTCTCCCTCACCGGACAGTCCCCGGCGCGGGCCCGCCGACGTCCGCGTGAAACCGTCCCGGAGAGCATCCGGAAGCTCCTGGTGTCCCTGCACCTGCCCGCTTTCGTCGAGGGCCGCTATCTCGACGTGCTGGACGCCAACCCGCTCGCCACCGCGCTCTCCCCCCGGCTCGCCCCGGGGGAGAACCGTCTTCGCGCGGTCTTCCTCGACCCGGCCGAACGAGCCCTCTACCCGGACTGGGACGACACGACCGCCCGGCTCGTCGCCGGCTTCCGCCGCTCCGTCGGGCGCTGACCCCGGTCGGCCTCGTCCTGGCGGATCCAGTTCCGCAACGCCTCGTGATGCACCCCAAGCTGCCGCGCCAGCTGCCGGATCACGGGCTTCGGGTCCGACTCCCGATACAAGCGCACCGCACGTTCACGCAGCTCATCGGGGTACTTCTTCGGTGCTGCCACGGATGACTCCCTTCAGCTCCATCAGAGCATGATCGAAAGCCTCCGAGCTACCGGGGGAACCTCAAAGTCAGGTGTCACGGGCGTCCACGCTTAGCCAGGAGAAACCGCCGGAACAGCCGGCCGGGCCGTAACGGCACGCCGACGGTAGGGGAGCCGGTCACGGCTCCTGCCCGCTCGTGCCCACCCGGTACACCGGCTACTGGCACGCCGTGGCCGTCTGATCCGTAGGACCGTCCGGGGTCAGCCGGTACCTACCTCGCTTGTGGTCGGCGTTCACCTGGTGGCGGCTCTTGGCGTCGCGCATGGGCCAGCTCGGCAGGGTTTCGCGCTCCTATGGGTCGGGCAGAAGCCTGCCGTGACCGCCGTCGATGAGCCTCCCCCGGTCGAGTTCCGTCACTCGACGCGCCGTCAGTTCGTGCCACTGGTTGGCGCACTGCTCGTCGCCGCGGCAATGGTCGCCGCCATCAACCTGATATCTGGGCGGCAGTGGTGGAACGGGCTGCCGATGATCCCGATGTACGGGGTGATTTTTGGGGTCTGCCAGCGCGTGGCCCGCCCAGAGGCATCTGGCTATCAGGCACGGCTGCCTTTGCGGCTCACCGTGGAGCATCTACAGGTAGCCGGTCCAGACAACCTCACCTTGGCTGTCGATTGGTCGAACATCTCCCGGGCCGAGATTCGAGGACGGTTGCAGGCATTCCTGGTGATCGAACCGGTCGACCCGGACCAGACCCAACCGGCGCTGGAGAGATGGCAATGGACGGGGCATGGGCAGAGCGGCCCTTACGAGATCGTGGTTCCGCTCGCCTACATGACACCGGGCCGCGACGTGCTGCGCCGCGAGTTGGCCCGCCGGCTGCCCGCCTCGATCGTGAACCCGAACTGATGGAGGGGCGACCATGACAGGGAGCCAGAGCAAGGTGGGCAGTGCGTCGGAATGGCTGCTGATTCCGGTGCTGCCGGCGGGCGGTGTGATCGGGCTGTAGGCCGCTGGTGGTCAGGGAATCGACGAGCTCGGCGTGCCTGGTCTGCACTCCGACGGATCATGAGATCAAGCAGAGGGCGTTACCGGGGACCGCAGGCCGAGCCACTGTTCGGCGTCCCAGGCCTGAAACCGCTCTACCTCGGTGAACCCCAGCTTCGCCGCGAGGCGCATCGAGCCGACGTTGGCGGTCTGGGTGGTGAGCACCACCGGCTCGCCGGGGAGGACTCCGTCGAACCAGTCGAGGGCCGCCGCGCACGCCTCGGCGGCGTACCCGAACCCCCACGCCCGCGGCAGGAACAGGTAACCGAGGTCGGCCTTCCCCACGGCAGCCGGGCGACGGCTCCCGGTTGCTCTCCTGAGCAGGAGATGGCCGATCATTGCTCCGTCGAGTTCAACGGCGAAACTCCCGGGCCACCGCTCGGGCACCTCGGGCATCTCGGGACGAGCAGGGAGACCGGGAGGAAGCGTGGCCAGTGGCCCGCGGATGGCATGTCCGGGCGCTGCTGGCCCTCGCAGGTTCGAAGGCCCTGGCCGGGACCGTCGTCCTGGCCAGGGCCTCGATCGTGGAGCGGGTGACGGGAATCGAACCCGCACTGTCAGCTTGGGAATTGTCGATCTTCGGCGGGCCACCGGCTTGGCGGCCTGGTCTCGGCAGTCTCCCGTGGCCTCGGCTGACTGTGAGCATGGCGGGG
>NZ_KQ058889.1 GCF_000982955.1 Micromonospora sp. HK10 | reverse complement strand
GTGACCGCGCCGGTGAGGAAGCCGTTGCTCGGCCGCAGCACGACCCGACCGAAGGCGTCCGAGTTCACCTGGGCCTGCCGGTCGTTGTTGTTGTCGCAGCTGGCCCGGATGCTCACCCGAGTGCCGGCCTGGGCGCTGTTCGGCGTCACCTCGACGAAGACGTTCTCCCCGGCCCGGGCCGGGGAGACACCGATCAGGACGAACGCCGCGACCAGGCCGAGCACGCTCAGCGCGGCCGACATGGCGCGGCGGGACAGGAGCCCTCGCATGATTCCCCCCTTCCGGTGCGGCGCACCGGAATCCTGCTGACGGGCAGTGGGGGCCTGCATTCCCGGGGGGTCGGGGTGTTAACAGGACCGGTGGCGCGGGCCCGGTTCGCACCTCAGCGGCGGCGGCCCGGCGGAGGCGGGGCGGCGGGTGGCAGCGGGGTGACCGGGTGCCAGTCCAGCGGGGTGGAGAGGACCATCGTGCTGGACGGCTGGCCGTACGGGGCGAGCCGGTCGATGACGGCCTCGAACTCGCCCATCGACCCGGCCGCCACCTTGAGCATGCTGCACGCGTCCCCGGTGATCCGGTGGATCTCCATGATCTCCGGCCAGTCCGCCACCTCGGGGTCGTTGAGGATGCAGCGCGCGCCGTAGCAGGACATCCGGATCATCGCGAGCACGGTCCGGCCGGCCCGGGCCAGGTCCACCCGGGCGTGGTAGCCGGTGATCACCCCGGACTCCTCCAGCCGGCGCACCCGCTCGGCCACCGCGGGCGGGGACAGGTGCACCCGGCGGGACAGCTCGCTGTACGAGAGCCGGGCGTCGGCCTGCAACTCGCGCAGCAGCGCCCAGTCCATGTCGTCCACGCGGTGACCTTTCTTCCGTGAAGTCGGACGCGGCAGAAGCCTTCAGAGTGTGAAGTGCTCCCACAGTACCGCCGTTGAACAGGCATTCCATCTGCCGATCCACCCCCGGCATCATGGCCTCTACCGCGCGTACGGAGGGAGACGACCGGTGGAACAGAGCACAGTTGTCCGTCCGGCCACCCCGCAGCAGCGGGCGGCCAGGGCGGCGCGTAACGGGGGCGAGCCGACGCTGGAGTTCAGCGACCGGGTGCCCTATGACGCGTACGTGCGGGCGAGCACGCTGCACCGGCTCCAGCAGCCGCTGAGCGACGACCCCGGCGAGATGTCCTTCCTCATGGTCAGCCAGATCATGGAGCTGTACTTCGGGCTGACCTGTCACGAGCTGCGGCACGCCCAGCGGGAGCTGCGGGCCGACCGGATCTGGGAGGCGCTGCCCCCGTTGCGCCGGGCCGCCCTGCACCTGGAAGGGCTCAACGCCGCCTGGCAGGGGCTGCGCTGGATGACCCCGGCCGACTTCAACCGGTTCCGCGACCGGCTCGGCGAGGGCTCCGGATTCCAGTCGGCGATGTACCGCCAGCTGGAGTTCCTGCTCGGGCTGCGCGACCCGGCGCTGATTCGGCCGTTCCGCCGGCAGGCCGAGGTGCACGCCGAGTTGACCGCCGCGTTGGGCACGCCGAGCCTCTGGGACGACGTGCTCGCGCTGCTCGCCCGGCACGGCTTCGACCTCCCCGACGACCTGCTGGCGCGGGACCTGTCGGCCGAGCACGAGGCACACCCGGCCGTCGAGGCCGCCTGGGTACGGATCTACGCCGACGCCGGCCCGGACAACCACCTGCGGCTGCTCGGCGACGCGCTGACCGAGGTGGCCGAGGGGTTCGGCGACTGGCGCTGGCACCACATCAAGGCCGTGCAGCGCTCGATGGGCGCCAAGGTCGGCAGCGGCGGTTCGGCCGGCCTGGCATGGTTGCAGCGCAGCATGGCCCGGGTGGTCTTCCCCGAGCTGTGGTCGGCCCGCACCGCGATGTGACCGGAGGAATTGTGCGGAACACCGAAACTGAGTCGCTGGACTTCGGCGGTGCCGAAGCCGAGGCCCGCAAGCTCGACGCCGACGACCCCGGTCACCGGCACCTGTTCCTGGTGCCGCCGGCCGACGGCGGCCGTTACCCGGAGGCGGCGTACCTGGCCGGCAACTCGCTGGGCCTGCAACCCCGGGCCACCCGCGACGAACTCCTCGCCGACCTGGACGCCTGGCGCCGGCTGGGCGTCGAGGGGCACCTGGAGGCGGAGCGGCCCTGGCTGCCGTACCACGAACTGCTCACCGCGCCGGCCGCGCGACTGGTCGGCGCACTGCCCGCGGAGACCGTGGTGATGAACTCGCTCACGGTCAACCTGCACCTGCTGATGGTCAGCTTCTACCGGCCGGCCGGGGAGCGCACCCGGATCGTGATCGAGGACAGCGCCTTCCCCTCGGACAGCTACGCGGTGCGCAGCCAGGCCCGCTTCCACGGCCTCGACCCGGACACCACGGTGGTCCGGCTGAAGCCGCGCCCCGGCGAGGACACCCTGCGCACGCAGGACGTGCTCGACTTCCTGGCCACCGAGGGGCACACCGTCGCGCTGGTGCTGCTCGGCGGCGTGAACTACCTGACCGGTGAGTTGATGGACCTGCCGGCGATCACCGCGGCCGGCCGGGCCGCGGGCGCGGTGGTCGGCTGGGACCTGGCGCACGCGGTCGGCAACGTCCCGCTGGCCCTGCACGACTGGGACGTCGACTTCGCCGCCTGGTGCTCCTACAAGTACCTGAACTCCGGGCCGGGCGCCCTCGCCGGCGTCTTCGTGCACGAGCGGCACCTGGGCGACCCGACGCTGCCCCGCTTCGAGGGCTGGTGGAGCACCGAGGCGGCCACCCGGTTCCAGATGACCCCGGTGTCCCGGCCGCCGGCCACCGTCGAGGCGTGGCAGATCTCCAACCCGCCGATCTTCGCGATGGGGCCGGTGCGTACCTCCCTGGAGCTGTTCGACTCGGTCGGCATGCCGGCGCTGCGGGAGCGCAGCCTGCGGCTCACCGGCTACCTGGAGCGGCTGCTCGACGAGGTGACCGCCGACCGGCCGCTGACCGTGGTCACCCCGCGCGACCCCGAGCGGCGGGGCTGCCAGCTCTCGGTGCGGATCGGGACGGGCGCCGGGAGCGCGCCGGGCGGGAGCGCGGTGGGCGGCGCCAACGAGCTGACCCGGCGGCTGCGGCACGAGCACGGCGTGATCGCCGACGCCCGGGAGCCGGACATCGTGCGGTTCGCCCCGGTGCCGCTCTACTCGACGTACCACGACTGCTGGCGAGTCGCCGACGCGCTGGCCGCGACGGTGGAGATCCGGTGAGCGCGAGGAGTGAGCCGGTTCGGCGAGTCCCGCAGTCGGGAACGAAAGGCAGGCACTGCCGATGAGTACGGAACGCGACGAGATCGCCGTCGTCGGCGCCGGGCTGGCCGGCTGTCTGCTGGCCTGCTTCCTGGCCCGGCGCGGCTACCCGGTCGCCCTCTACGAGCGGCGGCCCGACCCGCGCACCGGGACGGTGGAGCGGGGCCGCTCGATCAACCTGGCGCTCTCCGACCGGGGGCTGGACGCGTTGCGCCGGATCGGCCTGGACGAGCAGGTGATGGCCGACGCGCTGCCGATGCGCGGCCGGATGATCCACCCGGTCGAGGGGGCGGCGCAGTTCCAGTCGTACAGCGTCGCCGGCGACCGGGCGATCAACTCGATCAGTCGGGGCGCGTTGAACAACGCGCTGCTCAGCGCCGCCGCCGACCGGCCCGGCGTGCGGCTCGCCTTCGACCACCGGCTGGTCGGCCTCGACCCGGTCAGCGGCGAGATGACCTTCGAGACCCCGCAGGGCAAGGTCACCGAGACCGCCTCGGTCGTCCTCGGCGCCGACGGCGCCGGCTCCGCGGTGCGCGGGCAACTGCTCGCATACGGGGTGCTGACCGAGAGCCTGGACTTCCTCGACTACGGCTACAAGGAACTCACCATCCCGCCGCTGGGCGGCGAGTTCGCCCTGGACCCGGGCGCGCTGCACATCTGGCCGCGCGGCACCTCGATGATGATCGCGTTGCCCAACCCGGACCGCTCGTTCACCTGCACGCTGTTCTGGCCCACCCACGGCACCGAGAGCTTCGCCTCGCTGGGCAGCCCGGCGGCCATCGAGCGGTACTTCGCCACCCACTACCCGGACCTGGTGCCGCTCGCCCCGAACCTGGTCGACGACTACCAGCACAACCCGGTCGGCGTGCTCGGCACGGTCCGCTGCACGCCCTGGCAGGTGGCCGGGAAGGTGGGCCTGCTCGGCGACGCGGCGCACGCCATCGTGCCGTTCTACGGCCAGGGCGCGAACTGCGCCTTCGAGGACGTCGTCGAGCTGGACCGCTGCCTGGACGAGTGCGGGGACCAGTGGGCGTCGGCGCTGGCGCTGTTCCAGCACCGCCGGCAGGCCAACGCCGAGGCGATCGCCCGGATGGCGCTGACCAACTTCGTGGAGATGCGGGACAAGGTCGCCTCGCCGGTGTTCCAGACCCGCAAGAAGATCGAGCACGCGCTGGAGCGGGCCCTGCCCGGCCGGTACGTGTCGCAGTACGAGCTGGTTTCCTTCTCCACCACCCCGTACGCCGAGGTGCGCCGCCGGGTGCGCCGGCAGTACCAGGTGGTGGGGGCGGTGGCGGCGGGCGCGTTGGCCGCGCTGGCCGGCGCCGTGGTGGCGGTCGGGCGTGGGAGGCGGCGATGACGCTCTGGGATCCCCGGCTGATGGCCGGGCACGCGCCGGACGGTCCCGGCCTGCTGCGCAACTTCGTCGGCGGCGCGTTCACCGACACCGGTACCCGGTTCACCAAGCGCAGCCCGGTCACCGGCGAACCCGTCTTCGAGGTGGTCGAGGCGTCGTCGTCCGTGGTGGACGACGCGGTCGCCGCGGCCCGGGCGGCGCTGCGCGGGCCGTGGGGCCGCCTCGGCGAGCGGGAACGCGCCGAGGTGCTGCGCCGGGTCGCCGACGAGCTGGAACGCCGCTTCGACGACCTGGTCGCCGCGGAGGTGGCGGACACCGGCAAGGCCATCTCCCAGGCCCGCACGCTGGACATCCCGCGGGGCGCCGCCAACTTCCGGACGTTCGCCGAGATCGTGGCGACCGCGCCCACCGAGTCGTTCACCACGGTCACCCCGACGGGCGGCCGGGCGCTGAACTACGCGGTCCGCAAGCCGGTCGGCGTGGTCGCCGTCATCGTGCCGTGGAACCTGCCGCTGCTCCTGCTCACCTGGAAGGTGGCCCCCGCGCTGGCCTGCGGCAACGCGGTGATCGTGAAGCCCAGCGAGGAGACCCCGGCATCGGCGACCCTGCTGGCCGAGGTGATGGCCGCCGCCGGCGTGCCGGCGGGCGTGTTCAACCTGGTGCACGGCTTCGGCCCCGGCTCGGCCGGCGAGCACCTGACCCGGCATCCGGGCGTGGACGCGATCACCTTCACCGGCGAGTCGGCCACCGGCAGCGCCATCATGCGGGCCGCCGCCGACGGGGTGAAGGCGGTCAGCTTCGAGCTGGGCGGCAAGAACGCCGGGCTGGTCTTCGCCGACGCCGACCTGGACGCCGCGGTGGCCGGCTCGGTCCGGTCCAGCTTCACCAACGGCGGCCAGGTCTGTCTCTGCACCGAACGGATCTACGTGCAGCGGCCGGTCTTCGAGGAGTTCACCGCCCGGCTGGCCAAGCGCGCCGACGAGCTGGCGTACGGCTGGCCGGCGGACGAGGCGACGGTGAACATGCCGCTGATCTCGCACACCCACCGGGACAAGGTGCTCGGCCACTACGACCTGGCCCGCTCCGAGGGCGCGGAGGTGCGCGCCGGGGGCGGGACGCCGCGTTTCGGCGACGCCCGCGACGGCGGCGCGTACGTGCAGCCGACCGTGCTCACCGGGCTGGGACCGGACGCCCGCACCAACCGCGAGGAGATCTTCGGACCGGTGGTGCACGTCGCGCCGTTCGACGACGAGGATGAGGCGTACGCCCTGGCCAACGGCACCGACTACGGTCTGGCGGCGACGGTCTGGACCCGGGACGTGGGTCGCGCGCACCGGGCCGGGGCCCGGCTGGACGCCGGGATCGTCTGGGTGAACACCTGGTTCCTGCGGGATCTGCGCACCCCGTTCGGTGGGGTGAAGGCGTCCGGCATCGGCCGGGAGGGCGGCGTGCACTCGCTCGACTTCTACTCCGAACTCACCAACGTCTGCGTGGACCTGTCGTGAGCGGGCGGGGGACCGGCGGTGGTGCGCGCGGCGGGCAGAATGGCCGGCATCGTGAGCGCGCGGAGCGGGTCGCAGCGGCGGACCGCGCGGTCGCGGACCGCACGCCGCGCCGTGAGCGAACGCGAGGAGCCAGCATGACCGTCGACATCGAGGCCGCCAACCGGGAACTGGCCATGGCCCGGCAGGACGAGAAGCCCTGCCCGCCGCTGCGCGGCCGGTTGCTGCCGGAAGGCGACATCGAGGCCGCCTACCAGGTGCAGCAGGTCTACACCCGGCAGCGGCTCGGCAAGGGCCACCGCCGGGTGGGCGCGAAGATCGGGCTCACCTCGCGGGCCGTGCAGGAGAGCTTCGGGGTCTTCCAGCCCGACTTCGGGGTGCTCTTCGACGACATGGCCGTCGGCGACGGGGTCGAGGTGCCGATGGGCCGCCTGTTGCAGCCCCGGGTGGAGGCGGAGATCGCCTTCGTGCTCGGCCGGGACCTGGCCGACGAGCGGATCACCACCGTCGACCTGGTCCGCGCCGTCGACCACGTGCTGCCGGCCATCGAGATCGTCGACTCGCGGATCGCCGGCTGGGACATCTCCATCGTGGACACCGTGGCGGACAACGCCTCCAGCGGGCTCTTCGTGCTCGGCACCGCGCCGCGCCGGCTGGCCGACGTGGACCTGCGGCTGGCCGGCATGGTGCTGGAGCACGCCGGGGAGCCGGTCTCGGTGGGCGCCGGGGCGGCCTGCCTCGGCAACCCGCTGCACGCGCTGGAGTGGCTGGCCGGCACCATGGCCCGCGCCGGCGACCCGCTCAAGGCCGGCGACGTGGTGCTCTCCGGGGCGCTCGGCCCGATGGTGCCGGTGACGCCCGGCGGCGCGTACGAGGCGCGGATCTCCGGGCTCGGCTCGGTGCGGACCTGTTTCTCCAAGGAGGCCTCATGACCGTCGGCGTGGCGGTGCTCGGGTCGGGCAACATCGGCACCGACCTGATGATCAAGGTGTTGCGGCTCAGTACCGACCTGCGGATGGTCGCGATGGCCGGCATCGACCCGGCCTCCGACGGGCTGGCCCGGGCCCGCCGGCTCGGCGTGGCGACCACCGCCGACGGCGTGGACGGCCTGGTGGCCATGCCCGAGTTCGCCGACGTCGAGCTGGTCTTCGACGCCACCTCGGCCGGCGCGCACCGCCGCCACGACGCGGTGCTGCGCGCACACGGCCGGACCGTGGTCGACCTGACCCCGGCCGCGGTCGGCCCGTACGTGGTCCCGCCGGTCAACCTCGACGAACACCTGCACGAGCCGAACGTCAACATGGTCACCTGCGGCGGGCAGGCCACCGTGCCGATCGTGCACGCGGTCGGCCGGGTCACCCCGGTCGCGTACGGGGAGATCGTCGCCTCGATCGCCTCGAAGTCGGCCGGCCCCGGCACCCGGGCCAACATCGACGAGTTCACCGAGACCACCGCCCGGGCCATCGAGGTGGTCGGCGGCGCCGGGCGCGGCAAGGCCATCATCGTGCTGAACCCGGCCGACCCGCCGCTGCTGATGCGGGACACCGTCTACTGCCTCTGCCCGGACGCCGACGCCGACCGGGTGAAGATCGCCGCCTCGGTGGCCGACATGGTGGCCAACGTCCAGGAGTACGTCCCCGGCTACCGGCTCAAGCAGGACGTGCAGTTCGACCGGGTGGACACCTACGCGCCGGTGCTGGGCCGGCACTTCACCGGGCTCCAGGTCTCCGTCTTCCTGGAGGTCTCCGGCGCCGGGCACTACCTGCCCGCGTACGCCGGGAACCTGGACATCATGACCTCGGCCGCGCTGCGGACCGCGGAGCGGCTGGTCGCGCTCCGGACGGCGGCCGGGGCGAGCGCGGCGGAGCGGAGCCCCGCAGCCGCGAACAACGGGGGGATCGCGTGACCGACCTCTACATCCAGGACGTGACGCTGCGCGACGGCATGCACGCCATCGCCCACCGGTACACGGTGGACCAGGTGCGGACGATCGCCGCCGCGCTGGACGCGGCCGGGGTGGCCGCCATCGAGGTGGCGCACGGCGACGGGCTGGCCGGTTCCAGCGTCAACTACGGGCACGGCGCGGCCGGCGACGCGGACTGGATCGCCGCCGCCGCCGAGGTGCTGACCAGCGCGCGGCTCACCACCCTGCTGCTGCCCGGCATCGGCACCATCGCCGACCTGAAGGCGGCGAAGGCGCTCGGGGTGACCAGCGTGCGGATCGCCACCCACTGCACCGAGGCGGACATCTCCGCCCAGCACATCTCCTGGGCCCGGGAGAACGGCATGGACGTCGCCGGGTTCCTGATGATGTCGCACATGAACGACCCGGCCGGGCTGGCCGCCCAGGCCAAGCTCATGGAGTCGTACGGGGCGCACTGCGTCTACGTGACCGACTCCGGCGGCCGGCTGCTGATGTCGGACGTGGCCGAGCGGGTCGACGCGTACCGGCAGGTGCTGGAGCCGCAGACGCAGATCGGCATCCACGCCCACCACAACCTGTCGCTGGGCGTGGCGAACAGCGTGGTGGCGGTCGAGCACGGCCGGATCCTCGGTGCCGGGCCGCTCGGCTCCCCGTCCGGGCGGACCGTCCGGGTGGACGCCTCGCTGGCCGGCATGGGCGCGGGCGCCGGCAACGCCCCGCTGGAGGTCTTCGTGGCCGTCGCCGAACTGCACGGCTGGAAGCACGGCTGCGACGTGTTCGCGCTGATGGACGCGGCCGACGACGTGGTCCGGCCGCTGCAGGACCGGCCGGTGCAGGTGGACCGGGAGACGCTCTCCCTCGGGTACGCGGGCGTCTACTCCAGCTTCCTGCGGCACGCCGAGCGGGCCTCCGCGAAGTACGGCGTGGACGTCCGGTCGATCCTGGTCGAGCTGGGCCGGCGCCGGATGGTGGGCGGCCAGGAGGACATGATCGTGGACGTGGCGCTGGACCTGGCCGGCACGGAGGCCGGGAGTGCCGGGAGTGAGCCGGGCCGGCGAGCCCCGGAGCCGCGGACGAAAGGTGGCGCAGCATGATCGGGCCGGACATCGCGGGCATCGCCGAGAAGCTGGGCGCGGCGGCCGACACCGCCAGCGCCATCCCGCAGCTCGCCGCCGAGACCGGCCTCGACGTCGACGCCGCGTACGCGGTGCAGACCGCGCTGGTGCAGCGCCGGCTGGACCGCGGTGAGCGGCTGGTCGGGCTGAAGATGGGGCTGACCAGCAAGGCCAAGATGGCCCAGGTGGGCGTGGACGAGGTGATCTGGGGCCGGCTCACCGACGTGATGCGGGTGCCAGACGGCGGCACGGTCGACGTGGCCGGGTTCATCCACCCCCGGGTCGAGCCCGAGGTGGCGTTCCTGCTGGACCGCCTTCCCGAGCCCGGCGAACCGGTCGGCGCGTTCACCGAGGCGGTCCGCGCGGTGGCCCCGGCGATCGAGCTGATCGACTCCCGGTACGCCAACTTCACCTTCTCCCTGCCGGACGTGATCGCCGACAACACCTCGGCGGCGGCGTTCGTGGTCGGCCCCTGGTCGCCGGTGCCCGACGGCCTGGACAACCTCGGCGTGCTGCTGGAGATCGACGGGCGGGTGGCGCAGGTGGGCTCGACCGCAGCGATCCTCGGCGACCCGCGCCGCGCCCTCGACGAGGGCCTGCGGCTGGCCGGCCGGCACGGCGTGCGGCTGCGCGCGGGCTGGGTGTTCCTGGCCGGCGCCGCCACGGCCGCGGTGCCGCTGCGGCCGGGCGCGCACGTCCGGGCCGTGGTCGAGAAGCTGGGCACGGCGTCGCTGCGAGCTGCGTCGTGACCGCCCGGGTGGTGGCCGGCAAGGCCGTGCCGCGGGGGGCGTTCCCGCACGTCAAGGTGGCCGGCGGGTTCGTCTTCGTGTCCGGCACGTCGGCGCGGCGCCCGGACAACACCTTCGCCGGCGTCGAGGTCGACGAGTTAGGCACGACGAACCTGGACATCCGGGCCCAGACCCGGGCCGTGATCGAGAACATCGGTGACCTGCTGGCGTCGGTCGGGGCGGAGCTGTCCGATCTGGTGCAGGTCACCAGCTACCTGGTCAACATGAACGACTTCGGTGGCTACAACGAGGTGTGGGCGGAGTTCTTCGACGCCACCGGTCCGACCCGGACCACGGTGGCCGTGCACCAGCTCCCGCACCCGCACCTGCTGATCGAGATGCAGGCCGTGGCCCTACTACCGTCGGGAGGTCCGTCATGAGTGAGATCGCCGAGCCGTTCAGTTTCTCCGGCTGGATCGGGGAGAACCAGCACCTGCTCAAGCCGCCGGTGGGCAACAAGGAGCTGCTGCCCGGCAGCGACGACTTCATCGTCATGGTGGTGGGCGGCCCGAACCAGCGCACCGACTTCCACGTCGACCCGTACGAGGAGTTCTTCTACCAGGTCAAGGGCAACATGCACATCAACCTGATGCTGCCGGAGGGCCCGCGTACGGTGCACGTCCGCGAGGGTCAGATGTGGATGCTGCCGCGCAACACGCCGCACTCGCCGCAGCGGCCGGAAGCCGGCTCGATCGGCATGGTCATCGAGCGGGTCCGCGAGGAGGGCACCCTGGAGAAGTTCCGGTGGTACTGCCCCGAGTGCAGCCACCAGGTGCACGAGGTGGAGCTGCAGGTGCGCGACATCGCCGCCGACCTGCCCCCGGTCTTCGCCGCGTTTTACGCCGACGAGAAGGCCCGTACCTGCACCAACTGCGGCGCGCTGCACCCGGGCAAGGGCTGATGACCGTACCTGCCGCGCGGTCCCCGCTGGTGGACGTGCACACGCACGTCGTACCGAAGGGGTGGCCGGACCTCGCCGCGGCGTGCGGCGGGTCCGGCTGGCCCTGGCTGCGGGTGGACTCCGAGCGCGCCGCCATGATCATGGTGGGGGAGACGGAGTTCCGGCCGGTCGGCGCGGAGTGCTGGGACGCCGGCACGCGGCTCGCCGACATGGCCGCCGACGGGGTGGATGTGCAGGTGGTCTCGCCCACCCCGGTCTTCTTCAGCTACGACCGCCCGGCCGACCAGGCGGTCAAGGTGGCCCGGATCTTCAACGACCTGACGCTGGAGGTCACCGCGGCGGGGGGCGACCGGCTGGTGCCGTTCTGCCAGGTGCCGTTGCAGGATCCGGACGCCGCCTGCGCCGAGCTGGACCGCTGCCTGGCGGCCGGACACGCCGGAGTGGAGATCGGCAACCACGTCGGCGACCGGGACCTCGACGACGCCGGCATCGTGCGGTTCCTCACCCACTGCGCCGAGGTGGGCGCGCCGGTCTTCGTGCACCCGTGGGACATGCCGGGCGGCCCTCGGCTGGACCGCTGGATGGCCCGCTGGCTGGCCGGGATGCCCGCCGAGACGCACCTGTCCGTGCTGGCGCTCATCCTCGGTGGGGTCTTCGACCGGGTGCCGGAGACGCTGCGGATCTGCTTCGCGCACGGCGGTGGCAGCTTCCCGTTCTGGCTGGGCCGGGCCGACAATGCCTGGCACCGCCGCGGCGACCTGGTCCGGGGCACCTCGACCGCCCCGCCCAGCAGCTACGTCGACCGGTTCAGCGTCGACTCGGTGGTCTTCGACCCGGCCGCGCTGCGGCTGCTCGTGGACACCCTGGGGGAGGACCGGGTGCTGGTCGGCAGCGACTACCCGTACCCGCTGGGGGAGCGGCCGGTCGGCCAGGTGGTCCACAAGGCCGACTTCCTCACCGCCGACCAGCGCGACAAGCTGCTCTCCCGCAACGCCCTGCGCTTCCTGGGCAGGTCGGGTATATAAGTATCGGGTTGCTGTATATACTCGACCGGTGAAGACTGTCATTGATCTTGACGATGAGCTGCTCGAGCGGGCCCGCCGCGAGCTGGGCACCAAGAGCAAGAAGGACACCATCCACGCTGCGCTCCGGCTGGTGGCCGAGCGAAGTGAGCGGATGGAGGCCATCCGGGAGCTGATTGCGATCTCCAGCGAGCAGGACTGGACCGGCCTGCTTGAGGACGACAAGACGCCGCGCGGCGAGCAGGACGCCGCGTGATCCTGCCGGCCGGGCTCTATCTCATCGACACTTCGGCCTGGGGTCGCCTCCGTCAGCCGACCGTCGCCAAACGGATCATGACAATCATCGAGGAACGGCTCGCGGCCACCTGCGTGCCGCTTGATCTCGAGAGTGGGCGAAGTGCCCGCGACTTCAGGGAAGCCATGACCGTGCGCACCCGCCGCGCCGAGCTGATGATCGACCTTCCTATCACTCCGGCCGTGGCGACCAGGGCGCGGGATCTGCAACTGTCGCTCACCGCCAGAGGCCACCACCGCGCCGCGAGCCCGGTCGACGTCCTGGTCGCTGCCACGGCTGCGGAATACTCCGCGACGGTCCTGCACTACGACCGCGACTTCGATCTGATCAGCGACGTCGGTGGGCCGCACAGCGAATGGGTGTCCCCGGCCGGCACCCTGACCTGACCGGTCGAGGCTGTGTCGGACCGGCTTCGACCGGTTCGAGCGGGCAGGATGAGGGGATGGCCGAGCCGCACGACCTGACCGCGCTGGAGCAGGCCGCCGCGATCCGCCGGGGCGAGCTGTCCAGCGTGGAGCTGGTCGAGCACCAGCTGCGCCGGGTCGACGCGTTCGCCGACACCGTCGGCGCGTTCGTCACCGTCACCCCGGACCGGGCCCGAGCGGCCGCGCGGGCCGCCGACGCCGTGCCGGTGGACGAGCGCGGGCCGCTGCACGGCGTACCGACCGCGATCAAGGACCTGACGCTGACCGCCGGCGTCCGCACCACCTTCGGCTCGGCCGCGTTCGCCGATTTCGTCCCGCCCGTCGACGCCGACGTGGTGCGGCTCATGGCCGACGCCGGACTGGTCAGCCTCGGCAAGACCACCACCTCCGAGCTGGGCTGCTCGCTCTACTCGGAGGGCCTGGTGGCGCCGCCGGCCCGCAACCCGTGGCAGCTCGCGTACACGGCCGGCGGGTCCAGCGGCGGCGCGGCGGCGGCGGTCGCCGCCGGCCTCGTACCGGTGGCGCAGGGCTCCGACGGCGGCGGCTCGCTGCGCATCCCGGCGTCCCTGTGCGGCCTGGTCGGCTACAAACCGAGCCGGGGCCTGGTCTCCGGCGGTCCACTCGGCTTCGGCGCGTTCGGGCTGCCCACCAACGGCCCGCTGGGGCGGACCGTCACCGACGTGGCGGCGCTGCTCGACGTGCTCGCCCGCCCGGTGCCCGGCGAGCCGTACCTGCCGCCGGTCCCGCCCGCCGGCGGCTACCTGGCCGCCGCCCGGGACGGCTCCCCCGGGCGGCTGCGGATCGGCCGCTTCACCACCCCGATGCTCGCCGACGTGCCGGTGCACCCCGACTGCGTGGCCGCCGTCGACCGGGCCGCCGAGCTGCTCACCGCGGCCGGCCACGAGGTGGTCGAGGTCCCCGCGCCGCTCGGTCCCGCGGCGTGGCCGCTCTTCGAGACCGTCTGGTACGTGCTGGCGCTCGCCCCGGTGCCCGCCGGGCGGGAGAGCGAGCTGCTGCCGCTGACCCGGTTCCTGCGCGAGCGGGGCGCGGCCGTCGGCGCCGGCCCGCTGATGGCCGCGCTCGGCGAACTCCAGGCCCAGGTACGCCTCGGCGTCCGCCGCACCGCCGGCTGCGACCTGCTGCTCTGCCCCACGCTGGCCGCCCCGCAGGCGCCCGTGGGCGCGTTCGCCGCCCTCGACCCGGCGGACGATTTCGACCAGCAGCGCCGGTTCTCGCCGTACTGCGCCGTCTTCAACGTCACCGGCGACCCGTCCGTTTCGCTGCCGGTCGGCCGCACCGCCGACGGGCTGCCCGTCGGGGTGCTGCTCACCGGCCGGTACGGTGCCGACGCGACATTGATCGGTACGGCCGGGCAACTGGAGCACGCCTGTGGCGGATGGGATCAGCACCCCGCAATCTGGCGGGCGGCCGGCTCCGCTAACGTGAACATCACAAGCGGGATCGGGTACGCGTCGGAATGACCGTCCACCCGACCCGGAACATTCCTGGTCTCTCTTTCCGCCTGGGGGCGTTGGGATTGTCTGTTACCGAGACGTTGGTGGTCTTCGTCGGCATCCCGGCGGCCGCGGTGCTGGTGATCGCCGGCCTGGTGTTCGCCGGCAGCGGTCGTGGCGGCGGTGGCGGCGCGAAGCGCTACCGGCCGGGCCGGCCCTTCGACTTCACTCCGGTCTGGTTCCTGGGCCGTCCGGAGCAGCTGGCCGACTCGGCCGGCACCGCACTGGCCGCCGGGGCGCAGGCACCGGCGCTGACCAGCCGCAAGCAGGAACTGGCCGGCCGGGAGGCGCCGGCCGGTGGAACCGGAGGCGCAAGTGACCGTTGGTGAGCAGCAGGCCGCGACGGCGGCCGGTAACCCGCCCGAGGTGCTGGACGGGCCCTTCTCGACCCGCCAGCTGCTCCGCATCGACGAGGCTCTGCGGCTGGCCGACAAGGGCACCGGGCTGGTCTTCTCGGTCTACGTGGGCGGCCTCGACGAGCCGATCCGGGAGCACGCCGAGCGGCTGCACCGGCAGCTCGCCGAGCCGGACCGCTCGGTGCTGATCGCGGTGTCGCCCAACCAGCGCCAGCTGGAGATCGTCACCGGCCGGTACGCCCGCAAGCGCATCCCGGACACCTACGCCAAGCTCGCCGCGCTCTCCATGGTGGCGTCCTTCGGCGGCGGCGACCTGGCCGGCGGCGTGATCCAGGGCCTGGACCAGCTCGCCAGCCACGCCGGCAAGGGCTGAGCCCAGCCGCACACACGACGAAGCCCGGCCCGCGTCTCGCGGGCCGGGCTTTCTCGTCGGCGTCCTCAGCGCGGCCAGGCGCTCGGGTCGAGGCGCATCGGCCAGGGCTCGTCGACCTGCACCGGGTCGTCCGGCCCGATCGTGCCGAGCAGGTTGTAGTGCACGGCCTTGACCAACTGATAGCGGTAGATCACCGGTCCGAAGTCGCCTCGCTCGACCCGCCAGTAGTGCGGGATACCTGCCTCCGCGTAGAGGGCCGGCTTGGTGAACCGGTCATGACGACGGCTGTTGGGTGACTCGACCTCGACGACGAGTGCGACATGGACCGGTTCGGTCCACAGCTGCCCCCGAGGTGCGTCGGGCTTGAGCACGGTGATGTCCGGAATCAGGTTGCCGTCAGGGATGCGTATGCCGATCTCGCGGATCACCCGCCAGCCGTCCGGCGCCGCCTGCCGCAGCGACATCCGGATGTCGTCGGCCAACTCATGGTGGTCCGGCCCGGCGGGTGGAGTCACGTGCAGGCTCCCGTCGATGAGCTCGTAGCGGTTCCCGTTCTCGGGCAGATCGAGAAGGTCCTGCTCACGCCAGCGTCTTTCGGGTGGCCGCCACTCGTAGGTCGGTTGTGCCATCACGTCCACCTCCTCTGCACACGATAAACGGCCGGGGCCGGGCGGGCTTCCGCCCACGCCGACCCCGGCCGGGAGCTGCTCGCTCAGGCGCTGCGGGCGTCCCGCTCGCGGGCCTTGAGCGCGCGGACCACGCCGTCGCGCCCCTCGGCCACCAGCCGGCGCAGCGGTGCCGGGTGACCATCCTGGGCCAGCCAGTCGTCGGTGGCCGTCACGGTGTCCTCGTCGACCAGGTACGCCGGGTAGGCGAGCTGGACGAACTCCTGGGCCGGCTCGCTGTCCCGCTGCGCCCACACCTGCGCCACGGTGGCGAAGTACTTCTCCCGGTAGGGCGCGGTCAGCTCGACCTGCGCGGGGTGGGTGAAGCCCTGCAGCAGCGCCCGGTTGCGCCAGTTCGGCAGCGCCTCCGGGCCGGTGAGCTGCGCCCACACCGCCGCCTTGTTCTCCGCGGTGGGCACCAGCGCGTGCGCGTACGCCGCCTCCCGCTCGCCGCTGGCGGTGCGGTCGCCGGCCAGCTCGGCCTCCACCTCGGCGGTGCCGGCCGCGCCGTTGGCCACCAGCGACTGCAGCACCGTCCAGCGCAGCTCGGTGTCCACGGTCAGCCCGGCCGGCACCTCGCCGCCGTTGAGCCAGCCGCGCAGCGTGGCCAGGTCCTCGCCGGAGCGGGCCGCGGCGGCGTACGCCCGGGCCCAGGCGAGCTGGAAGCCGCTGCCCGGCTCGGCCGCCGCGAGCGCGGTCCGGGCGGTCCGGGCCAGGTCGGCCCAGCCGGTCGGCGCCCAGGCCGGGTCGACGTAGAAGGTGAGCGTGGTGGTCGCCTGCCGGAGGGTCGCGGTGACCAGGTTGATGTCGGTCTCCGCCGGCAGCCCGGCGAGCACCAGCGCCACATAGTCGCGGCCGGACAGCTCCGCGTCCCGGGTCATGTCCCAGGCGGCGGTCCAGCACAGCGCCCGGGCCAGCGACGAGTCGAAGCTCGAGATGTGCTGCACCACGGTGGCCATCGACCGCTCGTCCAGCCGCAGCTTGGTGTACGTGAGGTCGTCGTCGTTGAGCAGCAGGACGTCGGCGGCCGGCTTGCCGTGCAGCGCGGTGAGCTCGGTGCTCTCGCCGGTCACGTCCACCTCGACCCGCTCCCGGCGGGCCAGTCGCCCGTCGGTCAGGTCGTAGAGGCCCACCCCGATCCGGTGGGTCCGCAGCGTCGGGTGCCCGGCCGGCGCCTCCTGGCGGACCAGCACCCGCTCGTACCCGCCGTCGGCGCCGATCGTCACCTCGGGGCGCAGCGTGTTGACCTGCGCGGTCTCCAGCCACTGGGCGGCGAACTTGCGCAGCTCCCGGCCGGAGGCCGCCTCCAGCTCCGACAGCAGGTCGTCGAAGGTGGCGTTGCCCCAGGCGTGCTTGCCGAAGTACGCCCGCAGGCCGGCCAGGAACGGCTCCTCGCCGACGTACGCGACGAGCTGCTTGAGCACGCTGGCGCCCTTGGCGTACGTGATGCCGTCGAAGTTGACCTCGACCGCCTCCAGGTCCGGCATCTCGCAGTAGACCGGGTGGGTGGAGGAGAGCTGGTCCTGCCGGTAACCCCAGTTCTTGCGGATCGACAAGAAGGTCGTCCACGCCTCGGTGAAACGGGTGGCGTGGGTGTTGCACCAGTGGCTGGCCCACTCGGCGAACGACTCGTTCAACCACAGGTCGTTCCACCAGCGCATGGTGACCAGGTCACCGAACCACATGTGGGCCAGCTCGTGCAGGATCGTGTTGGCCCGCTGCTCGTACTCGAAGTCGGTGACCTGGGAGCGGAAGATGTAGTGCGACTCGGCGTGCGTGACGCAGCCGAAGTTCTCCATCGCGCCGGCGTTGAAGTCCGGCACCCAGAGCTGGTCGTACTTGGGCAGCGGGTAGCGCACCTGGAACTGCTCGTGGAAGAAGTCGAAGCCCTGCTTGGTGATCAGGAACAGGTCGTCGGCGTCCAGGTAGCGTGCCATCGAGGCCCGGCAGAACACGCCCAGGTCGATGCCGTCGTGACTGTCCCGCACCTCGTGGTACGGCCCGGCGCAGAGCGCCGTGATGTAGGTGCTCATCCGGGCCGACTCGGCGAAGTGGACGGTCTTCAGGGCCTCGCCGGCCGGCTCCTCGCGCGCCACCGGCATGTTGGACACCACCCGCCAGTGCTCCGGGACGGTGGCGTGCCAGGTGTAGACGCTCTTCAGATCGGGCTGGTCGAAACAGGCGAAGACGCGCTGCGCGTCGGCCGTCTCGAACTGGCTGTAGAGGTAGGTCTCGCCGTCGACCGGGTCGACGGTGCGGTGCAGGCCCTGGCCGCTGTTCGAGTAGGCGAAGTCGGCGTCGACCACGAGGACGTTCTCCTCGGCCAGGCCGGTCAGGGTGAGCCCGTTCTCCGCCGACCAGCCGGAGAGGTCCACCGGCGTGCCGTTGAGCGTCGCGGCGCGGACCGAGTCGGCGGCCGTCTCGATGAACGTGCTCGCTCCCGGCTCGGCGCAGCGGAACCGGACCTCGGTCACCGAGCGGAACGTCCGGCCCTCGGCCTGCACGGCGGTCGACAGGTCAAGGCTGATGTCGTACCCGGTCACGTCGAGCAGGCGGGCCCGCTCGGTGGCCTCGACCTGGGTCAGGTTGCGCACTCCCGGCACTGTTCGTCTCCATCCCACTCGTCTCGCCGCGCCCCGCGGCAGCATCCCGCCGGTCAACTCGTGACGACCGGCCCCAAACCGAGTCTTCCATGCACGGAGCGGCAGCGGTGGTCGAGGTCACGCTCTCATTCCGGTGCCGGTCGATGCCGCGCGGGGTGAGGATCGGGGGAGCGGCGCGCCGGGGTCCGGCGCGCGACGTCGTGAAGGGATATCACCGTGACCGAACGTGTCGCCGTGGACATGTGGTTCGACCCGCTCTGCCCGTGGGCGTGGATCACCTCCCGCTGGCTGCTGGAGGTCGAGCAGGTCCGGGACGTGGAGATCCGCTTCCACGTGATGAGCCTGTCCGTGCTGAACGAGGGGCGGGACCTGCCCGAGCAGTACCAGGACCTGATGAAGAAGGGCTGGGGCCCGGTACGGGTCTGCATCGCCGTCGAGCAGGCGCACGGCGGCGAGGTGCTGGCCCGCCTCTACACCGCCCTGGGCACCCGGATCCACCTCGGCAAGGAGGAGCTCGGCCGGGAGCTGCTGGTCGGCGCGCTGACCGATGTGGGGCTGGACCCGGCGTTGGCCGACGCCGCCGACTCCACCGGGTACGACGAGGCGCTGCGGGCCAGCCACGAGGCGGGCATGCGGCCGGTCGGCACGGACGTCGGCACCCCGGTGATCCACGCGCCGGGCCCGGACGGCCGCCAGGTCGCCTTCTTCGGCCCGGTGATCACCCCGGCGCCGAAGGGCGAGGCCGCCGGCAAGCTGTGGGACGGCGTCCTGCTGGTCGCCGGCACGCCGGGCTTCTACGAGCTGAAGCGCACCCGCGAGCAGGGCCCGATCTTCGACTGAGGGGCGGGGGCGCCGGCCGGCCTCCGCGCCCCGCCCGTGTCGCGGTGCCGCCACCGAACCCCGCGCCGCCCACCGTCACCCGGGCGGCGCGGGGTTCGTTTCACCGGGTGTCCCAGCCGGCGGCCGACCCGGCCGCACTCCCGGCAGCTCCTGGAGGCGTTTTCCATGGCCAAGCACCGCCGCATGCCCGACGACGAGCCGCAGCCGGCCACCGGGGAGTCCGGTGCGACGTACTGGTCGGTGACCGAGGGCGACTGGCCGGAGGTCCGGCCGACCCTGCCCACCGAGATGGTCGATCTGCTGGCCCCGCCGATCGTGGTCGGGGTGGCCCGGGTGGTGGCCACCTCCCGGATGACCCCGCCCGGCGATCCGGACGGGCCGGTCCGGACGCCGGCCCCGGCCCGCGTCGCCACCGCCGGCGGCCGCCCGCCGCAGGGCGGCACGACGACGGTACGGCTCGCCACCGCCGCCGCCACC
>NZ_KQ058888.1 GCF_000982955.1 Micromonospora sp. HK10 | reverse complement strand
GACAGCACACCGCCCCACCCCGGGCACGACTCAACCGGACAGCACGCCGCCAAACCCGGATCACGGCTCGAACTTGTAGCCCAACCCTCGGACGGTGACGATGTAGCGGGGCGCGGACGGCTCGGGCTCGATCTTGGAGCGCAGCCGCTTCACGTGCACGTCGAGCGTCTTGGTGTCGCCCACGTAGTCGGCGCCCCAGACCCGGTCGATGAGCTGGCCCCGGGTGAGCACCCGGCCGGCATTGCGCAGCAGCAGCTCCAGCAGCTCGAACTCCTTGAGCGGCAGTTGCACGCCGGCGCCCTCGACGGTCACCACGTGCCGTTCGATGTCCATCCGGACCGGGCCGGCGGCCAGCGTCGGCCCGCCCGGCTCGTTCGCCTCGGCGCTCCGCCGGCGCAGCACCGCCCGGATCCGGGCCACCAGCTCACGCGGCGAGTACGGCTTGGTCACGTAGTCGTCGGCCCCGATCTCCAGGCCGACCACCTTGTCGATCTCGCTGTCCCGGGCGGTCACCATGATGATCGGGACGTGGGAGCGCTGGCGGAGCTGGCGGCAGACCTCGGTGCCCGACATCTCCGGGAGCATCAGGTCGAGCAGCACGATGTCGGCGCCGGTCCGGTCGAACTCGGTGAGGGCGGCGGGTCCCGTCGCGGCGACGGACACCTCGAAGCCCTCCTTGCGGAGCATGTAGGACAGGGCGTCGGAGAACGATTCCTCGTCCTCGACCACCAGTACGCGGCTCAACGGGGTGTTTCCTTTCCTGTCGGTCAGACCTGCCGGAACTCGGCCGGGCCGGCCTCGATCCCAGCGGAGGAGAGTGTCGCCTCCAGGTCGTCCGGGGGGCCGGCGGGCAGCCGGAGGGTGAACGTCGACCCACCACCAAGAGTGCTCGACACATCCACCCGGCCGCCATGGTTGCTGGCGATGTGTTTCACGATGGCCAGGCCGAGGCCGGTGCCACCGGTGGAGCGGGAGCGGGCCTGGTCGGCCCGGTAGAACCGCTCGAAGATCCGGTCGACCTCGTTCGGGGCGATGCCGATGCCCTGGTCGGCCACGGCGATCTCGACGTGCTCGTCGGTGGCCCGCGTGGTGACCCGGACGGTGGTGTCCTCGCCCGAGTAGTTGATCGCGTTCTCCACCAGGTTCGCCACCGCCGTGGCGAGCTGGCTGTCGCTGCCGTACGCGGTGAGGCCGCGCTGGCCGGCCACGACAATCTCCACCCGGCGGGCGGTGGCCGCCGTCCGGGTCCGGTCGAGCACCTCGGCGATCACCCAGTCCACGGCGACCGGTTCGGGGGCGGGCTGCGGTTCGGCGCCCTGCAGGCGGGTGAGTTCCAGCAGTTCCTGGACGAGCCGGCCGAGGCGGGTCGACTCGTGCTGGATGCGCTCGGCGAACCGTCGGGCGGCGATCATGTCCTCGGAGAGGTCGGCCGCGCCCTCGCCGGCCGGCTCGGTGGCGTCCACCAGCGCCTCGGCGAGCAGTTGCAGGGCCCCGATCGGGGTCTTCAGCTCGTGGCTGACGTTGGCCACGAAGTCCCGGCGTACCCGGGCCAACCGGTGCGACTCGGTGACGTCGGCCGCCTCGATCGAGATGTAGCCGGCGCCCAGTCCCATGGCGCGCAGGTGCACGCCGAGCGGGTTCTCCCCGGCGCTGTCGCGGCCCCGCGGCAGGTCCAGCTCGATCTCGCGCCGCACCCCCGTCCGGCGGACCTGCCCCGCGAGGGTACGGATCAGCGGGTGCGCCGCGATGGAGCCGGGCGTCGCCCCGGTGCGGAGCAGGCCCATCGCCCGGGCGGCCGGGTTCACCAGCACCGGCTCGTCGTCCGGGTCCAGCACCACCACCCCGGCGCGCAGCGCGTCGATCGACTTGCGGCCGAGCCCGGCGAGCCGGGCCTGCTGGTCGTCCGGAATCGCGGGCCTCCCTACGCCTCCTCGGGAGCCGGGGCTCCCCGGCCGCGCCGACCGGCGCCGCCACTCCCGGGCGGGCCCGGCCAGCAGCAGCCCGGCGACCAGCCCGGTCACCAGTGCCACGGCCACCCCGACCGTCACCGCCCATTCCACCCGGCGATCGTAGGGTCATCGTTTACCTGGCCATCGGGCAGAACGGGACGAAGCACTCGCGCTTCCGGGAAAGTTCACCCCCGGGTCCCGTGCCGTTCACCCGCGTTCACCGTGGCGCCGGTTCCCCCGCCTACGGTGGGTCGCGCACCTGCTCACGCCGTACCCGGGCCGCTCCGGCCACGGCGGCCACCGAACCCAGGAAGTGACGATGCGCGACGAATTCCGGGCCGACCTGCAGATCGTCAGCCAACTGCTGGTGGACATGGCGGAGGGGGTGCGGTCCGCCATGCGCCACGCCACCCGGGGCCTGCTCACCGCCGACCGGGCGGCGTCCGAGACGGTGATCGCGCGGGACGCCGAGATCGACGACCTGTACCGGCACGTGGAGGAGCGGGTCTGTGACCTGCTGGCCCGGCAGGCGCCGGTCGCCTCCGACCTGCGCGCCATGATCACCGCGCTGCACGTGGCCGCCGACCTGGAGCGGATGGGCGATCTGGCTGAGCACGTGGCCAAGACCGCGCTGCGCCGGCACCCGTCGCCGGCGGTGCCGGCCGAGCTGCGGCAGGTCTTCACCGACATGGCCGCCATCGCCGACCGGATGGCCGAGAAGATCGCCACTGTGCTGGCCAAGCCCGACGCCGACCTCGCCGCCGAACTGGACCGCGACGACGACGCCATGGACGACCTGCACAAGAGCCTGTTCGGGGTGCTGCTCGGCGAGGGCTGGCCGTACGGGGTGGAGACGGCGATCGACGCGACCCTGCTGGGCCGCTTCTACGAGCGCTTCGCCGACCACGCGGTCAACGCCGGCGAGCACGTGGTCTACCTGATCACCGGCGAGACGGCCCCCTCGGCGAGCTGACCCGGGCACGAACGGCCGTCCGCGAGCCGGGCCGGGCACGAACCGCCGGCCGCGAGCCGGACCAGGCACGAACCACCGTCCGCGAGCCGGACCAGGCACGAACCACCGGCCGCGAGCCGGGCCGGTTACGACGAAGGCCCCCGGTCGCCCGGGGGCCTTTCCGTCGGCCGGGGTCAGCGGCCCTGGTTGGCGACCGCGGCGGCAGCCGCCTTGGCGGCCTCCGGGTCGAGGTAGGTCCCGCCGAGGACCTGCGGGCGCAGGTTCGGGTCGAGGTCGTACCGGAGCGGGATGCCGGTGGGGATGTTCAGCTTGGCGATCGCCTCGTCGGAGATCTGGTCGAGGTGCTTGACCAGGGCGCGCAGCGAGTTGCCGTGCGCGGCCACCAGCACCGTCCGGCCGGCCAGGATGTCCGGCACGATCGAGTCGTACCAGTAGGGCAGCATCCGCTCGACGACGTCCTTCAGGCATTCGGTACGCGGCATCAGCTCGGTCGGGAGGAGCGCGTACCGGGGGTCGCCGACCTGGGACCACTCGTCGTTGTCGTCGATCGGCGGCGGCGGCGTGTCGTACGACCGGCGCCAGAGCATGAACTGCTCCTCGCCGTACTCGTCCAGGGTCTGCTTCTTGTTCTTGCCCTGGAGGGCGCCGTAGTGCCGCTCGTTGAGCCGCCATGACCGGCGTACCGCGATCCAGTGCCGGTCGGCGGCGTTCAGCGCCAGCTCGGCGGTGCGGATCGCGCGGCGCATCACGCTGGTGTGCACCACGTCCGGCAGCAGGTTGTGCTCGCGGAGCAGCTCGCCGCCGCGCCGCGCCTCGTCCTCGCCCTTCGCGGTCAGGTCGACGTCGACCCAGCCGGTGAAGAGGTTCTTGGCGTTCCAGTCGCTCTCGCCGTGCCGCAGCAGGACCAGCGTCCCGATGGTGGGCCCCTCGCTCGCAGTCATGCGGATCATCCTGCCGTACCGCCCGGACGGACACGCGGGGACCGGTGGTGACGACCACCACGTGGAAAAGCTGATGACCGGCGTTCCGGGCCGAGACTAGGTTGTAAGGCGCTCAATATCCATCGGTCATTACCAAAACGGGGGCGTCGGATGCGGACGGTGCGGGGCTGGTTCCAGCACACCACAGGCGGGCTGCCACGGGCCTTCTGGTACCTGTGGACCGGCACGCTGATCAACCGGCTCGGTTCGTTCGTGCTGGTCTTCCTGGCCATCTACCTCACCCAGGAGCGCGGCTTCTCGGCGTCGGCGGCCGGCCTGGTGATCGGGCTCTGGGGCGTCGGCGGGGCGGTCGGCACCACCGTCGGGGGCACCCTGGCGGACCGGTGGGGCCGGCGCCCCACCCTGCTCACCGCGCACCTCGGCGCGGCCACCATGATGCTCGCACTCGGGCTGGCCCGGCCGCTCTGGGCGGTGGCCCTCGGCGCGCTGCTGCTCGGCATGTTCGCCGAGGCGGCCCGCCCGGCCTTCGGCGCCATGATGATCGACGTGGTGCCGGAGAAGGACCGGCTGCGCGCCTTCTCCCTCAACTACTGGGCGATCAACCTCGGCTTCGCCTGCGCCGCCGTCCTGGCCGGATTCGCCGCCCAGGCCGGCTACCTGCTGCTCTTCGTGGTCGACGCGGCCACCACGCTGGTCACCGCGCTGATCATTTTCACCCGGGTCCGGGAGACCCGCTCGGTCCCGACCGGCCCGGCCCGGTCCGACGGCCGCGCCCCGACCGGCGCCCTGCGGACCATCCTCAGCGACCGGGTCTACCTCGGCTTCGTGGCGCTCAACCTGTTCGCCGCGCTGGTCTTCCTCCAGCACATCTCCATGCTCCCCATCGCCATGGGCGACTCCGGCCTCAGCCCCGCCACGTACGGCTCGGTGATCGCGCTCAACGGGGTGCTGATCGTGGTCGGCCAGCTCTTCGTACCCCGATTGATCAAGGGGCGGAGCCGGTCGCACGTGCTGGCGCTCGCCGCGCTGGTGATGGGCATCGGCTTCGGGCTCACCGCGTTCGCGCACGCGGCCTGGTTCTACGGCCTCACCGTGCTCGTCTGGACGGTCGGCGAGATGCTCAACTCGCCCTCCAATTCCACCCTCATCGCCGAGCTCTCCCCCGCCGAGCTGCGCGGCCGCTACCAGGGCGTCTTCTCGCTCTCCTGGCAGGTGGCCGGGGCCGCGGCGCCGGTCCTCGGCGGCCTGGTCCGCGAGCACGCCGGCAACACGACGCTCTGGCTCGGCTGCGCCGTGGTCGGCGGCGTGATGGCGGTGGCCCACCTCGTCTCCGGCCCGGCCCGCGAGCGGCGGGCGGCCCAGTTGCGCAGCCCGAGCCTGCCGGTCCGGCCGGTCACCGTCGTCCGCACCCCGGTGCCCGAGGCGGCCGAGGCCGCGGCCACCGGACCCGCCGGGCCGGTCCGCGCCAACCGCTGAGGTACGCCACCGCCGGCGGCAGCCGGGGGGTGAGCAGCGCCACGCTGGCGCGCGCCGGCCCGGCTGCCTACGGTCGACGGCGGAGTAGTTAACAAACCTTCCTGGAGGACGGGTGCGCGGCCTGCGTCGCTGGTGGGACAGCTCGGCTGGCGGGCTCCCCGCCACCTTCTGGTACCTCTGGTCCGGCATCCTGATCAACCGGGCCGGCGCGTTCGCGATGCTCTTCCTCTCGCTCTACCTGACCGCCGCGCGCGGCGCGTCGCCGGCCCTGGCCGGGCTGGTCGTCGGGGCGTACGGGGTGGGCGGGGCGGCCGGCACGCTGCTCGGTGGCGTGCTCGCGGACCGGTGGGGCCGGCGGTCCACCCTGCTCGCCGCGCACCTGGTCGCGGCCGGGCTGATGGTGGCGCTGGCGTTCAGCCGGCAGCTGCTGGTGATCGCCGTACTGGCCGCACTGGTCGGTGTGGCGCACTCGATGCCCAGCCCGGCCTTCGTCGCGGCGATCGTGGACGTGGTGCCGGAGGAACGCCGCGCCCGGGCGTTCAACCTGCAGTTCTGGGCGTTCAACCTGGGCATGGCGGTGGCGTCGCTACTGGCGGGCGCGCTGGCCGAGGCGAGCTACCTGGCGCTCTTCCTGGTGGACGCCGGCACCACGCTGGTGACGGCGGTGGTGATCGCGTGGAAGGTCCCCGAGACGCTCGACCGGCGCATCCGGGTGCCGGCCGCACCGGGCGGGCGCCGGCCCGGCCTGCACACCGCGCTGACCGACCGGGTCTTCCTCACCTTCGTCGGGCTGACCTTCCTGCTGGCCGTGCTCACCATGCAGACCTCGACGATCATGCCGCTGGCGATGCGTGCCGACGGCCTGCGCCCGTCCGCGTACGGGCTGGTGGTGGCGCTGGGCGGCGCGCTCATCGTGGTCGGCCAACTGTTCGTGCCCCGGCTCATCGCGCCCTACCGCAAGGCGGCCGTGCTGTCGATCTCCACCGGGCTGATGGCGCTGGGCTTCGGCACCCTGGCCGTCGCCGACCACCTGCCGGTCTACCTGGGCGCCGCGGTGGTCTGGACGGTCGGACAGATGCTGGCCGCGCCGCCGAACGCCCAGATCAACGCGGACCTCGCCCCGCCCGAGCTGCGGGCCCGCTACCAGTCGGTCTTCTACCTGACCTTCCCGGCCGCGTCCTTCGTGGCGCCCGCGCTGGGCGGGCTCAGCATCCAGCACCTCGGCGAACGGCACTGGCTCGTGGTGGGCGGGCTCGGCCTCGTGGCCGCGGTCGGCCACCTGCTCGCCGGCCCGGTCCGGGAACGCCGGGTCGCGGCCCTGCGGGCGGCCACCGTGGAGGGAGACAAGGCCCTGGCCGGGGAGCGCTGACCGCACCGGCCGGAAACGGCTCGAGCGCCCACCCTGACCCCCGTCAGGATGGGCGCTCGTACCGTACGCCCGGCGGCGGCGGGCGACCCTCACCCCCGTAAGCGTCGCCCGCTCGCGCCGCCGGTTCCACCGGGTGGCACCGTCCCCCAACGGCGTGCTCCACCCGATCCCTCGCGTCTCGCTTGCGCGGATCTGATCGATCCGCCGCTCCCCCGAACGATTCCAAGCGTGACGCGGTGCAATAAAGTTAGTTCGCCCGGTTTCCGGATTCAACCCGGATCGCTGTCTCGCCCGTCACAACCGGGCCGGAAAGCTCCTGCTCCGGGCCTCGGTCATGGCCAACAGGGAATCCCCGCCGACCATTCCCGTAAACCTCAACCGTCCTCCCGATTCGGGTTCTCGGTCCGGAAGAAGTTGCTCTGCCGGCCGTCCCGAAGCTGCTCCTGATAGATCAGGTTCAGCTGGCGCAGGTCGAACGTGCGGAACCAGTCGTCCCAGCTGATCTCCTGGATCCGGCTGCTCTCCCGGTAGCCCGGGATGTTGAAGGTGAGCACCCCCGGCCGGTGGCCGCGCTCCGTACCGGCGATCGTGGCCGGCTTGGCGTTGCGCGCCCGCGCCCAGCGCTGGATCACCTCGTGGTTGCGGGTGACCAGGCTGCGACCCGGACGCTCCGGTCGATCCTGCAGCGACGTGATGAGCTGGGACGAACCGACCGACCGGCTGGACGCCCGCCCCTTCGTCGTACCCCCGGACGGGGCGGCCCGGGCGGTGGCCCGGCGGGCCGGTGCCGCCTTGGCCCGGGCGGTGGTGCTCTTCGCGGCGGGTGCCGACTTCCGGGCGGCCGTGGTCCGCTTCGCCGCGGGCGCCGACTTGCGGGCCGCCGCGGTCCGCTTCGCGGCCGGAGCCGACTTGCGGGCAGTCACGGTGGTCCGCTTCGCGGCGGGCGCCGACTTGCGGGCGGCGCTGGTCCGCTTCGCCGCCGGCGCCGACTTCCGGGCCCGGGCGCCGGTCGCCTTCGCCGCCGGCGCCGCCTTCGCCCGGGCGGTGGTCTTCCTCGCGGTCGTCTTCTTCGCCGCGGCGGTCTTCCTCGTCGCGGACGCCCGGCCGGCGGGGCCGGTGCTCTTCCGGGCCGCGCCACCGCGCGACTCCGCGCGCAGGGTCCGGGTCAGGGTCTTCACCAGATCCGGCTTGCGCATGGCGGAGATTCCGGTGACCCCACGGCGGCGGAGTTGACCCCGGAGGTCGTCCACCTTCATCCGCGAGATGTCGGATTCGGAGATGCCCGGCGTGTTCGCGGTCTGGTTGCCGGGTTGCCGCTTGGTCCTGGCCGCGGTGCTGCCACGACCTGAGCTGTTGCGCTGAGCCATGGGAAACGCTCCTCGACAGTCCGTCCTCGGCGCGCGGCGGATCCCAGTGCCGCACCGCGCGGTGCGGCATACCCGTCAGGACGGGTCCGAACCTCCGACACCCGAGGTCGCGCCCGCCGACGGCGAGAAGAGGTGGGCGAACGCGGCCAGATTGGCCGTCGACTCGCCCCGCTTGACCCGCCACTCCCACTCCCGGCGGATGGCCGTGCCGAAGCCGATCTCCAGCATGCTGTCGAACGACTCGTCGGCGTAGGTCAGCACGGCGCCGAGGAGGCGGTCCAGCTCGTCGGCGTCCACCCCGGCCAGGTTGACCCGCCCGGTCAGGTAGACGTCGCCGACCGCGTCGATCGAGAACGAGACCCCGTACATCCGGGCGTTGCGCTGCAACAGCCAGGCCCAGAGCTCCTCGCGGCGCTCGTCCGGCTGGCGCATCACGAACGCCTCGACCCGCAGCGCGTGCTCGCCCACGATCAGGTTGCAGATCGTCTTGAGCTTGTGCGTGCCCGGCAGGGTGACCGCGTACGACGTCTCGCCGGTGGACTCCCACTCCAGCTCACGCTCGGCGCAGACCGTCTCGATCAACGTGGCGACGTCACTCCTGCGGCTCATCGAACCCACTCTACGGTCGCCGCCCGCCGCGCGCCGGGCGGGCGGCGCGGGTCACCACGAGCAGGAGAGGGCGGGATCGCGCACAAGCCGGTCGGCCAGCCGGGCCCGCTGCTCGGCGATCGCCTCGCCGTAGACGGCGAGCAGCCCGCTCACCGTGCGGTGCCAGGAGAAGTCGCGGGCGTGCCGCTCGGCGCCCCGGGCCAGCGCGGCCCGGCGCAGCCGGTCGGGCAGCAGGCGGGCCAGCGCCCGGGCCCAGTCCACCGGGTCGTGGCCGTCGATGAGCATCCCGCTGACGCCGTCCCGGACCGCGGTCACCAGACCGCCCACCGCCGCCGCCAGCACCGGGGTGCCGCAGGCCTGGGCCTCCAGCGCCACCAGCCCGAACGACTCGTTGTGCGAGGGCACCGCGACCAGGTCGGCGGCCCGGTAGAGGGCGGGCAGGTCCTCGCCGGTACGCGGCGGCAGGAAGCACACCCGGTCGGCCACCCCGAGCGAGGCGGCCAGCTCGATCAGCGCGGTGGGCCGGTCGAGGCCGCTACCGCTGGGCCCGCCGCAGATCACCACGGTCACCTCGTCGGCGAGCGCGGGATCGCGCTGGCGCAGCGCGGCGACCGCCCGGATCAGCACGTCGGGAGCCTTGAGCGGCTGGATCCGGCCGACGAAGGCGACCACGTACCCGGCGGTGGGCAGGCCGAGGTGGCGGCGCGCCGCCATCCGGGCGGCGTGCCGGTCACCGGCCGGCGGGCGGAACCGGTCCAGGTCCACCCCGGGCTGCACCACGGCGACCCGGGCCGGGTCGGCGTCGTACCGGTCGATCAGGTCGCCGGCTTCGACCCGGGTGTTGGCGACCAGCCGGTTGGCCTCGGCCACCACCTGCTCCTCGCCGATCACGCGGGCCTTGGGCTCCGGCCGGTCACCGGCGGCGAGCCGCGCGTTCTTCACCTTGGCGAGGGTGTGCGCGGTGTGCACCAGCGGCACGCCCCAACGCTCCTTGGCCAGCCAGCCGACCTGGCCGGAGAGCCAGTAGTGCGAGTGGATCAGGTCGTAGTGGCCCGGCGGTCGGGCAGCCTCGGCGCGCAGCACGCCCGCGGTGAACGCGCAGAGCTGCCCCGGCAGCTCCTCCTTGGTCAGCCCTTCCAGCGGGCCGGCGGTGACGTGCCGGACGTGCACCCCGGGCGCCATCTCGACCACCGGCGGCAGGTCACCGGAGGTCGCCCGGGTGAAGATCTCCACCTCGACGTCGGCCTCGGCCAGCCGGCGGGCGATCTCCAGGATGTAGACGTTCATCCCGCCGGCGTCGCCCGTGCCGGGCTGGTGCAGCGGGGAGGTGTGCACGGAGAGGGTGGCGATGCGGCGCGGTCGCGGCCACGGCAGGGCGCCTCGCTGACGACCGACACCGGTGTGCACATCCGCCACGTCCGCTCCCTCTGTCACGGTTGATGCCGTCCCGCACGACCGGCGCTTCTCGGTCAACCTCCACGCCGGATGTCATCTTCCCCATCGGGCTTGGGAAATGCTTCCCGGCCGGGTCCCGGCGTGACGGACCTCATCCGCACACCGCGCCCCGGGTCGGGGGAGAATGGCCGGATGACCTCAGTCGCCATCGTCACCGGAGCGTCCAGCGGGATCGGCGCGGCCACCGCCCGCCGGCTGGCCGCCGAGGGTTTCCACGTGCTCGCCGCCGCGCGGCGCACCGACCGGCTGGCCGGCCTGGTCGCCGAGATCGAGTCGGCCGGCGGGGCCGCCACCGCGGTGGCCTGCGACGTCACCTCGGACGAGTCCGTCGCCGGCCTGGCCGCCGCCGCGGCCGCGGCGCCCGGCCCGGTCACCCTGCTGGTCAACAACGCCGGCGGCGCCCGTGGCCTGGACCCGGTGGAGTCCGGCTCGGTGGGCGACTGGCAGTGGATGTACGAGGTGAACGTGCTCGGCACGGTCCGGGTCACCCAGGCGCTGCTGCCCGCGCTGGAGGCCTCCGGGGCCGGCACCATCGTGGTCATCAGCTCCACCGCCGGTCACGTGGTCTACGAGGGCGGCGGCGGCTACACCGCCGCCAAGCACGCGCAGACCGCGGTCGCCGGGACGCTGCGGCTCGAGCTGTGCGGCCGCCCGGTCCGGGTCATCGAGATCGACCCGGGCATGGTCCGGACGGAGGAGTTCGGGCTGGTCCGGTTCGACGGCGACACGGCCAGGGCCGATGCCGTCTACGCCGGTGTCGCCGAGCCGCTGGTCGCCGAGGACGTCGCCGACTGCGTCGCCTGGTGCGCCACCCGCCCGCAGCACGTCAACATCGACCAGCTGGTGGTCCGCCCGCTGGCCCAGGCCGCCCAGCACAAGGTGCACCGGGTGGGTCGCTGAAGCACGGGGAGTGAGCCGGTGCTGCGAGCCCCGCAGCCGGGAACGGCGGGAGCACCGATGAAACCGCTGGGCGTCGTCACCCGCGGGACGACCAATCCCAACCGGCTCCGCCGGGTGGACAACTGGATCGTCGAGACCTGCGGGGACGCGCTGCGGGCCGCCGCCGACCCGCTCGTCGTCGACCTGGGCTACGGCGCCTTCCCGGTCACCGCCGTGGAGCTGCGGGCCCGGCTCGCCGCCGGGGTCCGCGCCGACATCCGGGTGGTCGGGCTGGAAATCGATCCGGTACGCGTGGCCGCCGCCCAGCCGGCCGCCGACCCGCCCGGCCTGACCTTCGCCCGGGGCGGCTTCGAGCTGGCTGGCCTCCGGCCCACCCTGGTCCGGGCGTTCAACGTGCTGCGCCAGTACGACGAGAGCGAGGTCGCCGAGGCCTGGCGTACCGTCACCGGGCGGCTGGCCCCCGGCGGGCTGCTCGTCGAGGGCACCTGCGACGAGCTGGGTCGGCTCGGCGCCTGGGTGCTGCTGGACGCGGCCGGCCCGCGCACGCTGACCCTGGCCGCGCGGCCGACGGCCCTGGAGAGCCCGGCCCAGCTCGCGGAGCGGCTGCCCAAGGCGCTGATCCACCGCAACGTGCCCGGCGAGCCGATCCACGACCTGCTCGTCGCCCTGGCCGACGCCTGGCAGGCCGCCGCCGGCTACGCCCCGTTCGGCCCCCGCGACCGCTGGACCAGGACGGTGGCCGCCGTCAAGCAGGCCGGCTGGCCCGTCCTCGACCGCCCCCGCCGCTGGCGTCTCGGCGAACTCACCCTCCCCTGGCCCACCATCGCCCCCACCTGACCTCCCCCAAGGTGGGGTCAGATGGTGCAGTTGATGAGGACGGGTTCCGGGTGGAGGGTGACACCGAAGCGGGCGTGGACGCCGTCCCGGATCTCCCGGGCGAGGGCGACCAGGGCGGCGGTGCCGGCGGTGCCGCCGCGGTTGGTGAGGGCGAGCGTGTGCTTGCTGGAGATCGCCACCCCGGCCGGACCCGGGTAGCCCTTGCCGAAGCCGGCCTTGTCGATCAGCCAGGCGGCACTGATCTTGACCCGGTCCCCCGGGCAGGGCCAGTTCGGCGGGTCACCCAGGTCGCCGACGCGCTCCCGGAAAAGCTCGTACGCGGCCCGCTCCAGCACCGGATTCGTGAAGAACGAGCCGACCGAGCGGGTGTCCGGGTCGTCCGCGTCGAGCACCATGCCCTTGCCGGCGCGCAGCCGCAGCACGGTGGCCCGGGCGTCGGCCAGCGGCACCCGGTCGCCGACCTCGACGCCGAGCGCCCGGGCCAGTTCGGCGTAGCGCACCGGGCCGGAGAGCGGCACACGGGTGAGCCGGAAGTCGACGGAGAGCACCACCCAGCGGTCGCTGTACTTGAAGATGCTGCCCCGGTACGCGAACCCGCAGTCCTCGGCCGCGATCCGGACCACCGTCCGGTGGCTGCGGTCGTACGCCTCGACGGCGACGATCGTCTCGGCCACCTCCTGGCCGTACGCGCCGACGTTCTGGATCGGGGTGGCGCCGGCCGAGCCGGGGATGCCGGACAGGCACTCCAGCCCCGACCAGCCGTGCTCGACGGTGGCCGCCACCAGGTCGTCCCAGGGCTCACCGGCCTGGACGCGTACGGTGACGGTGTCGGCCTCCTCCGTGACCACCCGGTAGCCCCGGGAGCGGATCAGCACGACGGTGCCGGGGAAGCCCTGGTCGCCGATCACCACGTTGCTGCCGCCGGCGAGGACCAGCACGGGGTCCTCCCGCAGCTCCGCTTCCCGCACCTTCTGGACGATCTCGTCCGCGCTGGCGGCGGTCTCCAACCGGCCGGCGGGGCCGCCGAGGCGCAGCGTGGTGTAGCGCGCCAGGGTGGCCGGGTCGGCCGGGTCGGCTCCGGTCGTCGGTTCGGCGTAGACGTCTGACACGCCTCTCACCCTAGGCTGAGGGGTAGCCGCGGCACCCACTGGTGGCCCGGTCACCCCCGGGAGGATGGCGATGAGCAGATTGCACGGCACGAAGGACTTCTGGATCGGCTCGTTGCGGACGGAGGCACCCGCCTTCGCCGCCGCCGTTGCCGAGGCGCCCCCTGAGACACCGGTGCTCTCCTGTCCCGGCTGGACGGTCTCCGATCTCGCGCACCACCTCACCCGGGTCTACGTCTGGGCCCGGACGGTGCTGACCGCGGGGACCACCACCCGGCCGGAGCGGCACGACCCGGAGCCGCCGGCCGGCCTGGCCCCGGCCGACTGGTACCGGCGCGAGTTCGACCAGCTGATGGTGCTCTTCGAAGGGCTGGATCCGGAGGCACCGGCGTGGAACTTCGCGCCGCAGCCGAAGAAGGCGGGCTTCTGGCCGCGCCGGATGGCGCACGAGACGGCGGTGCACCGCTGGGACGCCCAGCTGGCGATCGGCGCGGGTGAGCCGATCGAGGCCAAGCTCGCGGCCGACGGGGTGAGCGAGGTGCTGGACACCTGGCTGCCGGCGGGGCGGCGGATCACGCCCGGCCAGTGGCAGGGAGTAGTGCAGTTGAGCGCGACGGACGCCGCCCAGGACTGGTACCTGCGGCTGCGCGGCGAGGGGGTGGCGCTGCTGGACACCGCGACCATCCTCGACCACGACGACCACCACGCCCGGGTGCAAGTCACCGGGACGGCCAGCGACCTGCTGCTGGCGGTGATGGGCCGGATCAGCTTCGACGCCCTCGGGGTGGCCGGTGACCAGCGGCTGCTGCAGGGTCTGCGGGTGGGCTGAGGTCGCCTCGGCGTACGCCCTGCGGGAGTGGCCCGACCCGGCGGGGACGGCCACTCCCCGGCGCGTTCCGGGTGTCCGAATCGGCCATCCCGACGGGCACCTGCGGGCCGCGCACGACGGCCTCGCCCGCGGCGCCGACCTGCGCGGCGATCTCGTATGGTCGGTGCTGGACAACTTCGAATGGGCCGAGGGTGGGCTGTGACGAGGCGGTGGTAACGGGGATGACGACGGCACAGCGGCCCACCCTGGAGGCGGTGGCGAGACGGGCGGGCGTGTCCCGCGCGACCGTGTCCCGGGTGGTCAACGGCTCCACCACCGTCGCGGAACCGATCCAGCAGGCGGTCCGCCGGGCGGTCGAGGAGCTGGGGTACGTCCCGAACCTCGCCGCCCGCAGCCTGGTCACCCAGCGCACCGACTCGGTCGCGCTGGTCCTGCCCGAGGCGGCCACCCGGGTCTTCTCCGACGACCAGGTCTTCCCCGGCATCATCCGCGGTGCCGCGCAGGAGCTGGAGGCGGCCGACAAGCAGCTCGTGCTGATGCTGGCCGGCTCCCCGGCCGGGCACGAACGGGTCGAGCGCTACACCACCGGCCGGCACGTCGACGGGGTGCTCTTCGCCTCGCTGCACGGCGAGGACCCGCTGCCCGGCAGGCTCGCCCGGCTCGGCATCCCGGTGGTGTGCAGCGGCCGGCCGCTGGACGGCGCCGAGGTGCCCTACGTCGACGTCGACCACGTGGGCGGGGTCGCCCGGGCGGTCCGCCACCTGATCGGGAACGGTCGCCGGCGGATCGCCACCATCGCCGGGCCGCAGGACATGGTGGCCGGCATCGAGCGGCTGATCGGCTACCGGGACACGGTCGCCGCGGCCGGCCTGCCGGAGTTGGTCGCGTACGGCGACTTCACCCGGGAGTCCGGCAGCGCGGCCATGCGCCAACTGCTCGCCGCCGACCCCGGGCTGGACGCGGTCTTCGCGGCCTCCGACCTGATGGCGCACGCCGCCCTGCGTACCCTGCGCGAGGCGGGCCGGCGGGTGCCGCAGGACGTCGCCGTGATCGGCTTCGACGACATCGAGACGGCCGCGTACACCGAGCCGCCGCTGACCACGATCCGGCAGCCGATCGTCGAGTTGGGCCGGGCGATGACCCGCCAGTTGCTCCGGATCGCCGCCGGGGAGCAGGTCGAGCAGGCCCTCCTGCTCCCCACCGAGCTGGTGCTCCGCGACTCCGCCTGAGCGGCCGGACGGGCCCGCTCAAACGCCTCGCCGGCTCGGTGGTGCGGGCGCTACGGTCGGCCGGTGACCGACACCGTGCGCCTGATCCGGGCGGCCCAGCTCTCCGACGTCGCCGAGTACGCGTACGCGGCCGAGGTCGTTCCGCCCGCCCGACTGGTCTTCACCGCCGGCGCCTGCCCGCTGGACGCGCAGGGGCGCACGGTCGCCCCCGGCGACCCCGCCGGCCAGGCCCGCCAGGTGATGGCCAACCTGGCCGTCGCGCTGGCCGCCGCGGGCGCCCGGCTCACCGACGTCGTCAAGACCACGGTGTACGTGGCCAGCGGCAACCGGGCCGACCTGGTGGCCGCCTGGGAGGTGGTCCGGGACGCGTTCGGTGACCACGACGTGCCCAGCACCCTGCTCGGGGTGGCCGTGCTCGGCTACCCCGACCAGCTCGTCGAGGTCGAGGCGGTCGCCGCGGTCCGGCCGGAGGTCGCCTGAGTGGCCCCCCGCCCCGCGCCACGGTAAACCCGTCGCCACCGGGCGGGCGACGGATCTAGGGTCGGCCGGATGACCGACCTGATCAGACCCGCCCGCCCCGAGGACGCGCCCGGTGTCGTGGCGCTGCGCGCGCTCGTCTACCCCTACCTGGTGCGCGGGGTCGAGTCGACCCGACGCATGATCGCCCAGCCGCCGCCCGGCGAGGACTGGGCGGCCTGGGTGGTGGAGACGGACGGGCAACTGGTCGGCTGGGCGTCGGCGTACCGCAACACGCAGACCTCGACGGCCGGCGTGGGGGAGATCTCCACCCTGCACGTCCACCCGGCGCACCGGCACCGCGGCGCCGGCACCGCCCTCTTCGACGCCGCCCTCGACCACCTACGGCGGACCGGCGCGACCCGGGTGCTCACCCACTGCCGCGCCGAATCCCTGCCGTTCGCCCAGCGGCACGGCTTCACGCCCAGCCGCGAGCTGCGCTACTCCGCGCTCGACCTCCGGCCCGCCCCGCCGCTGCCCGAGCCGCCGCCGGGCGTACGGCTGCTGCCGGCCGCCGAGGTCGACCCGCGGCGGATCCACCGGGCGGACGCCGAGTCGTCGCGGGACGAGCCGGGCGACGTGCCGACGGATGTGCTCGGCTACGACCTCTGGCAGCACGAGGTCTGGGACAACCCGGGCCTGGACCGGCAGGCCAGCACGGTGGCCGAGGTGGCCGGGGAGGTGGTGGCGCTCAGCCTGGTCAAGCGGGACGGTGACCGGATGTGGTCGGACTTCACCGGTACCGTGCCGGAGCACCGGGGCCGAGGGCTGGCCCGGTTGACCAAGCAGGTCGCCCTGCACCGCGCCGCGGCGACCGGGGTGCGGACGGCGTACACCTCCAACGACGAGGCGAACGGGCCGATGCTGGCGATCAACGCCCGGCTCGGCTACCGGCCGGTGGACAGCCAGTGGTCCTGCCGCCGGACGCTCAGCTAGAGCCCGCCGGCGACCCGCACGGCGGTGCCGTAGGTGTCCGCGCCGAAGAGCACCAGCCGGGCCTCGGTGACGTGCGCCGGGGTGGCCGCGTGCAGCACGGTGAGCGCCTGGCGGACCGCGTCGTCGACGGGCCAGCCGTAGATGCCGGCAGAGATCAGCGGGAAGGCCACGCTGGTGGCGCCCAGCTCGTCGGCGACCGCCAGGCTGTTGGCGTAGCAGTCGCGCAGCAGCGCCGACCGGTCCTCGCGTGGGGAGAAGACCGGCCCGACGGTGTGCACCACCCACCGGGCCGGCAGGTTGCCGGCGGTGGTGGCGACCGCCTGGCCGGTGGGCAGGCCCCGGCCGTAGCGGGAGGCGCGCAGCGCCCGGCACGCCGCCAGGATGGCCGGTCCGCCGGTACGGTGGATCGCGCCGTCCACTCCGCCGCCGCCGAGCAGCGAGGAGTTGGCGGCGTTGACGATGGCGTCGACCTGCTGGGCGGTGATGTCCCCGGCGATCAGGACGGTCTCCACGTCACCCCTCCTCGACGGACTGCCCGAGCGACCGGCGGGCCAGCAGGGCGGCGCCGGCGACGGCGGCCGGCATGATGAGCACCGCGCCGAGCGGGATCAGGAAGCAGACGAAGACCGCTGTCCCGAAGCCCAGGGCGGTGGGCCGGTCGGCCTTCAGTATCGACCGCCGCTGCGGCAGCCGCATGCCACGCCGGTAGAACGGCGCGCCGACCAGCTCCAGCGCCAGGAACCAGCCACCCACCAGCGCGCCGACCACCGGCACCACGGTCTGCCCGAGCACCGGGATGAAACCGGCCGCGAAGAGGGGTACGCCGATCAGCGCGGAGAGGGCCACCAGGCGGAGCGAGTCCACGATGCTGCGCCGCAGCGACGCCCAGAACGGCACCTCGACGGCGCCCGGGGTGCCGCCGAGCCGGTCCTCGACCCGCTCGGAGATCTTCTCGTAGAACGGGTCGCCGATGGCCAGGGTGACGGCCGTGAAGGCGAGCACGCCGAGCAGCCCGGCCAGCCCCACGACGGCCAGCCCGGCCACCACCCGGACGAGCCCGCGGGCGGTCCCCGACCAGTCGTCCGCGAACGGGGTGACCAGCGCGGCGAGGTCGTCCACGAAGTACAGCAGGGTGGCGAACGCGGCGATGAAGAGCACCCCGGAGATCAGTGCCGGCACGATCCCGAGCAGCATCAGCCCGGGATCCCGCAGGTAGAGGCGGAGCCCGCGCAGCAGCAGGCCGGCGCCGGCGAGAAAGCGGGTGGCGGCGCCGGTCACGGGCGCGGCGATGCGGGGTACGTCCACGATGGCAGAGCCTAGTGGCCGGCCGCACGGTCGACGGGCAGCCGTCGGCGAGGACCGCGGTGCTCCCTGCGGGCCGGCGTGGGAAGCCCTTGACCCGTGGCGTCACCGAGACAACCATCAGAACGATGGGCGTCGATACACGGGGGATGTCGATGAGGAAACGCATTGCCGGTCTGGCCATCGCTGCGCTCGCCGCCACCTCGGCGGCGCTCGTCATGGTGCATCCGGCGTCCGCCACGGGCGGCTGTGCCGCGACGATGCCGCTCGGCGGCCACTACGTGTCAATGGTCATCGGCGAACTCACCGTGGCGAGCCTGGGCCGGTCACTGCCCGAGTGGACGCTCGAATTCCGGCTCCGCTATCCGAGTGAGCAGATCAAGAACATCGACGGCGTGCGCTGGGAGCAGCACGGCGATCAGGTCACGGTGCGCAGCCTGCCCGGCGCCGGGCTGCCGGCCGACCGGCCGGTGTCCTTCCGGTACGTCATGACCGACGGCGTCAAGCACGGCGACCAGCGGTTCTTCACCCTGAACGGTGTCCCGTGCGGGAGCGTGCTGCCGCCGGCGCCGTCGCCCTCGTCATCCATCCCGCCAGGTTCGGCGAGCCCGGGTCCGAGTTTCTCACCGAGTCCCCCGCCCGACCCGAACCGGCCGGTCGTGCGGATCACCCGGCCCGAGGAGGGTGACCACTTCTTCGCCCCGGCGACGATCACGGTGGAGGCCACCGCCACGCCCGCGCCGGGCCGGCGGATCACCCGGGTGGAGTTCTTCCACACCGACGACTCGCCGGATTCGGCTCCGTTCGCGATCGACACCACCGCGCCGTACACCGCGCAGTGGCACGATGTGCCGGCCGGCGGATACGCCTTCATGGCCGTGGCGTACGACGACCAGGGCGCGAGCCGGAGCGGAGAAAACGCCCCGTTCGTCCGGGTACTCACCCCCGGCGAGGAGCGGCAGGCGCCGTACCCCTCCGTGGTGCGGGACCGGCTCTGGGGCATCTCCCCCGTCATCGACTCGGTGACTCCGCTGGAGCTGACCCCGCTCGCGCGCAGCGGCGCCGAGGCCCGATGCGTGCAGGGACGGGGCATCTGGGACGGACCGGTCGACGCGGGCGCCGTGGCCCGGCTGGCCGCACGCGGTGTCCGGGCGGTCTACCTCGCCCTCAACGAGGCCTGCTGGCTCGGCCTGCCGTACGTCGACGCGCGCTACGGGGGCGAGCCCTACCAGCAGGAGGTCCTCGCGTACACCCAGCGGCTGGCAGCCGCCGGAATCACGCCGATCGTCGGGCTCACCTGGAGCGAGGGCCGCTACACCGGGCCGGGCGCGACGTGCCGGGACGAGCGGGCGGTCTGCGCCAAACCGATGCCGGACGCCGCCCACGCCCTCGACTTCTGGCAGAGCGTCGCTCAGCTCCTCGGCACGGGGGCAGTGGTGTACGACCTGTTCACGGCCCCCTACCCGGACCGGGCGATCGGCGATCCGGCCGGCGCGTGGGCGTGCTGGCGAGACGGCGCCGAGGCGTGCTCCGCACTCGGCTATCCGGCGGTGGGCATGTGGTCGATGTACCTCGCCGTCCGGAGCGGTTCCTTCGGGGTGCTGCTCGCTGGCGGCCTGCGCGGCGGCAACGACCTCTCCCGATGGGCTGCGTACGTGCCGGAGGACTGGTACTACAACATCGCTGCGGGGTGGCGGCCGGCGGCATCCGGTGGCTGTCGGCCGCCGGTGCTGGCGCAGGCGCCCGTCGTCGTCACCACCACCTGCCGCTAGCCCTCTACCGCAGAATGGTCGGGTGCGGGCCGCCCGGTTGATCTCGTTGCTCCTGCTGCTCCAGGCACGGGAGACGATGACCGCCGCCGAGCTGGCCCGCGAGTTGGAGGTCTCCGAACGCACCGTCTACCGGGACGTGCTGGCGCTCTCCGCGGCCGGCGTGCCGGTCTACGCGGACCGGGGCCGGGCCGGCGGCTACCGGCTGCTCGGCGGTTACCGGACCCGCCTGACCGGGCTGACCCGGGACGAGGCGGAGGCGCTCTTCCTGGCCGGGCTGCCCGGGCCGGCCGGCGACATGGGGCTCGCCGACGCGGTGGCGGCGGCCGAGCTCAAGGTGCTCGCCGCGCTGCCGCCCAGCCTGCGGGACGCGCCGGCCCGGGCCGGGCAGCGGTTCCACCTGGACGTGCCGGGCTGGTTCCGGGCGTCCACGCCACCGCCCTGGCTGGCCGAGCTGGCCCGGGCCGTCTGGCGGGACCTCGTGGTCGAGCTGCGCTACCGCCGGGGTGAGCGGGAGGTGGCGCGCACCGTCGAGCCGTACGGGCTGGTGCTCAAGAGCGGTGTCTGGTATCTGGTCGGCCGGGTCGGTGACGGCTGGCGGACGTACCGGGTGGACCGGGTGGTCGGCGTCGAGGTGGGCGAGGCGATGTTCGCCCGGGACGGCGGCTTCGACCTAAGGGCGTACTGGCGGGAACAGGCCGAGGCGTTCCTGCGGGGCATGCTGCGCGCCGAGGTCACCGTCCGGCTCAGCCCGGCGGGCCTGCGCGCGCTGCGGCACGTGGCGGAGGCACCCTTCGCGTACCAGGAGGCGGTGGCCGGGGCCGGCGAACCCGACGGGCAGGGCTGGGTGGTGACCCGGCTGCCCGTCGAGTCCGTGCCGGTGGCGTACGACGTGCTGCTCCGGCTCGGCCCGGAGGTGGAGGTGCTCGACCCGCCCGAGCTGCGGGCGCGCTTCGCCGAGGCGGCCCGCCGGTCGGCGGCGCTCTACCGGGACCCGCCCGCGCCACCGGCCACGGGGTCAGCCGTGACCGGTGCGGCCCGCCGACTTACCGGGCCCCGGTCAGCGGTAGCCGGTGCGGCCGCCGACTTCCCAGGCCCGGGTCAGCGGTAGCCGGTGGGGTCCGCCGGCTTACCGGGTGCGACCACCTCGTCGTGGTAGCGGGCCCAGTGCGGCTGGCTGCCGTCGAGGTCGGTGAAGCCGTACACCTGGGCCAGGCCGCCGCTGTCCACGGATTTGCCGTTCCAGCGGGCCCGGTCCGGATCGGCGGCCAGGGCGGCCACCGCGCGCCCGACGAAGGCCGGCGTCTCGGACATGATGAAGTGCGGCTCCTTCGCCGCGCCGTCGCGCCAGGTGGCCTCGGTGACCCCGTAGTGCTCCAGCATGGCCTCGGAACGCAGCCACCCGGGGGTGAGCGCGACCGCCGTGCACCCGTGCGGCGCCAGCTCGTGCGCCTGGGTGAAGGCGAGCCGGTTCACCGACACCTTGGCCAGGTCGTAGAAGACCGAGAGCCGGTACGTGGTGTCGTTGTACTCCTTGGTGCCGTCGCCGATCTCGACGACCAGGCCACCCGGGTTGCGGATCAGCAGCGGCAGCGCGAAGTGGCTGGTGATGATGTGGGTGTCCACGGCCAGCCGCAGGGTGCGGAAGCCGGCATCGAGCGGCTGCTCCCAGACCGGCTTCTCCCAGGTGATCAGCGGGTCCGCGCCCCAGATGTCGTTGACCAGCACGTCGAGCCGGCCCTGTTCGGCGTCGATCCGCTGCACCAGGCGGCGTACCTGGTCCGGGTCGAGGTGGTCGACCACCACGGCGATGCCGGTGCCGCCCGCGGCAGTGACCAGTTCGGCGGTCTCCTCGATGGTCTCCGGGCGGCCCATCTCCGAGGGCCGCTCCCGGCTGGTGCGCCCGGTGGCGTAGACGGTGGCCCCGGCGGCGCCGAGCTGCACGGCGATCTGCCGGCCGGCGCCCCGGGTCGCCCCGGCGACCAACGCGATCGTGCCTTCCAACGGTTTCGTCATGGCTGTCACCGTGCCACCGATACCTGACAGCCGAAGTCTGGTTTCCGGAGTGATCTCGATCGGCCATGATGACCGGCATGCACCTGCTGCTCTCCGGGATCGTCGGCTCGGTCGCGTACGGGTTGGCGGGGCCGGACTCGGACGTGGACCGGATCGGCGTCTTCGCCGCGCCGACGGTCGCCTTCCACGGCCTGCACCCGCCGCAGGAGTCGGTGGTCACCACCGGCCCCGACCTGACCCTGCACGAGGCGGGCAAGTACGCGCGGCTGGCGTTGAGCGGCAACCCGACCGCCACCGAGCTGATGTGGCTGCCCGACGAGTGCTACGAGACCCGGACCGGGCTCGGAGAGCGGCTGATCGGGATCCGCACGGCGTTCCTCAGCGGTCCCCGGGTCCGGGACGCCTACCTCGGCTACGCCGCCCAGCAGTTCCGCAAGCTGGCCGGCCGGGATTCCACTGTCGGCGGTCGGCGCCGCTCGGCGAAGCACGCCCGGCACCTGGCCCGCCTGCTGCACCAGGGGCGGGTGCTCTACGCGACCGGGGTGCTGGAGATCCGGCTGGCCGACCCGGAGTGGTTCCGGGCCTTCGGCGAGCGGGTCGCCGCAGGCGCGCTGGACGAGGCGGAGGCGCTGGTCGCCGCCGCCGAGCGGGACTTCGACCGGATCCGCACCCCGTTGCCGGAGCGGCCCGACGAGGAGACCGTGGAGCGCTGGCTGCTGGCCGTCCGGGCGGCGCACCTGCCGCCGGAGCCGCGCCGCGACTGACGCCCGCCGCGACCCGCGTGCCGGAACCCGCCGAGCGGCGGCGCGGCGCGTCGGGCACCGGCCGCACCGCCGGTCAGCAGCGGCAGCGGCAGCGGCAGCGGTCAGTCCACCAGCCGCACCCGGACCCGGCGGTTGGCCCGGCCCTTGCTCTCCACCTTGACCACCTGCACCTTGCCGATCTGGGCGGTGGAGGCGACGTGGGTGCCCCCGTCGGCCTGCACGTCCAGCCCGACGATGTCGACGATCCGCACCTCCTGCTCCTCCGGCGGGATCAGGTTGGACTGGGTACGGATGATGTCCGGCAGGACCAGCGCCTCTTCCCGGGGCAGCACCCGGACGGCGACCGCCCGGTCAGCGGCCACCTCGGCGTTGACCAGTTCCTCGATCCGGGCCTTGAAGTCCGGCGGCACCTCGGGCAGGTTGAAGTCCATCCGGGCCTCGCCGGGCTCCATGTTGCCGCCGGTGACCAGCGCGCCGAAGTCGCGGAACACCACGCCGCAGAGCACGTGCAGCCCGGAGTGGGTACGCATCAGCATGGTGCGCCGGGCGTCCTCGACGGCGCCCGTGACGGCGGTACCGACGGGTGGCAGCGGGTCACCCTCGGCCGGGATCAGCCACAGGTCGTCGCCCTTGCGGGTGCCGACGATGCGGGTCTGCGCCCCCTGCCAGAGCAGCACCCCGTGGTCCGGCGGCTGCCCGCCGCCGCCCGGGTAGAACGCCGACCGGTCCAGCACGATGCCCTGCTCGGGATCGGCCGCCAGTACCGTGCACGCCCACTCCCGCAGGGTGGGGTCGGCGAGGTCCAGTCGGTGCGTACGGCCGTGATGTGTGACACCCATGACCGGGGAGGTTACCCGTTCAGGAAGGTCGAGATCCGCTCCCGCAGGTCAGCGCGTTCCGTCCAGAGCACGCCCGGCCGGTCGTACACGTGCAGGGAGGCCTGCGGGAGCGCGGCGGCCAACTGCTCGGCGACCGCCACCGGGTGCAGGTCGTCGCCGGCGCACCCGATCACCAGCGCCGGCGCGGTCACCGCGGCGAGCGCCCCGGCGTCCCGCAGCGGGGCCTGCTCGGGCAGGCTGGCCAGCCCCGGGGCGAGCCCGTCCCGGAGCAGCTGGTCCAGCCGCTGCCGCAGGTACGCCCACCCGGCGGGGGTGTTGCGCACGGACGGCGGCAGCTCCAGGGCCACCACGTCGGCCAGCGCGGACGCGTCGCCGTCGGCGACGGCGTCGAGCAGCCCGGTCAGTCGGGACCGGGCGGCCTCACCGCGCGGGGTGTCCAGCACGGCAGGTAGGAAGAAGACCAGCCGGTCGAAGCGGTCCGGGCTCTCGGCGAGCAGCCGGCAGAGCGCGCCCGCGCCGAGGCTGGCCCCGAAGGCCCGGCCGGCCCCGCCCAGGTCGGCGATGGCCCGCAGGTCGCGGGCCAGGTCCAGATAGGTCCACGGGCCGGGCGGCGAGTCGGAGCGGCCGTGCCCGCGGAACTGGAAGAAGATCCGCCGGCCGGTGACCCCGCTGCCGAACGGGCGGGTGGTCGCGATGCCGTTCCCGAGCCCGTGCGCGAACACGGTGACCGGGTCACCGGCACCGGTGACCAGCCGTTCCAGCCGTACGCCGTGTGGGGTGGCGACCAGTTCGGTCTCCGGCTCGGGCAGCGCCGGCCGGCCGGTACGCGGGGCACCGGGCCCGGGGCCCCAGGTGCGGGGCCCGCCGTCCGGTGGTGGTGGCCAGCGGAAGCCTCTCACCAGGAGGAGCCTCGGCCGTCGTGCAGGTCCCGTAGACCGGGCCGGACGTCCAGCAGGTAGATGAGCGACGCCGCGATGCCGACCAGGCCGAAGATGCTCAGCACGCCACCGAAGCCGAAGCCCAGGCCGGGAAGCGTGAACAGCAGGCAAATCGCCAGGATGGCGATCCAGCCGCCCTTGGGCAGGGTGCCGATCGCGGAGAACCCGTCGGAGCGCTGGGTGATCGCGTGCACCAGCGAAACGGCCTCGATGACCAGGGCGAAGACGAGCAGGATCAGCTCGATCACGAAGCGGACGTCGTGGTAGAACAGCGGCGCGGCGTAGGCCATGACGGCAAGCTTATGCCGAGACCCCGGCAACGTCCGACAGGACGCCGTCCGGGGTCTCGGTCCAGCTTCGACTCACTCGGCGGCGGGGCGGGTCCGCTTCGTGGTCTTCGGCAGCTTCGCCGACGGCGTGGCCGGCTTCGCGGCGGTGGCCTTGGCGGCGGTGGCCTTGGTGGCCCGGGTCCGCTTCACGGTGGCCGGCTTGGCCTCGACGGCCTCGGCCACCTCGGCCGGGGTGGGCACCTCGGCCTGGGCCGGCACCTCGGCCGCCCGGGCGGTCTCGACGACCGGGGTGGTCGCCTCGGTCGCCTCGATGTCGGCGTTCACCGTGTCGGCGGCCTCCAGCACGCCGGCGCCGACCACCCGCTCGCCCCGGGCCACCAGCTCGGTGTACGCGGCCAGGGCCCGGGCCTGGGCGGCCTGCGCGCCGGCGAGGGCGCGCTCCTGGGCGGCCTGCGCGCCGGCCAGCACGGCGGCGGCGTTGCGGGCGGCGGCCTCCCGGAGCTTGTCCAGGTCGAGGTCGCTCGACTCGGCCTTCTCGCGGAGCCCGGCCGCGGTCAGGTTGGCGGTCTTCAGCGTGTCGGTCGCCTTCTGGCGCAGCTCGACGCCGGTGACGACGGCCTTGCCACCGAACTCGGCGACGACCCGGGTACCCAGGTCGCTGACCACGGTGGGCAGCTTGCGGAGCTGCTCGAGGGCCAGCTCGCCGGCGCCGGCGGCGGCGTAGAGCGGGGCCGGGATGCGGTTGGTCTTCGGCTGGGTCATGACTTCTCCTCTTCGGCCGCACCGGCGGCCTCGCGGGCCACCCGGTGGGTGGTCTCCTTCTCGGGGGTGGTGGCGGTGGTCGGGGCGGGGGCGGCGCCGGCCTCGGTGACGGCGACCGACTCGAGGACCGCCTCCGTCGGGGTGCCCTCCGCCGTCGTGGGGCCGGTCGCGGCCGGCGTCACGGTGGCCGGGGCGGGTTCCGGGCTGGCCGGCTCGGTCGCCGGCCGGGTGGCGGCGGTGGCCTCGGCGAGCCGGGCGTTCTCCCGGCGGAACGTCTCGTAGATCTGGGTGAGCGACTGCTTCTGGGCCATGGTCAGTTCGGGGTCCACGGCGATGGCCGCGAGCACCCCCTGGCCCTCCTTGTCGTCCAGCAACCCGGCCCGCAGGTACATGGCCGGGGTGGAGACGCGCAGGGCGCTGGCGAGCTGCTGGAGCACCTCGGCGCTGGGCTTGCGCAGACCGCGCTCGATCTGGCTGAGGTACGGATTGCTGACGCCCGCCTGCTCGGCGAGCTGGCGGAGCGAGATCTTCGCGTTGCGGCGCAGGTCGCGAATGAACCCGCCGACGTCGGGAAGGTCCTTACCGGTGGCCATGCCTCCACGCTAACTCGATCCGCTAGCTGCTGCAAGCAAAGTGCTAGCTACTAGTTAGCAACGTCTCAGCTATCCGCTTGCGCGCCCACCGTCCGGTCCGTAGCGTTTCCGCGTGCCCAAGATCGAAGTCAACAATGCCCAGCTCGCGTACGACGAGGCGGGCAGCGGCAGCCCGGTGGTGCTGCTGCACGCCGGCATCGCCGACCGGCGGATGTGGCGACACCAGATGTCCGCGCTCGCCGACCGGCACCGAGTGATCGCCCTCGACCTGCGCGGCTACGGCGACTCGGAGCTGCCAGTCACCCCGTTCGCCCACCACGACGACGTGATCGGCCTGCTGGATGCCCTCGGGATCGAGCAGGCGGCCCTGGTCGGCTGCTCGTTCGGCGGCAAGGTGGCGGTGGACACCGCCCTCGCCCATCCGGCGCGGATCACCGCGCTGGCCCTGCTCGGCGCCGCGGTCTCCGGCAACGAGTGGTCCGAGGAGACCGAGCAGGTCTGGGAGGACCTGGTCGGCGAGGTGGACCCCGAGGACTTCGCGGCCACCGCGGCCGGCGAGGTGCGGTTCTGGGTGGTCGGCCCGCACCGCCAACCAGCGGACGTCGACCCCGAGCTGATCCGGTTCGCCGAAGAGATGGACCGCCGGGCGCTCGCCGCCGAGCAGGCGCTGAGCGCCGTGGAGGCGGGCGAACTCGACCCGCCCGCGATCGACCGGCTGGCCGAACTGTCGATGCCGGTGCTGGCCACGGCGGGCGCGGACGACATCACCGACATCCGCCGGCTGGCCGACCGGATCGCCGCCGAGGCGCCCCAGGGGCTACGACTGCCGGACGTCCCGGACGCCGCCCACCTGCTCCCGCTGGAGCGCCCCGAACCGGTCAACGCCGCCCTGCTCGACTTCCTGCCCTGAGCCGCGCCGCAGAACCCGCTCGGCTGCCCGCGTCCACCGGCCCGGCTCTGCCTGATGCCCCGCCCCGGAGCGGGCGGCCCGCGGCCCGGTCCCGACCTTGGCTGATGCCCGCCCGGAGCGGGCGGCCCGCGGCCCGGTCCCGACCTTGGCTGATGCCCGCCCGGAGCGGGCGGCCGACGGCCCGATTCCGGCGATGCTCGCTGCCCTCCCGGAGCGGGCGGCCTTCGGCCCGTTCCCGACCTCGCCTGATGGCCCCGGCCCGGGCGGGCGCGTAAGAGCGATATGCCGCTGAGGCATGAATATGCCTCTGAGGCATATCGCTTTCGGGCAGTTGCCCGACCGGAACCGGCGGGCGGCCGCACCGCTGGGGCGCCGCCCCGGGGCAGCCGCCCGAACGCAACCGGCGAAACCCGCACCGCTGGCGCGCCGCCCCCGGGGCAGCCGCCCGAACGCAACCGGCGAAACCCGCACCGCTGGCGCGCCGCCCCCGCGGCGGCCGCGCGAACGCAACCGGCGAGCCCCGGCACCGCTCGCCCGCTTCCAGGCGGCCACCGACCGGAGCCGGCGGATGGCCGCACCGCCGCCCCGGGGCAATGAACGCGACAGGCCGGCAACGGACCCGACGGCAGGGCTCACCAGACCGGGCGGACCGCCCCCACTGGCAGGCCGCCGCCGAGGAGCGGCAGTTCGGCGTACTCGATCAGCACCGGTGCGTCGACGCCGAGCCGGCGCAGCGCCGACACCAGCACCGGCATCCGGGCCCGCCCGGCGCCGTCGTCGATCTTGAGGGCGACCGCGCCGGCCCCCGGGACCGCCGCCGCGATGACCCCCTCCGCGCCGACCTTGGCCAGCAGCCCGGGTACACCCCGCATCAGCCGGGTGTCGTCGGCCTGGGTGCCGCCCACCAGCTCCGGGTACGCCCGCATCGCGTCGGCCACACTCCGCTCGACGGTGCCCGGCTCGGCGGTCACCAGGCGCAGGAAGGCCCGGGCCAGCCCGGTCAGCGACACGGCGAGCACGGGTGCGCCGCAGCCGTCCACCCCGACGGCCGCCGCCCGCTCCCCGGTCAACTCCTCGATCGCGGCGGCCAGCCGCTGCTGGAGCGGATGCTCGGGGCGCCAGTAGCCGTCCAGCGGCCAACCGGCGGCCAGGCAGGTGAGCAGCATCCCGGTGTGCTTGCCGGAGCAGTTCATCAGGGTCCGGGTCGGGCCGCCGCCGGCGCGCAGCACCGCCTCCCGGGCCGCCTCGCCGACCGGCAGGTCGGGCGGGCAGTGCAGCGCCTCCTCGGTCAACCCGGCACCGCGCAGCAGGGCGGTCACCCGCTCGACGTGGAACTCCTCGCCGGCGTGACTGGCGGCGACCAGTGCCAGGTCGGCCGGCTCGGTCAGCGGCAGGCCGGCCCGGAGCATCCCGATCGCCTGCATCGGCTTGTTGGACGACCGGGGGAAGATCGGCGAGGTGCCGTCCCCCGCTCCGGCCACCGGCGCGCCGTCGGCGTCCAGCACCGCCACGGAGCCCCGGTGCACGCCCTCCACGAAGCCGGACCGGACCACCTCAACGAGCGGTACGCCGCCCTCGTACGTCTTTCCCACGAGGTGGACGGTACCGACGGAGCCGGCGGGCGCGGCACCGGGGTGACCAGGGGCGTCACCCGAAGGTGTACAGGGGTGCCGGGCGGGGCGTGGCTTACAGGCCGAGCAGCGCGCGGGCCTCGGTGGTGGTCAGCGGCGGGCGCTGCGCGAGCTGGGCGAAGCCGACCGCGCGGGCGACCAGTTGCATGTTCGACTCGACCGGCTGCCGCTTGGCGTAGCTGACCGTGTCCTCCATGCCGACCCGGAGGTGGCCGCCGGCCGACAGCGAGGCCAGCATGACCGGGATGGTGCTGCGGCCGATGCCGGTGGCCGAGAAGGTGGTGCCCTCGGGCAGGTCACGCAGCATCTGCTCGGCGGCGACCAGGGTGGCCGTGGTGCCCGGCATGCCGCCCGGCACCCCCATCACGAAGTCGACGTGCACGTGCCCGCCGTGCGGCAGGCCGTACTTGCCGAGCAGCCGCTGGAGGGCGGTGAGGTGGCCGAGGTCGAAGATCTCGTACTCGGGGACCACGCCCTTGTCCTGCATCCGGGTGTGCAGGTCGACGATGAACTCCCAGCGGTTCAGGAAGACGTCGTCGCCGAAGTTGACCGTGCCCATCGTGCAGGAGGCCATCTCCGGACCGGCGTCCAGCACGGCCAACCGGTCGGCCTCCGGATCGGTCACCGCACCCCCGGAGGAGAGCTGCACGATCAGGTCGGTGCTCTCCCGCAGCGCCGCCACGGTCTCCCGCAGCCGGCCCTGGTCGAGGGTGGGCTTCGCCTGGTCGTCGCGGATGTGGACGTGGATCACGGCGGCGCCGAGCGCCTCGCACTCCTTGGCGGTCAGCAGCAGCTCGTCGAGGGTCACCGGTAGCGCCGGCACCTCCGCCTTGGCCGACTCCGCGCCGGTGGGGGCAACCGTGATCAACGTCCCTGTGGTCATGCCCGGGATCCTAGACCGAGGGTCGGCCGCCGGTCGACGGCCATCGGGCGCGTCGACGGAAGAAACATGGAGCTGGGTGCTCCGGACCGGAAAGTTTCCCGCTCTGGGTGGCTCAGGCGGGATCGATGGCGGCGGCCGACTCCCCGATCATCAGCCGGGCGTCGTCCGCGACGTTGCGCTTGACCACGGCCAGGGCAATCTGGCCCAGCTCGTGGTGGTGCACCGCGGTGCCGACGAAGCCCACCGTCCGGCCGTCCAGGGTGACCGGCGTGCCGGCGGCGGGCGGCTGGTCCGTGGCGACCCCGTCCAGGTGCAGCAGGACGAGCCGCCGCGGCGGCCGGCCCAGGTTGTGCACCCGCGCCACCGTCTCCTGCCCCCGGTAGCAGCCCTTGTCCAGGTGCACGGCCGGGCCGACCAGGTCCACCTCGGCCGGGATGGTCCGGTGGTCGCTGTCCACCCCGATCCGGGCCCGCCGGGCAGCCACCCGGATCGCCTCGTACGCCCACAGCCCGGCCACCGGCACGCCGGCGCCGCGCAACTCGTCGACCACCCCGGCCATGGCCGGGCGAGGCACCAGCAGGTCCACGCCGAGCGCCACCCGCCGGGCCCAGCCGCCAACCGGCAGCGGCTTGACGTCGTACACCACGCCGGGGCGCGGCGGCAGCTCGCCGGAGCGGAACTTCGGGCCCGGCACCGCGACCAGGTCGGGCGCCGCCAGCCCGGTGACGCCCAGGGTCTCGAGCGCCCCGGCGGCGTCCGGCCCGACCAGCGACAGCACCGCGTGCTCCGCGGTGACGTCGCGCGGGTCCACCTTGCTGAAGAAGCGCATCTTCTCCAGGTACGACAGCAGGCCGCCGGTCATCCCGGGCTCGGTGTCCAGCCAGGTGGTCTCACCGTCCTCGGTGACCATGGCGTGCTGCTCGACGTGCCCGTGCGGGGAAAGGACCAGCAGCTCGGTGCCCTGCCACGGGCGCAGCCCGGCCAGGTGCTGGCTGGTCAGCGTGTGCAGCCAGCTGATCCGCTCCTCGCCCGGGACCGCCACCACCCCCCGGTGCGAGCGGTCCACCAGGCCCACGCCGGTGGCCAGCGTGCGCTGCTCGCGCATCGGGTCGCCGTAGTGCGCCGCCACCGGGCCGACCCCGGCGGCCCGATGGGCCGGCTCGGGCTGGTCCCGGGTCTCCTCGTCGATCGCCTCGGCAGCCACCGCGCCCGCGATGTCGATCACGTCGTCCCCCCGTCCTCGCACTGGCCGCAGACGCCGAAGAGCGCCACGTGCCCGATGTCCACCCGGAATCCCCGCTGCGCGGCCAGCCGGTCGGCCAGCGGGCGGAGCAGCTCCGGATCGATCTCGTCGATCCCGCCGCACTCCCGGCAGACCAGGTGGACGTGCTGGTGCTCGCCGGCCGCGTGGTAGGTCGGCGAGCCGTGCGACAGGTGCGTGTGGGTCACCAGCCCGAGCCGCTCCAGCAACTCCAGCGTGCGGTAGATGGTGGTGATGTTCACCCCGGCGGCCACCTCCCGCACCGCCGTGTGCACCTGCTCCGGCGTGGCGTGACCCAGATCCATCACGGCCTGGAGCACCAACTGCCGCTGCGCCGTCAGCCGCAGCCCACGGGAGCGGAGCAGTTCCGCCAGGGAGGATTCGGACACCGTCCGATCATAGTTCGGCCGCCGCGCCACCCCGACCGCCGAGGTGGTACGCCACTACGCTCGACGGTCGTGGTGACATCGCGGGTGGCCGTGCTGGGGCGGGGCGTCGTACCGGCCGGCGAGGCGGTGCTGCGCGGCGACGACCGGGGCGTGCTGCACGGCGACGGGCTCTTCGAGACCCTGCACCTGCGCGGCGGCGAGCCGTGGCTGCGCGACGCCCACCTGGACCGGCTGCGGGCCGGCGCGGCCGCGATCGAACTGGACCTGCCGTCCACCGGCGCGCTGGCCGAACTGCTCGACGTGGTACGCGCCGGATGGCCGCCGGAGGTGGAGGGGGCACTGCGGCTGGTCTGCACCCGGGGGCCGGAGGGCGGCGGGCCACCGACCGTTTACGCCACGCTGGGCGAGGTGCCGGCGGCGGCGAAGCGGGCCCGGCGGGACGGGGTGACGGTGGCCACCCTGCCGCTCGGGGTGGCCGCCCGGTCCCGCCCCGAGCTGGGCTGGCTGCCGGCAGGGGTGAAGTCCACCTCGTACGCGGCGAGCACCGCCGCCCGCCGCTGGGCCGCCCGCGCCGGGGTGGACGACGTGCTCTGGGTCTCCACCGACGGGTACGCCCTGGAGGCGCCCACCGCGAACCTGATCTGGCTGGCCGGCACCACGCTCTGCACGGTGCCGGCGGCGACCACCGGCGTCCTGCCCGGCGTGACCGCCCACTGGCTCCTCGAGCACGCGGGTGAGCTGGGCCTGCGAGCCGAGGAACGCCTGGTCACCCCGGCGGAGCTGGCGGCGGCGGACGGCGCCTGGCTGACCAGTTCGCTCCGCGGCCCCGCCGAGATCCGCTCCCTCGACCACACCCCCCTCCCCCACTCCCCCCTGACCCCCGCCCTCCTGGCCCTCACCGCCTTCCCCCCGCCGCCCGCCGAGCCGCCCTTCCCCC
>NZ_KQ058887.1 GCF_000982955.1 Micromonospora sp. HK10 | reverse complement strand
CGCCCTTCCCCCCGCCACCCGCGGAACCGCCCTTCCCCCCGCCGCCCGCCGAGACGCGTTGATCAAGGGGTTTGCGTCGGAGTTGATCTCCGCGCAGACGCAAAGTCCTTGATCACCCACGACCATGGGTGCGAGGGGCGAGGGGCGAGGGGGGGGAGGGGGTGGGGTGGGGAGGGGGTTAGCCGGCTACGCGAGTTAGGCGGGCGGAGAGGTGGGGGCTGAGGGGGTGGCCCATGGCGGCCATCTCCTGGGCGTAGAGCAGGGCACCCTCGACGATGCCGAAAAGGCGGGCGCCGGCGGTGACCTCCTTGGCGGTGGCCGTCCGGACGACCGCGTCGGTGGCGAACTCGATCTGGGTGCCCTTGCGCTTGCCGATGTGCAGCTCCATCACGCCGGTCGGCGTGGTCATCAGCGCCTCCAGCTCGTCGGTGACCCGGTCGCCGTCCAGCACCGGACGCCACCAGCCCACCTCGCGACCGGCCGGCCGGACCGGGCGGCTCTGCTCGTCGAGGATCCAGGCGCGGGACTCGTAGAACAGGAAGGGCCGGCCGTCGTGGCTGATCCGGATCTCCTGGGCGAAGTCGAAGTCCTCGATCGTGGGGAAGCCACCCCGGCCCCGCCCGCGCCACACCCCGATGTACGGCAGCAGCCCGTCCAGGCTGCGGTGCAGCTTCGGGCCGACGCGCAGGTCGTGGCTCTCCTCGTACGGGTACGGGTCGACCGGCGGCGCGTTCAGCCACGGCGGCTGGAGCGGATTCTCGCTCACCGGGCGACCTTCGTTCGCGACTGCGGGGCTCGCAAACCCGGCTCACTCCTCACGCTCACCATTTTCCTCTCGAGATGCGCACTGCGAGGTACACCAGGCCACCGGCGAGCGCGCCCAGGCCGGCGACCAGCAGGCTGACGAACCCGATCTCGGTAACCATCCGGGCCATCCTATGCTGGGCGGCATGCCCCGCACTCTCGTCGTCAAGGCCACCGCCGGGGCCGACGCCCCCGAGCGCTGCGCCCAGGCCTTCACGGTCGCCGCCACCGCCGCCGCGGCGGGAATCGACGTGTCGCTCTGGTTGACCGGTGAATCGACCTGGTTCGCGTTGCCAGGCCGGGCACAGGAGTTCGACCTGCCGCACTCCGCGCCGCTCGGCGAGCTGCTGCACGTGATCCTGGCTACCGGCAAGGTGACCGCCTGCACCCAGTGCGCGGCCCGCCGGGACATCGGCCCGGACGACGTCATCCCCGGCGTACGGATCGCCGGCGCGGCGGTCTTCGTCGAGGAGGCGATGGCCGAGGGCGCCCAGGCCCTCGTCTACTGACGCCACCGGACCGCCACCGGCGGCACGGCCACCCGCCCCCGCGGACCGCCCCCGGCCCCACGGCCACCCGCCCCCGCGGACCGCCGCCAGCCCCACGGCCGTCCCCCTTCGGACTGTCCCGGTACGGGGGGAGCGGTGATATCCGCCCGACATGTCCGGCCGCTGCCTACGATTCCCCTGTGGGCGAGGCGATCGAGCGGTTCTTCGCGACACTGCCGGCGCGGGCTCCGGCGGTGCTGCGCAACCCCATCCACGGCACCCTCCAGGTCGACCTGACCCGCGAGAACCGCACCGAGCACTGGTTCGTCGAGCTGTCTCCGGGGTCCGTCCGGGTGCTCCGGGAGCAACTGCCGGCCGACGCCACCTTCACCGTCAGCATGGACCTGTTCGAGCGACTGGTCACCGGGCGCGCCGCCGGCATGGCGGCGGTGCTGCGCAACGAGGCCACGTTCAGCGGCAACGTGGCGCTGTTCCTGCTCTTCCGCCGGTTCTTCCCCGACCCGCCCAGTGCCCGCGACCCCCGCGAGACCGCCCGCGCGCACCTCGGACGGTCCGGATGAACGAACGGGTCAGCATCCTGGACGGCAACACCTTCCTGGTCAGCGACGAACGCGGCAACATCGAGCCGTCCTTCGACTTTCCCACCGGGCTGTTCTCCTTCGACACCCGGTTCATCTCGAACTGGGTGCTCACCCTCAACGGGGAGAAGCTGCACGCGCTCTCCATCGACGACTCGCTCTCGTACCGGACCCGGTTCTTCCTGGTCCCCGGCGAGCCCACGCACTACCTGGACGCCAAGGTGTCGGTGATCCGGAGCCGGTCCATCGGCGGCAGCTTCGACGAGGAGCTGACCCTGCTCAACCACGCGGACCAGGCGGCCGAGTTCGTGCTGCGGCTCGACATCGGCTCCGACTTCGCCGACCTGTTCGAGATCAAGCACCAGCGGCAGAAGAAGGGTCACACCGTACCCAGGATCGCCGACAACGAGCTGCGGCTGGTCTACCGGCGGGAGGGGTTCCACCGCGAGGCCGTCATCAGCACCGGGCCGCCGGCCGAGATCGACGAGGCCGGCATCACCTACCGGGTCGTGGTCGGGCCGCACGGCGAGTGGACCACCCGGCTGCACGTCGCCACGAACATCTACGGCGCCCGGGGCGAGGACATCCGGTCCACCCTGCCGCTGGGTGGGCACCGCTCGGTCGAGGAGATCCACGTCGAGCAGAACGAGTTGATCGCCCGGGCGCCGAAGCTCGCCTGCGATTGCGAGCCGCTGGCCGGGGCGTACCGGCGCAGCCTCAACGACCTGGCCGCCCTCCGGTATGAGTCGATCACGCTCGGCGTCCGGCTGCTCGCCGCCGGCCTGCCCTGGTTCATGACGCTGTTCGGCCGGGACAGCATCTTCACCTCGCTGCAGATCCTGCCGTTCCTGCCGGAACTGGTGCCGCCGACCCTGCTCATGCTGGCCGGGCTACAGGGCAGCCGGCTGGACGACTTCCGGGACGAGGAGCCGGGCAAGATCCTGCACGAGCTGCGGTACGGCGAGACCGCCGGCTTCGAGGAGCAGCCGCACTCGCCGTACTACGGCTCGGCCGACTCGACCGCGCTCTTCGTGATCCTGATCGACGAGTACGAGCGGTGGACCGGGGACGGCAACCTGGTCCGGATGCTCGAACCCGAGACCCGGGCGGCGCTGGCCTGGCTCGACACGTACGGGGACCTGCTCGGCACCGGCTACATCTCGTACCTGACCCGCAATCCCGAGACCGGGCTGCAGAACCAGTGCTGGAAGGACTCCTGGGACGCCGTCTCGTTCTCCGACGGCCGGCTACCCGCCTTCCCCCGGGCCACCTGCGAACTGCAGGGGTACGCGTACGACGCCAGGCTGCGCGGCGCCCGGCTGGCCCGGACGTTCTGGCAGGACCCGGCGTACGCCGACCGGCTGGAGCGCGAGGCCGCGGCGCTGAAGGAACGGTTCAACCGGGACTTCTGGATCCACGACCGGGAGTACTACGCGCTGGCCCTGGACCCGGACGGGCGCCAGGTGGACGCGCTCTCCTCCAACATCGGCCACCTGTTGTGGAGCGGGATCGTCGACGAGTCCCGGGCGGCCGCGGTCGCCCGGCACCTGCTCGGCCCCCGCCTCTTCTCCGGCTGGGGCGTCCGCACCCTCGCCGACGACCAGGGCCGGTACAACCCGATCGGCTACCACGTCGGCACGGTCTGGCCGTTCGACAACTCGATCATCGCCTGGGGGTTGTGGAAGTACGGCTTCCGCGAGGAGGCCGGCGAGATCTGTGAGGCGATGCTCTCCGCGTCCCGGTTCTTCGAGGGCCGGCTACCCGAGGCGTTCGCCGGTTACGAGCGCAGCCTCACCGACTACCCGGTGGAGTACCCGACCGCGTGCAGCCCGCAGGCCTGGTCGGCGGGGACGCCGCTGCTGCTGATGCGGGTGATGCTCGGTCTGGAGCCGCAGGGCGAGCATCTGATCATCGACCCGGCGGTGCCGCCGGGGATGGGGCGGCTGGAGCTGCTGGACATCCCCGGCCGGTGGGGGCGGGTGGACGCCCTGGGCCGGAGCCGGAGCGGCGGGCGCCGCGGGCAATGACCGGTCAGCCGGGGCAGGGGGTGGTGACGGCGACCCGCACCCGGTCGCCGGCGCGCTCCGCCAGCACCGCCGGGCTGGACAGCCGGGCGTACTCGTCGGCCGAGTCACGCAGCACGGGACCGTCGCCGGCGCGGTTCCGGAACGGGTCGGCCAGCGATGCGCCGGCCGGCGCGAAGGCCGTCTCCGCCCGCGCGGTGCGGGCGGTGCCGCCGCCGGGGCACGGCACGGCCAGCACCTGGACCGGGCCGGCCGCGCCGCCCCAGCCGGTGACGGCCCGGGTGACCTCGGCGGATTCCGGGCCGCCGGTGGTGGCCGGCGGCCGGTAACCCGCGCCGACCGGACGGCAGCCGGTGGCCGCGGTGAGCCGTACCCGGCCGGGTCCCGCGGGGCGGCCCTCGACGGCGACGAACTCGCCGGCGTCGGCGCGCAGCACCGGCCCGTCCGCGGCGACCCGGACGCCGGCCCGCCAGTCCGCCGGCAGCCGGCCGGCCACCCGGGCCAGCAGATCGCGTACGTCGTCACCGGCGATCGCGACCTCCACGCCACGGGACAGCGCGGCGCCGTCGGCCAGCGGGGTCACCCGGCAGCCCCGCTCGATCCGGTCCGGCAGGAGCGCCGGCACCCCGTCGCCCCCGACCGCCACCATCAGCCGGCCGATCGCCCGGTCCACCACCGGCCCGGCCTGGTCGAGGGTGCGCTGCTCCTTCACCGTCGGCGGGTCACGCCGCACCGACCACCAGGTCAGCCCGGCGAGCAGCACCGCCCACGCGACCGTCGCGGCGACCAGCCAGCGCAGCCGGCGCCGGCGCGGGGCAGGCTGGTCGGGACGGGACGGCGGGGCGTACCCCGCCTGCACGGCACCACTCACCGGCCCATCGTGTCACGCGGCGGCGACGCGTCCGGCCGCGCCTCGGCACGCCACCAAAGCCGCGCGTCCGCCGACACGGGTGGCCGGGCGCAACCACCCGTCGCCCCGGCGCCCGCCGCAACCACCTGTCGGCCCGACCGCCCGGGCGCAACGACCCCTGGCCCCGGCGCCCGCCGCAACCACCCGTCGCCCCGGTGCCCGGGCGCAACGACCCCTGGCCCCGGTGCCCGGGCGCAACCACCCGTCGGCCCGACCGCCCGGGCGCAACGACCCGTGGCCCGCCACCGCAGGGGGTGACGGGCCACGATCAGAGCGTGGGGTCAGGCGGCGACCGTGACGGTCACCTCGTTGATCCCGCGGGCGGCGGTGACGGCGGTGTCGCCGTTGCCGTGCCGGGAGAGCGCCCGCAGGGTCCAGGCGCCGGGGGCGGCGAAGAACCGGAACTGTCCCGCCGGGGAGGTCACCACCTCGGCGGTGAACTCACCGGTGGAGTCGAGCAGCCGGACGTACGCGCCCGGCACGGTCTCGCCGGACTCGGCCTGGACCAGCCCGGTGATGACGGTTTCCTTCTCCAGGTCCAGGCTGGCCGGCAGCGGGGCGGCCTGGTCGGGGGCGGCGCATCCGGCGGCGGTGGGGGCAACGGGAGCGGTCATGGCTCAGGCCTCCCCCGGCTCGTCACCGAGCGCGACCGGCACGCCGACCAGCGAGCCGTACTCGGTCCAGGAGCCGTCGTAGTTCTTCACGTTGCGGTGACCGAGCAGCTCCTGGAGCACGAACCAGGTGTGCGAGGAGCGCTCGCCGATCCGGCAGTACGCGATGGTCTCCTTGCTGTCGTCCAGCCCGGCGGTCGCGTAGATCTTGCGCAGCTCGTCGTCGGACTTGAAGGTGCCGTCCTCGTTGGCCGCCTTGGACCACGGCACGCTGATCGCGGTCGGCACGTGGCCGGCCCGCTGGGCCTGCTCCTGCGGCAGGTGGGCGGGGGCGAGCAGCCGGCCGGCGTACTCGTCGGGGCTGCGCACGTCGACCAGGTTCTTGGTGCCGATGGCGGCGACCACCTCGTCGCGGAAGGCGCGGATGGCGGTGTCGGGCTCCTGCGCGACGTACTGGGTGGCCGGGCGGGCCACCGCGTCGGTGACCAGCGGGCGGGCGTCCAGCTCCCACTTCTTGCGGCCGCCGTCGAGCAGCTTCACGTCGCGGTGGCCGTAAAGCTTGAAGTACCAGTACGCGTACGCGGCGAACCAGTTGTTGTTGCCGCCGTAGAGGATCACGGTGTCGTCGTTGGCGATGCCGCGCTCGGAGAGCAGGGCCTCGAACTGCGCCTTGTTGACGAAGTCCCGGCGCACCGGGTCCTGGAGGTCGGTGCGCCAGTCCAGCTTGATCGCGCCGGCGATGTGGCCGGTGTCGTAGGCCGAGGTGTCCTCGTCGACCTCGACGAAGACGACGCCCGGGGCGTCGATGTTCTTCTCGGCCCACTCGGCCGAGACGAGTGCGGTGTCGCGACTCATCAGATCACTCCCTGTGAGGATGGATGGTGAGCCAGCGCGCGGAGATCGAAATTGGCGATTGTCGCACCACGCGCGGGACCCAGAGCTAGGAACGGATCACGGGTACGTGCGACGGCGCCGCTGCCGGGCGATCAGGGGGAGAACCGGAGGGTACGGACCCTGCGTGCCGGTTGGCCGCCTAGGCGGCCGAGAACAGCCCCGCCGTCAGATGACGGGGCGACACAGGCAGGTGGCCACGCGGCACAGGTCGACCGCGCGCCGTTTGGTGAGGAGGGTCCCCATGGGGAGGGAGACTACCAGCCATGCGCGCCGAAGCCACCGGGCCGACCAGCATCCGGGAACGCGCCGGCGCCGGCCGGGCGGCACGACGCGACGGCCCGACCGGTGGTCGGGCCGTACGCGGGACCGCGGTCAGCTGACCGCGTTGATCGGCACGTTCTTCGCGTCGGCGGTGACCGCCAGGCCCTCCGGCCGCGGTTCCACCTTGCGGACGTTGAGCTGGAAGGGCAGCTCCGGCAGGGGCACGTCGATCGAGATGCCCTTGGCGTAGTTGATCAGCATCTGCCGGGCCAGCGGCAGGTTCGGCAGGCCGTCGGCGGTCAGGTCGTTGAAGCGCAGCGCGACCTTGCCGTTGGCGACGGCGACGTCGGCGGTGCCGCGCACGGTGAGCTTGACGCCCAGCACATCGACCGGCGCCGTCACGGCGAGCTTGCCGTTCTGCTCGCCCAGCTTCAGGCCGGGCCGGTCCAGCAGCTTCGCGAGGCTGTCGTAGGTGATGGTGCCGCGACCGTCGACGGTCTCCGCGGTCACCTCACCCTTCCGGGTGCGCAGGGTGTCCAGCGACGCCTTCACGTTGCGCGCGTCGACGTCCAGCCGGGGCACGCTGACCGTGCCGCCCTGCACGGTGCCCTGCACGTCGGTCAGCACGATCGAGATGTGCTCGTACTTGCCGGCGAGCACCTGGGTCAGGAACGGGAAGCCGCTCACCTCGACCTGGGGCGGCGCGGACCGGGCGTCCTGCTTGGCCACCTCCTGCTCGACCTGGTCGGCGATGGCCCGCTCGGCCGCACCGGCCGCCAGCCGGTCGGCGACGACCAGCAGCCCGGCCACGATCAGGAGCAGGACGACGAAGCCGACGAGCACCTTCCGGCCGCGCCGCCGGGGCCGTTCCTCGTACGCCGGGTTGGCCTCTGCCACGCCGCCTCCTGTCCTCGCTGCCGGTCGCCGTCACGCGGCGGTCGCGCCGCCTCGCGGCGCAACGCTACTTACCCGGGGCGTCGATCCCCCAACCGTGCCTTCAGAGGAAGAGCACGCACATGGCGTACGCGGCGGGCGCGGCGAGGGCGAACCCGCCGAGCGGGCCCTGCATGTGCCGGGCGACCCACATGGTCGGCGGCTCACCGGCCATCAGGCGACCGGCCTCGGCGTACCCGACGGCGAGGTCGGCCAGCACGGCCGTGGCGGCCGTGACCAGCCCGACCAGGGCGGCGCTGGTCGGGGTGAAGCCAACCAGGTAGCTGCCGAGCACCGCGCTGGTCAGCGTGCCGAGCATGGCGCCCGCGACCACGCCGGCGGCGCCGCGGGGCACCTGCGGGGCGAGCCGGGGCCAGGGCGCGATCGCGTCGGTCAACCGGGCCACCATGAGCGCCACCCCGCTGGCCGTGAGGCAGACGGTGATCGCCTGGGTGCCCTTCGGGATCCGGCTGAGCACGATCAGGGTGGCGAACGCGACCACCCCGACCACGATCAGCAGGGTGCCGCCGAGCGAGTCGGTCACCCGGACCCGGTCCACCCGGCGGAACAGCTGGCCGAGCACGCCGAGCACCAGGCCGGCGACCGCGGCGTACCCGAGCGGGGCCAGGCCGGCGATGTCGGAGCGGACCGCGGCGGCGTCGGCGATGCCGGCCGTCGCGGCGCTGACCAGCGCGACCACCAGCAGCGCGGGCGGCCGCATGGCCATCGTCCAGGCGAGCACGAAGAGCAGTTGGACGCCGAAGATGATGAACGCGAACGGCAACCGGTGGCCCGGGCCGGCGGTCTGCGCGCCGAGCACCAGGCCGACGCCGAGCAGCGCGGCGAAGCCGGCGACGGTGAGCGCCAGCGGGCGGCGCACCGGGACCGGCGGCACCTCCTCCTCGGGCTCGTCCGCCTCGGCGTCGTCGGGCCGGCGCCCGGGGCCGCCCTTGCGGAGCCGGCGCGGGCCCTTCCTGGCGGGCGGGTCCCCGCCCTCGTCCGGGCCGGTGCGCGGGGCCGGCGGGTGGCCACGGGACGGGCCAGCCGGCCCCGGACGGGCGTCGTCGGCCCACGGCTCGGGGCCGGTGTCGGGCGAGGTCGAGGGAAACACGCCCCGATCGTGCCAGACCGGGCCGCCCGGGCGGAGGTCACGGTTTCGGCAACGTTAAAACCTGCGCCGCGATCGAGGGCAGATCGGGCATACGGGGAAACGACCTGGAGGCACCGGGCGGGCGATCGGTTACGCTCAAGCCGTTACCCGCCCGTCAGCGACGCCGGGACCCCCGCCAATTCTCAGCGCCACCTCCCCACCGGGAGGGCCGCTGGTCGCGCGCGGCCGGACGGCCGCCGGGACGGAGGTGATCGTGTGGAGCTCCTGTTGCTGGTGACCGCGCGGGCAGGTGAGCCATCGTCGGTGCTGCCGGCGCTCGACCTGCTGCCGCACTCGGTCCGCACCGCGCCGCGCGACGTACGCACGCTGGTTTCCGGTCCGAGCCCGGACGCGGTCCTGGTGGATGCCCGCTCCGAGCTGAGCGAGGCCCGGGCCACCTGCCGGATGCTGCACGCCACCGGGCTCGGGGTGCCGCTGGTCGCGGTGGTCACCGAGGCCGGCCTGATCGCGCTGAACGCGGACTGGGGCGTGGACGACGTCATCCTGGCCGGGGCGGGTCCGGCCGAGGTGGAGGCCCGGCTGCGGCTCGCGGTGGGCCGGCTGAGCAACGCAACGTCCGGCGCCGGCGGCTCGATCCGGGCCGGCGAGCTGACCATCGACCCGGACACCTACGCGGCCAAGCTCAAGGGCCGCCCGCTCGACCTCACCTACAAGGAGTTCGAGCTGCTCAAGTTCCTCGCCCAGCACCCGGGCCGGGTGTTCACCCGGGACCAGCTGCTCCGCGAGGTCTGGGGTTACGACTACTTCGGCGGCACCCGGACGGTCGACGTGCACGTACGGCGGCTGCGCGCCAAGCTCGGCTCCGAGTACGAGTCGATGATCGGCACGGTGCGGCAGGTCGGCTACAAGTTCGTGGTGCCGCCCTCGCGCTCGCTGCCGGAGTCGGAGCCCGCGCCGCTGCCGGTCTGACGGGAGACCGGACCGCCTGCCCCCTTTAGCTGAACTTTCCTGTACGCCCCTTTTGCCCTACTAGTCGGACCCTATGCTGACTGCCGGAATAGCCGGTTTCAGAGGGGGCGACGGTGCTTGCGCGGACCACGGGGGCGACCAGGGACCGGTGCGCCGGCCCGGGCGGGCGGGACCGCTGATGTCGGGCGCGAGGCTGCGGACGGCGGCGGTCGTGACCCTGGTGGTGGCCGCGTTGCTCGGCTCGGCCTACACGCTCGGCCGCAGCCTGATGCCCGATCCGCCGCCCCACAGCACCGGGGTGAGCGCCAGCGTGACCGACCCGCACTACGCCGACCAGCCGCCCAGCACGGACTTCCCGGCGCCGGCCCGGCCGACGCCGGACGCCAGCCCCAGCGGCCCGGAGACCGACCAGCAGGCGCCCGCCGAGGACGAGGGTCCGTACGGCAGCCGCATCTCCACCGGGTCGTCGCAGGTCGCGCTCACCTTCGACGACGGCCCGGACCCGCGCTACACCCCGCAGGTGCTGGCCCTGCTGAAGGAGTACCACGTGAAGGCCACCTTCTGCGTGGTCGGCGAGAACGCGGAGGCCCACCCGGAGCTGATCCAGGCGATCGTGGCCGACGGGCACACCCTCTGCAACCATTCCTGGAACCACGACGAGAACCTCGGCAAGCGGTCGCCGGACACCATCCAGGCCGACCTGAGCCGCACCAGCGACGCCATCCGGGCCGCGGTGCCCACCGCACGGATCGAGTACTTCCGGCAGCCCGGTGGCAACTGGACCAAGCCGGTCGTCTCGGTCTGTACGGAGTTGGGCATGGTCCCGCTGCACTGGGCGGTCGATCCGTCGGACTGGACGGCGCCCGGCGCCAAGGCGATCATCAACACCGTGCTCACCCAGACCGGGCCCGGCTCGATCGTGCTGATGCACGACGCCGGCGGCGACCGGAGTGGCACCGTCGACGCGCTGCGCGACCTGCTGCCGGTGCTGCTGGACCGGTTCCAGCTGGAGGCGCTGCCCGCCGGCACTACGTGACGACCGCCACCCGTCGCTCCCCCCGTCCGGCATGATCGGCGGCCCGCCGGCCGCTACGGTGACGGGATGAGCAGCACCGCGCCGACCGCCGACCGTGTCGCCCGCGCCGACCGGCTGGCGCCGGTCGAGGTGGCCGAGGTGATCGGGCTGGCCCGCGCCGCCGGGGACGCCGACGGCGCCGACCCGCTCGACGAGCACACGCTGCTGCGGTTGCGGGACCCGGAGGCGGCCGCCGTGCACCTCACCGCCCGCGCCGCCGACAACACCCTCACCGGGTACGCCCACCTGGACACCACCGACCCCACCGGCGGCATCGGCGTGGAACTGGTGGTGCATCCGGCGTACCGGCGGCGCGGCACCGGGCGGGCGCTGGCCCGGGGGGTGCTGGCCGCCGCCGGCGGGCCGCTGCGCGCCTGGGCGCACGGCGACCACCCGTCGGCCGCCGCGCTCGCGGTCGACCTGGGGTTCGCCCGCGCACGGGTGCTCTGGCAGCTGCGCCGGCCGTTGACCGCGGCCCTGCCCGAGGCGGCCCTGCCGGACGGGGTCGAGCTGCGCGCGTTCCGTCCCGGCGCGGACGACGAGGCCTGGCTCGCGCTCAACAACGCGGCCTTCGCCCAGCACCCGGAGCAGGGCCGGTGGACCGACGGCGACCTGCGGCTGCGGCTCGCCGAGCCGTGGTTCGACCCGGCCGGGTTCCTGCTCGCGGTCGATTCCGCGTCCGGCCGGCTGCTCGGCTTCCACTGGACCAAGGTGCACGAACGCCCGGGCTCGGCCCGGATCGGCGAAGTCTACGTGCTCGGCGTGGACCCGACCGCGCACCGGGGCGGGCTGGGCCGGGCGCTCACCACGGCCGGGCTGGCGTACCTGCGGGACCGGCGAGGGCTGGACCGGGTGATGCTCTACGTGGACGAGTCCAACACCGGGGCGGTCGCGCTCTACGAGCGGCTCGGCTTCGCCCGCTGGTCGGCGCACGTCAACTACCACCTCGGCTGAGCACCACCCCGCTCGCCACACCGGTCGGCTGAGCCGTCGCTCCGGTCGGGTGTGCCCGGCGGATGCCCCGCCGGGTGCCCCTCTGACGCGCCCCGAATAGCCGGATAAACCGGATAGGTGGCGTTAGCCGGCTGTGAGTTCACGTAACGGACAGCCCTGCCTCAGCGCACGGTCACCCGGTCGGTCGGACCTGTTCATTCCCCGTTCACTTCCGACCGGCGCTGCGTCCACCTGGCACTTCTAACTTTCGTGTCAGCCGGTCAGCGCCGGCACCCGGGCCCGCCCGGGCGACCTGACCAAAGACGTGAAGGGAAACCCCTCAGGTGAAGCTCCAGCGGCACGGCGCCATCGCCTGCCTCGCTCTTACCGCGGTGCTCGGTCTCAGCGCCTGCGGCTCGGACAACAACGAGCCGACCGGCACCTCCGCCTCGGGCTCCGCCGCCGCCGTCGACTGCGGCAAGGGCACGCTGAACGCGCAGGGCTCCTCCGCGCAGAAGAACGCGATGGCCGAGTGGATCAAGGCGTACCAGCAGAAGTGCGCCGGCACCACCATCAACTACGAGCCCTCCGGCTCGGGCGCCGGCATCCAGGCCTTCATCGCCGGCACCGCCGACTTCGCCGGCTCCGACTCCGCGCTCAAGCCGGAGGAGCAGCCGCAGGCCGACGCCAAGTGCGCCGGCGGCCAGGCGATCCACCTGCCGATGGTGATCGGCCCGATCGCGGTGGCCTACAACGTCAACGGCGTGGACAACCTCCAGCTCAGCGCCCCCACCCTGGCCAAGATCTTCACCGGCAAGGTCACCAAGTGGAACGACGCCGCGATCAAGGCGGAGAACCCCGACGCCAAGCTGCCGTCGACCACGATCCAGACCGTGCACCGCTCGGACGAGTCCGGCACCACCGACAACTTCACCAAGTACCTGTCGAAGGCCGCCGCCACCGACTGGACCCTGGACCACACCAAGGCGTGGAAGGCCCCGGGCGGCACCGGCGCCAAGGGCTCGGACGGCGTGGCCAGCGCGGTCAAGGGCGCCGACGGGGCGATCGGCTACCTGGAGCTCTCCTTCGCCGACAACTCCGGCCTCAAGAAGGCCAAGATCAAGAACGGCGCCGGTGAGTTCACCGAGCTGACCGGCGAGGCCGCCGGCAAGACCATCGCCGGCGCCAAGGTCGAGGGCCAGGGCGACGACCTGAAGATGTCGATCGACTACAACACCACGGAGGCCGGGGCCTACCCGATCGTCCTGGCGACCTACGAGATCGTCTGCAGCAAGGGCCTCCCGGCCGACAAGCTCCCCCTGGTCAAGGGCCTGCTCGGCTACGCCGCGAGCAGCGAGGGCCAGTCCCAGCTCGCCGAGTTGGGGTACGCGCCACTGCCGGACTCGGTCCGCACCAAGGTCGAGGCCGCGGTCAAGAACCTGTCCTGACCGTAACCACCACTCCCGAAGCGAGCGACCAGATGGGTCAGACCCCTCACCGCTCGGCGCACGCCGGCACCGGCGGCCCCTCCGTCCCCAGCAGTGACGGGTGGTCCGCCGGTGCCTCGGCGCGTGTGGCCGACATCCCCGGAACCCCTCGTCCGCCCGACCACGGGCTCGGCGGCGGTGACGCGCTGCCCCGGGCCAAGGCGTTCGGCGCGGAGAAGGCCTTCCGTGGCCTCACCATGGCCGCCGGCACCGCCGTACTGGTCATCATCGCGGCCATCGCGGTCTTCCTGATCTCCAAGGCCGTGCCGGCGCTCCGCGCGAACACCGAGAACTTCTGGACCTACCAGGGCTGGTCGCCGAACCAGACCGCGCCGAAGTTCGGCATCGGGACGCTCGCCTTCGGCACCGTCCTCAGTTCGGCGCTCGCGCTGCTGATGGCCGTGCCGGTGGCTCTGGGCATCGCCCTCTACCTGTCCCACTACGCGCCGCGTCGGCTCGGCACCGCGCTCGGCTTCCTGATCGACCTGCTGGCCGCCGTGCCCAGCGTGGTCTTCGGCCTGTGGGGGCGGGACATCTTCGTCGAGCCGGTACGCGACTTCTCGGTCTGGCTCAACACCTACTTCGGTTGGCTCCCGATCTTCGGCGGGGACGGCCCGTTCGGGAAGTCCATCCTGCTCGGCGCGCTGGTCCTGGCGATCATGGTGCTCCCGATCATCACGTCCCTCTCCCGCGAGGTGTTCCTCCAGACGCCCACGGCGAACGAGGAGGCCGCCCTGGCGCTCGGCGCCACCCGCTGGGAGATGATCCGCACCGCCGTGCTGCCGTACGGCCGGCCCGGCATCATCGCCGCGGTGATGCTCGGCCTCGGCCGGGCGCTCGGCGAGACCATCGCCCTGGCGATGACCCTCGGCATCACCTTCGGCATCTCGTTCAACCTGATCCAGAACGGCGGCAACACCATCGCCGCGAACATCGCCAACGCGTTCGGCGAGGCGAACGACACCGGCCGGGGCGCGCTGATCGCCTCCGGCCTGGTGCTCTTCGCGATCACGCTGATCGTCAACATCAGCGCGCGGGTGATCATCTACCGCCGCCGCGAGTTCACGGAGTCCGCGGCGTGAGCGCGAGGAGTGGGCCGGGGTCGCGAGCCCCGCAGTCGCGAACTGAAGGAAGCCCCGCATGACCACCACCGTCACCACCCACCGCCCGCGGCCACCGGCCCGGCCGGTCACGCTGCGGGCCCGGCGGCTGCCCGCGTACGCCGCGCCCGCCGTCGCCCTCGGAGCCCTGCTGGCCGCCGCCGGCATCGTGTACGGCGCCGGCATCGGCGGCCCGGTCCTGGTCGTGGTCCTCGCCGCCCTGCTCTACCTGGTCGGTCTCTTCGTCGCGGCCAACGCGGTCGAGGGCCGGCGGTCCGCCCGCGACCGCACCTGGAGTGCGCTGATCCACTCCGCCTTCGTGCTCGCGGTGCTGCCGCTGGCCTCGGTGGTCTGGACGCTGGTCAGCAAGGGCGCGGAACGGCTGGACGGCAACTTCTTCGGCACCTCGATGAACAACATCGGGGCGCGGGACGCCAACGGCGGCGCGTACCACGCCATCGTGGGGACCCTGGAGCAGGTCGGCATCGCCACGCTGATCACCGTCCCGCTCGGCCTGCTCTGCGCGATCTACGTGGTGGAGTACGGCCGCGGCCGGTTCGCCTTCACCATCCGCTTCTTCGTGGACGTGATGACCGGCATCCCGTCGATCGTCTCCGGCCTGTTCGTGCTGGCCTTCTGGGTGCTGATCGTCTCGCCGTGGTTCAACGACGGCCGGCCGAGCTTCTCCGGCTTCGCCGCCGCGCTGGCGCTGAGCGTGCTCATGCTGCCCACGGTGGTCCGCTCCACCGAGGAGATGCTGCGCCTCGTCCCGGCGCCGCTGCGGGAGGGCGCGTACGCCCTCGGCGTGCCGAAGTGGAAGACCATCCTGCGGGTCGTGCTGCCGACCGCGCTGCCCGGGATCGTCACCGGCGTCATGCTCGCCGTCGCGCGGGCGGCCGGCGAGACCGCCCCGGTGCTGCTCGTCGCGGGCGGCGGCGCGGCGATCAACGTCAATCCGTTCGAGAACAACCAGTCGTCGCTGGCCCTCTTCGTCTACCAGCAGGCCGGCGATGCCTCGAAGTACTCGCCGGCGCGGGCGTGGACGGCGGCGCTGACCCTGGTCGCCCTCGTCCTCGTCCTGACCATCGCGGCGAAGCTGCTGGCCCGCCGCAACCGGCTCGGCCGATGAACCCCGGAGGTACCGCCACCATGGCCAAGCGCATCGAAGCCACGAACGTCACCGCGTACTACGGCGGGTTCAAGGCGATCGAGAACATCAGCCTCACCGTCGAACCGAAGACGGTCACCGCCCTGATCGGCCCCTCGGGCTGCGGGAAGTCCACCTTCCTGCGGTCCATCAACCGGATGCACGAGGTGCTGCCGGGTGCCCGGGTCGAGGGCAGCCTCACCATCGACCACCAGGACATCTATGACCGGGACGTGGACGTCACCGCGGTCCGCCGGATGATCGGCATGGTCTTCCAGCGGCCCAACCCGTTCCCCACCATGAGCATCTTCGAGAACGTGGTGGCCGGGCTGCGGCTCAACGGCGTGAAGCGCAGGTCGATCCTCGAGGAGGCGGCCGAGAAGGCGCTCCGCTCGGCGAACCTCTGGGACGAGGTGAAGGACCGGCTCGGCAAGCCCGGCGCCGGCCTCTCCGGCGGCCAGCAGCAGCGGCTCTGCATCGCCCGTACCATCGCGGTCGAGCCGCAGGTGGTGCTGATGGACGAGCCCTGCTCGGCGCTGGATCCGATCTCCACGCTGGCCATCGAGGACCTGATGTTCCAGCTCAAGGACACGTTCACCATCATCATCGTCACGCACAACATGCAGCAGGCCGCCCGGGTGTCGGACCGGACCGCGTTCTTCTCCATCGAGAAGACCGGCGACCCGGGCCGGCTGATCGAGTACGACCACACCCAGAAAATCTTCAGCAACCCGAGCCAGAAGAAGACCGAGGACTACATCACCGGCCGCTTCGGCTGAGCGTTGCCGTCCCGGTCCGCGGCAGGCCCCGGTCGGAATCGGCCGGGGCCCGCCGCCGGTCCACCGTGGATCGGTTCAGCGCAGCGCGGCGAAGAACCGCCGCAGGTCCGCGACCAGCAGGTCGGGTGCCTGCTCGGTTCAGCGCAGCGCGGCGAAGAACCGCCGCAGGTCCGCGACCAGCAGGTCGGGTGCCTGGTGGGCGGCGAAGTGCCCGCCCCGGTCGTACGTGTGCCAGGAGACGATGTTCTTGTGGTCTCGTTCGGCGAGCGTCCGGATCGACTGGAAGTCCCAGGCGAAGTTGGCCAGGCCGAGCGGCACCGTGGTCGGTTCCGGCACCGTCGTGCCGCGCCCGTTGACCTTCTGCGTCGGGTGCACGGACTCGGCGTCCTCGTAGTAGTAGCGGGCCGCCGAGGCGGCCGTGTTGGTCAGCCAGTAGATGGTCGTGTTGGTGAGTAGGTGGTCGGCGTCGATCTGGTCACCCATGAGTTGGCCCAGCCAGCCGAGCAGGCCCACCGGCGAGTCGGCCAGCGCGTGCGCCACGTTCTGCGGCTCGGTCGAGTGCAGCTTGTCGTAGCCGCCCCGCCGCTGCACGAACCAGTCGGCGAACGCCACCTTGCCCCGCTCCTCCTCGGTGAGACCGGCCAGTTCGGCGGGGTCACCGGAGGGCAGGGAGAAGACCTGCGTGACGTGCACCCCGAGCACGTGCTCCGGGTCGGCCCGGCCCACCTCCGGCGAGACGAACGCGCCGAGGTCGTTGCCGGCCGCGCCGTACCGCTGGTAGCCGAGGCGGCGCATCAGCTCGGCCCAGGCGCGGGCCACCCGGTGGCGGTTCCAGCCGCGCTCCCGAGTGGGTCCGGAGAAGCCGTACCCGGGCACTGACGGGATGACCAGGTGGAAGGCGTCGGCCGGGTCGCCGCCGTGCGCCCGCGGGTCGGTCAGCGGCCCGATCACGTCCAGCCACTCCAGGACGGTGCCCGGCCAGCCGTGGGTGAGGATCAGCGGGGTGGCGTCCGGCTCGGGCGACCGGACGTGCAGGAAGTGCACCCGCTGCCCGTCGATCTCGGTGGTGAACTGCGGGTACGCGTTGAGCCGCGCCTCCCACTCCCGCCAGTCGTAGCCGGTGCGCCAGCGCTCGGCCAGCCGTCGCACCCAGCTCAGCGGGACGCCGTACTCCCAGCCGGGCGGGACCGGGCCGGCGGGGGCGGCCGGGTCGGGGTCGGCGGGCAGTTCCTCGGCCCAGCGGGTCCGGGCCAGCCGGTCGGCGAGGTCGTCCAGGTCGGCCTGGGGGACGTCGATACGGAACGGGATGATCGCGGTGTTGTCTGCCATGCCCCGAGCGTAGGAAGCGATTAGGAAGGCTTCGTTCCTAATGCACTGGCAGAATCCCGGAGATGGTGGAGACCTCGGCGCGCCTGCTGCGCCTGCTGTCGCTGTTGCAGACCCCGCGGGACTGGACCGGCACCGAACTGGCCGAGCGCCTGGCGGTGAGCACCCGCACCGTACGCAACGACGTGGAGCGGCTGCGCGCGCTCGGCTACCCGGTGCACGGCACCCGGGGCGCGGTCGGCGGCTACCGGCTGGGTGCCGGCGCGGCCCTGCCCCCGCTGCTCCTCGACGACGAGGAGGCGGTGGCCGTGGCGGTCGGGCTGCGCACCGCCGCGGCCGGCAGCGTGGCCGGCATCGAGGAGACCTCGCTGCGGGCGCTGGCCAAGCTGGAGCAGGTGCTCCCCCACCGGCTGCGCCGCCGGGTCAGCGCCCTGCACACGCACACCGTGCGCGTCCCGCACGACCAGCCCGGCCCGACCGTGGACGCCGGGACGCTCAGTGCCATCGGGGCGGCCTGCCGGGACCGGGAGCGCCTGCGCTTCGACTACATCCGGCACGACGGCACCGCGGACCGGCGGGACGTCGAACCGTACCGGCTGGTCAACTGGGGCCGGCGCTGGTACCTGGTGGCCTTCGACCCGGCCCGGGACGACTGGCGTACCTTCCGGGTGGACCGGATCAGTCCGCGTACCCCGACCGGCCCCCGGTTCGCGGCCCGCGAGCTGCCCGGTGACGTGGTGGACCGGGTGCGGCAGGGGGTCTCCTCGGCCGCGTGGCGGCACCGGGCGCGCATCCGGGTGCACGCTCCCGCCGAGGTGGTGGCCGACCGGATCAACCCGGCCGTCGGCACCGTCGAGCCGGCCGGCGACACGGCCTGTCTCCTGCACACCGGCGCCGACCGGCTGGAGACCGTCGCGGTCTGGCTCGGCCTGCTCGACCTCGATTTCACCGTCGAGGACCCGCCCGAGCTGGCCGACCTCCTGCGTACCCTCGCGGAGCGCTACCTGCGTGCCACCGGCTGACCCTCACGCCAGCCGGAAGCGCGGCCCGTCGGCATCGGAGAGGTCGAGGCGCGGGGTGATCGGGGTGCCGGCGTCGCGGGCGGCCGAGGCGCGGGCCACGCCGGCCAGGTCGCCGGCGGCGGCCACCTCGGCCAGGGTGACCATCGTGGGCGGCAGCATGGTCAGCTCGCCGGACCCCGCCCGGGCCAGGGCGTCCGCCGGCCGCAGCCACAGCGTGTGGTCGGCCTCGCCGGAGACGTCCCGGGTCCGCTGCCCCTCGGGCAGCAGGGCGACGAAGAAGTACGTGTCGAAGCGGCGCGGCTCGAACTCCGGCGTGATCCACCGACTCCACGGCAGCAGCAGGTCGGACCGGAGGGTGAGCCCCTTCCCGGCCAGCAGGTCGGCGAAGCCGGTCCGCCGGGCCACCAGGTCCTGCCGGGCCGCCTCCCAGTCGTCCCCGCTCACGTCCCCCACCACGGTCCCGGCGTCCGGCCCGGCGAGCAGCACGCCCGCCTCCTCGAAGACCTCGCGGGCGGCGGCGCAGACGACCGCCTGCGCGGCGGCCGGGTCGAGCCGCAACCGCTCGCCCCACCCCGCCGGATCCGGGCCGGCCCAGCCCAGGTGCGCCTCCGAGTCGGAGCGGTCCACTCCGCCGCCGGGGAAGGCGTACATGCCGCCGAAGGTCATCGCGGCCACCCGGCGGATCAGGTACACCTCGAAGTCGGCGCCGGCCGGGCGCAACAGCAGCACGGTGGCGGCGACCCGGGGCACGGCCGGGACCCCGCCCTCGGCGCGGAACCGGCGGGCGTGCTCCACCAGAGCGGGGGGTGCGGCGAAGCCGTCCATCGTCATGCGCCGAGCCTAGTTCCCGCCGGCCGGCCCCACCGGGGGCGGCCGGGCGTAGGTGTCCGCCACCTGGCCGCGCTCCCGAGCGCACCCCTTGGTCACGGTACGTAGCTGCCGGCTCCATCCATCAGACCTCCCGCTGCCGCCTTTGCTCTGCAGCCAGATCCGCAACGGCAACCTTCCGTATAGCGCTGCGTATGTGGCTGCAGAGCAAAGGCGGCGAGAGGTGGGCGGCCCGGCCCGGAAGAGCGTGGCCTTATGTCCGCTTGGCCGCTTCTGGGTACTCGACTTCGCGAGAGCAGCGAGGGCAGCCGTCACGCTACGCAATCTTCACGCTGTGTGTGCACCAGCTCGTGCCGTCAGCCCTCCGCGCCGTGCGGCGGCGGGGGCGAGGGCGGGGCGGGGGCGGGGCGGATCACCCTGCCGGCCCCGGAACAGGAAGGGATAGCGTGCCGGCATGACTCGTTGGGGAATCCTGGCCACCGGATACATCGCCGGCCGCTTCGCCGAGGACCTGCGGTTCGTGCCGGGGGCCGAGCTGGTGGCGGTCGGCTCGCGTACCCGGGAGAGCGCGGAGCTCTTCGCGCAGCGGCACGGCGCGTCCCGCGCGTACGCCTCCTGGGCGGAACTGGCCGCGGACCCGGAGGTGGACGTCGTCTACGTGGCCACGCCGCACGCCGCGCACCACGAGGCGACCATGGCGTGCCTGGCCGGTGGCAAGGCGGTGCTGGTGGAGAAGCCCTGCACGCTGGACCTGGCCAGCAGCACCGAGCTGATCGAGACGGCCCGCGCCCGCGGTCTCTTTCTGATGGAGGCCATGTGGATGCGGACCAACCCGCTGATCCTGCGGGTGCTGGAGCTGATCGCGGACGGCGCCATCGGCGAGGTCACCCACGTCCGGGCGGACTTCGGCGCGGCCGGCCCGTTCCCGCCGGAGCACCGGATGCGGGCCCGGACGCTGGGTGGCGGCGCCCTGCTCGACCTCGGGATCTATCCGCTGAGCCTGGCCCACCTGCTGCTCGGCGTGCCCCAGCACGTACGGGCCTGGGCCCGGATCAGCCCCGAGCTGGTGGACGAGAACACCGGCATCGTCCTCGGCTGGAATTCCGGGGCGGTGGCGACGCTGAGCTGCGGGATGATCGGCGCCACCGCGGTCACCGCGGCGATCACCGGTACGACCGGCCGGATCGACCTGCCTGAGCCGTTCTACCGGCCCGCCGCGGCGGTGCTGCACCGGGCCGGCGCCGAGCCGGAGACCATCGCGGCGGACCTGACCGGCGGCGGCTACCAGTACGAGGCGATCGAGGTGCAGCGCTGCCTGGCGGCCGGGCTGATCGAGAGCCCGCTGGTGCCGCACTCGGCCACCCTCGAGGTGATGGCGCTGCTCGACGACATCCGGGCCCGGATCGGCGTCTCCTACGCGTGACGCGGGGCCCCCGGCCACTGCCGGAGGCCCCGCGCGCCGCGCTCAGAACAGCGGACGGACCAGCAGGTACGCCAGGCAGGCGATGGTCGCGGCGGCCGGGAACGTGATCACCCAGGCGATCACGATGTTGCCGGCCACGTTCCAGCGGACCGCGGAGAGCCGCTTGGTGGCGCCCACGCCCATGATCGCCGAGGTGATCGTGTGGGTGGTGGAGATCGGGGCCTTTAGCACCAGGGCGTTGAAGTAGAGCACCGCGCTGGCCACCGTCTCGGCGGCGAAGCCCTCCGGCGGGCCCAGGTCGATGATCTTCCGGCCCAGGGTACGGATGATCCGCCAGCCGCCGGAGTACGTGCCGAGCGCCAACATGGTCGCCGAGGTCCAGAACACCCACTGCGGGATGTGCGTCTTGTTCTCCTGGTAGCCGCCGGTGTAGAGCGCCAGCACGATGATGCCCATGGTCTTGGCGGCGTCCTGCATACCGTGACCGACCGACATGGCGGCGGCCGAGGCCGTCTGCGCCCAGCGGAAGCCGCGGTTGAGCTTGCCGGGCTGCCCCTTCCGGAAGAGCCAGAGGATCGCCAGCATCACCAGGAAGCCCAGGACCAGGCCGACCACCGGCGAGAGCACCATCGGGATGAGCACCTTGTCGAGGATGGTGCCCCACTGCACGACGCCGCCGGTGGCGAGCAGGGTCGCGCCGACCAGGCCGCCGAACAGGGCGTGCGAGGAGGACGACGGCAGACCGAAGTACCAGGTGATCAGGTTCCAGGCGATGGCGCCGAGCACCCCGGCGAAGACCACGCCGAGGCTGGGCATCCCCTTCGGGAGGGTGACCAGGCCGTCGCCGACCGTCTTGGCCACGCCGGCCCCGAAGTGGGCGCCGACGAAGTTGCCGACCGCGGCGAGGGCCAGGGCGACGCGGGGGGTCAGCGCCCGGGTGGAGACGCTGGTGGCGATCGCGTTGGCCGCGTCATGGAAGCCGTTCGTGTAGTCGAACGCCATCGCGGCCACGATCACCGCCAGTACGGCGATGAGTTCGGGAGTCACGAGATCAGGACTCCTTGACCGTGATGGTCTCGACCGTGTTCGCCACGTGCTCGAAGGCGTCGCAGGCGGCCTCCAGCTCGTCGGCGACCTCCTTCATCTTCAGCACGGTCAGCGCGTCGTACTCGCCGGAGAAGAGCCGGACCAGCAGCATCCGGTACGCCTGGTCGCCGTCGTTCTCGAGCCGGTTGCACTCGATCCAGTAGGGCTCGAGGTTCTTCATCGACTTCAGCTGGGGCATCGCCTCGGCGGTCAGCTTGGCCTGCTGATCCAGCACGTTGACCAGTTCGTGCATCTCCCGGGGCAGCGACGGCAGCTTGGTGAGGCCGTAGAGGTAGAGCAGGTTGCCGACCGCCTCCAGGTGGTCCATCACGTCGTCGAGCAGCGAGCCCAGCCGGTAGATGTCCTCCCGGTCGAACGGCGTGATGAAGGTGGAGTTGATCTTCTTGTACAGGTCGTGGGTGATCTGGTCGCTGTCGTGCTCGACCTCGGTCAACCGCTCGCTGACCGACTGGACGTCGACGCCCGGCAGCGACAGCTCGTTGAGCAGCTCGGTACCCCGCACCAGGTTCTGCGCGGCCCTGGTGAAGAGCTCGTAGAAGGCGCCCTCGGTGGGACGGAAGGAAAACTTCACAGCACGGACCTCGTCGTGTCGGTGGAAGGGTGGCCGTCGCCCCGGCGGGCGCCTGCTGAAGGGCATGCTAGGTACCCCGCGGAACCGGGCATGCGCCGGCCCACCCGAGGTCAGGCCCGATTCACCGCTCGTTCACCCGCCGTTCACCTTCGCCTTCCCGGCCCTCGCTCCGCAATCGGTCACGCTCCCCCTCGACGTCGAAATCCGCAGCGGGATACCCCAGATCCAGCTGGTCGAACGTCTCCCGCAGCAGGTGCGCCACCGCCCAGTCGCGGTACCACTTCCGGTCCGCCGGCACCACGAACCAGGGCGCCGCGTCCGTGCCGCAGCGCTCCAGCGCCTCGGCGTACGCGGCCTGGTAGTCGTCCCACCGGGCCCGGGTGTCCAGGTCGCTCGGGTTGTACTTCCAGTACTTCGTGGGGTCGGTGAGCCGCTGCATCAACCGCTCGCCCTGCTCCGGGTACGAGATGTGCAGCATCACCTTGACCAGGGTGACCGAAGCGTCGGTCAGCTCCCGCTCGAAGTCGTTGATCAGGTCGTACCGGGCCCGCCAGGTGGGCTCGTCGACCAGCCCTTCGACCCGGGCGATCAGCACGTCCTCGTAGTGCGAGCGGTTGAAGATCCCCACGTAGCCCGGCGGCGGCAGGGCACGCCGGATCCGCCACAGGAAGTCGTGCCGCCGCTCCTCCTCCGTCGGCGGCCCGAACGAGCGGATGTGCAGCCCGAGCGGGTTCATCGCGCCGGCCACCCGCTTGATCGTGCCGTCCTTGCCGCCGCAGTCCATCGCCTGGAGCACCAGCAGCACCCGGCGCGGCCGGTCGCCGGCCAGGTGGGCGCCGGCCGCCGCCGGCGCACCCGCGGGCGCCCCCGGCCCGGTGGACGCCGTCGCGGCGGCGTACAGCAGCTCCTGCTGCCGGCCCAGCTCCGCGCCGAGCAGCGCCACCTGCGCCCGGGCCCACGCCTTGCGGTCCTTCCCGTGCCCGGCCGCGGCCGGCAGGCCCGGCGTCGACCGGGGATCCACGGCCGCCAGGTCCACCGTCCCGGGCCCCACCCGCAGCAGGTCCCGCATCGGCCCGCCCTCGGGCCGCACCGCCTCGTCGACTCCGCTCATGCCCCGATCCTCACCCACCCGCGCCACGCCCGCCTCCCGAGCACACCCGGCGCGGCGGGCGCCCCCGGTGGGCCCGCCGAGACGAAGCTCTCAGGCACCCGGTGGCCGGGGCGCCCGGGAGGCGGGGAGAATTGCCGACGCACGGAGGGAGCACCGGGTGGACGAGCTGGCGGCGGAGTTCCAGGCCGAACGCGCACACCTGCTGGCGGTCGCGCAGCGGATGCTGGGCAGCCGGAGCGAGGCCGAGGACGCGGTGCAGGAAACCTGGCTGCGCTGTGCCGCCGCGCTGGGTGACCCGGCCGCCCGGGCGGACATCCGGGACCTGCGCGGCTGGCTGACCACCACCTGCTCCCGGATCTGCCTGGACGTGCTCCGCTCGGCCCGGGTGCGCCGCGAAGCGTACCCCGGCCAGTGGCTGCCGGAGCCGACGGTGCGCGAGCTGCCGACCGCCGACGGGTACGCGCCCGACCCGGCCGAGCGGGCGGTCCGGGCCGACCAGCTCGGCACCGCGCTGCTGGTGGTGCTGGAACGGCTGACCCCGGAGCAGCGGGTCGCGTTCGTGCTGCACGACGTCTTCGCCGTGCCGTTCGCCGACGTCGCCGAGGTGCTCGGCACCACACCGGCCGCCGCCCGGCAGCTCGCCTCCCGGGGCCGCCGCGCGGTCACCGCCCCGGACGTGCCCCGGCACACCGCCGACCTGGCCGAGCAGCAGAAGGTGCTGACCGCCTTCGTCGCCGCGGTGGAGTCCGGCGAGCTGGACCGGTTGGTCGAGGTGCTCGCCCCGGACGTGGTGGTGATCGGCGACAGCGGCGGGCACTTCCCGGCCGCCCGCCGGCCGGTGGTCGGCGCCGAGCTGGCCGGCCGGTTCCTCCTCGGCCTGTTCGGCCAGGCGGCCCGGTTCCGCGACTCGCTGGCCGCCCGGCCGGTGCTGGTCGACGGTGGGCTGGGCTGGCAGGCGGAGCTGATCTACTCCGACGGCCGGCCGATGCGGATGATCACCTGGTTCGCCATCCACGAGGGGCGGATCACCGGCCTGTTCAACCAGCTCAATCCCGAGAAGGTGAGCGACCTGCCCGCGCTCGGGCCGGACGCGCAGTGGCCGCCGCGCTGGTGAGGCCGGATCAGACCGGGTGAGCCGGGTCAGACCTGGTGAGGCCGGGTCAGGCCTGGTGAGGCCGGGTCAGACCACCACGGCCAGCCATTTGCGGTACGACGTGGCGAACGGCTCGCTGCCGTCGCCGAGCGCGCCGAACAGCCAGCGGGCCGCCGCCTGGGCCTCGGCCACCACGTCGTCGGGGTAGCTCCAGCGCCGGCGGTGCTCGGCGAACTCGTCCTCGTCGCGCAGCTCGACCAGGCCGCTCTCCCGGCGGCGCACCACGTCCAGGTCGAGGTCGACCAGGTGGACGGTGTCCTCGCCGGCCCAGCGGGCCGGGGTGGTGATGTCGCAGTAGACCTCGCTGGTCCGGGGCGGCGGGTTGAACATGCCGGTCCACCAGCCGTGCCGGGGCACCAGCAGGACGAACGGGATCTGCTCGACCGAGGGGCGGCCGTGGTAGACCGACTCCGTGCCGGCCGGCACGCCGAGCCACACGCCGAGGTCGTCCTCGGCCAGGCGGCGGGCCGGGTAGTCGCGGTGCGCGCTGCCGTCGTACTTGCGGTAGATCACGCGGACCACATCGCTCGGCATGACAGGCACCCTAACCGATTCCGGCCACGCCACGCGATCGTCGGGTAACCGGACGCGACCCGACCGTGACCACGCCACGCGGGGCAGCGGCGGGGGCCCTGTCGGGCCCGACGGGTACCGTCGCACGGTGACCCCGACCCGTACCGCCACCGGTTCCGCCGTGCCCAGGAAGCGTCGGGGCGACCGGCCCAGCGGCGCCGAGTTGCTGGCCGCGGCGGTCGGTGCGGTGCCCGGCGGGGCGGCCCGGCCGGGCCAGCAGCAGATGGCCGAGGCGATCGAGCGGAGCGTCGCCTCCGGCGAGCACCTGCTGGTCCAGGCGGGCACCGGCACCGGCAAGTCCCTGGCATACCTCGCCCCGGCGCTGACCGTGGACGGGCCGGTGGTGGTCTCCACCGCCACCCTGGCCCTGCAGTCCCAGCTCGTCGACCACGACCTGCCCCGGCTGGCGGACGCGGTGGAGCCGCTGCTGCGCCGCCGGCCCACCTTCGCGGTGCTCAAGGGGCGGCACCACTACCTCTGCCTGGCCCGGCTGGACAGCTCGGTGGAGGACGAGCCGGAGGACACCCTCTTCGACGCGCCCCGCCCCGCCGGCACCACCAGGTGGCTCGGTGAGGCCGGCCGGCTGGGCAAGCAGATCCAGCGGGTCCGGGACTGGGCGGAGAAGACCGCCACCGGCGACCGGGACGAGCTGGACCCGGGGGTGGACGACCAGGTGTGGCGGACCGTCTCGATGCCGGCCCGGGAATGCGTGGGCGCCACCCGGTGCCCGTTCGGGCAGGAGTGCTTCGCCGAAGCCTCCCGGGCCCGGGCCCGGGAGGCGGACATCGTGGTCACCAACCACAGCCTGCTCGCCGTCGACATGCTCGCCGGCCGGCACATCGTGCCGCCGCACAAGCTGCTCGTCGTCGACGAGGCGCACGAGCTGGCCGACCGGGTCTCCTCGGCCGCCCAGGCCGAGCTGGTCCCCGAGCTGATCGACCGGTCCACCCGCCGGGCCCGCCCGCTGCTCCGCCCCGAGCTGGCCGAGCGGCTCACCGAGGCCGGCGACGCGCTCGCCGTGGGGCTGGCCGAGGCGCCGGCCGGGCGGCTCACCGCCGGCCTGCCGCCCGCCCTGCGGGAGGCGTGCACGCTGCTCGACGCGGCCACCCGAGCCGCGCTGGAGGCGATCGGCGACGTCAAGGCCGACGATCCCGACCCGGTGCGCAAGCAGCAGGCCAAGGCGGTGCTGGACGAGCTATCCAGCACCGCGCAACGGCTGCTCGAGGAGGCCGACCACGACGTGGCCTGGGTGGAGAAGCCGGAGAACGGCAGCCGGCGGGCGCTGGTGGTGGCGCCGCTGTCGGTCGCCGGCACCCTCGCCACCCACCTCTACGACGAGCGGACCGTGGTGGCCACCTCGGCCACCCTGGCGCTGGGCGGCCGCTTCGACACCGTGGCCCGCGCCCTGGGCCTGGACGCACCGCCGCCCGCCCCACCGTCCCCGGCGGCCGCCGCGCTGGCCACCGCCGCCGCGGCCGGCCGGGACACCGCCGCGCCGGTGGCGAGCGCCGAAGGCAGCCGGGCGGCCACCGGAACCGTGCCGGCCACCGACGGGCCGGGGTGGAGCTCGCTGGACGTCGGCTCGCCGTTCGACTACGCCCGGCAGGGCATCCTGTACGTCGCCGCGCACCTGCCCCGGCCGAGCGTCTCCGGGCTGCCGCAGGCCGCCGGCGAGGAACTGCTCGCGCTGGTCGGGGCGCTCGGTGGGCGTACCCTCGGGCTCTTCTCCTCACGCCGGGCCGCCCAGCAGGCGGCGGAGCTGCTGCGGGCCCGCACCGACCTGCCGGTGCTGCTCCAGGGCGAGGAGGCGCTGCCGCTGTTGGTCCGCCGGTTCCGCGAAGAGCGGGAGAGCTGCCTGTTCGGGGTGATGTCGCTCTGGCAGGGCGTGGACGTCCCCGGCGACGCGTGCCAGCTCGTGGTGATCGACCGGCTGCCCTTCCCCCGCCCCGACGAGCCGCTGGCGGCGGCCCGCGCGGCGGCCGTGGACGCGAGCGGCGGCTCCGGCTTCGCGGCGGTCAGCGTGCCGATCGCGGCGGTCCGGCTGGCGCAGGGGGTGGGCCGGCTGATCCGGGCCACCGCCGACCGGGGTGTGGTGGCGGTGCTCGACTCGCGGCTGGAGACGGCCCGCGGCTACGGTCCGTTCCTGCGCCGCTCGCTGCCCCCGTTCTGGTACACCACCCGCCCCGAGGTGGCCCGGGGCGCGCTGGAACGCCTCGGCAAGAGCTGACCGGGGCCACCGGCCGGGCCCCGGGCCCGGTTCGCCGCACCCCGCGCCCCCTCCGGCGCGCCGAAAGCCCGGAATGCCGCACCCGGCTGCCTCCCCACCCGCCGAAGGCCCGACACGCCGCACCCGGCGGCCTCCGCCCTCGGCCCGCCCCGGCGGGCCCCCTCGGCCCGCCCCGACCGAGGCCGGCACGTCGAAGGCCCGACATGCCGCACCCCGCGGCCTCCCCACCCGCCGAAGGCCCGACATGCCGCACCCCGCGGCCTCCGCCCTCGGCCCGCCCCGGCCGGGCCCCCTCGGGCCGACCTGCCGGGGCCGGCCCTGGCCCGCCGGGATGCCGGGGTCAGGGTGCCTTGGCGGCCACCACCACGGCGTCCGGCGGGGTGTCCGGCACGGTACGCGCGGCGAGCCGACGGACCGCGGTGTTCAGCACGGCGATCAGCGGCACCGCGACCAGCGCACCGGCGATCCCGGCGAGCACCACCCCGGCGGCGATCCCGATGATCACGGCGAGCGGGTGGATGGCCACCGCCCGGCCCATGATCAGCGGCTGGAGCACGTGCCCCTCGACCTGCTGCACGCCGATCACCGCGCCCAGGATGATCAGCGCGGTGACCGGCCCGCTGTCGACCAGCGCCACCAGCACGGCCACCACCCCGGAGAGGGTCGCACCGACGATCGGGATGAACGCCCCCAGGAAGACCAGCGCGGCCAGCGGGAACGCGAACGGGATGTCGAAGACGACCAGGAAGATGCCGATGCCGACGGCGTCGATGAAGGCGACCAGCACGGTGGCCCGGACGTACGCGCCGAGGGTGGCCCAGGCGGACCGGCCTGCGTCGTCGACCTTCCAGCGGGCCGCCACCGGCAGCAGCCGGACCAGGAAGCGCCAGATCTTGTTGCCGTCACGGAGGAAGAAGAAGGTCGCGAAGAGCACCAGGATGGTGCCGGTGAGCACCTCGGCGAGGGTGGCCGCGGTGTTCAGCGCGCCGGTGGTGAACGTCTTGGTGTTCTCGTCCACCCACTTCTGCGCCTCGTCGATGTAGTTGTTGAGCTGGCCGTCGGAGAGGTGCAGCGGGCCGGTCTTGAGCCAGTCCTGGATCTGCCGGACGCCCTCCGAGGTCTTGTCGCTCAACTCCGGCACGCCCTGGATGAACTCGTTCACCACCAGGGTCAGCGTGCCGACCACCGCGGCCAGGCCGCCGACCAGCACCACGCCGGTGGCCAGCGACCGGGGGAAGCGGGCCCGGAGCAGCCAGCCGACCGCCGGGGCGAGCAGCGCAGACAGGAGCAGGGCCACCGCCAGCGGGATGATCACGATGCGGATGGTGCCGATGATCGTCAGCAGCGCCCAGGTGACGATGCCGATCACGATGAGCCGCCAGCACCAGGCCGCGGCGATCCGCAGCGCGTGCGGCACCTCGGTGTCGTCCCGGCTGGCCGTCGAGGCAGGCAGGACGCCGGGCGGCTCCGCACCGACCACGGTCGCACCGGCGGGCGCCACCGGGCCCGGCGCGGCGGGCGAGGCCAGCCCGGACTCCGCCGACTCCCCCGGCGTGCCGTCCGGGTCGGTCCGGTTGGCCCGCACCGACTCCCGGCCGGACTCGTAAGCCCGGCGCAGCCGTCCGCGCATCGCCTCGAAGCGGCTCAAGCGCACCTCCCGCAAACTTGCCCCGCCCACGTCACAGGGGGGACAGGATACGTCCCTCCGCCCCACCCTAGGGCGACTGCGCCACACATTGCCCCCGCGCCGGTCTCCTCAACCACCGCACGACCGGCCACGGCGTACGCGGTAGCGTCTTCGCGTGACCGCCGACCAGACTCTCGACTCCGGCCTGCCGATCCGCCTGCTGCACGACCGCGTGCTGGTGCGCACCGAGAACGGTGAGGGGGAGCGCCGCTCCAGCGCCGGCATCGTGATCCCGGCGACCGCGGCGGTGGGCAAGCGGCTGGCCTGGGCCACCGCCGTGGGGGTGGGCCCGCACGTACGGACCATCGTCGCCGGCGACCGGGTGCTCTTCGACCCCGACGACCGCTCCGAGGTCGAACTGCACGGCCGGGCGTACGTGCTGCTGCGCGAACGGGACGTGCACGCCGTCGCCGCCGAGCGGGTGGAGCGGGAGACGACCGGCTCGACCGGCCTCTACCTCTAGCCCCCGCCCCGGGGTGCCGTTTGCTCCGCCGCCCGGCGGGAAGCCCAGGCACCTCAGCGCCCTGGGGAGGGGACCATGCCGGTAGTCGTGAAGAAGATACTGAGCTGGGGATTCGTCGCGTTCCTGATCTACTTCATGGCGTTCCGGCCGGACGGCGCCGCCCAGCTGTTCAAGGGGATCGGGGCCGCCCTGGTGGCCATCTTCCAGGGCTTCGGCGACTTCCTCACCGGCCTGATGAGCTGACCCCGGCCCCGGGCGCGGGCCGGACGGTCAGCCGCCCGGGGACCAGGGCGCGGCGGGGCGCGGGCCGTACCAGCCGGCCGGTGGCGGCGGCGGGGCCAGCACCACCGGGATCGGCACCACCGGCTCGTCCGGCGCCTCGACCGCCCGCTGCGACCCGTCCGGGAAGCGCAGGTGGTAGCGGTGCCCGTCCCACACCCCCAGCGGCGCCTGCGGGTCGCGGCCCACGAAGAACGACCGGTACGCCCCGATGGCGTCCAGCAGCTCCCGCTCCTCCCGCGCTGTCCGGTCCCGTTCGGCGGGCTTGCGGTCCAGCCCCCGGCGCATCCCGTCGCGCAGCAGCGCCAGCCGGGTGGCGGCGAACTGGTATCCGCGCATCGCCTTCACCCCGCCGTCGCCGGCCACCCGCCGGGCCCAGGTCCGGGCCGCGTGCCGCCGGCCGAGGCTGCCCAGGGCGGCCACCTCGGGCGGGGTGAGCCAGCCGGTCCGGACGTAGTCCGGCAGGGTCCGCTCGGTGAGCCGCCCCTCCCAGGCCCGCAGCCAGACGGCCAGGGCGACCATGCCGAAGAAGATCGGCACCATCACGCCGATGTAGCCGTACAGGACGATCACTGGCTGCCCGGTGGCCACGGCCAGCGAGGGCAGCAGGTTCCAGGTGCCGTGCAGCATCATCGCCAGCAGCAGGCCGGCGATCGGGGCGAGCAGCCGGACCCGCCGGTCGGCGCTGCGGGCGGCGACGCCCAGCCCCACGCCGGTCATCGAGGTGAACAGCGGGTGGGCGAAGCCGAAGAGCAGGATCCGGACGATGAAGATGGCGATGACCTGCTGCGCCCCGGTGGCCGGCCCGTACTCCTCGACGCCGGTGCGGTAGCCGTAGCCGCCCAGGTAGAGGATGTTCTCCACCATGGCGAAGCCGACCGCGGAGAGCCCGCAGTAGACCAGACCGTCGGTGATCCCGGAGAACTCGCGCCGCCGGAAGACCAGCAGCAGGATCGGCCCGGCCGCCTTCGTCAACTCCTCGATGAACGGGGCCACCAGCACGGCGGTCAGCGCGCTGGGCAGCCCCCAGTCCTGGAACAGCTTCGCGCCGGTCTCGTTGACCAGCAGCGAGATCGCGGTCGAGACGAACGCGCCCCAGGCGAAGCAGAAGATCAGGTACTTCAGCGGCTCCGGCTCGTAGCGGTCCAGCCAGAGGAAGCAGGAGACCAGCACCGGCACCGGCAGGATGGCCGCGATCACCCCGACCAGCAGGGCCTCGGCGCCCAGGCTCTCGCCCAGGGTGAAGACCATGAACACGGCGCCCGCGGCGATCAGCAGCACCACCCCGGCGAGCGCCAGGAACCGCCGCCAGCCCACCCGGCGCAGCGGCATCCGGGGGGTCGCCGACCCGGGCGGAGGGGCGGCGGGCACGGTCGGCGGCGGCGGAAGGGCTCCGCCGGGCGGGGTGTCGGGCATGCCGTCAGCGTAGTTCCCCGGGCCCCTCTGGTCCGGCCGCATCGCGGCCGCTATGCTGCCGGGCAGGTCACGAGCGCCAGCGTCAAGCCCCGGCTTGCTGGCCGGCAACCCTCGTCGAGTTCGCGGTGGGGTGCCCCGGGTGATGACCGGGCCCAGCCCGAACGGCGTGCTGGGCAAGCGCGGACCCCGTCCCGGTGCCATCCCCCGGGGTCCCCTGGACCCGGGAGGTTCGGCCGATGACCGTCACCCTCGTACCCTCGCTGCCCACCCTGCCGCCGCCGGCCCGGCCCGACCCGCTCGGCGTGCTCGGCGTACCGGGGGAGATCAACCTGGACCACGCGGCCAGCGCACCCTGCGCGCGGGCCGCGGCCGACGCGGTGGCCGAGCTGCTGCCCTGGTACGCCAGCGTGCACCGGGGCGCCGGGGCGCTGTCCCGGCGCTGCACGCTGGCCTACGAGCGGGCCCGGCAGACGATCGGCGACTTCCTCGGCGCCCGCCCCGGCGATCACGTGATCTTCACCCGGAACACCACCGACGCGATCAACCTGCTGGCCCGGGCGCTGCCCGCCGGCACCACCGTGGTCACCTTCGCCGGCGAGCACCACGCCAACCTGCTGCCCTGGCCGCGCGGCTCGGTACGGCTGCCGGTGCCGGAGAGCCCCGGCGGGGCGGTACGCGCCCTCGACGCGGCCCTCGGCGAGCTGTCCCGGGACGCCCGGCCGGGCCTGCCGGTGCTGGTCGCGGTGACCGGCGCGAGCAACGTGACCGGGGAGCGCTGGCCGGTGGCCGAGCTGGCCCGGGTGGCCCGGCGGCACGGCGCCCGGATCCTGGTGGACGCCGCCCAGCTCGCCCCGCACGCCCCGGTCGACCTGGCCGCGTTGGACGTGGACTACCTGGCGCTCTCCGGGCACAAGCTGTACGCCCCGTTCGGGGCGGGCGTGCTCGTCGGCCGGGGCGACTGGCTGGACGCGGCCCCGCCGTACCTGGCCGGGGGCGGGGCCACCAGCCACGTCGGCGCGGGCACCCACGAGGTGCGCTGGGCCACCGGGCCGGCCCGGCACGAGGCGGGCACCCCCAACCTGCTCGGCGCGGTGGCCCTCGCGGCGGTCTGCGCCGCGCTCGCCGGGGCGGACCGGGACGCGCTGCACGCCCGGGAGCAGGCCCTGCTGGCCCGGCTGCGGGACGGCATCGCCGCCCTGCCACACGTGCTGGAGCTGCGCACCTTCGCGCCGGACGCGCCCCGGGTGGGCATCGTCAGCTTCGTGGTCGCCGGCCGGGACTCCGCCGAGGTGGCCGCCCACCTGGCGAGCGTGCACCGGATCGGGGTACGCGACGGCCTGTTCTGCGCCCACCCGCTGGCCCGCCGGCTGCTGACCGAGGCGGCCGCCCGCGCCGGCCGGACCGACCTGCCGCCCACCGCGCTGCGCGCCAGTCTCGGCCTCGGCACCACCCGCGCCCACGTCGACGCCCTCCTCACCGCCCTGACCACCCTCCCCTAACCCGCCCCACCGCCCCCACCGCCCTTACCGGCCCCCACCGGCCCCGCCCCCGCCGTTGATCAAGGAGTTTGCGTCTCCGGTGAGATCGACACTGACGCAAACTCCTTGATCAACGCGAAAGGTCGGGTCAGCCGACCGGAGGGGCGGTGGGGGGTTTGGGGGCGGGGCTCTGCTCGGTGGTCTCGCCGCTGCGCTGCTCCTTGTCGCCGAACGCCTGCCGGACCAGCCGGTTCGCCTCCTCCTGGTCGATGCCGGAGGCCACCAGCAGGTCACTGGCCGTGGTGCGCACCTGGGCGATCACTACGCTGCCGGAGAACCCCACCCCCTCGGCGTACGCCCGGCCGGCCTCGCTGACCCCGCGCAGCGAGCGCTCCCGGGCCTGTTCGGGCTCCTCGCCGACGGCGAACTCGTGCCGCAGCAGGCGGACCGACTCGGCCAGGTGGGCGATGGCGTCGGTCATCGGCTCGGGGATCGCCTCCTCGTCCTCGATGATGGTGATCGAGCGGCGGATCAGGGTGCCGCTGTTGCGCATCGCCCGGTCGATCGGGTCGGCCGCCTCCGCGTAGTGGGTCAGCTCGTTGCGCCGGTGCCAGCGGGCCGGGGAGAGGGTGATGGTCTCCTTGGCGCCCTCGATCGCCTCGCCGAGCGCCGCCAGCTCCTCCTTGTTCTCCCGCAACCGCTGCAGCGCCTGCTGGGCGGCCCGCCGGTCCCGGCTTCGCAGCGCCTCGGCGCAGCTGTCGAGTTGCGTCGCGAGCAGGTCCAACGCCGGTCGGGCGGCCCGGTTGATCACCCGGAGCGGGTTGAGTGGCAGCAGGATCGCGGTGACCACCAGCGCGATGCCGCCGCCGAGGAAGGCGTCGACGAAGCGGGGTATCTCCAGGTTCTGGGTGGACGGGCTGAGCGTGACGATCAGCACCGCGGTGGCCGCCGCCTGGATCACGATGGCCACGCTGGCCCCGGCGAAGATGGTCAGCAGGATCGCCGCCGTCACCACCAGCGCCAGCTGCCAGGCGCCGGTGCCCAGGAAGTAGATCAGCAGGTCACCCACGGCCACCCCGACCGCCACCCCGACGATCAGCTCCACGGTCCGGCGGAACCGCTGCCCGACGGAGGCCGCGAGGGTGCCGACCGCGGAGATCGGCGCGAACACCGGCTGCGGGTTGTGCAGCAGCCGGTGCGAGATCAGGTAGGCCAGGCCGGCCGCGAGGCCCGCCTGCACGGCCAGGCCGGCGGCCATCCGCACCCGGTGCAGCCGGTCGTGCAGGGTGGCCCGGCTCCGTTCCCGCAGCTGCTCCATCGCCTCGGCGACCCGGGGCCCGTCCACGTCGACCAGTCCTTCGCGCAGCGGCGCACGCCGCAGAAACGGCGATCGTCGGTCCCCGGCCATGGGCGGGACTACCCACCCGGCCAGGACTGAATCCTGCCCGGGCGGCGGTGCGGCAGACTGCACCGGGTGGACGAGCTGATCGACCGCTGGGAGGCGGCGGCGTACGCGGCCGGGGCGACGGACGCGGCGGGCGTGGCACGGGCGGGGTCCCGGCTGCTGGCCGGCTGGCGGGAGCCGCACCGGCACTACCACGCCCTGCCCCACCTACGGGCCGTGTTGGCCGTCGTCGACGGGTACGCCGGATCGGCCCGCCGCCCCGAGCTGGTGCGGCTCGCGGCGTGGTGCCACGACGCCGTCTACGACCCCCGGGCCGGCGGCGACGCCAACGAGCGGGCCAGCGCCGAACTGGCCGGCGAGCTGCTCGCCGGTGCCGGGCTACCGGCCCCGGCGGTGGCCGAGGTACGCCGGCTGGTGCTGCTGACCGCCGGGCACGTGGTCGCCGCCGACGACCCGGACGGCGCCCTGCTCTGCGACGCCGACCTGGCGATCCTGGCCGCGCCGCCGGACCGCTACGACCGGTACGCCGCCGCCGTCCGCCGCGAGTACGCCCACGTCCCCGAGCCCGCCTTCCGCGCCGGTCGCGGCCGGGTTCTCGCCCACCTGCTCGCCCTGCCCGCGCTCTACCGCCTGCGGGCCCTGCACGCCCGCTGGGAGGCCCCCGCCCGCGCCAACCTCACCCGCGAGCTGGCCGCCCTCCCCCATCCGTGACGCCTCGCCGTCGTCCCTGCTCGCCGCCCGTCGCCGATCCTGGACTTGTGCTGCCGGCGGAAAGGCCGCGAGTGACCCCATCCCCGGGAACCACAATCCTTTGATGGTGCGAGCGAGGGTGGGGGGCGGTGAGGTGTTTGGGGCGGCGGAGGTTGGCGCCGCGCAGCAGGCGGACGATCTCGCGGGGCGCAACCACCCGGGCGCCGAGCCAGACGGCCACCGGGAAACGGTCGGCGGGCAGGTCGTAGTGGTCGCGGTCGAAGGCGCGTCGGGGCGCGCCCAGCGCCTCGGCGAAGGCGTGCAGCTCGGCGTAGGACACGTCGCTGATCAGATGTGACCAGAGCCGGCCCCGCCAGGGCACCGAGGGGCGGTCCAGGTAGAGCACGACCAGCAACGGTACGCCCGGTTGATGATCACGTCGGGTCGGCCTAGCCTTCCGGCATGGCCGCCCATCCCCTCCTCGACGAGCTGCGCGCCGCGCTCGGTGACGCCGCGGTGCTCACCGACCCCGACCTGCTCCGCACCCATCAGCGGGACGAGGCGGACCTCTGCGACGCCGGCATGCCGCTGGCCGTGGTGCGCCCCGGGAGCACCGGGGAGGTCGCCGCGGTGGTCCGGGCGGCCGGCCGGCACGGCGTACCGCTGGTGCCGCAGGGGGCGCGGACCGGGTTGGCCGGTGCGGCGAACGCGGTCGACGGCGCCGTGCTGCTCAGCACCGTGGCGATGGACCGGATCCTGGAGATCGACCCGGTGAGCCGGATCGCCGTGGTGCAACCCGGTGTGGTCAACGCGGCGCTGGCCGGCGCGGTCCGCAAGCACGACCTGTGGTACCCGCCGGATCCGGGCTCCTGGGAGTCCTCCACCATCGGCGGCAACGTGGCCACCAACGCGGGCGGCATGTGTTGCGTGAAGTACGGCGTCACCACCGAGTACGTGCTCGGCCTGGAGGTGGTGCTCGCCTCCGGGGAGGTGCTGCGCACCGGCCGGCGTACCGCCAAGGGCGTCGCCGGGTACGACCTGACCCGGCTCTTCGTCGGCTCCGAGGGCACCCTCGGGGTGATCACCGAGGTCACGCTGGCGCTGCGGCCGGCGCCCGAGGAGGCGCTGACCCTGGTCGCCGTCTTTCCCACCACGGCGGCGGCCGGCACCGCGGTGGCCGGGATCGCCGAGCGGGGACTCACCCCCAGCCTGCTGGAACTGCTGGACCGCACCCACCTGCGGGCCATCGAGGCGTACCGGCCGATGGGGTTGCGCACCGACGCGCAGGCGCTGCTGCTGGCCGCCGTCGACACCGGTTCGCGGGCGGCCGACGACCTGGCCCGGCTCGCCGAGGTGTGCGCGGCGGCCGGCGCCGACGAGGTCTACGCGGCCACCGACGCGGCCGAGGCGGCCGCCCTGCTCCAGGCCCGCCGACTGGCCCACCCGGCGATGGAGAGGTTCGCCGCGGACGCCTTCCCCGGTGGCAACGGTGGGCTGGTCATCGACGACGTGGCGGTGCCCCGCGGCGCGCTCGCGGCGCTGCTGGACGGGGTGGCCCGGATCGCCGAGGAGTGCGCCGTGCCGATCGGCGTGGTGGGGCACGCCGGGGACGGCAACATGCACCCGAACATCGTGGTCGACCGGGCCGACCCGGCGAGCGTGGCGCGCGGCCGGCGGGCCTTCGACGAGATCATGCGGCTGGGGCTGGAACTCGGTGGCACCTGCACCGGCGAGCACGGGGTCGGCCTGCTCAAGCGGGACTGGCTGGCCCGGGAGATCGGCCCGGTCGGGGTCCGGGTGCACCAGGCGATCCGGGCCGCGCTGGACCCGGCGGGGCTGTTCAACCCCGGCAAGGTGTGCTGACCGTCAGCCCTTCTCCTTGTCCTCGGCCGGCGTGGCCTGGGTGAGCAGGAGCAGGATCTGGTAGGCCACCGGGGGCCGCTCCTCACCCGGGCAGTCCTGCGTGGTGATCGTCAGACCGGGCGGGATCAGCAGGGTGGAGGTCAGCGCGCCGACGCAGCCCTGCTTGTACCGCCGGACCTCGTCGGTCTCCCGGGTCAGCGCCGGGTCGTCGAGCATCCGCTGCAGGCGGTGGGTCTGCTCGGGGGTGAGCTGGCCGGTCGAGTCGACCCCGTCGCCCGCGCAGTCCCGGCACTGCCACCGCCCGCCCGGGTCCACCTCGAGGGTGCGGGGCGAGCCGTCCGGCCCCAGCTTCTGCACCAGGGAGACCGGCCGGCCGGTCGCCGCCGAGGGCGACCCGCCCGGCTGGTCGGGGGTGGTGCTGCCCTCGGCACGACCGAACAGCGAGCAGCCGGTCAGGGCCAATGCCAGCAGGACGCCGGCGGTCATCGGGACGGCGCGCGGACAGGAGGGGCGAACCACGCACGGAAACCTACACTTCCGTAGGTAGGGGTCGTAACCCTCTGCCGTACGTTACCGACCAGTCACCTTGCGGAGGACGACGGTACCTCCGCGGTGTCGCCGTCGCCGCCCCGATCGGCGGCGAAGCCGCGGACATCCGGGGCGCCCAGCCGGGCCGCGTCGGCGGCCACGTCGTCCGGCATCGCCTGCGACTGCCGCTCGGCCTCCACCCGGGCCCGGTAGTGGGCGACCTCGCGGGCCCGGGTCGCCGCGTCCCAGCCCAGCACCGCACCCATCAGCTCGGCGGCGTGCTCGGCCGACTCCAGGCCGCGGTGGCTGGTCTCGATGGAGATCCGGGTACGCCGGATCAGCACGTCCTCCAGGTGCAGCGCCCCCTCGGCGCGGGCCGCGTACGTCACCTCGGCGGCCAGGTATTCGGGTGCGCCGGCGAGCGGGGAGCCGAGCAGCGGATCGGTGTCGATCAGGGCGAGCAGGTCGCGGGTGAGGGTGCCGTACCGCTCCAGCAGGTGCTCCACCACCCCGACCGGCACACCGTGCCGGCGGGCCAGGTCGGCCCGGTCCCGCCACATCGCCGCGTACCCGTCGGCGCCGAGCAGCGGCAGGTCGGCGGTGCGCGACGGCCGGGTCCAGCCGAGCCGGTGCACCGCCCGGTCCACCACGTCCGAGGCCATCACCCGGTACGTCGTGTACTTGCCGCCGGCCACCAGCAGCAGCCCGAGCATCGGCTCGATCACCGCGTGCTCGCGGGAGAGCTTGGAGGTGGAGTCGGCCTCGCCGGCCAGCAGCGGGCGCAGCCCGGCGTAGACGCCCTCGATGTCGTCGGTGCTGAGCGGCCGGTCCAGCACCGTGTTGACCTGCTCCAGCAGGTAGTCGATGTCCTTGGCGGTGGCCGCCGGGTGGGACCGGTCCAGCCGCCAGTCGGTGTCGGTGGTGCCGATGATCCAGTGGCCGCCCCACGGGATGACGAAGAGCACGCTGCTGGCGGTGCGCAGGATCAGCCCGGCCTCGCCGGTGATCGCCGAGCGGGGCACCACCAGGTGCACGCCCTTCGACGCCCGGACCCGGAAGCCGGGGCGCAGCCCGACGTCGTTGAGCATCCGGGACATGTCGTCGGTCCACACGCCCGTCGCCGCGATCACGGTGCGGGCGCGTACCTCGAACTCGGCGTCCGGCGAACCCGCCGGCGCCTCCAGGTCGCGCACCCGGACCCCGGTGACCTCGCGGGCCTGCCGGATCAACCCGACCGCCCGGGCGCTGGTCACCACGGTGGCGCCGAGGCTGGCCGCGGTCCGGGCCAGGGTGACCACGAGGCGGGCGTCGTCGACCTGCCCGTCGTAGTAGCGGATCGCGCCGGCCAGCCGGTCGGGGCGCAGGCTGGGGAAGACCCGGTGGGCGCCCTCCCGGGTCAGGTGCCGGTGCAGCGGCATGCCGCGCCCGCCGCCGAAGATCCCGGCGAAGGCGTCGTAGGCGGCCACCCCGGCGCCGTAGTAGGACCGGCGGAGCAGCCGGCGGGGCAGGTCACGCAGCCCGCCCTCGGCCGGCAGCGGGACCAGGATCGGCACCGGGCGGACCAGGTGCGGGGCGAGCCGGGTGGCGAGCAGGCCGCGCTCGGTCAGCGCCTCGTGCACCAGGTGGAACTCGAGTTGCTCCAGGTAGCGCAGGCCTCCGTGGATGAGTTTGCTGGACCGGCTGGAGGTGCCGGCGGCGTAGTCCCGGGCCTCGACCAGGGCCACCTTCAGGCCGCGGGAAGCGGCGTCCAGCGCGGCGCCGGCGCCGGTCACCCCGCCCCCGATGACCAGCACGTCGAATCGCTCGCCGCGAAGCTTGCGTAGGTCATCGGAGCGGCGCTGGGCGGAGAGCTGACCGGCCTCGGATCGGGACACGTTGGGGTCGCGCACCCGTCCACCGTAACCGGAGCGGCGTTCGGGCGACACGCCCCCGCCGGCCGCCCACCTCGGCCCGGGTGGTGCGCACCCGCCGCCCGCCCGCGCCGGCCGGGCACGGCGGCACGGTTCAGCACCGGCGGCCGCCGTTGCCGTTTCTCGGGTCGGCCACTGCGGGTGGGCTCGTACTGTGCTCACCATGCAGGCCGATCCTCCCGCTCCCCCCTCGCCCGCCCCGCCGACCAGCAGCGGCTGGGCGGTGGTCGCCACCGTGGTCACCGGCGTCTGGGCGGTGCTCGTCGCGGTGTCCGGGCAGTTCGTCGGCTGGGTGGTCGACCAGCTCGCCCTGGTCAGCGGCCTGGACCGGCCGGTGCCGGTCTGGCCGGTGGTCGCGCTGGTCACCATGCTGCTGGTGGGGGCGCCCACGCTGGCGCTGGCGCTGCTGCCGCGTTCCCCGGCGATCCGCGCGGTGGGCCGGGTCTGGCTGGCCGGGGCGGTGGCGCTCGGCGCGCTGAGCCTGCTGCGCGCCCTGCCGCCGGTGCACCAGGAGGCGTACCAGGCCGCGCTCGCCGCGACGGCCGCGCTGCTCGCGCTGGTCGCCGGCCGGCTCGCCCGGCGCTGGTCGCCGGCCGACCCGGCGCTGGTCGGTGGCCGTCCGG
>NZ_KQ058886.1 GCF_000982955.1 Micromonospora sp. HK10 | reverse complement strand
CGCCGGCCGGGCCGCCGGGCCGGGCCGGGCCGCCGGGGACGACGGGGGCATCGGCGACCGGCCGGTCGGGGGCGGCCTGGGTGGCGGCCGGTGAGCCCTTGAGCGCCACCAGTGCGGTGGTGCCGGCGGCGAGGCCGGTGATCGCGAGGAACGCGCGGCGCATGGGTGACGGCCTTCCTACAGCTCGAAGGTGGCGAGGTGGATCTGCCGGCGCGGTACGCCGGCCCGGCGCAGCACCCGGACGGCCTGCTCGACCAGCCCGTCCGGTCCGCACAGGTAGACGTCCCGGCGGGTCAGGTCCGGCACCAGCCGGCGCAGCCCGTCCGGGCTCATCACCTGGCGCGGGCCGGGGTCGTCTCGGGAGCCGACCACGTACCAGATGGCGGTCCCCCGGGCCTCGGCGAGCCAGTCCAGTTCCCGCTGCATGAGCACGTCGGCGGGGGTGCGGGCGCGGTAGATCAGGGCCGCGCCGGGCGGCAGTTCCTCCAGCATGGCCCGCAGCGGCGCGATGCCGCTGCCGCCGGCGATCAGCAGGGCCCGCTCCCGGGTCCGGTGCGCCGCCGTCACGGTGCCGGACGGGCCCTCGGCCCAGACCCGGGTGCCCGGGGTCAGGTCCCGCAGGTCGGCGGTGTGCGAGCCGACGACCTTGACGGTGAGCCGCAGCCACCGGCCGTTGGCGGCCGCGGAGACCGAGAACGGGTGCGACTGCCACCAACCGCCGGCGTTGAGGAAGCGCCACCGGAAGTACTGCCCGCCGAGCAGGTCGATCTGGTTGAGCCGGTGCCCGGTCAGGTAGATCGAGATGGTGTCCGGGCTCTCCGCCACCACGTCCGCGACCCGCAGCCGGTGCCGCAGGTTGAAGTGCAGCGGGGCGAGCACCCGGCCCCAGACCAGGGCGGCCACGACCAGCAGGTAGGCGGCGACCCACCCGGTCCGGACCGGGCCGGGCTCGTAGAGCTGCGCGCCGTTGCTGAACTGGTGGCCGTAGCCGAGCAGCAGCGCCAGGTAGCTGGTCAGGTGCAGGTGGTACCAGAGTTCGTAGGGCAGGCGCCGGCGGATGCCCCGGACGGCGGTGCAGCCGACCACCACCAGGATCCCGGCGGCGGCGAACGCGGAGACCATGTCCTCGTACCCGGTGAGCAGCGCGCCGACCTGACCGAGGACCGAGTTGCGCTGCCGGCCGGCGTAGCCGACCACCAGCAGGGACAGGTGCGCCAGGACCGCCACCAGCAGGGTCGCGCCGATGTCCCGGTGCGCCCGGGGCAGCCGCTCCCCGCCGAGCCAGCGTTCCAGCACGCCGAGCCGGCTCATCATCAGCACCTGGACCAGCAGCAGGTAGCCGGCGATCAGGCCGGTGATCTGGCCGGCGGCGGTGAGCACGGCGGCGGTGCCGGCCAGGGAGCCGGCCGGGGTGTCCAGCCACCACGGCGCGACCGCGGCGACCAGACCCAGCCAGAAGAGCGCGACCAGCGCCCGCCGGCCGCCGGGGCCGCGCCGGGGCCGGCCGGGCGGGGGTACGGGGGCAGCCGACGGGCCGCCGTACCGGGCGGGTGCCCCGGTACGGCGGCCGGCGGTGCGCAGATCCTGGTACGTCACGCGTAAAGCTTCATGGGGGTGAATTTCTGCCGGGGGAAGATCTTGTCCACCTGGGCGGCGGTCAGACCGAACCGGCCCTGCGCCACCGAACCGTAGACGTTGAACATGTTGTTGTACTCGGGTACGTCACCGCTGTCCAGGTCGTTCAGTCCCTGCCAGGCGCCGAGCAGGGAGCCGGCCAGCTTGCGGCCGCTCAGGATCGTGATGACCCCGCCGTGCCCGTGGTCGGTGCCGCCCTGGTTGGAGGCGACCCGCCGGCCGAACTCGCTGGACACCATGACCGTCACGTCGGCCGACCGGTCGCCCAGGTCGGTGAAGAACGCGGCCAGCGCGCCGGCCAGCTCGTTGAGCCGCCGCCAGAGCTGCCCGCCGTTGCGGGTGCCCTGGTTCTCGTGGGTGTCGTAGCCGCCCATGCCGACGGTGGCGACCCGGACGTTCGCCCCGCCCTTGATCAGCTGGGCGAGCTGCTTGAAGGCGTTCCCGACGCCCTGGTACGTCACCCCGTCCGCCGGCTGGTACGGCTTCGCGGCGAGCTTCTGCGCGGTGGCCAGCGCGCTCATGCCCTCGATCACCGCCTCCTCGACCGGGTGGTTGATCCCGGTGAAGAGGCCACGGATGGCCTTCTCGGTCGCGGCCCGGTACCGGTCGGCGCCGTTGAGCCGCAGCTCGCCGACGTTGTTGAGGGAGAGCGCGCCGTTCACGCCGACCAGCGAGCGGGGCAGCGTGCTGCCGATGCCGACGCTGCGGAACGCGGTGCCCTTGCCGAGCGCGTCGACCAGGCTGTCCAGCCAGCCGCGCCCGCCGGTCTCGCCGGGCAGGCCGCCCAGGTTGCAGGCGTCCGCGGCCTGGAAGTGGCTGCGGGAGAGCCGGGGGTCGGAGACCGCCGGCACGAAGCCGAGCTGGCCGGCCTTGAGCCACTTCTCCAGCGGAGCGAACGCGCTGGTCAGCTGGAAGCCGCGGCCGAGGGCCAGCGAGTCGTTGCCGAGCAGCAGGTCCGGACGCGCCTTGCCGAGCACCGGGTCGTCGGCGGGGGCGACCAGGCTCAGCCCGTCCAGCCCGCCGTAGAGGAAGACGTGGATCAGCGTGCCGGTCTTCGTCGCCGCGAACGACGCCGAGGTGGTGACGAACTGGGCGGTGGCCAGCGCGGTGGCGGTGGCGGCGGCGCCGGCCACGAAGGTCCGGCGGGTGACGCCCCGGCCGTCCTGCTGGGCCTCCTCCAGTTCCTCCAGCCGGCGGTACCGGTCCGTCTCGGCGGCGTTCTCGGCCGCCACGACGTCCGCCTCGGCGCGCAGCAGCGCCTCGGCCGGGTTGTCGGCCAGCCGCCGCAGGTCGGGGCATTCGGGGTGCAGGGGGTACGGGTTCACGGTCATCTCCATCGAATGCCTCACCGGAGGTGGTGCTGGGGGGACGCGAGGATCGTCCGCGCGACCGCGGCGATGGCCCCGTTGAACGTGGCGTCGACCTTCGTGCTGGCCGACACCCCGGCGACGGCCAGGACGAGGGCCTTCTCCCGGGCGCTCAGCTTCTGGTGCACCAGCCGCAGGGCCAGGGCGTCCAGGTACGCCCCGGCGGTGGCCGGCGGCCGGGCCACCAGCTTCTCGGGCTTCACGTAGGTGAACTGCTGGCGGCCGCCCGCGATCAGGGTGCCGGCCTCGTTCCAGCCGTCGACCATCGTCCCGGCCGACGTCCACGCGACGTAGACGTCGGCGTACCCGTCCGGGGTGGGCTTGCCCATCGGGTACTGGCCCAGCTCGCGGAGCTTGTCCTGGATCTGCCGCAGCCCTTGGGCGAACGGGGTGCGCCGGCCGTCGCCCTGGAAACCGGGGGACGCCTCCGGCCCCACCCCGAGGGCCCGGTACGTGGCGACCAGGTACTCCATCGGGCGGCGGACCTTCTGGCCGACCGCGGCCCAGAACTCCGAGGAGCGGAAGAGCGTGGCCAGCACCGGCCGGATCTGCCCCCGGTTGGTGGTGTACGCCTTGGCCAGCCGGTCCACCAGGGACTTCGGCGGGGTGTCCGAGACGAACCGGGTGGCCAGGTTGCGGGCCACGTAGCCGGCGGTCGACGGGTGCAGGGCGATGTAGGTGATGTACTGGTCGATCACCTTGTCGGCGCCCTCGGCGGAGCTGTTGGCGTGGCTGAACCCGAGGATCTTCACCTTGCCCAGGTAGTGCCGCTCCGGGAAGAACTTGTACTTCCCGTCGGCGACGCCCCGGCCGGTCTGCAGCAGCGCGGCCTGCCGGACGTCCTTCTCGGTGTAGCCACCGTCCACGCCGACCGAGTACAGCTCCAGGTTCTCCCGGGCCAGGTTCTCGTTGACCGCGTCCTTACGGGAGTCGGTCTGGTTCAGGTAGAGCAGCAGCGCCGGGTGCTTGTTGGCGGCCACCAGCATCTCCGGGTAGCTGCCCAGCGCGTGCTTGCGGATGACGTCCCGGTCGAACGCGTTGCGGTAGTTCTCGCCGCCGTCGAAGTCGGCGGCCACGTGCAGGAAGTCGTTCCAGAAGTCGACCATCACCTCGAAGAGCTGGCGGTCGGACCAGATCTGCCGGGCGATGGTGGCGTCCACGGTCTCCCGCGCCGGGTCGACCCCCCGCTCGTTGAGCTGCTCCCGCTGGTCGCGCAGCTGCGTCGGGCTCAGCTTGAGCGAGGGCAGCTCGGCCAGCTTCAGCTCGGCCTTCGTGGGGGCGATCTTCTCCGGCTGGAGCTGCCCGCGCAGCCAGTCGTCGATACCGACGCGCTTGACCTCGGCCATCATCGTCGCCGTCGGACCGAAGGTGGTCCGGCTCAACAGGTGCCGGATCGGGTCCTTGGCGAGCACCGTCTTCACGGTCACCTTGGTCGCCGCGGCGGCTTCGGCCGGGCTGCCGTAGAGCCGGCCGCCGGACGGCGAGTTCCGCTTCAGCGCCGCGCCGGCCCGGGAGCCCATGTAGCTCTCGTTCTGCTCGGTGTAGGTGCGCACCGTGCTGGGCTGCTGTCCGCTGGGGCGGGAGGCGGTGCCGTCGGTAGCCACCGTGCCGGTCGCGTCGCCGGCCTGCGGGCCACCGCCGAAGATCCCCCGCACCTGCGGGGACATCGCCAGGGCGGCGCCACCGGCGACCACCGCGGCGCCGCCGAGCGCGACGAGGGCACGCCGCCGGCCCGTCCGGGGCTCGTCGTCATCGTCCAGATCGGGCAGTCCGGGGTTGGCGGTCGGGGCGTACCCGGCGGGAGCGAAGCCGTCGGGGCCGACCCACTGCCCGCCCTGCGGCCCGGCCGCGCTGGGGTACGCGGCGTATCCGGAGCCGGCGGGTGGGCCGCCGTACGACGCGGCGTCCAGGTCGCGGTACCCGTCCGGGCGGGGGGTGTGGGGTCCGTCCCAGCCGCGATCGTCCCGGGGACGCCGCGGCGGCACGTTCAGCTCGGCCATGTTCCTGTCCCGTTTTCTTTCAGCGCCGGCGCGCCTGCGGCCGGTGAGGGCGGCGGGGCGGCGACGTGCCGGAGGAGTTGCTACGGGAAAGTAACCATGGGTTCCGGGCCGCTCAAGGGCCGCCGTCGGCGCCCCCGAGGGCACTTAAGGCACCACTCAGCCCTCGGTGCCGGCGCGTGGTACGCCCCGTTCCGGTCGCCACCGTCCGGAGCAGGGCAGACCCGGGCGCGACGCGCCGCCGGGTAACGTTTTCGGCCCCGGCTGCGCTGTGCGCGCCGTTAGCGGGCACAGCAAAACTTAAGTCACCGATAAGCCCGTGCTGAGGTGCTCCGACCGGAAGGTCCCGCGGGTCCGCGCGGCCGGCGAAAGTAGCGGCAGCAGCGGCGCGTGACCGGCGGCCGTTGCGGGTATGCCGCCGAACCGCTGAAGCCGTGAGGGGAAGGCACCGCCATGCTCAGCAAAGAGGATCAGCGCAGGTTCGAACAGATCACCCGCCAGCTGCGGGAGAGCGACCCGCACTTCTTCGCCCGGCTCGATTCCCGGGCCCGGGCCCGCCGTGGCCGGTACCTGATGCTGCTGACGATCGTGCTGTGGGCCTCGCTGCCGGCGATGACCGTTCTCGCCGGCCGGCTCGCCGGCGCGGTCTGTGCCGTGGTGCTGCTGGCCAACGCCGGCCTCATGTGGCGGTTCCGCCGACGCTGGCTGTAACCGTGCCGGCTCCGGCGGGGACCGGGGCGGCTCCGGCGATGCCGGTCGGGGCCGGGACGAGGTGGGGTCAGCGCGGCCCGGTCTCCGGGTCGGGCCCGCCGAATTCCCGGTACGCCCGGCGCAACCGCTCCACCAGACCCGGCCCGCCGAGGTCGGCGCCGGGCGGGGCGAGCTGGCGCAGCAGCAGTTCCGGCCCGGTCGGCAGGGTGGGCGGCCGGTCGGGCAGCGGCACCGGGGACAGCCAGAACCGGTCCACAGTGTCCGCCGCCGACACCGCCGGCAGCCCGGTCAGCACCCGCGCCGCCCCGGCCACGGGCAGCTCCGCGGGAGCCGGACCGTCCACCGCGACGGCCGGTCCGCCCGCCGGCACCGCCGGGCCGTCCGGCGCGGCGTCCACGGCGTCGGCGCCCCGCAGCGTACGCAGCCGTTCCAGCAGCTCGGCCCGGCCCCGGCCGCGCCAGTGCAGGAGCCGGAACGGGTCGGCGTCGAACGCCTCGGCCAGCAGGTAGAAGGTGGCCGCCAGGTGTTTGCACGGCACCGCGAAGTCGGGGCAGCCGCAGCGCTGGTCGAGTTCGTCCACCTGGGCCGGGAAGAGTGGCGCGCCGGCCGCCGCGAACAGCTCCTCCAACTCGGCGGGGAGGTCCCCGGCGAGCAACCGGGCGCTGAAGAACGCCTGTCCGGCCAGCTCGGCCGCCAGCCGCTCCCACACCTCGTCCGGGTACGCGGCGAGCCGGATCCGCACCGGGTACGGCTCGGGCCGGGAGCCCTGCACGCTGGCGGTGACCAGCCCGGGGGCGACGTCGAGCCGGACCACCTGCCCCCGGCGCGCGTACGCCCGGCCGCGGGTGAGCCGGGTGCCGAGCGCGAACGACTCCAGCACCTCCAGGAACCGCCGGGACCACCAGGAACGGCCGATCGCGCCACGGGTGCTGCGGGCCCGGAGTCCACCCTCGACCCGCCGGGGCGGCCCGAAGTCGGCGAACCGGGGCGGCTCGGGACTCATTCGACCACCGCCCCGGACTCCAGCGTGAACAGCTCGCGCAGGGTGTCGGTGGAGAGCTCGGTGACCCACTGCTCGCCGGTGCCCACCACCCGCTGCGCCAGCCCGCGCTTGTCCGCGATCATCGCGGCCACCTTCTCCTCGACCGTGCCGGCGCAGACGAACTTGCGGACCTGCACCCGGCGGCGCTGGCCGATCCGGAACGCCCGGTCGGTGGCCTGGTCCTCCACGGCCGGGTTCCACCAGCGGTCCACGTGCACCACGTGGTTCGCCGCGGTCAGGGTGAGGCCGGTGCCGCCGGCCTTGAGCGAGAGGACGAACAGCGGCGGCCCGTCCGGGGACTGGAACCGGGTCACCATGGCATCCCGGTCGGCCTTGCCGACGCCACCGTGCAGGTAGAGCACCTCCCGGCCGGTCCGGGCCGACAGGTGCCCGCGCAGCATGCCGCCGAACTCGGCGTACTGGGTGAAGAGCAGGGCCCGCTCCCCCGCCGCCAGCACCTCGTCGACGATCTCCTCGAGGCGTTCCAGCTTGCCGGAGCGGCCGGCCAGGGCCGAGCCGTCGTGCAGCAGCTGCGCCGGGTGGTTGCAGACCTGCTTGAGCCGGGTCATGGTGGCCAGCACCAGGCCGCGGCGCTCCATCCCGTCGCTGGACTCGATCTTCGCGAGCATGTCGTCGACCACCGCGCGGTAGAGCGCCGCCTGTTCCGCGGTGAGGTTGCAGAGCACCTCCATCTCCAGCTTCGCCGGCAGGTCCGAGATGATCGACGCGTCGGTCTTGAGCCGGCGCAGCACGAACGGGCCGGTGATCCGGCGCAGCCGACCGGCCACTTCGGCATCGCCGTGCCGCTCGATCGGCTCGGCGAACTTCTTCCGGAACGTGGCGGCCGGTCCGAGCAGACCGGGGTTGGCGAACTGCATGATCGACCAGAGGTCGGCGAGCCGGTTCTCCACCGGCGTACCGGTGACCGCGACCCGGTGCCGGGCGGGCAGCGCGCGAACCGCCTCGGCCTGCCGGGTGGCCGCGTTCTTGATGGCCTGCGCCTCGTCCACCACCACCCGGTGCCAGTCGATCCCGGCCAGGTCGTACGCGTCCCGGGCGGCCACCGAGTAGGTGGTGAGGACCAGGTCGGCCGCGTGCACGGCGGCGGCGAACTCCGCCCCCCGGGCGCGCTCCGCGCCGTGGTGCACGTGCACGCGCAGCCCCGGGGTGAACCTCGCCGCCTCCCGCTGCCAGTTGCCGACCAGCGACATCGGACAGACCAGCAGGGTGGGTCCGGCCGCCGGCGGATCCCCGGCGAGCAGGGCGAGCAGCTGCACGGTCTTGCCGAGCCCCATGTCGTCGGCGAGGATCCCGCCCAGCCCCAGCGACTGGAGGAAGGCCAGCCAGGCCAGCCCACGCCGCTGGTAGGGCCGCAGCGTGCCGGCGAAGCCGGGCGGCGGGTCGGCGGGGGTGAGCCGGCGTTCCGCCTCCCCGGCCAGCAGCTCGCCCAGCGCCCCGTCGGCGGTCACCTCCAGCACCGGCAGCCCGTCGGTCCGGTCGCCGTCGCCGGTCAGGCCCATCCGCAGCAGGTCGGCCACGGTCAGCTCACCGGTCGAGCGGAGCAGGCGCAGCCCGGCCTCCAGGCGGTGCGGGTCCAGCTCCACCCAGCGGCCCCGCAGCCGCACCAGCGGCGACTTCACCTCGGCCAGCGAGGCCAGCTCGTCGGCGGTCAACGGCTGGTCGCCCAGGGCCACCTCCCAGCGGTAGTCGACCAGGGCGTCCAGTCCCAGCCCACCGGCGGCGACCGTGCCCGGCGCGGTCCGGCCACGCGCCCGCAGCCGGGCACCGAGGCGGGACGAGGACCGCCGCCACCAGGACGGCAGGAGAACCCCGAAGCCGGCGGCGTGCAGCACCGGCGCGCCCTCCCGGAGGAACCGGTGCGCGCCCTCGGCGTCCAGCTCCATGCCCTCCGGTGTGGCGGTCCGCAGTGCCGCGTCCAGTTCGGGCCAGAGCCGGCTGGCCCGGCCCAGCTCGGCCAGGAGCGTCTCCTGCGGGTCGATCCCCCGGCCGGCCAGGGCCCGCGCGGCTCCCCGCCAGACCTGCGCGGCGGCCACCACGAGGCCCGGCTCGTCGACCGGTTGCAGGCCGAACTCGACCCGCCAGGCGCCGCCCTCGACCAGTTCGGCAACCGGGTCGGTCACCGGCTCGATGAGCCGGAACGCGGCCCGGACCGCGCCGCCGACGGCGTCGCGCTGCCAGGCGTCCAGCTCGGTGCGGAGCAGATCCAGGGCGGCGGGTTCGGTGGTGAAGGCGCGTTCCACGCCGGTCAGCGCGGCCAACCAGCGCGGCACCGGGCCGCCCGGACGCATCCCCCGGTGCAGCCGCAGCTCGCCGAGGGCGGCGCGGGCGGCCGCGTCGGCGAGCGCGTCGAGGGCGGCGGCGAGCACCTCGGCGGGCTCGGCGAGGCCATCCGCCCCGACCGCGCCCACCGACCCGGCCGGCAGGCTCTCCGTCGGGGCGGTACCGGCCGCCGGGACGTCGCCGGCGGCGCGTGCGGGCGCCGGGGCCGGCGCTGACCCGGAGCCGCTGTCCGGCACCGGGCCGGTCCGCGCGGGCGGCTGCGTGTCGGGCGCCGGGGTGGCGTGCGGCAGGGCCGCCGTCCACTCGACGGCGGCGCGGGCGGCCGGCGGCAGGGCCTCGGCGAGCGACCGGGCCCAGGCCGCGTCGGTGCCGGTGAGCAGCGGCCGCCACAGCGCCCGCGCGGTCACCACGTCGGAGGCGTCGACCGCACGCAGGTGCCGCCGGCCCCGCACGCCCGGACTGACCGGGCACGCCGGGGCCGTCGTGGGGAACGGGTCGGTGACCGCGGGCAGTACCCGGCCGCGGCTGACCAGGTCGGCGGCGAACGCGGCCAGCTCGACGAGGTGGCGCAGCCCGGCCCCCGGCACCGCGTCCCCCGGCTCCAGCTCACGGAGCAGCGCGTACGCGGCGTCCGGGGCGTACCGCAGGGCCGGGACCCGCCAGCCGGCGAGGGTGACCGGGCCGCGGACCGGCTCCCCGACGGTGGTCCGGACCAGCTCGGGCGAGTCCAGCGGCGAGCCGGCCCGGGTGGGCAGGCGCAGCAGCACGGCGGCGGGCCGGCCCGGCGGCCCACCGAGCGCGGCGGCCAGCGTGGCGTGGTCGGCGGCGAACGGGTGCGGCCGCTCGCGCGGGGCGCGGCCGGGGCGGCGCGGCGCCCGGGCCGGCAGGGTGCTCTCCTCGCCCCACACGGCGAGCCCGCCGCCGGGCAGCCACACCCCGTGGATGACCAGCACGCACTCCCCCTCGACGACGTCCGGGGGCAAGGATAGGCGGCCGGGCCGGACTAGTCTCGGCGCCATGGTCGATCTGCTCGTGATCGGTGGTCTCGGCGTGGACATCCGCGTCCGGGTGCCGGCCCTGCCGCCGGCCGCCGCGGACTCGCTGGCGGTGCCCCCGATCGACCTGCGGATCGGCAACACCGGCGCGGGCGTGGCGCTCGCCGCGCACGCCCTGGGGTTGCGGGTGACCGTGGTGGACGTGTTGGGCGCGGATCCGGCCGGCGACGTGGTCCGGACCGCGCTGGCCCGCACCTCGGTACGGACCGTGCTGGCCGACGCCCCGGCCGGCACCCGCCGCTCGGTGAACCTGGTCGACCCGGCCGGCCGGCGGATGTCCCTCTACGATCCCCGCCCGTGGTCTGGGCCGGCGCCGTTCGCCGCGGCCGAGCTGACCGCGCTGGTCCGGGACGCCGCGCACGTCCATGTGTCGATCATGGATTGGGCCCGGGACGCGCTGCCGGTGCTGCGCGCGGGGCTGGCCGACGGGGTGGTGCTCTCCACCGACCTGCACGACTGGGACGGCGAGAACGACCACCACCGCCCCTTCGCCGACGCGGCCGGGCTGGTCTTCCTCAGCGACGTCCGGCTCGGTGACCGGGCCGGCAAGGTGGCCGCCGGCCTGGCGCCCCGGACCGTGCTGGTGACCGGCGGGGCGGCCGGCTCGACGCTGCACGCCCCGGACACCCCGCCGATCCGGGTGCCGGCCGGTACGCCGCCGGGGCCGGTGGTGGACACCAACGGTGCCGGCGACGCCTTCGCCGCCGGCCTGATCGCCGCCCGGCTGCGCGGCGGGTCCCCGCTCGACGCCGCCCGGTACGCCGCCCGGGTCGCCGCCGCGGCGTGCACCCACGACGGGATGGAGTACCCGGCCGGCCTGCTGCCGCTCAACTGATCCCCGCCGGGGCCGTCCGGTCGCCGCCGCCCGGTCCCGCCGGGCAGACGCGCCCGGTCCCGCCGTGGGTCAGAGCGCCCCGGTCCCGCCGTGGGTCAGAGCGCTCCGGTTCCGCCGTGGGTCAGAGCGCTCCGGTCTCGCCGTCGGTCAGCTCGCGGAGGATGTCGGCGTGGCCGGCGTGCCGGGCGGTCTCCTCGATCAGGTGGATCAGCACCCAGCGCAGCGACACCTCGCCGAGTTGCGGGTGCGGCACCACGTGGTCCAGGTCGAAGCGGGCCGCTATCGCCCGGGAACGGTCGCACGCCGCCCGGTACGCGTCCGCGAGGCCCGCCACGGTCTCGCCGGGTGCGAGCGTGAAGCTGGCCCGGGCCTCCTCCTCGGTGGTGAGGTAGACGTCGCCGGGCTGCGGCGCGAAGAGGCAGGGCAGCCAGTTCCGCTCGACCAGGGCCAGGTGCTTCAGCAGGCCGGCCAGGGTGGTCAGGGAGGGCACCAGGCGCCGGACCGCTTCGGCGTCCGCCAGGCCGTCCGCCTTGCGCAGCACGACGGCACGGTGGAAATCGAGGAACGCGTCGAGCACCGCCCGTTCGTCACCCGTACGGGCGAGGACCGGACCGAGGGTCGGGTCGATCGTCGGGTTCGTCATTTCCGGACCCTAGTCCCGGCCCCGGCCGGCTCGCAGCCCCGCTATTCGCGTCCTGCCCCGGCGATCGCCGGGGCAGGATGGGCGCATGGCATCAACGGTGCAGATCCCCCTGGTGGGTGGCGGGGCCGACGGCGAAACGGTCACCGTGGAGCTGGACCCGAACGGCCGGCCGCCGCTGACCCACCACCACCTGGGGCCGGCGGGGCTGGCCGAGGCGCAGATCTACGAGCTGGAGTCGGACGACCAGGAGGGCCGTCCATGGATCTACGCCTGGCGGGGTCCGGCGGCCTGAGCGGCGGGTCCGGCGGCCTGAGCGGCTCCTCAGGCACCGACCCGGGTGAGGGTGCGCGACCGGATGCTCTCCAGCACGCCCCGGGTCACCGCGGAGGTGCCGTGGGCCTGCTCGCAGACGGCCGCCACCCGCCGGGCGGTCTCGTCGGCCCGCGCCTCCCGCTCGTCCCAGAGCCGGTCGACCTCCGCCAGCAGCGGGCCCTCCACCTCGCGCTCCACCCCGCGCAGCGCCGGCACCCCGAGCCGTTGGGCCAGGTCGAAGACCTTTCCGGCGTACGGCAGGGGCAGGAACGGGGTGCCCATCATGGCCGCGAAGATGAGGAAGTGCAGGCGCATGCCGACCGCGAGGTCGAAGTGCTTCATCAGGCCGAGCACCTGCCGCGGGTTGTAGGCGTTGTGCAGGATCCGGCCCCGCTCGGCGGCGACCATGTGCGACATGACTCCGTGCGAGTGCCGGATGTCGTCGCGTTCCATCGGCACGAAGAGCACGTACGCGTCGATCCGGTGCACCAGGAAGTCGCTGATCTGGGCGAGCAGCCGGTGGTAGCCGTCGACGTCGAGCCGTTCGGCGGCCCGGCCCGGCTCCCGCACGCTCAACCCGACCAGGCGCGTGCCGGCGGGTACGCCCTCCTCGCGCAGCCAGCTCGCCGGGAACTCCTCGGGCTCCAGCAGGAACGCCGGGTCGGCGGTGACGGTGATCGGATTGAGCAGCCCGGCCTCCTCCAGCACCATCCGCGACTCCTGGTCGCGTACGGTCAGCTCGGTCGCCCCGGCCAGGGTCTCCCGCACCATGCCGGTGTCCACCCCCTCGGTGAGCGGGCCGACCCCGACCGCGTACGTCAGCAGCGGCAGGCCGCGCTCCTGGGCGACCCGGACCACCCGCAGGTAGCGGCGGGCCTCCTTGTCGTAGAGGATGCCGCCGCCGCCGAGGATGAGCAGGTCGAGCTGGGCCAGGATGGCCGAGGAGTCGACCCGGCTGACACCTTCCCAGGGCACCGCCTCGACATCGGGGTGGGCCAGCGCGGTGTGCGCGGGGTTCCGGGAGAACACGATGATCCGGGCGTTCGGCTCCTGCTGGCGCAGATCGGCCAGGAGGCCGGTCAGGATCGCCTCGTCGCCGAGGTTGCGTCCGCCGTACGAGCCGAGCACACCGATGGTCAGTCCGGCGCCATCCCTCATCCGTTGCTCCTCCCCGAGGCTGGTTCCGCGCCGGTTTCCCGCTGGCCTCGGGGACATACCTGGTTTGATCACGATCGGCCGGTGGCGGTCGGCGGCGGTCCGTCGGGCGCGGCGCCGACCAGGCGGGACACCAGGGCGGAAACCACCTGCTCGGCGTCGAACCCGGCGTCGACGGAGGTGGTGAGCAGGTCCAGCAGGAACCCGTCCACCGCGTAGTGCAGCAGCGCCACCTCGAACGCGCCGCCGGGCAGCCCGGCGGCGACATGGAAGGCCACGTCGTCGGCGTACCCCCGGCGGAGCACGTCGCCGAGCGCCTGGCGCAGCTCGGGCCGGCGGGCGGCCTCCAGGCGCAGCTCGAACAGCGCCCGGGTGAGGTCGGGCTCGCGGGTGGTGCGCTCGACGATGTAGCGCAGGTAGTCGGCCACCAGTTCCAGCGACGGCGTACGCCGGCCGAGTTCGGCCAGGACCGCCGGGTCGGGCGCCAGCCGCGCGAAGATGCGCTGGGCCAGGCCGGCGAGCAGCGCCGCCCGGGACGGGAAGTAGTTGGAGGCGGTGCCGGTGGGCACGCCCGCCTCGGCGTCGACCGCTCGGTGGGTAAGGCCGCGCGCCCCGGCCGCGGCGAGCACCCGGAGCCCGGCGTCGGCGAGCAGGGTACGGCGTTCCGGGTTCCTGGCCATGCCGCCACCCTAGCAACAACCACGACAGGTGTTGTACATTCTCCCGACCACGACAGTCGTCGTGGTTATCCCGGACGTATCGGAGTCGGTTTGCGTAAGCTCGTGTACTACGTCGCCAGCACCCTCGACGGCTTCATCGCCGCCCCCGACGGGTCCTACTCGTCCGCGACCTGAAGCAGCGGCCCGGCGGCGACATCTGGCTCTGCGGCGGCGGCAGCCTCGCCGGTCAGCTCCTCGACGAGGTCGACGAGCTGGTGGTCAAGCTGAACCCGGTGCTGATCGGCAGCGGCATCCCGCTGGTCGACCGGGGCTTCGCCGCGCACCGGTTCACCCTGGCCGAGACCCGGCCGTTCGACAGTGGCGTGGTCGTCCTGCGCTACACCGCCGGGGCGCGGTAATCGGTTGCCCCGGCCGGGCGGCGTGGCGCACGGTGAGGCGGTGACCAGCGCGACGAAGACCCGGATCCACTGGACCGACCTGCCCGGCCACGTCCGGGCGGCGGTCGAGGAGATCCTCGGCGACCCGGTGACCGCCGCGGTCTCGCAGTCCGGCGGCTTCTCCCCCGGCACCGCCGACCGCGTCCGCACGGCCGGTGGCCGGCGCGCGTTCGTCAAGGCGGTCAGCCCGGCCCAGAACGACCGCAGCCCAGCTCTGCACCGGGCCGAGGCGCTGGTCGCCGCCGCGCTGCCGGCGGCCACGCCGGCGCCCCGGCTGCTCGGCAGCTACGACGACGGCGACTGGGTGGCGCTGGTCTTCACCGACGTCGAGGGCCGCCACCCGGTGACGCCGTGGGACGCCGCCGAGCTGGCCGCCGTGCTCGCCACCCTGGAGACCATGGCCGCCGTGCTCACCCCGGCGACCGTGCCCACCGCGCCCAACGCCGCCGACCAGCTCCGGTACGACTTCGCCGGCTGGCACCGGATCGCCGCCGACCCACCGGCCGACCTGGACGGCTGGGCCCGGTCCCGGCTGCCGCAGCTGCGCGCCGCCGCCGAGCGCGGGCTCGCCGCGCTGGCCGGGCAGACCCTGTGCCACCTCGACGTCCGGGCCGACAACCTGCTCATCGGCCCGGACGGCACGGTCAGCGTGGTCGACTGGCCGTGGGCCTGCCGTGGACCGGCCTGGCTGGACAGCCTGCTGGTGCTGATCAACGTGCAGGTCCACGGCGGCCACGACCCGGAGGCGCTGCTGCGGGCCCGGCCGCTCACCGCCGACGTCGACCCGGCCGACGTGACCGGCGTGCTGGCCGGCTTCGCCGGCTTCTTCCTGGACGGCGCGCGGCAGCCGCCACCGCCCGGCATCCCGACCGTACGGGCGTTCCAGCGGTTGCAGGGCGACGCGCTGCTGCCCTGGCTGGCCCGCCGGCTGGGCTGATCCGACCGAATGCCGGTCCCTGCCTTTCCCCCTGACGACCTGGCCGGCAGGCTACGGCGGGACGGACGGCCGGTGGTCGGCACATCGCCTGAAACCGATATGCCTCTGCGGCATCCTTATGCCTGAGAGGCATATCGCTGCAAAGTGGTGTGCCGAGGACGGGGCGTCACCGACGGTGAACATCGACGAGCCCGCACCGTCAACCTGGTGAATCCCGTGGGCGGTTACTCGGGGGCGCGCAGCGTGTGGGTGAGGAACGGCAGCACGACGCCGGGCAGCGCCGGCGAGCCGAGCACGTCGTAGTGGGTGAGCCCGGGCAGCACCGCCAGCCGGGACGCGGGCCGGTCGGTGCCGTCCCCGCCGGCGTCCCGGTGGCCGCCGCCGAGCAGCCCGAAGAGCTCGGCGACGTGGCGGACCGGGATCGCGTCCGCGTCGGCGTAGACCAGCAGCACCGGCATGGGCAGGGCGGCCACCTCGGTGGACCAGTCGTACTCGCGGCGCAGCAGCGCACCGGTCTTCGCCCAGAGCACCGGCCAGTCCTGCGGGCGCGGGGCGACCGACGCGTACCGCTCGTGCGGCGGGGTGCCGCGCATCCGCTCGCCGGTCCGGGCGTCCTGCGCGGCCATCGCCGCCAGCACCTCCGGGTACCAGCCCTGCCGGCGGCACGGCGTGGAGACCAGCACCAGCCGGCGGACCAGGGCGGGGTGCTGGATCGCGGTGCGCAGGGCCACCCCGCCGCCGAGCGAGTAGCCGAGCAGGTCGGCCGCCGGCAGGTCGAGGTGGCGCAGCAGAGCGGCCACGTCGTCGGCCAGCGACTCGTAGCGCAGCGGCCGGTCCACGTCGGCGGTGCGGCCGTGCCCCTGCAGGTCGACCGCGATCACCTGACGGCGGGCGGCCAGCGCCGGCCGGATGGGGGCGAACGTCTCCGTCGAGCCGTACCCGCCGTGCAGCAGGAGCAGCGGCTTCCCGGTGCCGTGCACCTCGTACCAGAGGTGTAGTCCGTTGACGTCCGCGTAGCTCACCCGGCGTCCTCCCGTCCGCGCGGCCGACGGCCTGCCGGTGTCACGTGCCCACCCATCTTCGCCTCCGGGCCCCGGTGGATGCGGGTGAAAGCGGGCGGCCGACGGCCGGTTCGGCGTTCCGCCAGCCGCGCCGGTGGTCGCCGGAGCGGTGGGCGGTTACGGGCCGACCAGTCCGGTCTGGTAGGCGACGACAACCAGTTGGGCGCGGTCCCGCGCACCCAGTTTCGCCATCGCGTGGCTGACATGGGTGCGCGCGGTTGCCGGGCTGAGGAACAGTTCGGCACCGATCTCGTCGTTGCTCAGGCCCTGGCCCACCAGGGCCAGCACCTCGCGCTCGCGCTGGGTCAGCACCGCGAGCCGGTCCGCCGCGGCCTGGGTCGCCGTTCGGTGCGCGGTGAACTGGCCGATGAGGCGTCGGGTGATCCGCGGCGCGAGCAGCGCGTCGCCGGCGGCGACCACCCGGATGGCATGCAGGAGTTCGGCCGGTCCGGCGTCTTTGAGCAGGAAACCGCTGGCGCCGGCCTGTAACGCGTCGAAGACGTACTCGTCGGTGTCGTAGGTGGTGAGGATGAGGACGCGGACCTGCTCCAGGCCGCGCATCCCGGCGATCTGCGCGGTGGCTTGGATCCCGTCCAGCTTCGGCATGCGGATGTCCATGAGGACGACGTCGGGGCGGGTGGCACGGGCCCGCTCGACGGCCTCGGCACCGTTGGTGGCCTCCCCCACGACCGTGATGTCGTCCTCGAGGTCGAGCAGCACCTTGAACCCGGAGCGCACGAGGCCCTCGTCGTCGGCGAGCAGCACCTTGACCGGGGCGTGGATCAGCGCCGACCCGGCCGCCGCGCTCATCGGCGGGGCCCGGTCGGGGCGAGGGGCAGCCGGGCGTTGACTTCGAACCCGCCGCCCGGCGTCGGCCCGGCGTCGAGTTCACCGCCGAGCAACTCACAGCGCTCGCGCATGCCGACGATCCCGCGGCCGGGCCCGGCCGACGTGCCGGCGCGGGCCCGGTGCTGGGACGGTAGGCGCAGGTCCGCGACGTCCTCCGCTGCGGCGGCGCGGCGGCCCTCGTCGGTCACCCGGATCTGCACGGCGTCGACGCCCGGGTGCAGCGCTATCGTCACCCGGGTCGGGCCGACGTGGCGGATCACGTTGGTGAGGGATTCCTGCACGATCCGGTAGGCCGCGCTACCGACCGCGCTCGGCAACGGCGTCTCCGGGGACGTTTCCTCGATCTTGATGTCGAGTCCGGCCTCGCGCGCCTTGACGGCGAGTTCGTCGATCTGCCCGAGCCCGGGGTACGGCACCCGTCCGTCATCGTCGTCACGCAGGACCCGGAGGATGGCCCGCATCTCGCGCAGCGCCCGGGAACTGGTCTGCTCGATCGCCCGCAGCGCCTCGCGTGCCACGTCCGGCCGCTTGTCGAGCACGTGCGCGGTGACCCCCGACTGGACGTTGATGATGGCGATGGCGTGCGCGACCGTGTCGTGGACCTCGCGGGCGATCCGGAGCCGTTCGGCGTCGACCCGCGCCCGCGCCTCCTCCTCGCGGGTCCGTTCGGCCAGCTCGGCACGCTCCTGAGCCTCGGCGGCGATGACCCGCCGGGACCGGAGGGACTCGCCGAGGGCCGCACTCATGACCGACGCGCCGATCCGGAAGAACACCCAGCCGATGGCGGCGCGTGGCTCGATGTCGGCCGCGGCGACCAGCCACCCGACGGTGAGCAGGCTCGTGCCCACGCCGGCCACCACCAGCGACCGGCGCCCGTCACCGTACGCCGTGAGGGTGTACAGGGCGACGAAGAGGCCGAGCCAGCCGGGCCCGTCCGGGAAGTCGAGACCGTAGTACACCAGGCTGGCGAGGGCGGCGGTGACGAACACCGGCACCGGCCACCGGCGACGGACGGCCAGGGCCAGGCCACTCACCGCGAGCAGCGCGTAGCCGAGGTTTCCGAAGTGACTGAGCGAGCGGAGTTCTCCCTCGCCGGCGACCTTGGCGACCGTGCCCTGCACCTGCATCACGGTGATGAAGAGCGCGAGCGCCACGTCCTGCCCCACCACCCGCAAGGGGAACGACACGGTACGTGGCTGCATGCCGTGATCGTACTGTTCCCGCCCACCGACGACGCTCGGCCGAGCTGCGCGACCGACTACGCCGACGGGCGTAGGGAGATCCGGTGCGGCTACGCCGGATTGCGTAACGCCCGCCATCCACGGCCAGAGGCGACAGCCGCCGCACCGGCGCGACGATCGCCGCCATGAGCGATCACCCCCTCCGAATTCGAGGAGCGCGCCATGCGTAGATTCTTCGCCGGCCTGGCGGCCCTGCAGATGCTGGCCGTCGTCACGCAGTTCTTTCTGGCTGCCAGCGGGGCTTTCGACACGGCACCCAACGACGAGTCCTTCCAGCCCCACCGCGCGCTGGGCGGCGTCATCGTGCTGATCGCCGTCCTGGTGACCGTCGTCGCCGCGGTGTCCCGGATGCCCGGGCGGCTGATCGGCATGAGCGGCCTGGTCGCCGGACTCGCGATTGTCCAGTTCCTGATCAAGGGAGTCGCCACGGCGCTCGACGGCACCGCCGGCGGGCTCGTCTTCGGCCTGCACGCGGTCAACGGGCTGGCCATCGTGGCGGTGACCGGGACGATCATCCGGCAGGCCCGGCAGTTGTCCAGGCCGGCCACGCCCGCGCTACCGGCGCCATGAGCACCGGCTCGTGGATCCTTCTGGACCACGTCGTCGCGCTGCTGAGCATCGCCGCGTGGTTCGCCGCCGGCGTGACACTGGCGCTGCGGCGGACCCGGCTGACGCCGGCCGTCCTGGGCACGGCGGTGCTCGTGACGCTGCTCCGGGTGGGCACCGTGGGAATGCTGGCCGGCCGGGGCTGGTGGTTCGTGCAGGAGAAGGTGCTGCTGGGGCTGCCGATGCTGGGCGCCGCCGGCGTCGGCGCCGTGCTGCTCGCCGGCCCGTACCTGCTCGCGGCAGGCCGGGGGCGCACCGTCGGTCGGTCGGTACGCGCCGTCGTCGCGGTCTTCACCGCGGCCTACGCCGCGCTGGCCGGCCTGGTGGTGACCTTCCTGGTCGGATATCCGCTCACCGCAGGCACCGCCCTGATCACGGTCTCGCTCGTCTGCGCCGGCGCGTTGCTGACCGCGCGGGTGGTCGCTGCCCCCGCCGAGAGCACCGCTGCGGTGGATGTCGCGCCGGCACCGGAGGATCGACGGGCGATCTCGCGCCGCCGGTTCATCGCCTGGACGGGTGGCGCGGTCGTGGTGACCACGGCGGGTGCCGGCACCGGGCTGTCGTTCCTCCCCGCCGAATCGGTGACCCGGGGCGGCGGCCCCGGGCGCCCGTCGCGGGCCGGCGTGTCGGTGGCCGACCTGCGGGGCGCTGACGCACCGGCGCCGGGTGGCACCGTGCGGCGGCACGTGCTCACCGCGAAGCAGGCCACGGTACGGCTCCCGTCCGGTCGAGAGGTCGACGCCTGGGCCTTCAACGGCCAGGTCGCCGGCCCGGCCCTCACCGCGACCGAGGGTGACCTGGTCGAAGTACGGCTACGCAACGCCGACATCGAGGGCGGTGTGACCCTGCACTGGCACGGCTACGACGTGCCGTGCGGCGAGGACGGCGTACCGGGGGTGACCCAGCGGGCCGTGCCACCCGGTGCGGACTTCGTCTACCGGTTCCGCGCCGACCAGGTGGGCACCTACTGGTACCACACCCACCACGCGTCCCACATCGGCGTACGTAAAGGGCTGTACGGAAGCCTCGTGGTGTCACCGCGCGCCGGCCAGCGGGCGGACGAGCAGGTGGACCTCACCCTGCCCGTGCACACCTTCGACGGCACCGTCGTGATCGCCGCGCGGGACGGCCGGACCGAGCACCCCGCGCCACCCGGTACGCCCGTGCGGCTGCGACTGATCAATACCGACTCGGATCCACACCGGATCGTCCTCGCCGGTACCCCGTTCCGGCTGGCCGCCGTCGACGGTCGGGACCTCAACCAGCCCGGGGAGGTCCGCGACGTTGGACTGTACCTGCCCGCCGGCGGCCGGTACGACCTGGTCTTCCGCATGCCCGACCGGTCCGTGGCACTCGTTGTCGACGACGATCGAGCGGGCGGACTACGGCTGCGCCCGCCCGCCGATGCCCCCGCGGCAACGCACGTGGCGGACACCTCCGGTCTGCCGGAACTCGACCTGCTGCGATACGGCGCCCCGGCCGCCGTACCCTTCGATCCGGGCAGGGCCGACCGGCACTTCACCATGGTCCTCGACCGCGGCATTGCCCTGGTGAACGGCCGCCCGGCGTACGCGCAGACCGTCAACGGCCGAGGCCACCCCGGCATCCCCGACCAGCTCGTCGCCGATGGCGACGTGGTCCGGATGACCGTCGTCAACCGGAGTCTGGAAACGCATCCCTGGCATCTGCACGGCCATTCCGTGCTGATCCTGTCCCGGGACGGAACGCCGTCGACGGGCAGTCCGCTGTGGGTGGACACCTTCGATGTCCGCCCCGGCGAGACGTGGGAGGTCGCCTTCCGCGCGACGAACCCCGGCATCTGGATGAACCACTGCCACAACCTGCCCCACGCGGAGCAGGGCATGATGCTGCGGCTCCGCTACGCCGGCGTCACGACGCCGTTCGGCGGCCCGCACGGCGAGGGCGCCACCCATGAACACTGATCCGGCCCCCGCCGCTGGTCGGCCCACTGCCGGCCCCCGCCGCTGGTCGGCCCACTGCCTGCGCCCCGTGCTGACGCACATCCGCGCACCGAAATGACGACCGATGACTGAGGAGAAGATGATGGCGACCGAGGCTCCCCGTGCGGATGGAGCGCTGGCGAGACTTGCCCGGTTCTGTTACCGGCGCCGCCGGCTCGTCCTGTTGACCTGGATCGTCGGGGTGCTCACCCTGGCGTTCCTCGGCTTCACCTTCGGTGCCGCCCCGGACAACGAGTACGCCGGTGGTAACAGCGATTCCGCCAAGGCGCAGGCGCTGATCGAGAAGCACTTCCCCGAGCAGCAGGGCGACACCCTGACTCTCGCGATCAAGGCGGAGAAGGGGGTCGACGACCCCGGCGTCCGGCAGAAGATCGAGAAGGTCATCGCGGAGCTGGACGCCTCGCCCATCACCGGACCGGTGACCTCGCCGTACGAGGACCCGAAGCTGGTGACGCAGGACCGTCGGATCGCCCGTACGATCATCCCGCTGACCGCGAAGGATGTGGCGAAGACCGAGGTCAAGCCGCTGGTGGACACGGTCAAGGAGGCCTCCGGCGACGGCGTGACGCTGGGGCTGGGCGGGGACAGGGCGGAAAAGGCCGAGACGCCGCCGCAGGGCCCGGCCGAGAGCATCGGCGTCCTGTCGGCGGCCGTGATCCTGTTCATCGCCTTCGGATCGCTGGTGGCGATGGGCCTGCCGATCATGACCGCGCTGCTGGCGCTCCTCGGTGGTGTCGCCCTGATGAAGCTCGTGGGGCATCTGGTCCCCGCGCCGGACTTCGCGGTGGTCTTCGCCGTGCTGATCGGACTCGGTGTCGGCATCGACTACGCACTGTTCATCGTGACCCGCTACCGGGACGCCCTGGCGGACGGCGACGCTCCGGAGAGCGCCACGGTCAAGGCCATCACCACCGCCGGTCGCGCGGTGCTCTTCGCCGGCACGACGGTGGTGATCGCGTTGCTGGGCCTGGTCGTCATGGGTGATCAGATGTTGACCGGCATGGCCGTTGCCACGTCGGTGGCCGTGCTGGTCACGGTGAGCGCCGCGGTGACCCTGCTGCCGGCGTTCCTGGGCTTCACCGGCCACAAGATCAACTCGCTGCGCCTGCCCCGCCGCGCGTCCCGCCGGGCGAGGGCCGGGGGCGTTCCGGTCAAGGACCGTCGTACCCTCGCCGAGCGCTGGGCGGGCGTGGTGCAGCGGTGGCCGCTGCCCGCCGCGCTCCTGGCCGGCGCGGTCATGCTGGTGCTGGCCGTCCCCGTGCTGTCGATGCGGCTGAGCATGCCCGACGCCAGTGTCCAGCCCCACGACAGAAGCAGCTACACCTCCTACGAGATCATCTCCGAGGGCTTCGGACCTGGCTACGGCGCGCCCCTGATCTTCGCCACCGAAGTCGACTCCGCCGGCGCCGATCTGCAATCGGTCGTCGCGGCGGTCGGCAGGACCGACGGCATCGCCTACGCAACCCCGCCGAGGGTCAGCGCGGACGGGCAGGCCGTCACCTTCATGGCCTTCCCGCGGACCGGGTACCAGGACGAGGCGACCACGGACCTGGTGCACAAGCTCCGCGACGACGTGCTGCCCAGGGCATCCGGCGGCCGAGAGGTCTACCTCGGCGGCCCGAACGCCGCCACCATCGACTACGCCGACAGGATCGGTTCCCGCCTGGTTCCGATGATCGCCATCGTCATCCTGCTGTCCCTGGTGGTGCTCATCGCGCTGGTCCGGTCCGTCACGATCGCGCTGCAGGCCGCCGTGATGAACGTCCTGTCGATCGCCGCCGCCTACGGCGTGATCGTCGCGGTCGTCCAGTGGGGATGGTTCGGCTCCGCCCTCGGATTTCCCACCGAGATGCCGGTCACGACCTACATCCCGGTGACGATGTTCCCGCTCCTGTTCGGGCTCGCCATGGACTACGAGGTCTTTCTGATCTCGCGGGTCCGGGAGGAGTACGAGCGCACCGGCGACACCCGGCTGGCCGTCACCCGCGGGCTGGCACAGACGGCCAAGGTCATCACGGCCGCCGCCGCCATCATGATCGCCATTTTCATGACCTCGCTGCTCGGCCCCGACGTCTCCCTCAAGCAGGGCGGCCTGGGCATGGCCGTCGCCGTGCTCATCGACGCCACCATCGTCCGGATGGTCCTCGTCCCCGCGGTGATGGAACTGTGCGGCAAGGCCAACTGGTGGATGCCGGGACGCCGAGCACCGAAGGCGACCCCGGCTGCCAGGGTCGGGGAGGAGGCCAGAGCCTGACCCCTCCCCCGGGTCGGGTGCGGTGGTGGTCGCCGGGGCGACCACCACCGCACCCGGGGCCGGCGTTACTCGGCGACGTACCGGTGCAGCGGGCCCTCGTCGGTCTCCACCACGCCGTCGCGGCGCAGGCCGGCCTTTTCCAGCACCCGCACCGACGGCACGTTGGCCGGGTCGACGGTGGCGTGCACCTGGGTCACCCCGGGCAGGGTGCGGGCGTGGGCCACCAGGGCGCGGACCGCCTCGGTGGTGTAGCCGCGGCAGCGCCGCGACGCGACGATGCCGTACCCGAACTCGACCGCGCCGTCGGTGGGCGGCAGTTTCAGCCCGATGCCGCCCACGGTGAGGCCGGTCTCCCGTTCGATCATGAGGCGGTGGCCGTGCGGCCGGCCGGGGTTGCCGGCGATGATCCCGGCGATCAGCCGCTCGCCGTCGGCCGGGAAGTCCGCCGCCCAGTGCGGGCGCCGCTGCCCGGCGACGACGGCGGCGACGTCCTCGGCCGGCCAATGGCGCAGCACGAGTCGTTCGGTGGTCAGGTCAGGAAGAAACAACGCGATTCTCCAAGGTCATGGAGTGACCCGGGTCGCGGTCGATCAGCGCGCGCGACCCGGAAGAGGGCAGGGAAAGAGAAGCTCATGGCGGTCCATGGCCTCATCTCCCCCTGCGCCACGACGGTCGCGTGTCCGCGCGACGCACCCTAACCCATGATCTGGATACGCCGCGCCCCCGCTGCCTCGGGCCGGGGGCAGCGGGGGCGCGGGCGAGGACCGGTCAGCTGACGCCGGTGACGGCCTTGACCAGGTTGATGCCGAAGTAGATCACGAACGCGGCGGCGACCGCCCACATCAGCGGGTGGATCTGGCGGGCCCTGCCCTGCGCCACCCGGATCGCCACCCAGCTCACGAAGCCGGCGCCGATGCCGTTGGTGATCGAGTAGGTGAACGGCATGAGGGTCATGGTCAGGAACGCCGGGACGGCGACGCCCACGTCGGTGAAGTCGATCTCCTTGACCTGGCGGATCATCAGCGCGCCGACGATCACCAGGGCGGGGCCGGCGGCCTCGCTGGGCACCAGCGACACCAGCGGGGTGAGCAGCAGCGCGCCGAGGAAGAGCACGCCGGTGACCACGCTGGTCAGGCCGGTACGCCCACCGTCCGCGATGCCCGAGGAGGACTCGACGTACGTGGTGGCCGAGGAGGCGCTGCCCGCACCGCCGGCAACCGCCGCGACACCGTCGACGAAGAGCACCTTGCCCAGGCGCGGCATGTCGGTGCCGTCCTCGGTCGCCAGGTTGGCCTGCTTCGCCAGCCCGACGGTGGTGCCCATCACGTCGAAGAAGTCGGCCAGCACCAGGGTGAAGACCAACAGCAGGGCGGTCACCAGGCCGACGTGCGCGAACGCGCCGAACGACACGTTGCCGATCAGGTGCAGGTCCGGCTTCTGCACCAGCGGGTCGGGCAGGGTCGGCACGTTCAGCCGCCACCCGTCCGGGTTGGGCTTGCCGTCGACCACGGCCCCGCCGGGCTTGGCCAGGGCGTTCACGATCACCGCGATGATCGTGGTGGCCACGATGCCGATCAGCACGCCGGCCTTGACCTTGCGGGCGACCAGGATGCCGGTGACCAGCAGGCCGACCAGGAAGACGACGGTGGGCCAGCCGTGCAGGGTGCCGTTGCTGCCGGAGCCGAGTTGCAGCGGCACGCCGGAGCCGGCCCGGACGAAACCGCCGTCGACGAAGCCGATCAGCGCGATGAACAGGCCGATGCCGGCCGCGATGGCGGCCTTCAGCTCGGCGGGAATGGCCCGGAAGACGGCCTTCCGGAAGCCGGTGAGCACCAGCACGGTGATGATCAGACCTTCGATGACCACCAGGCCCATCGCCTCGGCCCAGGTCATCTGGGAGGCGACCGCGTACGCGACGAACGCGTTCAGGCCCAGGCCGGTGGCCACCGCGAACGGCACCCGACCCACGACGCCCATCATGATCGTCATGACCGCGGCGACCAGGGCGGTGACCCCGGCGACCGGCGCGATGCCGAGCAGGTTGCCGTCCTTGTCCGGCGCGGTGCCGATGATCAACGGGTTGAGCACGACGATGTACGCCATCGTCGCGAAGGTGGTGAGCCCGGCCAGCACCTCGCGCTTGACGGTCGAGCCACGGCGGGTGATCTCGAAGAAGCGGTCGAGGCGGCCGCGCTCGGCGGGCTCCGCGGGGTCGACCGGGGCAGCAGGATCCTGCGTAGTCACGCTCATGGCGTGGCTTACTCCGTTCCGGGTTGGCCGGCCGGACATGCCGGCCAGGCGGTGGGGGTGCAGCCGTCCCGATTCGGTTGGCCCGGAGAACGTCGGTACGGCTGGGCTCCACGGATCCCGTGAAGCGCTACGAAGCCGCACCCCGGGGTCCGGGGAGCGACTTCGCGACGCCCACTCTAACCGTCGGGTAACCACCGGTGGCCTGCCCCTACGCGTACGCCGGGCGCGGGGTGGTCAACATCACCGCGGACGCACCGTGGTGCCGACGACGGACCCGGTCGGCAGCTGGACGGCGGCAAATCCCTGGCCGGCCGGCGGGGCGTCGCCGATGATTGCTGCCATGGCCACCACCGGACGAGCTGACGCGTTCACCGTCGAGACGACCGACGGCCGGCTGGGCGGCAACGCCGCGTCGATCCGGGCGACCGCCGCCGCGCTGGCGAAGGCCGAGTCCGCCGCGGCCGTGGTGCTCGTCGAGGGGATCAGCGACCAGATCGCCGTCGAATCGGCCGCCCTGGCCGGCGGTCGCGACCTGGCGGCCGAACGGGTCGTCGTCGTGCCGATCGGCGGCGCGCACGCCATCGGCCGCTTCCTGACCAGGCTGGCCCCGCTGGACACCCGGGTACGCCTCGCCGGCCTCTGCGACCTGCTGGAGGAGGAGGTGTTCCGGCGTGCCCTGGTGGCGGCCGGGGTCGGCGCGCCGGGCAACCGCGCCGAGATGGCGCGGCTCGGGTTCCACGTCTGCGTCAAGGACCTGGAGGACGAGCTGATCCGCGCCCTGGGCACCGCCGGGGTGGAGGCGCTCCTCGAAACGCAGGGCGACCTCCGGTCGTTCCGCTCGTTCCAGAGCCAGCCGGCCTGGCGGGGCCAGGAGCCGCAGACGCAGCTGTGGCGCTTCCTGCGCAGCAGCTCCCGCCGCAACCTGCGCTACGCCCGCCTGCTCGTCGAGGAGGCGGTACGCCGGGACGCCCTGCCCCGGCCGCTCGACGCCCTGCTCAACGCCGTCTGATCCGTTCGCCGCCGGCTACGCGGCGGTCGACAGTTCGTTGTAGCCCGGCGCCTGCTCCTGGCCCGACAGCCGCTGGATCGCGGCCATGATCTCGTCGGTGACGGCCCGCCGGGCCCGGCCGGTACTGCCGGCGGGCTGCGCGGCGAAGCGCAGCGGCGTACCGAACCGCACGGTTATCCCCCCGAGCCGGGGCAGCCGGGCACCGACCGGTTGGACCCGGTCGGTGCCGAGGACCGCGACGGGCACGACCGGGGCGCCGGAGGCGAGCGCGAGCCAGGCGACCCCGGTACGGCCCCGGTAGAGCCGCCCGTCGCGGGACCGGCTGCCTTCGGGGTGGATGCCGAAGGCCCGCCCGTCGGCGAGCACGTCGAGCGCCAGGTGCAGCGACGCCTGGGCCGTGCGGTGACCGCCCCGCTGCACCGGGATGGCGTCGATACCGGTGAGGCAGGTACGGGTCAGCCGGCCCTTGAGCCCGGGCTGGCGGAAGTATTCGGCCTTGGCGAGAAAGGCGACCGGCCGGGGCGCCGCCAGCGGGATCACCACGCTGTCGATGAAGGACAGGTGGTTGGCGGCCAGGATCACCGGACCCCGCCGGGGCACGTTCTCCCGTCCTTCGATCACCGGCCGGAAGGCCAGTCGCGCCACCGGGACCAGCAGCGACCGGATGGTGGTCTGGAGCAGCACGTCGTCCTCCGGGGGGTCAGTGCCGGCCACCCTCAGGTGGCTCGGGTGCGGGTGGCCTTCGCCGGCCCGAGGTGGGCGTCCAGCGCGGCGCGCAGCAGCGTTTCGACGTCCTCGGTCCGCACGGTCGTCTGCAGGCTGCCCCACTGCCACAGCTCGGCGATGCCGTGCAGGTTGGCCCAGAGCGCGCCGGCGGTGACGGATGCCGGGCGGGCGTCGGCCGCCTCGGCTCTGGCCGCAAGGACCAGGTCGACCAGTACGCCGAACAGGGCGCCGCTGGCCTCCCGCAGGCCGATTCCGTTGCCCCGCAACAGGTCGTGCCGGAACATGAGCTCGAACATGCCGCGGTTGGTCCGGGCGAAGTCGAGATACAGCCGGCCCAGTCCGAGGAGTTGGGCGTACGGATCTGGCGGTGCCGTGCGGATGAACTCGGCGACCTGCTGGCCGAGCTGGTGGTAGCCCTCCCGCGCGATGGCGGCCAGCAGGGCCTGGTGGGTCGGGAAGTGGCGACGTGGCGCACCATGCGAGACGCCTGCCTGGCGGGCGATCTCGCGCAGGGACAGCGCGCGGGTGCCCTCCCGGGACAGCAGGTCGACCCCGACCGCCACGAGGCGGGCGCGCAGGTTGCCGTCCGAGGTCGACACATATTAGGTCTACCACCCCGCCGTAGACACTGTCTACTGGGTGGTCGAGGGGCGTGGGCGGCGCGTCCGGGTGGGGTCGGGACAGGGACCGGCGACCAGACCGCCCTCCCCTGCGACTCGCACCACCCCGGCGCGGCGTCAGGTACCCGGCCGGAACGGGGCGAGGGTGGCGCGGATCTGGTCGGCCGCGCCCCAGTCGTCGTCGAACTGGGCCAGCACGGCGAGGTGCTGCCGCAGCTGGATGATCGGCATGCGGGCCGGCCAGTCGCGGTCGAGGCCGGTCAGCTCGGCGTAGACCGCGAAGAAGCGCTGCGCCTCCGGCGGCGGCGCGGTGGTCCACAGGTGGGCGAGGTCGACCTCGGCCCAGGTGTAGGACACGGCCGGATCGATCACCGCCGGCCCTCCGTCCGGGGTGGCCAGCACGTTCTGGGCCCAGAGGTCGCCGTGGGTCAGGCAGGCCGGGCGGTCGGGCAACAGGTCGGGCAGCCGGTCGCACAGCCGCTCCAGGGCCGCCCGGTCGCCCGCGTCGAGGGCCGCCTCGACGCGGGGCTCCCCGAGCCAGCGCAGCAGCCGGTGCTGCGCGAAGAAGGCGAAACCGTCGTCGTGCCAGGTGTTGACCTGCCGGCGACGGCCCAGCCAGTTGTCCCGGTGCCAACCGAAGCGTGGCTGGGTGGTGCCCAGGTGCAGGCGGGCGAGCGCGTGCGCGAACTGCTCCCAGAAGGTCTCCCTCGGCGGCCTGGGCCGCAGCACCGACAACACCAGCAGGTCCCGGTCGGCCAGGATCACCTCGGGCGTCGACAGGCCGCCGAGCTCGCGCAGGGCGGCCAGCCCTTCGGCCTCCGCGACGAAGACGTCGTCGGCCGGCGCCTCGGCGAACGCCTTGACGAACACCGGCGGCGCGTCCCGGCGGGTGGCTATCCCCGCGAGCGCCGCCAACCCGCCCGCCGCCGGCTCGACCGTGTCGACGTCGGTCAGCCCGGCGTGGTGCAGGCGCTCCAGCAGCAACGTCGGTGACCGCGGCACGGCTCGCTCCTCATCTCGGGGCCGCTCGTGGGCACGATCCTAGGTGCCCGACGATCAACCGGCGAAGCCTGACGATGGCCACCTGTCAGCGTTGGCACCCTACTCATGATCGCCACGCGTCACGGCGGCATAGCGCTGGCCGAGTTTTTCGCGGGAGTATTGCAGCCGATGAGCGGCGTTGGCGCTGGTGGAAGTCACTTCAGGTGCCGCGATCGACGATACCCACCAGCCCGGCTCAACCTTCGCGTGCAGGATGAGGGTCGAGATCTCGATGATCTCTTCGACGATGGACAGCGCCCACTCCCGCTCGTCCTTCAACAGGAAGGGCGCGGCGTCGATCAGAAGCAGGTTCACCTCTCGACGCTCCATGACGCCCAGTGGAACCGGACCCTCACCAAACCTGGCAACCTGACGGAAGGCACTCTCCACCTCGGACAGCTTCGTCCACACCTTCGAGAGATATTCAATACGCTTCGCCCGGTACTCCTTGGACCGCTCGCGTGCCTGCGTACGACGCCATTGCCAGAATCCCGCCCCGATCACCAGGAGCGTGCCAACGAGAGTGAACAGTGACGCATAGATCTGGGACATTCACGCCTCGCCTGGTCGCCGGTCAGCCGTCGAAACACGCGCCGATCCTTCCCCACCGGAGCAACAGCTGGACCGCCGTGGCCGTTCGGATCGCTCTCGATGCCCTGGACGGCGCCAGCCTTCATGCGGCATACAGCCGCTACCAGTGACCGTGGCCCAACGCGCTACCGCGCGCCACCGGACGTGACCCCAGCGTCGCGGTCGCCTTGGTGGGCCGCGATCCTGAGGCTCAACTGGGCACCGCACTCCTGAAAGCCGAGCCGACGGGCGAGCCGTCGCGACGGCTCCGGGCGTGCCCGCCACTGCGGCAGTAGGTGGTTCTGAAGCGCATCCGCCACCGCGGCGGAAGCCACCTCACGGGCCAACCCACGGCCTCGGAGACGGGTGCTGGTCAGCACGCAGAGGTGCGCGACCGAGCCAGGCCACTGGCGGTAACCCGCCGCCGCTGCCACCTGCCCGCCGTCCCGGACGACGAACACCGGCGATGTGATGTCGTCGATCCCGCTCTCCGCAACGTCGTCCGCGGCGACATCCGCGACCAAGCAGCGCGGTGAGGGTCGGCGTGTAGGACGGCACCACCCGGTCCGATCAAGGTCTGGGTGGCCCGGCGGCAACCGGGCCACGTCGGCACCTCTCGTCGCCGGCCGGAACTCCCGCTCATCGAGATACGCCAACGAGGCGGGACCGAGCATGTCCACGACGCCGGGCCGCCCGCTCCACCGCTCAGGCTCGACGGCCGCCCGGGGCGGCCCCCCGGCAAGCGACCCGCGCAGGAAGCGGGCGGTGGCAGCGTCCGGCGCGGTGGCGATGCCAGAGCCTCCCACCACCACGATGCCGACCCATCCCGGCGGGCACAGCCGCGACTCGGGAGCGACAACCACCCGCACGCCGTCCGCCGGGAAACCGGCGGGCACGCCGGCGAGGCTGCCCCAGAGGTCCTGAACGCGGTCCAGCAGCGCCGATCGAGGCATCGACGTATCCTCCCCGGCTGCCGTCTCGCCGGCCACTGACTTCCCGCCGGCCGGCGCCCCGCAGCGCTTGGAGGGCGCCGGCGGCCGAGAATCGGCCAACGGCAGCTGGACGCTGCACGTCGGCCGCTGCGTGCTGGCGATCCGGCATCATGATGGCGTGCTGAACCCCGTCACCCTTCGGCCGTTCCAGCCCGACGACCTGCCGCTCGTGGAACGGCTCTGGCAGCTGTACCGGCACGACCTGTCTGAGTTCCGTGGCATGCTGCCGGACGACACGGGCCAATTCGCACCGGGCAGGTTGCCCACCTACCTCGACGACCCGGACAGTTCCGGCTACCTCTTCCACCAGGACACCAGACCCGTGGGCTTCGCGTTTGTGTCCGGCTTGGCGATCCAGCCCCTGCACATCTCCGAATTCTTCGTCGTCCGAGCCGTACGCCGCTCGGGCGTCGGACGGTTCGCCGCCCGGGAGCTCTTCGCCAGACACACGGGCGCCTGGGAGGTGGCCTTCCAGGAGGAGAACCCTGGTGCCGCCCGCTTCTGGCGCCGGGTCGCCGCCGAGGTGTGCCCGACGGGCTACCGCGAGGAACGGCGTGCGGTGCCCGACAAGCCGCATCTCCCGCCCGACACGTGGCTCCTGCTGACCACCTCTGCCCGACCGATCAGCCCTCGGTGAGCTGGGCGGGCAACCGTGGCGAGCTGCCGGAACAGTCCACCATCGTCCGTCAAGCTCTGCTTGACGGACCGCAACGGGGGGCCGCGATGGAGCCGTCGATGCATGCGGCAGGCGCTCGGAATCTCGACGGACAGCTCTCGTGATCGCTCCTGCTGTCACCGCCCCGGGAGTGCACTTCTCGGGGCGGTTTTCGCTGGTGGTTGGTGGTGGGCGCGGCAGGTTTCGAACCTGCGACCCCTCGCTTGTAAGGCGAGTGCTCTCCCACTGAGCTACGCGCCCGGAACGCCCGTACGGCGGGCCGGAGGTTGGCAAGCTTACCTGCCGGCCTCCGACCCGGTCGAACGGCGTGCCCGAGGTGGGATCAGGCGGCGACGGCCTCGGCCAGCGCCTTGCGCCACCCTTCCTGGTCCCGGGGCTCGCCGGGCAGGTTCATCTCGGCGAAGCGGACCACGCCGGCCTTGTCGATGACGAAGGTGCCCCGGTTGGCGATGCCGGCGACGTCGTTGAACACCCCGTACGCCTGGGCCACCGTGCCGTGCGGCCAGAAGTCGGCGAGCAGCGGGAACTGGTAGCCCTCCCGGTCGGCCCAGATCTTGTGGGCGTAGACCGAGTCGACGCTGACGGTCAGCACCTGGACGTCGTCGTTGACGTACTCGTTGAGGTTGTCCCGCACCTCGCAGAGCTCGCCCTGGCAGATGCCGGTGAAGGCGAGCGGGTAGAACACCAGCAGCACGGTCCGCCGGCCGCGGAAGTCGGCGAGCCGGACCTCCTGGTTGTTCTGGTCCTTGAGCACGAAGTCCGGCGCCTCGGCGCCAACCTCGATGGGCATGCGTACTCCTCGGGTCGAGTCTGGAGATGATCAGCCTGCCACACCCGGGCGGTGCCGCCGCCGGGTACGCCCGGGCGGCTACTTCTTGCTCTTCGACCCGCGCCGGAGCACGAGACGGGCGCCGCTCCAGTCGCGGCCCGCGTTGATGGTGGAGGTCTGCTGGAGGCCGGCGGTCTGCGCGCTCTCCGCGACCTCGCTCGGCTCGACGTGACCGTCCCGGCCCGCCTTCGGCGTGAGCAGCCAGACCACGCCGGCGTCGGCGAGCGGTCCGAGGGCGTCGACGAGGAGCTCGAAGAGGTCACCGTCGCCGTCGCGGTACCACACCAGAACCGCGTCGACCACCTCGTCGGTGTCCTCGTCGACCAGCTCTCCACAGCGGTCGGTCAGGGCGTCCCGGAGATCCTGGTCGACGTCGTCGTCGTACCCCATCTCCATGACGACCATCCCCGGCTCGATCCCGAACCGGTCCGCCAGGCTGCGTACCCCGTCGGCGGCCTGACCAGCGGTCGCGCTCACTGTCGCGTGCCTCCTCATCTCATCCCTGCTCGCGGCGTCCCACTGATGCCGTCGGGCCAAGTCCACACAGTTGTGGCTCCCCGCGCAAGTGGCGCACCGGGTGGAACGGAATTTACCGTGCCAGCAGCGTACGGGCACCCTCGGTGATGGCGTCCTCGGAGACCAGAACCTGACGCGCCGCCGGACCCAATGGTACAAACGAGTCAAGTCCGGCGACCCTGCGCGCGGCCCCGACATACCCGGCGTCGACCAGCGCGGCGATCACTCCCTCGCCCACCCCACCCGACCTGCGGGTCTCGTCGACGACCAGCACCCGCGACGTGACCGAGGCCTCCCGGATGATGTCGGCCACCGGCAGCGGGGCCAGCCAGCGCAGGTCCACCACCCGGCAGCCGATCCCCTCGTCGGCGAGGGTGGCCGCCGCGCGCAGGGACATCCGTACCCCGTTGCCGAAGGTGATGATCGTGACGTCCTCGGCGGAGCCCACCCCGTACACCCGGGCCCGGCCGACCGGCACGTGCCCGGCGGCCCAGGCGCCCGGCTCGGCGTACCCGGCCAGCCACTCGCCGTCGCCGTCGGCGTACAGGTCGCGGGTGTGGTAGAGCGCGATCGGCTCCAGGAAGACGCTCACCGTGCCGTCCACCCCGGCGGCGGCCAGGCAGGTCCGCAGCATCGGCGCGGCGTCGTCCGGCCGGGCCGGCACCGCGACGACCAGTCCGGGTACGTCCCGGAGCACGGCCACCGAGTTGTCGTTGTGGAAGTGGCCGCCGAACCCCTCCTGGTACGCCAGCCCGGCGATCCGCACCACCATCGGGTTGCGGAACGCCCCCCGGGAGAAGAAGCGCATGGTCGCCGCCTCGCCGCGCAGCTGGTCCTCGGCGTTGTGCAGGTACGCCAGGTACTGGATCTCCGGCACCGGCAGCATCCCGGCCAGGCCGGCCCCGAGCCCGAGCCCGAGGATCGAGGTCTCGTCCAGCAGCGTGTCGAAGACGCGGGCCGGACCGAACCGGTCCCGCAGCCCCTTGGTCACCCCGTACACCCCGCCCTTGGCGGCGACGTCCTCGCCGAAGACGGCCATCTCCGGGTGGGTCAGCATGCCGTCGGCGAGCGCGGCGTTGATGCTCTGCGCCAGGGTGAGCGGTCCGGCCAACTCGGGCAGCTTGCCGCCGAAGCGGGCGGCCCGGGCGGCCGCGTCCGGCCCCGCCGCCCGGGCCGCCGCGTCGGCCACCGTCCGCGAGACGCGCGCCGGCCGGCGGGGGGCCAGCTCGGCCACCACCTCCGCCGGGGAGGCAAGCTTCGGCTCGTCCAGCACCTCCTCGGCGATCCGGCGGAGCTGCCAGCCCCGCTCGTCGTACCGGGCCAGCAGTTCCTCGCCCTCGGCGAAGCCCGCCTCGACGAGCAGCCGCGCGGTGGCCAGCAGCGGGTCCCGCGCGGCGTCGGCGGCCAGCTCGGCCGGGCTGCGGTACGCGGTCTCCGCGTCCGCCCCGGCGTGCCCCATCAGCCGGACGGTGCGCAGGTGCAGCACGGCGGGGCGCCGGTGCCGGCGGACCCAGGCGGCGGCCTCGGCGGCCACCCGGTACGCCTCGACCGGGTCGCTGCCGTCCGCGGCGAAGTAGCGGATCCCCGGCTTGGCGCGCAGCGTCGCCTCGACCCAGCCCTCCGGGGACCGGACGCTGATCCCCAGCCCGTTGTCCTCGCAGACGAAGAGCACCGGGATGCGCAAGCCGGTGTGGTCGTACCAGCCGGCGGTGTTGAACGCGGCCGTGGCGGTGGCGTGGTTGATCGAGGCGTCGCCGAAGGAGCAGACCACGATGGCGTCGGGCGGCCACGGCGAACCGGTGCCGGTGTCCCCGCCGGCCCGGCGGGCGGCGCCCTGGTCCTCCGCAGCCCGGCGGGCGGCGCCGGTGTCCTCGGCGGCCCGGCGGGCGGCGCCCTGATCCTCCGCAGCCCGGCGTGTGGCGCCGGTGTCGTCGGCGGCCCGGCGGGCGGCGCCGGTGCGGCGCAGCCGTTCCAGGGCCAGCCCGGTGCCCACCGCGCGGGGCAGGTGCGAGGCGATCGTGGAGGTGGTTGGGACCACGGCCAGGTCGGCCCGGCCGAACACCTTGTGCCGGCCGCCCGCGATCGGTTCGCAGGCCGAGGCGACCATGCCCCGGAGCACGTCCCGCGCCGCCTCCGCGTAGGCGTCATCGGGGTTCGGCGGGGGCAGCGGCGGCGCGTCGACCTCGGCCCGGCCGGCGCTGTCGACCGCCACGGTGGCGCCGGCCGGGAGCGGGGCCGCCTCCTCGCCGGGCCCGGTGAGCCCGGCCTGGCCCGCCGGGGCCGGGCCCGTCCCGCCGCCGGCGGCCGGCCCGGGCACGGCGGTCCGGTCCGCGGTCGAGGGCAGGCCGGTCGACCGCTCCTGCACCGCCGCTGGGTCCGCGCTCGCCGCGCTCCCCGCCGGCGGCTCCGCCGGACCGCCCGCCGCCGGATCGTCCGCCGCCGGACCGCCCGCCGCCGGGTCGTCCGAGCGGACGTCCGGTGCGACCGAGCGGACGTCCGGCTCGTCCGGGCGGGCGGCCGGTGCGGCCGGGAGCATCCCGTCGATCGGGGTCCGGGCCGCGGGGATGTCGGCCGCCGGCCTGCCGGCCCCGTCGTCACCGGTGCCGTCGGCGGGCTCGGCCGGTGCCGGGAAGTCGCCGGCGGCCTGGGCGGCGCGCACGCAGTAGAAGGCCCCGGACCGGTAGTGCAGCAAGGCCGGGTCGGTCGGGCGCAGGGCCGCGGCGACCACGGCGTTGCCCTCGTGCCCCGCCGAGCCGATCGTGTAGTAGCCCTCCCCGAAGCCGCGCAGCCAGCGGCCGGCGAGGTCCAGCAGCCGGCTGGTCACCTGGGCGTCGAAGAGCGCCAGCGCCTGCGCTCCGGTCAGCGGCGCGCCGTCGGCGAGCGGCTCGGCCAGGTCGCGGCGCCGGGCGGGGGCGCCGAGTTCACCCAGGGCCGCCCGGAACCGGTCGTCGAGATCTTGCGGGAAGGTCACGTCGGACAGCATTACCGACGCGGGCCCGGGTCGCCCAGTCGGACACGTACCACGCGCTGCGGCTCAGTCCTCCGCGCACCGCTCCGGGCAGCCCCCGTCGGAGACCTTCCAGACCAGCTCACGCAGGGTGGCCAGCTCCCCGGTGGTGAGCCCGCCGAGGAGTCGCGAGTCGGACATCACCCGGTGGACGTGATCGCGTACCCGTCGGCCGGCGTCGGTCACCACGAGCGCCTTCTGCCGCCGGTCGGCCGGGTCGACCCGCCGTTCCACCAGCCCGGCCTGCTCCAGCTTGTCGACCAGGGCGGTGACGTTGGACCGGTCACAGCCCAGTTGCTCGGCCAGCTCGCGGGCCGGCAGCGGGCGGTCCGGGTCCAGCTCGTGCAGGGCGCGGGCGGTGGCCGGGGTGAGCCCCAGGCCGGTGAGCTCGACGTCCTGGTGGTGGCGCATGGCGGCGGCGATGTGCAGGATCCGGCGCACGGCGTCTCCGGCCAGGTCCGCGCGGTCGCTCGCGTCGGGGCCCGTCGAGGAGAGGACTGGGTACGCCACGAGGAGCATTCTACTTGCTCGGCAGCAGTTGACTCGCCAACTATTGACCAGTCTCGGATCGGCTGACCAGGTGATCCGCGCCGACTTCCGGCCGGACGGACGTCGACGCGGCGGTGCGCAGCGCGCGGCGGGCGGCCAGCGCGCCGGCCAGGAGCAGGGCGGCGGTGAGCGTGGCCGGGGCCGCCGGGGCGTCCGGGCGGGCCAGGTGCAGGCCGCCGATCACCGTCACGCCCAGCACCGCGGCCAGCAGCGTGCCGGTGGAGACCAGCGCGGAGAGCGCGGCGGCCGAACCGACCGGCACGCTCGCGGTGAGCCGGGTCACCAGGGGGCTGAACGACGCCGCGTGCGCCGCGCCACCGGCGAGCAGCAGGACACTGCCCAACGACCACGGCCAGCCGGCACCGGAGAGCAGGGCCACCGCCAGCACCACCGCCCCCAGCACCAGCGGCCCGCCGACCGACAGCCGCCGGCCGATCCGCTCCGGCAGGCGCGGCGCCGCCAGGCCGCAGAGTGCGAAACCCGCGGCGTACGGGACGAAGGCGAGCCCCGCGGCCAGCGCCGTGAAGCCCAGCCCGTCCTGCAGGCGCAGGGTGAGCACGAAGAGGAATCCGGCATAACAGCCCATCGCCACGCAGCAGGCCAGCAGCCCGGCCGCCACCCCCGGCCGGCGCAGCACCGCCACGTCCAGCAGCGGGTCCCCGCCGCGCCGGGCGCGCCGGGCCTCGTACCTTAGGAAGAGCAGGAGCCCGGCGGCGCCGGCGGCGACCGCCACCGGCGTCGTCCAGCCGGGCCAGCCCAGGTCCCGGCCGAGCACCAGCGGACCGACCAGGACCAGCATGGCCGCCGACAGCAGCAGCACCCCCGGCACGTCCAGTCGCTCGCGGCGGTCCGGCGTCGCGGGCGGGCCGGCCAGCGCCCGCCGCCCAGCGGTCAGCAGCACCAGCCCGACCGGCACGTTGACCAGGAACGCGGTCCGCCAGCTCAGGCCGCCGGGATCGACGGTGACCAGCAGCCCGCCGATCACCTGGCCGGCGGCCACACCGAGCGCCAGCACCATCGCGTACGCGCCGATGGCCCGGGCCCGCGCCGGACCGGCGATCCGGGCCTGGATCAGCGACAACACCTGCGGCACCAGCATCGCGGCGGCCGCCCCCTGCACCATGCGGGCCAGCACCAGGACCAGCGGGCCGGGCGCGAGCCCGCAGGCCAGCGAGGCGAGGGTGAACCCGGCCAGGCCGAGCCGGAACACCCGGGCGTAGCCGTACCGGTCGCCCAGCCGCGCGCCGGCGACCACCAGCACCGCGAAGGTGAGCGTGTAACCGGCGAGGACGAGTTGCTGCACGGCCGGCGGAGCGGCCAGGTCGGCCCGGATCGCGGGGGCGGCGACCGTCGCAATCGAGGTGTCCATCGAGGACATCGCCTGCCCGGTCAGCAGGACGGCCAGCAGGGCGGCGGCGCCGCGGTTCGGCTCGGTCACGGCCGCCAGCCTGCCGGCCCCGCCGGCCCCGGTCTTGTCGATCCTTGCGGCGGCGCCCGGCCGGCGCGCGGCCCGCCGAACCGCTGCCCGGCGGCCTACGCTGGCCGGCATGCACACCGCCACGCCGCTGCTCCGGCACCCGGACTTCCGGGTCACCGCCGTGCGCTGCCGCGACGACCACACCCGCTGGTGCGGGCCGGAGGCGGCCAGCGCCTACGGGCTGGTGCTGGCCCTGCGCGGCGGCTTCCGGCGGGCCGGGCGCGGCGGGGTGGAGTACGTCGACGCGACGACGGCCTACCTCACCGTGCCCGGCGAGGAGGAGCGCTTCGCCCACCCGACGGCGGGCGGGGACGACTGCACCTCGGTGCACCTGTCGGAGCGGTTGTGGCGGGAGTTGTTCGCCGACCGGCCGGTCCCGGCCGTGGTGCACGTCGACGCGCGGGTCGACCTCGCCCACCGGCTGCTGCTGCGGTCCGTCCGCCGGGGGGACGCCGGGTTCGCCACCGCCGAGCGACTGGTCCGGCTGGTCGGCACGGCCACCGGGCCGGCGGCCGGCGGCACCGGGCAGAGCCGGCGGCTGGTGGAACGGGCCCGCACGGCGCTGCACGACGGCCACCCGGACGCCGCCGGGCTCGTCCCGCTGGCCCGCTCGCTCGGGGTCTCGCCGTACCGGCTGAGCCGGGAGTTCCAGGCGCTGGTCGGGGTGCCGCTCACCCGCTACCGCAACCGGCTGCGGGTCGGGCGGGCGCTGGACCGGCTGGAGCAGGGCGTCGACAGCCTCGCCGGGCTCGCCGCAGAGCTGGGCTTCACCGACCAGGCGCACCTGACCCGCACGGTCCGCGCCCAGCTCGGGCACACCCCGGGCGAGCTGCGCCGCCTGCTCGGACCCGCCGAGGGCTGAACCGCCGACCGCCCGGAGCGTGAGCCGCCGGCCGCCCGGAGCGTGAGCCGCCGGCCGCCCGGAGCGTGAGCGGCCAGCCGCCCCGGGTCAGCCGGCCAGGAAGGAGAAGCGGACCTTCCGGTTCGGGTTGTCGCCGTTGGTGTCCACCAGGCAGAGCGACTGCCAGGTGCCGAGCTGGAGCCGGCCGCCGAGCACCGGCAGGGTCGCGTACGGCGGGACGAAGGCGGGCAGCACGTGGTCCCGGCCGTGCCCGGGCGAGCCGTGCCGGTGCCGCCACCGGTCGTCGGTGGGAAGGAGGTCGTCCAGCGCGCGCAGCAGATCGTCGTCCGAGCCGGAGCCGGTCTCGATGATCGCCAGCCCGGCGGTGGCGTGCGGCACGAAGACGTGCAGCAGGCCGTCGCCCTGGCCGGAGACGAACCGCTCGGCCTCGGCGGTGATGTCCCGGACGGTCGGCCGGGACCCGGTCTGGACACTGATCACCTCGCTACGCATACGGCGCATTCTGCCCCACCCGGCCCGGCGGCGCGGCCGGCGGCGGAACGGACCCCGGCGGGGCGCCGGTCCGCCGCCCGGATGCGGCGCGGCCGGTAGCGCAAAGTTACTGGTGAGTACCTGTGTTGAGCGTCGCGTCTGAGGGAGGGAGACGTGACGACGAGCGGTATCAGGAGGCAGGATGGCGCTAGAGACCTAACCCACACAGAACCGAGGGAACGCCTGTGGCTACGGAACGCAAGCGCCCGGTGATCACCGCTGGTCTGCCGAGCCAGCTTCCGGACATCGACCCTGAAGAGACCAGTGAATGGGTCGAGTCGCTTGATGGTGTCATCGACGAGCGCGGAACCAAGCGCGCCCGCTACGTCATGCTGCGCCTGCTCGAGCGGGCCCGCGAGCGTCAGGTCGGGGTGCCGTCGCTGACGACGACCGATTACATCAACACCATCCCGCCGGAGCGCGAGCCGTGGTTCCCGGGGGATGAGCACATCGAGCGGCGGCTGCGGGCCTACATCCGGTGGAACGCGGCGATGCTGGTGCACCGGGCGCAGCGTCCGGAGATCGGGGTGGGTGGTCACATCTCCACCTTCGCCAGCTCCGCGTCCCTCTACGAGGTGGGCTTCAACCACTTCTTCCGGGGCAAGGACCACCCGGGCGGCGGGGACCACATCTTCTACCAGGGCCACGCCTCCCCCGGCATGTACGCGCGGGCCTTCCTCGAGGGGCGGCTCAGCGCCGACCAGCTCGACGGCTTCCGGCAGGAGCTGTCGCACCCGGGCGGCGGCCTGCCCTCGTATCCGCACCCGCGGTTGATGCCGGACTTCTGGGAGTTCCCCACCGTGTCGATGGGCCTCGGCCCGATGAACGCTATCTACCAGGCGCGGTTCAACCGGTACCTGCACCACCGGGGCATCAAGGACACCTCCCAGCAGCACGTGTGGGCGTTCCTGGGCGACGGTGAGATGGACGAGGTGGAGTCCCTCGGCGCGATCGGCGTGGCCGCCCGGGAGGAGTTGGACAACCTCACCTTCGTGATCAACTGCAACCTGCAGCGCCTGGACGGCCCGGTCCGGGGCAACGGCAAGGTCATGCAGGAGTTGGAGGCGTTCTTCCGGGGCGCCGGCTGGAACGTGATCAAGGTGGTGTGGGGTCGGGAATGGGACCCGCTGCTCGCGGCGGACACCGACGGCGCGTTGGTCAACCTCATGAACACCACCCCCGACGGTGACTACCAGACCTACAAGGCCGAGTCCGGGGCGTACGTGCGGGAGCACTTCTTCGGCCGGGACCCGCGCACCCGCAAGATGGTCGAGCACCTGTCCGACGACGAGATCTGGAACCTCAAGCGGGGTGGTCACGACTACCGCAAGCTCTACGCGGCCTACAAGGCGGCCATGGAACACACCGGCCAACCCACGGTGATCCTGGCCAAGACCATCAAGGGCTGGACGCTGGGCTCGCACTTCGAGGCCCGCAACGCCACCCACCAGATGAAGAAACTGACCCTGGAAGACCTCAAACTCTTCCGCGACCGGCTCTACCTGGACATTCCGGACAAGCAGCTGGAGGAGAACCCCTACCTCCCGCCGTACTACCGGCCGACCGACACCTCCGACGAGATCGAATACCTGCACGAGCGGCGCAAGCAGCTCGGCGGCTACCTGCCGACCCGTCGGACCACCGGCAAGACCCTGCAGATCCCGGGCGCCGAGCGGTTCTCCGACGTCAAGCGCGGCTCGGGCAAGCAGAAGGTCGCCACCACGATGGCCTTCGTCCGCCTGCTCAAGGACCTGATGAAGGACAAGGAGTTCGGCAAGCGCTGGGTGCCGATCATCCCGGACGAGGCGCGCACCTTCGGCATGGACTCGCTCTTCCCGACGGCGAAGATCTACTCGCCGCACGGCCAGCGGTACACCTCGGTGGACCGGGAGCTGTTCCTGTCGTACAAGGAGGCCACCACCGGCCAGATCCTGCACGAGGGGATCAACGAGGCGGGCTCGGTCGCCTCGTTCACCGCGGCCGGCACGTCGTACGCCACGCACGACGAGCCGATGATCCCGCTCTACATCTTCTACTCGATGTTCGGCTTCCAGCGCACCGGCGACGGGCTCTGGGCCGCGGCCGACCAGATGGCACGGGGCTTCCTGCTCGGCGCCACCGCCGGCCGCACCACACTCAACGGTGAGGGCCTGCAGCACGAGGACGGCCACTCGCTCCTGCTCGCCGCCACCAACCCGGCGGTGGTCGCCTACGACCCGGCGTTCGCGTTCGAGATCTCGCACATCATGGAGAGCGGCCTGCACCGGATGTACGGGGAGGCGCAGGAGAACATCTTCTACTACCTCACCGTCTACAACGAGCCGATCTTCCAGCCGGCCGAGCCGGAGGGTGTGGACGTCGAGGGCATCGTCAAGGGCATCTACCGCTACTCCCCGGCTCCCCGGGTCGACGGGGACGCGCCGAAGGCCAACATCCTGGCCTCCGGCACCGGCATGCAGTGGGCGCTCAAGGCGCAGCAGCTGCTCGCCGGGGACTGGGGGGTGGCCGCCGACGTCTGGTCGGTGACCTCCTGGAGCGAGCTGCGCCGCGACGCGGTGGAGTGCGAGGAGCACAACCTGCTCAACCCGGGCGCCGAGCAGCGGGTGCCGTACATCCAGCGGAAGCTGGCCGACGCCGACGGGCCGAAGGTCGCGGTCAGCGACTGGATGCGCGCGGTGCCGGACCTGATCGCCCGCTGGGTACCGGGCGACTACACCTCGCTCGGCACCGACGGCTTCGGCATGTCGGACACCCGGCACGCGCTGCGCCGACACTTCCACGTCGACGCCGAGTCGGTGGCCGTCGCGACGCTGCGCCAGCTCGCCGTGCGCGGCGCGGTGCCGGCCCACGTGCCGGCCGAGGCGGCCAAGAAGTACGCGCTGGACGACGTCAACGCGGCCCCGGTGGGCGAGACCGGCGGCGACAGCTAGGTCGTACCCGCGAAGGGGCCCGGCGTTTCGGCGCCGGGCCCCTTCGTCGTCCTTCGCTCCGTCCCGCGCCCACCGCCCGACCCGTCAGCCCGGACTGCGGCATTCCGTGGCCACCCCCCGACCCGTCAGCGCAGAATGCGGCAGACCGGGCCATCGGCGGGCCCGGCGGCCGCGGCCGGTCGGTCGCGATCGAAGGACGGCCGGTCAGTCGTTGCCGGCCATCGCGGCGAGGCGGCGGGCGAGCCGGGTGACGGCCGCCCGCAGCTCCGGCGGCTCCAGTACCCGGGCCTCGACGTCGAGCCGGGCCACCTGCGCGGCGAGCCACTCCCAGTCGTCCCCGCCGACGACGAGCACGCACCACCCGTCGCGATCGTCCTCGACCCGCCCCACCTGCGGCGGCACCAGTTGCCGCAGTCGGTCGGGCTCGGTGTGCACCCGCACCCGGGCGAGACACCGGTACGGCGCCTCGGTCACCGATCGTTGCACGTAGGCGACCGGGTCCGGGTGCTCCCGCGTCCGGAAGCGCCAGGTCGTCGCCACCACCTCGCGCATCCGGTCCAGCCGGAAGGTGCGCCAGTCGTCGCGGTCGACGTCCCAGGCCATGAGGTACCAGCGGCGGCCGGTGGTGACCATCCGCACCGGCTCGACGGCGCGCTCCCGTTCGGCGCCGTCGCGGTCGGCGTAGCGGAACCGTACGCGTACCGCGTCGCGGCAGGCCCGGGCGAGCGTCACCAGCAGCTCCCCGTCGATTTCGACGCCGGGACCGACCAGGGTTTCGGTGGCGTCGTGCACCGCCCGCACCTCGGCGCGCAGGCGGGCGGGCATCACCTGGTCGAGCTTGGCGAGCGCGCGCAGGGCCGCCTCGCCCGCCCCGGCGACCGTGCCGCCCGAGGCCAGCCGCAGGGAGACAGCCGTCGCGATCGCCTCCTCGTCGTCGAGGAGCAGCGGCGGCAGCCGGGTACCGGCGCCCAGTTGGTAACCGCCGCCGACGCCCGGCACCGCGTGCACCGGGTAGCCGAGCGTCCGCAGCCGCTCCACGTCACGGCGTACCGAGCGGTCGGTGACCCGCAGCTCGGCGGCGAGTTCGGCGGCGGTCCAGGAGGGTCGCCGCTGCAACAATGCCAGCAGCCGCAGCACCCGCTCGGTGGTCGCCTCGACGGTCATGCGGTCATGGTTCCACAAATCACGGAACGTTCCTGTCCGCTATTGCCGGCAGGGTGGGGAGCATGACAGACCGGAACCGACATCTTCTGCTGCGGGATCAGATCGACTGGCACTGGACCCACCAGGTCCGCGACCGCCTCAACGGCCTCACGGACGACGAATACTTCTGGGAACCGGTGCCCGACTGTTGGAACGTACGGCCGCGGGGCACCGGCACCGCACCGGTGCAGGGCGGGCAGGGCGCCATGACGATCGACTTCGCGATGCCGCAGCCCGAGCCGCCACCGTTCACGGCGATCGCCTGGCGACTCGGGCACGTGATCGTCGGTGTGCTCGCCGTCCGCAACGCCGCGCACTTCGGCCGCGCGCCGACCGACTACCAGTCGTTCGCGTACGCCCCGACCGCGGCGGCGGCCCTGGCCCAACTCGACGCCGAGTACGCCGCCTGGCGGTCCGGGGTGGAGTCCCTCGACGAAACCGGTCTCGCCCGGCCGTGCGGGCCGGCGGAGGGGCCGTACGCGGACCTTCCGATGGCGGCCCTGGTGTTGCACATCAACCGCGAGCTGATCCACCATCTGGCCGAGGTGTGCCTGCTCCGCGACCTCTACCTGCACACCCACCGGCAGACCCGACGGGAGGCGAGCTGAGATGGCCCGCGACGTGCAGATCACGTTCGACTGTGCCGACCCGGCCGGGTTGGCGGCCTTCTGGGCCGACGTCCTCGGCTACCGGTTGCAGGATCCGCCCGCCGGCTTCGCCTCGTGGGAGCAGGCGCTGGACGCCCTGGGCGTACCGCCGGAGCGGCGCAACGACGCCTCGGCGCTGGTCGACCCGGAGGGCGCCGGGCCGCGGCTGTTCTTCCAGCGGGTGCCGGAGGGCAAGCAGGCCAAGAACCGCGTACACCTGGATGTGCGGGCCGCGCCCGGTCTGGCGGGTGACGCGCGGATGGCGGCCCTGGAGGCGGAGGCGGCGCGGCTGGTCGCCCTCGGGGCCACCCGGCTGCGCCGCCACGAGCCGGCGCCCCCGCTCGGCGCCGGGCATCTCGTGCTGACCGACCCGGAGGGCAACGAGTTCTGCCTGGACTGACCGGCCGCGCGGCGCGGTCGCGCCGCCGGGCTCAGCTGACGATGGTCCGGCGTTCCTGGCGGGAACGCCGGACCATCTCCATCGCGGGCGACGCCGGGACCGGCTCCGGTCAGCCGACGGCGGCCAGGTCGGTGAGCCGGGCCAGCGAGTCCTCCAGGTCGGCGCCGACCCGGCGCAGGCCGAGCCGGAGCAGGGCGGCCTTGACCGGCCCGGCGGGCCAGCGTACGACGATGAGCCGCACGACGGTCCCGCCCTCCTCCTCGTCCGGGGTCAGCTGTACGTAGATCTCGGTGCGCGCCTCGGCCCGGGCGCCGGCGCCCTTGGCCCGCTCGCGCCACCCGATCAGGGTCGGCTCCTGGTAGGCGATCACCTCGGCCTCGTGCGCCGCGCCGCGCCCGGCCTGGACCAGTTGTCGCCGGCCGAAGCCCTCTCCGGAGAGGACCTCGGCCGCGCGGACCCCCGCCAGCCAGGCCGGCAACTGCTCGGCCCGCTGCACGACGTCCCAGACCGCTTCCACCGGCGCCATCACGTGCGCACTGCGTTCCACGAGGATCATCTTGTCTTTCCCCCACTTAAACCACATCCGCGATATTCGGCACTCTATGTGTAAATCGGACTTACCTGGACGGGTTCGGAAAAAGACACGCCGAAAGCCCTTGCCCCGCCTGGCTTTCGGGCCTATGGACCGGCGGCGCTCCGCGCCCTAGAGTCGCGAACACGCTTCGCGTTTCTGGAGGGCGAATGACGAGCACGCCGATGCCCGACTTCCCCGCCGGCTTCCGGTGGGGGGTCTCCACGTCCGCGTACCAGATCGAGGGGGCGGCCACCGCCGACGGCCGGGGTCCGTCCATCTGGGACACCTTCGCCCACTCCCCCGGCCGCATCGTCGACGGCAGCACCGGCGACGAGGCCTGCGACCACTACCACCGGTACGCCGAGGACGTCGCGCTCCTGGCCGGGCTCGGCGTCTCCGGCTACCGGTTCTCCATCGCCTGGCCCCGGATCCAGCCCACCGGCGCCGGGCCCGCCAACCCGGCCGGGCTCGACTTCTACGACCGGCTGGTGGACACCCTGCTGGCGCACGGCGTCGACCCGGTCGCCACGCTCTTCCACTGGGACCTGCCGCAGGCCCTCGAGGACGCCGGCGGCTGGCTCAACCGGGACACCGCCGCCCGCTTCGCCGAGTACGCCGACCTGGTCGCCGCCCGCCTCGGCGACCGGGTACGGCTCTGGATCACCCTCAACGAGCCGTTCATCCACATGAGCCTCGGGCACGGCATGGGCACGCACGCCCCCGGCCGGGCGCTGCTCTTCGACGCCTTTCCGGTGGCCCACCATCAGCTCCTCGGGCACGGCCTCGCGGTCGCCGCGCTGCGCGCCCGCAGCACCAGCCCGGTCGCCATCGCCAACAACTACTCGCCGGTGCGGCAGGCCGGCGACACCGACGCCGACCGGGCGGCCGCGGCGGCGTACGACGCGCTGCACAACCGGCTCTTCACCGACCCGCTGCTCGGGCGCGGCTACCCGGACGGCTTCGAGCTGTCGGTGGTCCGCCCCGGCGACCTCGACGCGATCGCCGCCCCCATCGACGTGCTCGGGGTGAACTACTACAACCCCACCGCCGTGCGGGCCGCCGAGCCCGACTCGCCGCTGCCGTTCGAGCTGGTGCCGCTGGACGGCTACCCGCGCACCGCCTTCGACTGGCCGGTGGTGCCCGACGGGCTGCGCGAGCTGCTCGTCGACCTCAAGCAGCGGTACGGCGACGCGCTGCCGCCGATCCAGGTCACCGAGAGCGGCTGCGCGTACGACGACGTGCCGGACGCCGACGGCCGGGTGCCCGACCCGGAGCGGATCGCGTACCTGGACGGGCACGTCCGGGCGGTCCACGCGGCGATCGCCGCCGGCGTCGAGGTGACCGGGTACTTCGTCTGGTCGCTGCTGGACAACTGGGAGTGGGCCGAGGGCTTCACCAAGCGGTTCGGCCTGGTGCACGTCGACTACGCCACCCAACGGCGCACCCCCAAGGCGTCGTACGCCTGGTACCGGGACGCGGTGATCCGGGCCGGTGCCGATCCGGGGCCGGCGCGGTGACCACGGTGAACCCGACGCCGGCCTCGCTACCGGCGGCGCTGGCCGAACCCACCGTGCCGGTGCGGCGGAGCTGGATCGCGCTGATCTTCGCGGCCAACCTGGGCGTCTGGATGGCCTTCTTCACCCCCCTCCAGGTGCTGCTGCCCCAGCAGATCGAACGGATCGCGCCCGGTGACAAGGAGGCGATGTTCGCGGTCGTCACCGGCCTCGGGGCGCTCGCCGCGGTGCTGGCGAACCCGCTCGCCGGGGCGCTCTCCGACCGCACCGTGCTGCGCCTGGCCAACCGGCACTTCGGCCGGCGGCACGTCTGGACCGCCACCGGCGCGGTGCTGGGCGCGCTGGCGCTGCTGCTGCTGGCCCGGCAGAACACCATCGCCGGGGTGGCGGTCGGCTGGGTCGCCGCGCAGGTCTGCTTCAACGCCATGCTGGCCAGCCTCACCGCCGCCATCCCGGACCGGGTGCCGGTGGCCCAGCGCGGCGGTGTCTCCGGCTGGGTGGGCATCCCCCAGGCGCTCGGCCTGGTGCTCGGCGCGGTGCTGGTCACCGCCGTGGTCACCGGCAACGCCGCCGGGTACGCGGCCGTCGCGCTGGCCGTGCTGCTGCTGTCGCTGCCGTTCGCGCTGCTCACCGAGGACGACCCGCTGCCCCGCGAGCACCGGCCGGTGCTCCGGGCGCGCGCGCTGCTCGCCTCCATGTGGATCAGCCCGCGCCGGCACCCCGACTTCGCCTGGGCCTGGTTCACCCGGTTCCTGGTCCAGCTCGGGAACGCGCTCGGCACGCTCTACCTGCTGTACTTTCTCACCGACGGGGTGCGGATGGCCGACCCCGAGGGCGCCCTGCTGGTGCTGATCCTGCTCTACACGCTCGGCATGATGCTCACCGCCGTGGTGTCCGGGCGGATCTCCGACCGGTCCGGCCGGCGCAAGGTGTTCGTGATCGTCTCCGGCCTGGTCATGGCGGTGGCCGCGGTGCTGCTCGCGGTCGTACCGACCTGGCCGATGGCGATCGTCGCGGCGCTGCTGCTCGGCGCCGGCTACGGCGTCTACCTGTCGGTGGACGCGGCGCTGATCACCCAGGTGCTGCCGGCCGCCACCGACCGGGCCAAGGACCTCGGGGTGATCAACATCGCGAACTCCGCCCCGCAGGTGCTCGGCCCGGCGCTCTCCGCGCCGATCGTGGTCCACCTGGGCGGCTACCCCACCCTGTACGCGGCCACCGCGGTGATCACCCTGCTCGGCAGCGCCCTGGTCCTCAAGATCCGCTCCGTGCCGTGACCCCCCGCCGGCCGCCGCCGGCCCGGTGACCGGGGTCCCGCCACCCGGGGAGGGGTTGAGCCGGGGCCCTTCCTTATCCGCTCGCGTGCCGCCGTAGGCTGGAGCACGTGACGGTACGTGTACGCTTCGCCCCCTCCCCGACCGGTATGTTCCACGTCGGCGGCGCGCGCTCCGCGCTGCAGAACTGGATCTACGCCAAGCAGCAGGGCGGGGTGTTCGTGCTCCGCATCGAGGACACCGACGCCGCGCGCAACAAGCCCGAATGGACCGAGGGCATCCTCTCCGCGCTCGACTGGATCGGCATCGCCCGGGGCAGCTACGAGGGCCCCCACTTCCAGTCCTCGTACGCCGGCGAGCACCGGGCCGCCGCCCAGCGGCTCTACGAGGGCGGCCGGGCGTACTACTGCGACTGCACCCGGGAGGACGTGCAGGCGCGGACCGGCTCGCAGTACCAGGGCTACGACGGCTTCTGCCGGGACCGGGGCCTGACCCCCGGGGAGGGCCGGGCGCTGCGCTTCCGCACCCCGGACGAGGGCGAGACCGTGGTGGTCGACCTGATCCGGGGCGAGCCGACCTTCGAGAACAAGCTGATCGAGGACTTCGTCATCGCCCGCGGCGACGGCTCCCCGGTCTTCCTGCTCGCCAACGTGGTCGACGACATGACCATGGGGATCACCCACGTCATCCGGGCCGAGGAGCACCTGCCCAACACCCCCAAGCAGCAGCTGCTCTGGGACGCGCTCGGGGTGAAGCCGCCGATCTGGGCGCACGTGCCCGTGGTGGTCAACGAGAAGCGGCAGAAGCTGTCCAAGCGGCGCGACAAGGTCGCCCTGGAGGCGTACCGGGACGAGGGCTACCTCGCCGCCGCGATGCGCAACTACCTGATGCTGCTCGGCTGGGCCCCCTCCGGCGACCGCGAGATCGTGCCCTGGTCGGTCATCGAGGAGGAGTTCCGGCTGGAGGAGGTGAACCCCTCCCCGGCGTTCTTCGACGAGAAGAAGCTGCGCGCGTTCAACGGCGAGTACATCCGGGCGCTGCCGGTCGAGGACTTCGTCACGGAGTGCCAGCCGTGGCTGACCGGGACGGAGACCATCGCCCCGCCGCCGTGGCAGCCCGCCGAGTTCGACGCCGACGCCTTCGCCGCGGTCGCCCCGCTGGCGCAGACCCGGATCGCGGTGCTCAGCGAGATCGTGCCGAACGTCGACTTCCTCTTCCTGGCCGACCCGCTGATCGACGAGGCGGCCTGGGCCAAGGCGATGAAGGAGGGCGCCGCGGACCTGCTGGACGCCGCGATCGCCGCCTTCGACGCGCTGGAGTCCTGGGACGCCGGGTCACTGAAGTCCACGCTGGAGGCGGTGGGCGCGGAGCGCGGGCTGAAGCTCGGCAAGGCGCAGGCGCCGGTCCGGGTCGCCGTCACCGGCCGTACGGTCGGCCTGCCGCTCTTCGAGTCGCTCGAGGTGCTCGGCCGGGACCGCACCCTGACCCGGCTGCGCGCCGCCCGGGTGCGCCTGGTCTGACCGCCGTGCCCGGCCGGGCCGTCGCTCCCGCGGCGGGCCCGGCCGGGGGGGCACCCGGTGCGGGCGGGCTCAGCGGCGGGCGGCACGGCGGCGCAGCAGCAGCCCGCCGCCCAGCACGACGAGCAGCGCCGCCACACCGAGCGCCCAGAACCAGCCGGTCCCCCCGCCCTCCATCCCGCGGGACGCGGCGGGACCCGGGGCCGGCGCGCTGCCGGACGGGGCCGGCGGGGTGCTCGGCGCCGCGCTGGTCGACGCCGGGGCGGCCGACGGCGTCCCGGCCGGGACGCCGGTGGTCAGGGTGAAGCGGAGCTGCCCCCGCACCGGATGACCGTCGGCCGAGCCGACCTGGTAAGCGACGAGGTACTCGCCGGCCCGGCCCGGCGTGAACGGCACGCTGACCCGCTTGCCGGCGAAGCTGGCCGCGCCGGTCGAGGCGGCCACCTCGCCCGGGCCGGTGACGGTGACCTTCGTGGTGGCCGGCGACGGGGTGGCCAGGAAGCGCAGCTCGATCCGCTCCGGCGGGGTCGCCAGCCGGGCGCCGTTCGCCGGGTCACTGCCGGCCAGCGAGTTGTGCGCGGCGGCCGGCGCGGCCGGCAGCAGCACCGGCACCCCGACCGCCAGGCCGAACACCATCAGCCCGCCACACGCCACGCGGGCGACCCTGCCCCCCATGAGCCCCTCCATCCGGGTACGATCCGGCCGCTGATCAACGACCGCTCATTGGTCGGTCGTAGATCGCAGATAGTTCCAAATACTGTTCCACTAGCTGCAACCGAGCGACGTTCTGCGGAGTCTTTGAAGGTGGGCACCCGAAGTTCGGGCCGGGCCACCGCCGTCGGCCGATCAAGCGTGACCTGCAGCGGATGCCACCCATCGAACGGGGCGAGGAGGCGGCGATGGTCCGTAAGGTGAAGCGGCTGCTGGCAGCCGTGGCGGCCGGTGCGCTCGCCGCCCTGTGCACGCTGACCCTGGCCGACGCCCCGGCCGCCCAGGCGGCCCCGAAGCCGAAGCTGCCACCGGCCGGAGTGGACATCACCGGCGACCGCCTCGACCAGCCGCTGCAACTGCGCGCCGACAGCCGCCCCGCCGAGGTCAACGCCGTCATCGACCAGGTGAAGTGGCTCGGGCAGACCGGCCAGCAGCGCGGCCCGGGCGCCAAGGACCTCGGTCCGAAGTACACGGTGGTGGTGCTCACCGGGGGCAACCCGGCGAAGACGTACGACCTCTACCCGCTCGCCAAGGGCGGGCCCCGGGTCTACCGGCCGGCCAAGCAGCCCGACCTGAGCAAGCCCCGGGCTGGCTGGTTCTTCGGCCGGCTCAACATGTCCGAGACGCTGCGCGGCGTCGGCGTGCCGCTGGAGAAGCAGTTCGACACGCTCAGCGGCGGCATCGGCGGTGGTGAACGGGTCATCCCCGAGGAGGCGCTGGACCCGGTGCAGGACATCGGCACCGCGATGGACGAGTTGCAGCGGCTGCTGCTACTCAACGTCGGTGTGGTCGTGATCATCACCGCCGGCCTCGCCGGCATCGCGCTGCTGATCCGCCGCCGCACCCGCTGACCGGGAGCCCCGGCCGCGGGGTCAGCACCAGCGCCGCGGCGGCCGCTCCCGGCGCAGCCTGCGGTTGCCCGGCCGGACCGGGCCGTGCCGGTGCCCGCCCGCCCAACCGGGCAGGTCGCTGCGGCAGCCTTCGTCGGCCGGCTCGGACCCGGCCGGCGGCACCGGCTCGGCGGGCCGGGGCCGGGGCAGCGACGCAGCGTCGTCGCGGTCCGGCCCGCGGCCGGCGGCCGGCTCGGCCGAGTGGGTCAGCCCCGTCCAGCGGGGCTGCTTGGCGGGCGCCGGCTGCTCGTGGTGGCCCGGCCGGCAGGGCTCGCCCTGGGCGCAGCCGTGCTCGGCCTCCCCGTGCGCCATCCCGGTCTCCTCACGTTCGCCATCGCCCGCCGGGCGGTCGCCCCGACGTGCCCTGACACCGTACTGGCCGGGGCCGACGGCGCGGACGGCGCGTACCCGTGGAGATCGTCCGGGACCGGCGCCGGCGCCGGGCGGCCGGTGGCCGGGTCGGTCACCGGCGGACAATCTGCCCCAGCCCGCCCGGGCGGCCCGCCGCCGGACCGACCTCGAGGTGCCGTCCCTGGTCAGGGCGTGTCAGGCTGGGGCGGTGAGCGAGCCGGGCGGGACCGAACTGGCGGCGACGCTGCGCCGGATCGAACGGGCGGCGGGCGCGCTGGCCACCGCCAGCGTGTCCCGGATGGACGAGACCCTGCCCTGGTTCCGGGAGCTGCCGGCCGACCAGCGGTCCTGGGTGATGCTGGTCGCCCAGGCCGGCGTCCGGTCCCTGGTGCAGTGGCTGCGGCAGGGCGGCGGCGCCACCGACAGCACCCAGGAGGTCTCCGACGAGGTCTTCGCCACCGCCCCACAGGCCCTGGCCCGCTCGATCAGCCTCCAGCAGACCGTCGCGCTGATCAAGGTGACCATCGAGGTGGTCGAGGAGCAGGTGGCGCACCTGGCCGTGGAGGGCGAGGAGCAGTCGCTGCGCGAGGCGGTGCTGCGCTTCTCCCGGGAGATCGCGTTCGCCGCCGCCCGGGTGTACGCCCGCGCCGCCGAGTCCCGCGGCTCCTGGGACGCCCGGTTGCAGGCGCTGCTGGTGGACGCGCTGCTGCGTGGCGACTCGCCGGACGTGCTGGCCAGCCGCGCGGCGGCGCTGGGCTGGTCGGACGCGCCCCCCGTCGCGGTGGCGGTGGGCCGCTCGCCGGGCGGCGAGGTGGCCGCCGTCCTGCACACCGTCTACCGGCAGGCCCGCCGGATCGGCGTCGAGGTGATCGGTGGCGTGCACGGTGACCGGCTGGTGATCGTGCTGGGCGGGGCGGCCGACCCGCTGGCGGCCACGGAGAAGCTGCGGTCCGCGTTCGGCGAGGGCCCGGTGGTGGTCGGCCCGGCCGTGCCCAGCCTGGACGAGGCGACGGACTCGGCGCGGGCGGCGCTGGCCGGGTTCCGCGCGGCGCCGGCCTGGCCGACCGCGCCGTGCCCGGTGCCCGCCGCGGAGCTGCTGCCCGAGCGGGCGTTGGCCGGTGACGCGGAGGCCCGGCGCCGGCTGCGGCACGACGTGTACGCGGCGCTGGTGCGCGCCGGTGGCGAGCTGCTGGAGACGCTGGACGCCTTCTTCGCCGCCGGTGGCACGCTGGAGAGCGCGGCGCGGGCCCTCTTCGTGCACCCGAACACGGTGCGGTACCGGCTCAAGCGGGTCGCCGAGGTGACCGGCTTCTCGCCGCTCGCCCCACGGGACGCGTTCGCCCTGCAGGTGGCGCTGACGGTGGGTCGCCTGGACCCGGTGGTCCCGGGGGTCACACCGGTACCGAACCAGACTTTGGGGCCGACCGGCCGGAAATCGCCACAGACAGGTGACGATCACCGCCGATCTTTGTAGGAACCATCCAAAGCTTCTAGTACGGTTTGGTGCCGTGCGTTACAGCGCGACCCGCGAGTATCCGTCAGAGTCGTAAGCGTGCTCGCCGTACTCTCCCCCGGCCAGGGTTCCCAGAAGCCCGGCTTCCTGACCCCCTGGCTCGACCTGCCCGACGCCGAGGCGCGGCTGCGCTCGTGGTCCGCGCTGGCCGGCGTCGACCTGGTCCACCTCGGCACCGAGGCGGACGCGGACGAGATCAGGGACACCGCCCGCACGCAGCCGCTGCTGGTCGCGGCCGCGCTGCTCGCGGCCGAGCACCTGCCCCTGCCGGACGGCGCGCTGGTGGCCGGGCACAGCGTCGGTGAGCTGGGCGCCGCCGCCCTCGCCGGGGTGCTCACCGCCGAGGCGGCCGTGACGCTCGCCGGGGTCCGCGGCCGGGAGATGGCCGCCGCCTGCGCCCTCGAACCGACCGGCATGGCCGCCGTGCTCGGCGGCGACCCGGACGAGGTGCTCGCCGCGATCGAGGCCCACGGGCTGCACCCGGCGAACCGCAACGGCGCCGGCCAGATCGTCGCCGCCGGCTCCCTCGACGGGCTGGACAAGCTCGCCGCCGAGCCGCCGACGCGGGCCCGGATCACCCGGCTGAAGGTGGCCGGGGCGTTCCACACCCCGTACATGGCCCCGGCCGAGGCCGCGCTGGCCGAGGTCGCCGCCGGCATCACCCCGGCCGATCCGGCCCGGACGCTCCTGTCCAACCTGGACGGCACCGCCGTCGGCGACGGGCGGGAGCTGGTCCAGCGGCTGGTCCGCCAGGTCACCGCCCCGGTCCGCTGGGACCTCTGCATGCGTACGCTGGCCGACCTCGGCGTCACCGGCGTCATCGAGCTGCCGCCGGCCGGCACCCTGGCCGGCCTGGTCAAGCGTGAACTCAAGGGCGAGGGCGCGCCGGAGATCGTCACCCTCAACACCCCCGACGACCTGCCCGCCGCGCGGGACCTGATCGCCCGGCAGGCGCGAACGGAAGGCACCCACTGATGACCGGCAGCAGGATCGTCGCGATGGGGCACTACCAGCCCTCGCGGGTAGTGACCAACGACGAGCTGGCCCAGATGGTCGACACCAACGACGAGTGGATCCGGGACCGGGTCGGCATCGTCACCCGGCGGATCGCCGGGGACGAGACGGTGGCCGACATGGCCACCGCGGCGGCCGGCAAGGCGCTGGCCAACTCGGGCCTGACCGCCGCCGACATCGACCTCGTCGTGGTGGCCACCTGCACCTCGGTCGACCGCAGCCCGAACGTGGCCTGCCGGGTCGCCGCCAAGCTGGGCATCACCGCCCCCGGCGCGTACGACATCAACACCGCCTGCTCGGGCTTCGCGTACGCGCTGGGCACGGTCGACCACGCCATCCGGGCCGGTGCGGCGCGCAACGCGATCGTCATCGGGGCCGAGAAGCTCTCCGACTTCACCGACTGGACCGACCGCTCGACCTGCATCATCTTCGGCGACGGCGCGGGGGCCGCGGTGGTCACCGCGACCGGCGACGACGAGCCGGCCGGGGTCGGCCCGGTGGTCTGGGGGTCGGTGCCGGAGAAGAGCGACGCGGTCCGCATCGAGGGTTGGCGGCCGTACATCGCGCAGGAGGGGCAGGCGGTGTTCCGCTGGGCCACCACGGCGCTGGCGCCGCTGGCGCTGCAGGCCTGCGAGCGGGCCGGGGTGGCCCCGTCGGAGCTGGCCGCGTTCGTGCCGCACCAGGCCAACGCCCGGATCATCGACGGCATCGTCAAGCGGCTCAACATCCCCGATGCGATCATCGCGAAGGACATCGTCGAGTCCGGCAACACCTCGGCGGCGAGCGTCCCGCTGGCCCTGTCCAAGCTGATCGAGCGGCGCGAGGTGCCGGCGGGCGCGCCGGTGCTGCTGTTCGGCTTCGGCGGCGGCCTGACCTACGCCGGCCAGGTCGTCCGCTGCCCGTGAAGACCCCCTCGGGCGCGAGCGCGCCGAGGAGTGACGACCGGCGTCGCCGGCCGTCGAGTGAACCCCCGATGAGAGGAACCAACCGCAATGACCCGTGACGAGATCACCGCCGGCCTCGCCGAGATCCTCGAAGAGGTTGCCGGGGTGAACCCGGACGACGTGGCCGAGGGGAAGTCCTTCACCGACGACCTCGATGTCGACTCGCTCTCCATGGTGGAGGTCGTGGTGGCTGCCGAGGAGAAGTTCGGCGTCAAGATCCCGGACAACGAGGTGCAGAACCTCAAGACGGTCGGGGATGCCGTCAGCTACATCGAGGCGCAGTCCTGATCATGAGTCGTCCCGACGTCGTCGTCACCGGGCTCGGCGCGACGACCCCGCTCGGCGGGGACGTCGCGTCGACCTGGGACGCCATGCTCGCCGGCCGCTCCGGGGTGAGTGCGCTCACCCAGGAGTGGGCCGAGCAACTGCCGGTCCGGATCGCCGCGCAACTCGCCGTCGACCCGTCGACGGTGCTCGACCGGGTCAAGCTGCGGCGGCTGGACCGTTCCGAGGCGATCGCCCTCATCGCGGCTCAGCAGGCCTGGGCCGACGCCGGGCTGGCCGATTCCGGGCTGGACCCGGAGCGGTTCGCGGTCAGCGTCGGCTCCGGCATCGGCGGCGCCACCACCCTGCTCGCCCAGGACGACATCCTGGAGGCGTCCGGCCCGCGGCGGGTCTCCCCGCACACGGTGCCGATGCTGATGCCGAACGGCCCGGCCGCCTGGGTCGGGTTGGAACTCGGCGCCAAGGCCGGGGTGCACTCGGTGGCCAGCGCCTGCGCGACCGGCGCGGAGGCGATCGCGCTCGGGCTGGACATCATCCGCGCCGGCCGGGCCGACGTGGTGGTGGCCGGCGGCACCGAGGCGGTCATCCACCCGCTGCCGATCGCCGGTTTCGCCTCGATGCGGGCCATGTCGACCCGCAACGACGAGCCGGAGAAGGCCTCCCGCCCGTGGGACAAGGGCCGCGACGGCTTCGTCCTCGGTGAGGGCGCGGGCATCGTCGTCCTGGAGCGCGCCGACCACGCCGCCGCCCGCGGCGCCCGGGTGTACGCCCGCCTGGCCGGTGCCGGCATCACCTCGGACGCGTACGACATCGTGCAGCCGCACGCCGAGGGCGAGGGCGCGATCCGGGCCATCGCCCGGGCGGTCGCCGACGCGGACGTCGCCCGGACCGACATCGTGCACGTCAACGCGCACGCCACGTCGACTCCGGTGGGCGACATGCTGGAGATCGGCGCGTTGCGCAAGGCGGTGGGCGACCACCCGGTGCTGACCGCCACCAAGTCGATGACCGGGCACCTGCTCGGCGCGGCCGGTGCGCTGGAGTCGATCGCCACCATCCTGGCCATCCGCGACGGGATCGTCCCGCCGACGATCAACCTGGACGACCCGGATGAGGGGCTCACCCTCGATGTGGCCGCCCACAAGGCGCGCCACCTGGAGGTCCCGGCGGCGCTGAACAACGCGTTCGGCTTCGGTGGGCACAACGTGGCCCTCGTCTTCACCCGCGGCTGAGCGCCGCGCCGGTCGCCGGGGTGACCGGCGGTGCCGTGCACAGGGTCCGCGCCCGTTCCGGGCCCGGACCCTGTGCGCGTCCCGGGCCGGAGCGCGGTCCCGGTCAGCTCCGGTTGCGGGGGTGCTGGCGGGCGGTGCGCTCGTTGCCGCGCCGGTAGTTGCCGGTCCAGCGGGCCATCACCAGCTGGGGGTCCTGGTCGACCTCGGCGAGGAACTCGGCGGCCCGGCCGCCGCGCAGGGTGGTCGCCGCCCGGCCGTGGTGGGTGATCACCACGGTGCCGTCGGTCCGTGCCAGATAGTCGAAGCCCTGCGCCTGCTGTCCCATGGCCGCCCACCCTGCCAGCGCCCGGCGCGCCGCGCACCGGATTTTTCCCGCTCCCCGGACCGGCCCCGGCCCGTCCCTTAGGGTGGATTTGTCCGAACCGAGGGGCACGGGGTGGAAGCGACCGAGATCCGCAAGCTCGCCGCGCTCGAGGACAGCCACTGGTGGTACCGGGAGCGGCGGGCCCTGCTGGCCAGGGCGCTGCGCCGGCTCGCGGCGACCGGGGTAAGCCCGGCGCGCGCGCTGGACGTCGGCGCGGCCGGCGGCGGCAACACCCGCGTGCTGCGGGCCCACGGCTGGCGACCGGTCGCACTGGAGTACAGCGCCGAGGGCGCCGCGGTGGCCCGCGACCGCGGCCTGCCCGTGATCCGGGCCGACGCCCGGCAGCTGCCGCTCCCCCCGGCCGGCCTCGGCCTGGTGGTCGCCTTCGACATCCTGGAACACCTCGACGAGGACCACCTCGCCGCCGCCGAGATCCGGCGCGTCCTGCGCCCGGGCGGCACCGCGCTGATCGCGGTGCCGGCCGACCGGCGGCTCTGGTCCGCCCACGACGTGGCGGTCGGGCACGTCCGCCGCTACGACCGCGCCGGCTTGCGCGCCGTGGTCGAACAGTCCGGGCTGGTCGTCGACGAGCTGTGGAGCTGGAACGTGCTGCTCCGCCCGGTGGCCGCCTGGCGGCGCCGCCGGGCCACCGGCAGCGATCTCGCAGACCTGCGTCCCGTGGTCAACCTCGGGCTGCGCACCGTCGTCACCGCCGAGCGGTACCTGCCGGTGAAGGCGCTGCCCGGTGTCTCGCTGATGCTGCGCGCCCACCGCCCGGCCTGACCGGGGCACCGGAAACGACGAAGATCTACTAACATCCCTGGTCCGCCGTCGAGCACGACGGCACGGAACGCAGGAGGACAGGGAATGCTGCGACGTACCGCGACGGCCGTGCTGGCCGCGCTGGCCCTGGCCGGGGTCGCCGGCTGCGGCGACGAGCAGCCGCAGACCGCCGCGAGCGGGTCGGCGTCGCCGAGCCCGACCGCGTCGCCGGTGGTGGCCGGGCCGCCCTGGTACGACGACGTCGCCCCGGCCGAGGCGGCCCTGGAACTCGGCGACCGGGCCAGCGCCTGCCCGATGGAACTCCTCATCTCGGCGCCGGCGAAGTGGCGGGCGAAGGCGGTGAAGAACGGCCGGGACGCCGCGATCGGCGGTGCCGTGCCGGTCTGTGAGATCGACGCCAAGCCCGCCGGTCACCTCGGCTTCCTCCGGGTCTGGAAGGCGGACACCCCGGGCAACCAACAGGAGGTCCTGGACCGGTTCCTCGACGCGTACGGCGAGGTCACCGACCGGCAGTACCGGCGGACGAAGGCCGGGCCGCTCGACGCCCTCGAAACGACCTACGTCGCGGAGAGCGGTACCCACGAGCGGGCGATCCTGGTGTCGACCATCTGGGGGCGGTTCCTGCTCACCCTGGGCGGCCCGGACGACGCGGAGCACCAGGCCATGCTGCCGGCGTACCAACTGGCCAAGCAGACCGCGAAGAACAACCGGGACTGGGAGTAGCGCTCAGCGCAGCCGGTACACCGCCAGCCGGGCGGTGTCGTAGCGCAGGTCGGCCAGGGTGCGCAGGGTCGGCGACTCGCGGCCGACCTGGCGGTCCACGACCAGCCAGCGCACCCCGTACCGGTCGCGCAGGGCGGCCAGGCCGGCCGCGGTGGGCGCGCTGAAGGCGGCGTCGTTGGCGCGCAGCCGGGCGGCGTCCCAGAACGGCGCGTACGGGCCGGCGGGCCGGCCGACCATCCGGGGGGCGAACGCCCACCCCTCGACCAGCACCGACCGCTCGGCGTAGCCGCTGAGCCAGAACGAGCGGGCGTCGCACGCGCCGTCCACCACCTCCCGGCAGTGCACGTTGGTGGCGAGCACGTCGGCCGGGTCGCTGTGCGCGTGCACCCAGCGCGCCGCGGCCACCCGGGAGGCCGGCATCGACACCACCGGGTACGCCCCGCCGTTGCGGTGGGCGCGGGCCGCCGCCGCGTCCAGCACCAGCCCCGGCGCCCCGGCCAGCAGCACGGCGGTGAGCAGCACCAGGCCGCCCCGGCCGGCCAGCCCCGGCCAGCGGCCCGCCAA
>NZ_KQ058885.1 GCF_000982955.1 Micromonospora sp. HK10 | reverse complement strand
CCGGGCCGGGACCGGTCGGTCCCGGCCGCCCCTGAGCCGCCGGTCAGAGGCGCGACCATGCCTCGGTCAGCACGCCGCGCAGGATCTGCTCGATCTCGTCGAACTGCTGCTGGTCGGCGATCAGCGGCGGGGCGAGCTGCACTACCGGGTCGCCGCGGTCGTCGGCGCGGCAGTAGAGCCCGGCCTGGAAGAGCGCGGTGGAGAGGAAGCCGCGCAGCAGCCGCTCGGACTCGGCCTCGTCGAAGGTCTCCCGGGTCGTCTTGTCCTTGACCAGCTCGATGCCGTAGAAGTAGCCGTCGCCCCGGACGTCACCGACGATCGGCAGGTCGGTCAGCTTCTCCAGGGTGGACCGGAACGCCGCCTCGTTGGCCCGGACGTGGCCGATCAGGTCCTCGCGGGCGAAGACCTCCAGGTTGGCCAGGGCCACCGCGCAGGAGACCGGGTGGCCGCCGAAGGTCACCCCATGGGCGAACATGCCGGTCTCGGTGAGGAAGGGCTCCATCAGCCGGTCGCTGGCGATCATCGCGCCGAGTGGGGCGTACCCGGAGGTGATGCCCTTGGCGGTGGTGATGATGTCGGGCTGGTAGCCGTACCGGTTGGCGCCGAAGTACTCGCCGAGCCGGCCCCAGGAGCAGATCACCTCGTCGCTGACCAGCAGCACGTCGTACGCGTCGCAGATCTCGCGGACCCGCTGGAAGTAGCCGGGCGGCGGCGGGAAACAGCCGCCGGAGTTCTGCACCGGCTCCAGGAAGACAGCGGCGACGGTGTCCGGCCCTTCCCGCTCGATCGCCCGGCCGATCTCGTCGGCCGCCCACCGGCCGAACGCCTCGGGGTCGTCGCCGTGCTCGGGCGCCCGGTAGAAGTTGGTGTTCGGCACCTTGATGCCGCCGGGCACGAGCGGCTCGAAGTCGCTCTTGATGCCGGGCAGGCCGGTGATCGACAGCGCCCCCATCGAGGTGCCGTGGTAGGCGATGTAGCGGCTGACCACCTTGTACTTGTTCGGCTGGCCGGTGCGCTTGAAGTAGGCCCGGGCCAGCTTCCACGCCGCCTCGACGGCCTCCGAGCCGCCGGTGGTGAAGAAGACCCGGTTCAGGTCGCCGGGCGCCAGCGCCGCCACCTTCTCGGCCAGCTCGACGGCGGTCGGGTGGGCGTACGACCAGAGCGGGAAGTAGGCCAGCTCGGCGGCCTGCTTGGCGGCCGCCTCGGCCAGTTCGGTCCGACCGTGGCCGGCGTTGACGACGAAGAGCCCGGCGAGGCCGTCCAGGTAACGGCGGCCCTGCGAGTCCCAGACGTACGCGCCCTCGCCGCGCACGATGGTCGGTACCTCGCCGGCGGAGTAGCTGGCCATCCGGGTGAAGTGCATCCAGAGGTGGTCGGTGGCGTTGGCCATGTCAGCCTCATCGGGTCTCGGGCCGGTCCGGGGTGACACCGGCCGCTCTGCCCACGGTTATCCCATAGGCAGTGCTGATAACGCAAGCCTTTACGGCTCTGTGCAACGGATTCAGCGAGTGGCATCGGCGACTGCAACGGATTCCGCAGGGTGTTCGGCCGTGTAGCCACACCTCGGCGGCCGGGACCGACCCCAGGTGGCCGTGCTGTCGGGGCTCGCCGGCCGAGCGCCGGATGGGGCAATTGGTGCTGGTGGGCGTCGGGGCAGTGCCCCTTACCGCCACCGCGTTGGGCGAGATCGCTCCCGCCCAGCTTTGGGTGCGTTTGTGGTTGCCCTGGCCACAACAAACGCACCCGGAGGCGCGCCCGGGCGCCGGGACGTGCGGGAGGTGTCCGGTCATCCCGGCGGACGGTCCGTGGCACACCGGGCTGGCCGGCCCGTTCATGCTCGCCCGGCTGCCGGATGGCAGCGAGGTGGCCTATCTGGACAATCAGCTCCGCGGTGAGATCGTGAGCGATCCATTGGATGTTGCCAACCTGGAGCGCAGGTGGGAGAGCGTCACCGGTGAGGCGCTTCCCACCGCCGGTCGATCCAGCTGATCAGGGAAGTGGCGAGGACATGGAGCTGACCGACGCCCGCTGGCGCACCGCCACCCGCAGCAGCAACAACGGCGGCGACTGCGTCGAGGTGGCCGACAACCTGTCCGGCCGGGTGCTGGTCCGGGACGGCAAGGACCGCGACGGGGCCACCCTTGCCTTCACCCCGACCGCCTGGCGGGCGTTCGTCGCCGCCGCGAAGGCGCGCTGATCACGCCGTACCCCAGCTGTAGGTCTGCTTGCGCAGCTTGAGGTAGACGAACGCCTCGGTCGCCAGCACCCCGGTGACGCCCCGCAGCTTCTGCAGGATCTCCAGCAGGTGCTCGTCGTTGCGGCAGACCACCTCGGCCAGCAGGTCGAACGAGCCGGCGGTGATCACCACGTAGTCGATCTCCTCGAACTCGGCGAGCCTGTCCGCCACCGCCTCCAGGTCGCCGTCGGTGCGCAGGCCGATCATGGCCTGGCGGGGAAAGCCGAGCTGGAGGGGATCGGTCACCGCGACGATCTGCATGACGCCGACGTCGAGCAGCCGCTGCACCCGCTGCCGGACCGCCGCCTCGGAGAGCCCGACGGCCTTGCCGATGGTCGCGTACGGGCGTCGCCCGTCCTCCTGGAGCTGCTCGATGATCTGCTTGGCCACGTCGTCGAGCAGCGCGTGACTGGCTCCTTCACGCACGGTGATGCGCCGCGTCCCGTTTCCGTTCTCGAGCTGCCGGTTGGCCATCGTCGCTCCCGCTTGTCCGGATCCTTGGGGCTGAGCGTAGTGCCCGCGCGCAGTCTGGCGTATTTCGTGGTCCATCGCTATTCCCGCAACGGAATCCCTTGTAAGGAAGGTCACTGCATGTCAGGATCAGTCGTCCATCGCCATTGACCCTCCCGCCGGCGTGCCACCCCCGTCCCGCCGCCGACGATGACCCCCAGAGGAGTCGTCACATGCGTAGTCCCCTCCGGCCCCTCACCCGGCGTGGTCTGCTCACCGGCACCCTCGGCTCGGCCGCGCTGCTCGCCACCGCGGGCACGCTCGCCGGCTGCGGCACGAAGGGTGCCCAGCAGACCGAGGCCGGCTGTAAGAGCGAGGACCTCTCCGCGACGGAGAAGAAGCTGGCGTTCTCGAACTGGCCGCAGTACATGGACGTCGACGAGAAGGACGAGGCCAAGCGCCCCACCCTCGACGCGTTCATCGCCAAGTCGGGCATCCAGGTCACGTACACCGAGGACGTCAACGACAACAACGAGTTCTTCGGCAAGGTGCAGAACCAGCTCGCCGGCTGCCAGTCCACCGGGCGGGACGTCATGGTCCTCACCGACTGGATGGCCGCCCGGATGATCCGGCTCGGCTGGATCCAGAAGCTGGACAAGGCCAAGCTGCCCAACGTCGAGGCGAACCTGCTGCCCTCGCTGCGCAACCGTTCCTTCGACAGCGACAACCAGCTCGCCATTCCGTGGCAGTCCGGCCTCGCCGGGCTCGCGTACAACGCCAAGGTGACCAAGGAGATCCGGACCGTCGACGAGCTGCTCACCCGCCCCGACCTCAAGGGCAAGGTGACCGCGCTGTCCGAGATGCGCGACACGATGGGCCTGCTGCTCCAGTCCAACGGACACGACCCGGCCGAATTCACCACGGCCCAGTTCGACGACGCCCTCAACAAGCTCAAGAAGGCTGTCGACAGCAAGCAGATCCGCAAGTTCACCGGCAACGACTACGCCCCCGACCTGGCCAAGGGCGACATCGCCGCGTGCATCGGCTGGTCCGGGGACGTGATCCAGCTCGGCTTCGAGGACGAGAAGATCAAGTTCGTGGTGCCCGAGTCCGGCGTGATGCTCTGGTCGGACAACATGCTGGTGCCGAACAAGGCCAGCCACCGGGCCAACGCCGAAGAGCTGATCAACTACTACTACGACCCGGCGGTGGCCGCCAAGCTGGCCGCGTACGTCAACTACATCTGCCCGGTCAAGGGCGCCCAGGCCGAGATGGAGAAGATCGACCCGGACCTGGCGAGCAACCCGCTCATCTTCCCCGACGACGCGATGCTGTCGAAGTCCAAGGTCTTCATGGCCCTGGACGAAAAGCGGGAGAAGGAGTACGAGACCAAGTTCCAGCAGGTCATCGGGGCGTGAGCAGGATGGCATCCGAGACACCGGCCGGCGACCTGAGGCTGGCCAACCTGACCAAGCGGTTCGGCGTCTTCACCGCGGTCGACGACCTCAGCCTGACCATCCCGCAGGGCTCCTTCTTCGCCCTGCTCGGCGCCTCCGGCTGCGGCAAGACCACCACCCTGCGGATGATCGCCGGACTGGAGGAACCGACCAGCGGGCAGGTGCTGCTCGGCGACCGGGACATCGCCGGGCTGCGGCCGTACAAGCGGCCGGTGAACACCGTGTTCCAGAGCTACGCGCTCTTCCCGCACCTGGACATCCACGAGAACGTCGCCTTCGGGCTGCGCCGCCGCGGCATCCGCCAGGTGACCGACCAGGTCGAGCGGATGCTCGCCCTGGTGCAGCTCGACGGGTACGGCCGGCGCAAACCGGCCCAGCTCTCCGGCGGCCAGCAGCAGCGGGTCGCGCTGGCCCGCGCCCTGATCAACCACCCGCAGGTGCTGCTGCTCGACGAGCCACTCGGCGCGCTCGACCTGAAGCTGCGCCGGCAGATGCAGATCGAGCTGAAGCGGATCCAGACCGAGGTCGGCATCACCTTCGTGCACGTCACCCACGACCAGGAGGAGGCCATGACCATGGCCGACACGGTCGCGGTGATGAACGCCGGCCGGATCGAACAGCTCGGCGCCCCCGCCGACCTGTACGAGTACCCGGCGACCGCGTTCGTGGCGAACTTCCTCGGCCAGTCCAACCTGCTCGCCGGCGAGGCGTCCGGACGGGCCGGCGACGAGGTGCCGGTCACCGCGCACGGCTCGCGCTTCGCGGTGCCGGCGGCCCGCGCCCGCGTCGACCACGGGCCGGTCTTCCTCGGCGTACGCCCCGAGAAGCTGCACCTGGCCGCCGACCCCGGCGCGGTGCCCGGCGCGCACCAGCACCTCGGCGGCGTGGTCACCGACGCCTCCTACGTCGGGGTGAGCACCCAGTACCTGGTCCGCACGGCCTGGGGCAGCGAACTGTCCGTCTTCGTGGCGAACAGCGGCGTCGGCGGCCGGTTCGCCCTCGGCACCCCGGTGACCGCGCACTGGGACCCGCGGCACGCCTTCCTGCTGCCCCGCGAGCCCGGCGAGGACGACCAGACCGCCCCGCTGCTGGACGAGCCGCCGGTGGGGGTCGGCTCATGAGCGGGTACCCCCGACCGCACGGCCCGGCGCGCCGCCGTGGCGGCGTCGGGTGGGACGGGTCGGCGTCATGACCGCCCTGGCGCACGTGTCCACCCCGGCGGGGGAGCCGGCAGCGCCGCCGACCCCCCGCCGGGGGCGGCACCGGCTGCTGCCGTACCTGCTGCTGCTGCCGGGCGCGGCCTGGCTGCTGGTCTTCTTCGCCCTGCCGCTGCTCCAACTCGCCGCCGCCAGCCTCTACGACCCGAGCGGATCGCTCGCCACCGGGTACGCGATGACCTGGGCGTTCGGCAACTACCCGGCCGCGCTCGAGCAGTACTGGCCGCAGCTCGCCCGCTCGTTCGGCTACTCCGCGATCGCGCTCGTGCTGGCCCTGCTCATGGGCTACCCGCTGGCGTACGGGATCGCGCAGAAGGCCGGCCGGTGGAAGAACCTGCTGCTGGTCGCCGTGGTCGCGCCGATGTTCACCAGCTTCCTGGTCCGCACCCTGGCCTGGAAGACCATCCTGTCCGACAACGGCTGGGTGGTCGGGCTGCTGCGCGACGTGCACCTGCTCGGCCCGGACGGCCGGCTGCTGGCCACCCCGTTCGCGGTGATCCTCGGCCTCACCTACAACTTCCTGCCCTTCCTGGTGCTGCCGCTGTACGCGAGCCTGGAACGGCTGGACCCGCGCCTGCTGGAGGCGGCGAGCGACCTGTACGCCAGCCCGCTGCGGGCCTTCCAGAAGGTCACCCTGCCGCTGTCCATGCCCGGGGTGATCGCCGGCACGCTGCTCTTCTTCATCCCCGCCACCGGCGACTACATCAACGCCGAACTGCTCGGCACGCCGAACGAGTACATGATCGGCAACGTGATCGACTCGGCGTTCCTGGTCCGGCTGGACTACCCGCAGGGCGCCGCCCTGTCGTTCCTGCTGATGGCGGCGATCCTCGCGATCGTCTTCGGCTACCTGCGCAAGGCCGGCACGGAGGAGGTGCTGTGAAACTGCGACGTTGGCTCGCCGACCGGTGGGTGATGGGGGTGGCGCTGCTCGTCCTGCTCTACCTCTCGCTGCCGATCATCGTGGTGGCCGGGCTCTCCTTCAACCGGCCCTCCAGCCGGCTGTCCTACGACTTCCACGAGTTCACCCTGGACAACTGGACCCATCCCTTCCCGACCCTGGAGATGCGCGACGCGGTCATCCGCAGCATCGAGATCGGCCTGATCGCCACGGTCATCTCCACCGTCCTCGGGACTCTGATGGCGTTCGCCCTGGTCCGGCACGGCTTCCGGGGCCGGGCCGGGATCAACGGGCTGATCTTCCTGCCGATGGCCACCCCCGAACTGGTGATGGGCACCTCGCTGCTCGCCCTCTTCGTCGCCGCGCAGATCCCGCTGGGCTTCTGGACCATCGTCATCGCGCACGTGATGTTCTGCGTGTCGTTCGTCGTGGTCACCGTGAAGGCCCGCCTCGCCGGCATGGACCGGCGGCTCGAGGAGGCGGCCATGGATTTGTACGCCAACGAGTGGCAGACCTTCCGGCGGATCACCCTGCCGCTGGTGCTGCCCGGCATCGTGGCGGCCGCGTTGCTGGCCTTCTCGCTCAGCTTCGACGACTTCATCATCACGAACTTCAACTCGGGCACCACCGTCACCTTCCCGATGTACGTCTGGGGCGCCGCCGGGAAGGGCATCCCACCCCAGGTCAACGTCATCGGCACGGCGATGTTCGTGATCGCGCTGGCGGTCGTCGGGGCCAGCTCGCTCCAGGGCCGTCGGGCCCGGCGCGCGGCTCTCGCGGCGCCCGTCGCGGCCGTCGGGGCGCCGAAGAGCGCGTCATGATCCTCCCGCATACCGGCCGGGCGTTGGCCGACGCCGCGCCCGTCCCGTACTGGCTCGACCGGGCGGAGCGCCCCGACCCGCTGCCGCCGCTGGCCGGCCCGCACCAGGCCGACCTGCTGATCGTCGGCGGCGGGTACGCCGGCCTCTGGACCGCGCTGCTGGCCAAGGAGGCCGACCCGGATCGGGACGTGCTCCTGGTCGACGCCGGCACCTGCGGCTGGGCGGCGTCGGGGCGCAACGGCGGCTTCTGCGCGGCGTCCCTCACCCACGGCCTGGCCAACGGCGTCGACCGGTTCCCCGGCGAGATCGCCGAGCTGGACCGGCTCGGCCGGGAAAACCTCGACGCCATCGCGGCGGCCGTCGCGAGGTACGGCATCGACTGCGACTTCGACCGCAGCGGTGAACTGGCCGTGGCCGTCGAGCCGTACCAGCTTGCCGGGCTGGCCGCCGACGCCGACCTGGCCCGCCGGTACGGCCACGACGTCCGGCTGCTCGACCGCGACGAGGTACGCGCCGAGGTGCACTCGCCGACGTACCTGGGCGGGCTGTGGGACCGGGACCGGGTGGCCCTGCTCGACCCGGCGCGGCTGGCCTGGGGACTCCGCCGGGCCGCCCTCGACCTCGGCGTACGCGTCCACGAACACACCCGGGTCACCGGCCTGGCCCGGGACGGCGGCGCGCTGCGCGCGACCACGGCCGGCGGTGCGGACGCCGCTCCGGGCGCGGTCCGGGCCCGGCAGGTGGTGCTCGCCACCAACGCGTTCCCGCCGCTGCTGCGCCGGCTGCGCGCCTGGCTGGTGCCGGTCTACGACTACGCGCTGATGACCGAGCCGCTGACCCCGGCCCAGCGGGACGCGATCGGCTGGGCCAACCGGCAAGGGCTGGCCGACACCGGCAACCAGTTCCACTACTACCGGATCACCGCCGACGGCCGGATCCTGTTCGGCGGCTACGACGCGGTCTACCACTACGGCAACCGGATGGCGCCCTCGCTCGAACAGCGGACGGCCACCTTCACCGCCCTGTCCGACCACTTCTTCACGACCTTCCCGCAACTGGACGGGCTGCGGTTCAGCCACCGCTGGGGCGGTGTCATCGACACCTGCACCCGGTTCTGCGCGTTCTTCGGCACGGGATTCGAGGGGCGGCTGGCGTACGCGGCCGGGTTCACCGGGCTCGGCGTCGGGGCCACCCGCTTCGGCGCCCGGGTCATGCTCGACCTGCTCGGTGGCGAGGAGACCCCGCTGACCCGGCTCGACCTGGTCCGCCGCAAGCCGCTGCCGTTCCCGCCGGAGCCGGTCCGGGCCGCCGGCATCCACCTCACCCGCTGGTCGCTCGCCCGCGCCGACGCGCACGAGGGCCGGCGCAACCTCTGGCTCCGTACTCTCGATCGTCTTGGACTGGGGTTCGATTCCTGATGCGCATCCTGCTCGTCGGCGCCGGCGGCGTCGGCTCCGCCGCCGTCGCCATCGCCGCCCGCCGTACCTTCTTCGACGCCATGGTCGTCGCCGATTACGACCCTGCCCGCGCCGCGCGGGCGGTGGCCGGCCACGGCGACCGGTTCGTCGCCGCGACCGTCGACGCCTCCTCCGCCGACGCGGTCGCCGCGCTCTGCCGGGAGCACCGGATCACCCACGTGCTCAACGCGGTCGACCCGCGCTTCGTCATGCCGATCTTCGACGGCGCGTTCGCCGCCGGGGCCGACTACCTCGACATGGCGATGTCCCTGTCCCGTCCCCACCCGTCGGCGCCGCACACGGAGACCGGCGTGAAGCTCGGCGACGAGCAGTTCGCGGCGGCCGCCGCCTGGACGGAAGCCGGCCGGCTGGCGCTCTGCGGCATCGGCGTGGAGCCCGGCCTCTCCGACGTCTTCGCCCGCTACGCCGCCGACGAACTCTTCGCCGAGATCGACGAGATCGGGGTACGCGACGGGGCGAACCTGACCGTCGACGGCTACGACTTCGCGCCGTCGTTCTCCATCTGGACCACCATCGAGGAGTGCCTCAACCCGCCGGTGGTCTGGGAGACCGGCCGCGGCTGGTACACCACGGCGCCCTTCTCCGAGCCGGAGGTGTTCGACTTCCCGGCCGGGATCGGCCCGGTCGAGTGCGTCAACGTCGAGCACGAGGAGGTGCTGCTCATCCCGCGCTGGATCGAGGCGAAGCGGGTCACCTTCAAGTACGGCCTCGGCAACGAGTTCATCGAGGTGCTGAAGACGCTGCACAAGCTCGGCCTCGACGCGGTCACGCCGGTGCGGGTGGGCGGCACCTCGGTCGCGCCCCGCGACGTGGTGGCCGCCTGCCTGCCCGACCCGGCCACCCTCGGCGACCGGATGCGCGGCAAGACCTGCGCCGGCACGTACGTGACCGGCACCGGCGTGGACGGCCGGCCCCGCCGGGTCTACCTCTACCACGTGGTCGACAACGAGTGGTCGATGGCGGAGTACGGCCACCAGGCGGTGGTCTGGCAGACCGCCGTCAACCCGGTCGTCGCGCTGGAACTGCTGGCCACCGGCGCCTGGTCCGGCAGCGGGGTGCTCGGGCCGGAGGCGCTGCCCCCGCTGCCCTTCCTCGACTTGCTGACCGCCTACGGCTCGCCCTGGGGGATGGAGGAACGGTGACCCGTTACGGCCCGATGTACGGCCCCGACATCACGTTTCTCGGCGTACCGCCCTGCACCCTGGAGGAGCCGGTCACCTACGCCGACGCGGACGTGGTGATCGTCGGCGCGCCCTTCGACGGCGGCACCTCCCACCGGCCCGGCACCCGGTTCGGCCCGTCCGCCATCCGGCAGGCCTGCTACCTGCCGCACGACGGCTCCCGCCCGTCGCTGGCGCTGCGCGTCGACGGCCTGCGGGACCTGCGCGTGTACGACGCGGGCGACGTGGAGATGTTCTCCGGCGACATCGAACGCTCGCTGGCCGCACTGGAGACCGCCGTGCACGCGGCCGCCGCCGCCGGGGCGATCCCGATCGTGCTCGGCGGCGACCACTCCATCGCCCTGCCCGACGCCACCGGGGTGGCCCGGCACCACGGACTCGGCCGGGTGTCGCTGGTCCACTTCGACGCGCACGCCGACACCGGGGACATCGAGTTCGGTTCGCTGCACGGGCACGGCCAGCCGATGCGCCGGCTCATCGAGTCCGGCGCGGTACGCGGCGACCGCTTCCTCCAGATCGGCCTGCGCGGCTACTGGCCGGGCCCGTCGACGCTGGCCTGGATGGCCGGGCAGCGGATGCGCTCGTACGAGATGACCGAGCTGGTCGCGCGCGGGCTGGACAGCTGCCTCACCGAGGCGTTCGGGATCGCGGTCGACGAGTGCGAGGGCGTCTTCCTCTCCGTCGACGTGGACGTGGTCGACCCCGGCATGGCGCCCGGCACCGGCACCCCGGAACCGGGCGGCCTGACCTCGCGGCAGCTCCTGGACGCCGTCCGGCGCTGCTGCAACGAACTGCCCGTGGTCGGGGTCGACGTGGTCGAGGTCGCCCCGCCGTACGACCACGCCGACATCACCGCGTTCCTCGGCAACCGGGTCGTCCTGGAGGCACTGTCGGCGATCGCCCGCCGCCGCCGTGACGCCGCCGGCGCCCCACCCTGGAACCCCACCCAACCCCTCCTCGACGGCCGGTGAGAAGGTTTAGTTAGAGCTATAGTCAACAGGTGGGTACGGCAGGCGGATCTTGGTCGGTCCGGGTCACCGGGGAAGTGCGCCAGTGGTTGCGCGAACTGCGGCGGAGCGACCCGGACTCCTATGAGAGCGTACGAGTGGCCGTGGACAAGCTGGCCGAGGCCGGTCCCGGACTCGGACGGCCACTTGTCGACACACTCCGCGGCAGCAGTATCCACAACCTGAAGGAACTCCGGCCCCGGTCGGGCCGGGACGTGGCGATCCGCATCCTGTTCGTCTTCGACCCCTGGTCGCAGGCCGTGTTGTTGGTCGCCGGTAACAAGGCCCGGAACTGGGGTCGGTGGTATCAGCAGAGCATCCCGTCGGCGGAGGTCGCCTACAAGACGTGGCTCGACCACGAGCGCGAGCGGAGGGGGGAGCGGTGACGGAATTCTATGACTGGGACGAGGTGCGGGCCGAGCTCGGCGGTGACGACGCGGCCTACGCGCACGAGCGTGCCCGGACCGAGGCCTGGGTGAGCGCCTTCCACCTGGCTGAGGAGCGGAAGCGGTTGGGTCTGACACAGCGCCAGGTCGCGGAGCTGATGGGGGTTACGCCGGGCCGGGTGAGCCAGATCGAGAACGGCGACCTCGACGTGAACGAGGTGGCCACCCTCGCGCGGTACGCGAACGCCCTCGGCGCCAAGCTCCGGATCATCTTCGACTACGGCGACGACCTCCGGCAGATCGCCTGAGGCGTCGATGGTCCCCGGGGCGCTGAGGCCCCGCCGACCGGTGACCTCAGCTCCGGCGATCGTCCATCGGGATCGCCAGGTGGTGGCAGTTCCGGCGACCGTCGGCGTCTGGACGACTGTGCGGGCGGCAGCGGCAACGGCCCCGCGTACGTCACCGGACCGATCCGTGTCATCGGCGACGACATCTACGATTCGGACCGGGACGGCGACGGGTACGCCTGCGACGACTGACGTGCGGCGGGCGGTGGGCATTGACAGCGGTTGTTCGGGTCCCGATCATGTGGGGACGCTGCGGCCATCACGGGGGACCGCGGCACAACTCTTCGGAGGACCTTCATGGGTCGAACCATGTCCGCACTCGCTCTGGGCGCCGCCACCCTGGCCGCCGCCGTGCTGATGGACACCGGGCCCGCGTACGCCGCCACCGAGCAGCTGCGCCTCGACTTCGACGCCACGCCGACCGGCCAGGTCGAGCCGGGACCGTGGACGTCGGGGTGCTTCGCCGACGTGGCCACGCCGGGCGACTCGGGTTGCCTGGCGGTGAACGCACCGGGCAGCCTGTCCCGCGCGACCCGGCCCAACGGCACCGGCAGCAGCCCGGCGGTTGCCTTTCCGGCCGCCGGAAGCGCGGTGATCGAGGTGCCGCACGCGGCGAACCTCAATCCGGGCAGCCAGGACTTCACCATCAGCGCCCTGGTCAAGCTGACCGCCGGTCAGGTCACCGCCGGGGCGAACCTGGTGCAGAAGGGTGTCTACACGACGACCGGCAGCCAGTGGAAGCTCCAGGCGGACAACGGCGTGCCGGGTTGCCGGATCTCCGGTTTCCGGGCGGGCACCTGGTATGAGGTGCGGCTCAACAGCGGGATCTCGATCGCCGACAAGGGCTGGACCTTCGTGCAGTGCAAGCGGCGCGGCACTCAGCTCACCATCACGGTGGGCGCCAACGCGCCGGTGCCCTACGCCGGGGACGCCAGCATGGACATCAGCAACACCGCGAAGGTGAGCGTAGGCGCCAAGGGCGCCGGCCTGACCAACAACGACCAGTTCCGCGGCGAGCTGGACAACGTGGTGTTCAGCGTCGGCTGACCCGGGCCGGTGCCGGTGAGCGGAGACAAGCTCCCCGCTCACCGGCACGGCGTCGGTCCGGGACCAGTCTCCCGCTCACCGGCACGGCCGTCGGTCGGGGACCAGCTCCGGCCCGCCGGCACGGTCGTCAGGCGGCGAGTCGGGAGCGGATGAGGAAGCGGACCCCTTCCGGGGCCTCCAGCGAGAAGCCGCTGCCGCGGCCCGGCACCACGTCGACCGTGAGCCGGGTGTGCTTCCACAGCTCCCACTGGGCGGCGGACATCCAGAACTCGACCGGCTCGGGCACCCCGTCGACCGCGAGCGCCGCGAGCAGGACATCCGATCCGCCGGTGCGGAACTCGCCGGCGGGGAAGCACATCGGGGCACTGCCGTCGCAGCAGCCGCCGGACTGGTGGAACATCAGCGGCCCGTGCTGCCCCCGCAGCGACCGGATCAGGTCGGCCGCCGCGGGGGTCAGGGTGACCGGGTCACCCATCAGAAGAAGCCCAGCTTCTTGGCGGAGTAGCTGACCAGCAGGTTCTTGGTCTGCTGGTAGTGCTCCAGCATCATCTTGTGGTTCTCCCGGCCGATGCCGGACTGCTTGTACCCGCCGAACGCGGCGTGCGCCGGGTAGGCGTGGTAGCAGTTGGTCCAGACCCGGCCGGCCTGGATCGCCCGCCCGGCCCGGTACGCGGTGTTCAGGTCCCGGGTCCACACGCCGGCCCCGAGCCCGTACAGGGTGTCGTTGGCGATCTTCACGGCGTCGTCCAGGTCGGCGAAGGAGGTCACCGAGACCACCGGTCCGAAGATCTCCTCCTGGAAGATCCGCATCGAGTTGTCGCCCTCGAAGATGGTTGGCTCCACGTAGTATCCGCCCGACAGGTCGCCACCCAGGTCGGCGCGGGACCCTCCGGTCAGTACCCGGGCGCCCTCCTGCCGCCCGATGTCCAGATAGGAAAGGATCTTCTCGAGCTGGTCGTTGGAGGCCTGCGCACCGATCATCGTGTCGGTGTCGAGCGGGTGCCCGGCGACGATCGCCTCGGTACGCGCCACCGCCGCGGCGAGGAAGTCGGCGTAGTGGCCCTGCTGGATCAGCGCCCGGGACGGGCAGGTGCACACCTCGCCCTGGTTGAGGGCGAACATGGTGAAGCCTTCGAGCGCCTTGTCCCGGAAGTCGTCGGAGGCGGCGCTGACGTCGTCGAAGAAGACGTTCGGGCTCTTGCCGCCCAGCTCCAGGGTGACCGGCTTGATGTTCTCGCTGGCGTACTGCATGATCAGCCGCCCGGTGGTGGTCTCGCCGGTGAACGCCACCTTCGCCACCCGGGGCGAGGACGCCAGTGGCTTGCCCGCCTCGACACCGAAGCCGTTGACCACGTTCAGCACGCCCGGCGGGAGCAGGTCGCCGATCAGCGAGAGCAGGTAGTGGATCGAGGCGGGCGTCTGCTCGGCGGGTTTGAGCACCACGGCGTTGCCGGCGGCCAGCGCCGGGGCGAGCTTCCAGACCGCCATGAGGATCGGGAAGTTCCACGGGATGATCTGCCCGACCACGCCCAGCGGCTCGTGGAAGTGGTACGCCACGGTGTCGTCGTCCAGCTCGCCGAGGGAGCCCTCCTGGGCCCGGATGGCGCCGGCGAAGTAGCGGAAGTGGTCGATCGCGAGGGGAATGTCGGCGGCCAGGGACTCGCGTACCGCCTTGCCGTTGTCCCAGGTCTCGGCGATGGCCAGGGACTCCAGGTTCTCCTGCATCCGGTCGGCGATCCGGTTGAGGATTAGCGAGCGCTCGGCGACGGGGGTGCGACCCCACGCGTCGGCGGCGCCGTGCGCGGCGTCGAGGGCCTTCTCCACGTCCTCGGCGGTGCCGCGGGCCACCTCGCAGAAGGTCTCTCCGGTGACCGGGGTGGGGTTCTCGAAGTACCGGCCGCCGTGCGGTTTCACGTAGTCGCCGCCGATGTAGTGGTCGTAGCGGGACTGCCAGTGGGTGGGGGCGTCGTAGCGCGTCATGGGTACCTCCGCCGTCCGTGGGGGGTGGACGGCGCCGACGCTAGTTTCGGGGACGTTGCAGCGACGTTGCGCGGGGCAGGTCGTACTCCTGGGCGAGCTGGC
>NZ_KQ058884.1 GCF_000982955.1 Micromonospora sp. HK10 | reverse complement strand
GCGCGGGCCGCCCGGCCCGCCGCCCTGGGCCCTCCGGCCCTGGCCTTCGCCCCCGCCGCGAGAGCAGGGTCGAAAGGGGACGAGCAACGAGGAGGCGCACCATGAGCCGGCCATCGACCTGGACCGAGCAGACCCCCGTGGCGGAGGTGCTGGAGGCCGCGGCCCGGCAGGCCCGGCACGCCCCCTCGGTGTTCAACACCCAGCCCTGGCGCTGGCGGGTCACCCCGGACGCGCTCGAGCTGCGCGCCGACCCCGACCGGCGGTTGACCACCACCGACCCGGACGGCCGGCTGCTCACCCTGAGCTGCGGTGCCGCGCTGCACCACGCCCGGGTGTGGCTGGCCGCGACCGGCTGGGCGGCGACCGTCAGCCGGCTGCCCGATCCGGACGACCCGGCGCTGCTGGCCCGGCTGCGGGTCACCGGCCCGGCCGACCTGGACCTCACCGCCGGCCGGCTGGTCGAGGCCATCACCCGCCGGCACACCGACCGCCGGGCCTACACCGATCGGCCGGTGTCGGCGGCGCTGCTGTCCCGGCTGCGCGCCGCGGTCGAGGCCGAGGAGTCCTACCTGCACCTGGTCCGGGACGACCAGATGCCGATGCTCGCCGTGACCACCGCCCGGGCCGCCGACGCCGAGCTGGCCGATCCCGCGTACCGGGCGGAACTGCGCCGGTGGACCGACCGGCCGGCCGGATCCGGCGACGGGGTGCCCGCCGCCGCCGCCGTACGGCCCGCGCCCCGCCGGGTGCCGCTACGCGACCACGCCCCGGGCGGCACGGCCGGGCTCAGCGCCGGCGACGGCTTCGACCGGGGCGCCGCGTACGTGATCCTCTTCGGCGAACGCGACGACCCGGCGGCCTGGCTGCGCGGTGGCGAGGCACTGTCCGCGCTGCTGCTCACCGCCACCGCCGACGGACTGGCCACCGCGCCGATCAGCGACGCCATCGAGCTGGCCTGGCCGCGCCGGATGCTGCGCGACCTGCTCGCCGGGGTCGGCGAGCCGTACCTGGTGATCCGGGTCGGCTGGGCGCCCGACGGCGAGCCGCCGGCCACGCCGCGACGGACGCCGGACGAGGTGATCGAGGTCGACGGCTGACCCGTACCCGCGGCGGCGCGGTCGGTGTCGTCGACCGCCCTGAGCACCGCGCCCCGCCGGGCGGCGCCGTCGCGGCGGGATACCCCCGACGGGTGACCGTCGCCCGCTCCGGCGTCCCACGCCACCCCACGGCGTCTACCGTCCGAACGGAAACAGGTGACGTGGGGAGGGCGGCGTGGACGACTATCCCGCCATCGAGGACCACGGGCTCATCGGTGACCTCCAGACGGCTGCCCTCGTCACGTGTGACGGCACCATCGACTGGTTCTGCGCACCGCGCTTCGACTCCCCCAGCATCTTCGCGGCGCTGCTGGACCGGGTCCGGGGCGGCTACTTCCGGATCTCCCCCGACGGCGTGCGCTACGTGACCAAACAGCTCTACCAGCCCGACACGCCGATCCTGATCACCCGTTTCATCAGCGCCGACGGGGTCGCCGAGATCATCGACTGGATGCCGATCGCCGGGGACCGCCCCACCGACCAGCACCGCCTGGTCCGGCTGGTCCGGATGATCCGCGGCAGCATGCCCTTCAAGCTGGAGTGCCGGCCGCGGTTTGACTACGGCCGGGAGCGCCACGAGCTGGAGGTGCACCCCGAGGGGTTCGTCTTCCGCAGCCCGTCGTTGAGCCTGACGCTCAACCCGGTCCGCCCGGTCCCGAAGCTGTTCCGGGAGCGGGAGGTCGAGAACGGTCACGACCTGGTCGGCCGGGTCACCCTCCAGGAGGGCGAGACCGGCGGCGTCGTGCTGGAGACCGCCTCGGTCCGGGGTCCCCGGATCATGGCGGCCGAAGAGGTCGAGGCGATGTTCGAACGTACCCTCGACTTCTGGCGCCGCTGGCTGGAGCGCTCCACCTACGGCGGGCGCTGGCGGGAGATGGTGGAACGGTCCGCGATCACCCTGAAGCTCATGACGTACGCCCCGACCGGCGCGATGATCGCCGCGCCGACCGCCTCGCTGCCCGAGCAGATCGGCGGCACCCGCAACTGGGACTACCGCTACACCTGGATCCGGGACACCTCCTTCTCGGTGCACGCGCTGCTCGGCCTCGGCTTCACCGAGGAGGCCAGCCGGTACGTGGACTGGTTGGACGAGCGGATCCGCGAGGCGGGCGACAACGCCGCCCCCCTGAAGATCATGTACCGGGTGGACGGCTCCTCCGACCTGCACGAGGAGGTGCTCGAACACTTCGAGGGCTACCGCGGCTCCGGCCCGGTGCGGATCGGCAACGGCGCGGCCGACCAGCTGCAACTCGACATCCACGGCGAGGCCCTCTACGCCATGCACCTCGCCGACCAGCAGGGCATCCGGCCCTCGCACCAGGTGTGGCGCAGCACCGTCCGGCTCGTCGACTGGCTCTGTCGCAACTGGGACCAGCCCGACGCGGGCATCTGGGAGAGCCGCCACCACCCCCGCAACTACACGTACGGCCGGATGATGTCCTGGGTCGCCTTCGACCGGGCGATCCGCCTCGCCGGCCGGCACGGTCGGCCGGCCGACGTCTACCGCTGGGTCGAGCAGCGCGACACCGTCTACAACCAGATCATGGAGCGCGGCTACCACCCGATCCGCCGCTCCTTCGTGCAGAGCTACGGGGAGAGCGTCCTCGACGCGGCGCTGCTCATCATGCCGGCGGTCAACTTCATCACCCCCACCGACCCGCTCTGGCGGTCGACGCTGCGCGCCATCGAGGAGGAGCTGGTCTCCGACAGCCTGGTGCACCGGTACGACCCCGCGGCCGCACCCGACGGGCTGCCCGGCGACGAGGGCACCTTCAACATGTGCACCTTCTGGTACGTCTCGGCGCTCGCCGGCGCCGGCCGGCTCGACGACGCCCGGCTCACCTTCGAGAAGATGTTCACCTTCAGCAGCAACCTGCGGTTGTACGCGGAGGAGATCGCCCTCACCGGCGAGCAGATCGGCAACTTCCCGCAGGCGTTCAGTCACCTCGCGCTCATCACCACGGCGCTGCACCTCAACGAGATGCTCGACAACCAGCGCCGCTGAGCGGTACGCGGACCGTCGGCTGTGCCGGCCCGCGTCGCCGCCCGCACCCGCGTCGGCGGGCCGGGCGGACCGGCGGCCGCTACTGCTCCGGTACGCCCGGGCCGACCTCGCCGCGCCGCAGGTGCTCGGCGTTCCGGTCGGCCTCACTGCGCGCGTGCCCCGCGCCGGCACGCGGATCGTCGGTCCGGCGTCCCTCGGTGTCCTGGTAGATTTCGCCGCTCTCGAGCGCTTCTTCCTGCTGCCGTCTGCTCTGCTCAGGTCCGGTCACCACCACCCCATACCCGGCGCCCGCGAAGGCCATGCCGGCCGGCGGAAATCCGGGTGCGCCGTGCCCGCCGAGGGCCGAAACTGGCGCGATGGATCAGCTTCGGGAGATCGTCGGATTGGTGGGCCGCGTCCTGGGTCCGGAGGTGGTCGGGAGCTACCTGCACGGCTCCGCGGTGCTCGGTGGCCTCAAACCGGCCAGCGACCTGGACGTTCTGGTCATCACCCGGCGGCCCCTGAACGACCAGGAGCGGCGTCAGCTCCTCGACGGGCTGTTCCCGCTCTCCGGTTCCCGGAACCAGGCCCGCCCCGTCGAACTCACCGTGGTCGTCCAGTCGGAGGTCCGCCCGTGGCGGTACCCGCCGATCTGCGACTTCCACTACGGCGAATGGCTGCGCCAGGACTTCGAGGTCGGCGGGCCACCTCAGCCGGCACCCATGCCCGACCTGGCCCTGCTGGTCGCGACGGTGCTGGCCGGCGACCATCCGCTCACCGGTGCGCCGCCCGCGCAGGTCCTCGACCCGGTTCCGCACGCGGACCTGGTCCGCGCGACCATGGCCGGCATTCCCGGCCTGCGCCAGAATCTCGACGACGACACCCGCAACGTCCTGCTGACCTTCGCCCGCGTCTGGACCACCCTCGCCACCGGTGAGATCCGGTCGAAGGACGCCGCCGCGGACTGGGCGTTGGCCCGGCTGCCGGCCGAGCACCGCCCCGTGCTCCGGCATGCCAAGGAGTTGTACCTGAACCGTCGGTACTCCGAGGAGAGCTGGAGTGACGAGCTGAGGGCGCGGGTACGCCCACACGTGGACCACGTCCTCGCCGAGATCAGCCGGCAGCCGTGCGAGTGACGATGGCGAGCGCGGCGGCCCGGGCCGACCGCGCGAACGAGGACTTCACCGGCGCCGTACCCACGGCTGCGGTGCTGATCGACGGCGCTGGCATCCCCGGCGCCGAAGCCGTCTGCCGACACGGCGTGGCCTGGTACGCGAGCCGGCTGGGCGGCACCCTGCTCGGCCTCCTGTCTCTGGTGCCGGACCGCGGCCTTCCCGCGCTGCTCGCCGAGGCGATCGACCGGGTGACGGACGCCCATCGGGACACCTGCGACGTCGCCGACCCCATCAGCCCGTCGGCGACCGTCGCCATGCTGCGCGTCGCCGACGGCGTCGTCGAGCACCTGGTGCTCGGCGACTCGTCCGTCATGCTCGACCGGGCGGACGGGCCGCCGCTGATCCGTTCCGATCCACGCGAGGTGGTCATCAGGCGCGCGTACCAGTCCGAGCTGGAGGCCACCGCCGAGGGAAGCGACGCGTACCACCGGATCCTGCGGGAGCTGCGCGCGAACCGTAACCAGCCGGGCGGTTTCTGGCTGGCCAAGGACGACCCGCGGGCGGCGGACGAGGCGCTCACCGGGCGTTGTCCGGCCGCCGAGCTGGCCGGGGCGGTCCTGCTCAGCAACGGTGCCAGTCGCCTCGTGGACCGTTTCCACCTCGCCGACTGGCCAGCCGTCATGGCCCTCCTCACGGCGAGCGGGCCCGCCGAGATCATCCGACGTGTCCGCCAGGCCGAGGCCCGCCACGCGGTGCCGGCGGACGATGCGACGATCGCGCACTGCACCGACCTCACCGCCTCCTGAGCCGCCTTCGGCGTGGGGCAGGTGCTGGTGGCCGGCCGGCCCTGGCGGGCGCGCCGGCGCGGATCCGGCGACGCTCCCGCTGGTCGGCGGGCGCGGCGCACCCGTGCAGGACCGCCAGCCATGGGCCTGGGCACTGCGCATCGCCCCGGACCGGCCTGCGGCGGCCGCCGCCTCCAGGTCACCGCGGGCAAGTCGGTCCGGCTGATCGACCGGTCAGTTCGGGGTCGCCTGCGGTGACGGCGCGCTGGACTGGGTGTCCGGCTCGTCGGTCGGTGCCGCGCTGGGCTCGGCCGGCGACTCGCTGGCCGGGGCGTCCGACGGCGTGCCGCCGGTCGGCGCGGGACGGTCGGTGCGGGACGGCTGCGGGGCGGCCGACGCGGCGCCGGACCCTCCGCCGGCGGTCGGGGTCGCACGGCGGTCAGGGGTCGTGTCGCGCGCCTTCGCCGGCGTCTGTCGAGGGTCGCCGCCGGCGGGGCCGGGCTCGCCCGACCGGGTCACGGACGGTGTGGGTTCTCCGGAGCGGCCCGGCGACCAGCCGGTGCCGTCGGCGAAGACCAGCACGGCGGCAACGGCGGCCAGGCCCGTCACGACCAGCCCGGCCAGGGCCCGCCGTCGGCCGGCCCACCCGGTCGGACCGGCGGCGGATGCCGACCGCGGGGCGACGGCCGGCGGTACGGCCACGGTGGCCGGCCCGGCAGCCGGGCTCTCCCTCAACGGCCCGGCAGCCACACCCTCCCCCAGCGGCCCGGCGGCCACACCCTCCCCCAACGGCCCGGCAGCCAGGCCCGCCGCCAGCGGTCCGGCGGCAGAACGCTCACCCGGCCGTCCGGCATCCGGGTGCTGACCGAGCGGTCCGGCATCCGGGTGTTCGCCCGGCGGTCCGGTGAGGGTGGCGGCCGTGTCGGCCATTGCCGCGGCGGTCGGGAATCTCCGCTCCGGCTCCCGGGCCATGGCGGTCACGACCAGGTCACCGACGGTCGCCGGGACGTCGTCGGGCAACGGCGGCGGCTCCTCGTCGAGGCGGCGCAGCGCCACCGCGATCGGATTGTCGCCCGGGAACGGGGGATGGCCGGCGAGGCAGTGGTAGGCGACGGCGCCGAGCGCGTAGATGTCCACGGCCGGGCTGACACCGGTCTTGGCGAGCTGCTCCGGTGCCATGTAGAGGGCCGTGCCCATGACCTGGTTGGCCGCCGTCAGTTCCGCCGCGTCGGCGGAGAGCGCGATGCCGAAGTCGACGAGCACGACGTGCCCGTCCGGCTCGATCACGAGGTTGCCCGGCTTCACGTCACGGTGCACCACCCCGACCTCGTGCGCGGCCTGCAGGGCGCGGGCGGTCTGCGCGACGATCGACATGGTCTCGGCGGTGCCGAGCCGGCCGGCCTCCGCGATCCGGGCCGACAGCGGCTGGCCGCGCACGTAGGCCATGACCAGGTACGCGGTGCCGGGCTCGCCCGGCAGGCCCGTCTCACCGTAGTCGTACACCTCGGCGACGCCGGGGTGGCGCAGCGCCGCCATCGCCCGCGCCTCCCGCCGGAACCGCTCACCGGCGCTCGCCTGGGTCACGGCGCGGCCATGCAGCACCTTGACCGCCACGTCGCGTTTCAGCGTCTGGTCGACGGCGCGCCACACCTCACCCATTCCGCCGGCGGCGATCCGCTCGGTCAGGCGGTACCGGGCGCCGACGAGGTCACCCACTTCTGGCATTCGATTCCCCTACCCAGCCGGCTCGTCCGTCACGCCACGCCCGCCCGGATGCCGGCCGGCGGCCACCGCGCCGGGGCTGCCGGCGGATCCGGCGGTCTGCCCGGCAGCGACGGCTGACCGCGCCGGCCGGGGGGTACCCGGAGGCCGGACAGCGGTGCCGGGCGGTCAGCGCTTAGCGCGGCGGGCCGCGATCATCGCGAGCAGGCCGGCGGCGGCCAGCCCGGCCCCGACCAGCAGCACGGTCGGCAGGCCGCGACGGTCGTTCCGATCGGACGGTGCCGCGACGGCCGGCGACGCGGCCCGGGTGGACGCCGGCGCCGCCGTCGTCGCCGGCGCACTCGGTGAGCGGGGCGTACCGGGAGCGGGATAGCGCAGGATGGTCGGGCGGGTACCGGCGGGTTGGTCGGCGACCTCGGAGACGGTGAGCAGTGAGCGGCCGTCCCGGCTGTAGGCGATCGACTCGCCCTGCGGCTCGTCCGGCAGCGGCACGACCCGCGGTGTGCCGCCGGTCAGCGCGGCCACCACGTCGCCACCCGGCACGTCGAACTCGAACGCGTCGGCGTAGGTGCGCAGCACCACCCGCCGGCCGTCCGGGGAGGCCGCCGCGCCGGTGACCACCGCGCGGCCGAGGAACCCGAACGGGTTGCTGGTGCCGGTGCCCGGCAGCGCCACCTGCCCCCGCCGGACCAGCGGCACGGCGCGCCCCGCCACGAGGTCACCCGCCGGGCCGTAGATCCCGGCCGCACCGCCCTGCTTCGTCACGATGAGTGGCCGTCCGGTGCCGTCGAGCAGGAGCGCCTCGGCGTCGTGTGCCCCGTCCGGGTAGGTCAGCCGGTACAGCACCGGCCGGTCGCCGCCGGCCGGCAGCCGCCACACGGCCACGGTCCGCCGGGAGCGGTCGTTGTCGCCGGTGTCGGCGATCCACACCGCGCCGTCGGTCCCGACGGCCAGGTCCTCGGTGTCCCGGGGACGCGACGGGTACCGCACCGTGCGGGTCACCCGGCAGCCCTGGTCGAGGAAGAAGATCCGGCGGCGGGGCTCGTCGTCGGCGCTGTCGTTCACCACCACGAACCCGCCCGCCGTGACGGCCAGCCCGGAGATCTCGTTGAGTCGGCTGTCGCGTACCCGGCACACCGGCACCCCGGCGGGCGACGGTGCCCGCAGCGGCAGCGCGCCCGCGGCGGCCGGTGGCGCCGCCACCCACACCGCGCCGGCCGGTGGTGGCGCCACCACCGCGCCGGCCGGCACCAGGGCCAGCGTCACCGCGGCCCATCCGGCGCTCCGCCGTCCCCACGCTCGCCTGTGCCGCTCCCCCACTGCCCCTCACATCGTCCCGGCCCCGCCCCGGTCGCCGCGACCGGGCGGCGGCACCGCCAGCAGAGGTTACGACGGCGGCCGCCCGTCCCGCTCCCCCGGGCCCAGCGGCACCCGTCCGGGGCCGGGTCCGGGCCGTCGCCCGGCGGGGCCCACCGGAGCCGCCGGGCGGCTCAGCGGGCCGCCATCAGCGACCGGTAGTCGGCCGCGGTGAGCGGCTCCGTCGTGAGCGCGCCGTCGGCCCGCGGCACCTCCAGCGGCCGGCCGTCCCGCCGGAAGGTGACCGCGTGCACGTCGACCCGGCTGGTCAGCGTGCAGACGATCTGGCCGAAGGCCAGGATCTCGTCGCTGCGTCCGCTCTCGTCGGCCGCTTCGGCGACCTCGACCTCCGCCACGCCGGCCGTGAGCCGGCCACCCGTGTGCACCGCCCCTCCGGTCAGCGCGCTCGTCAGGCCACCGTCCCGGTCGGCCTCCGTCGGCCCGGCGAGCAGGTGCTTCAGATGGGTGGCAACGTCGGGCAGATAGTCCACCGGCCGGACGACCCGGACGAGGCGGTCGTCGCGCAGGAAACACAGCGGCTCGGCGCTCCGCCCCGAGCTGGTCGCGGTGGCGTCGGGCGCCGGGTTGGCGAACGGTCCCGGCGGCACCGGGACGGGGCGGGGCGCGTCGTCGACCGGCACGCCGCACCCGGCGGCCAGCAGGACGACGCCGATGGCGACCAGCCCGAGACGTCTCATCCGGCACATCCCGGCAGCTCCACCCGGAACCGGGCGCCGCCCTCGGGGCGATCGGTGACCATCGCGCGACCACCGTGCGCGGCCGCGTGTTCGGCGACGAGGGCGAGCCCGAGCCCGGTGCCGTCGGTGCGGGCCCGGTCGTGCGCCGCCCGGCCACGGACGAAACGATCGAAGATCACTTCGCGGTCCGGTACGGGCACACCGGGCCCGTCGTCGTCGACCTCGATCACCCCGGTGCCGTCGCCGGCGCAGCCGAGCCGGATCGCGACCGGCCCGCCGCCGTACCGGACCGCGTTCTCCACGAGGTTGTGCAGGATCTGCCCGACCCGGCGCCGGTCGACCTGCCAGTGGGCGCCCGGCGGCACAACCCGCACCAGGTCCGCCGGCAGCCCGTGGCGGTGGCACACCTCGCCGGCCAGCGCCGCGACGTCGACGGGTTCGCGGTTGGTCGGCTGCTCCGCGCGGGCCAGCTCGATCAGGTCGTCGACCAGCCGCTGGAAGCGGTTGATCTCGTCGGCCACCAGGCCGGCGGCCACCGCGGTCCGCTCGTCGTGATGCTCCCGGCGGCGCTGCAGCACGCTGCCGGCGGCGGCCAGGGTCTGCAACGGTGAGCGCAGCTCGTGACTGACGTCCGCGGCGAAGCGGCGGTCCCGCTCCAGGTGCCGGGCCAGCTGCTCGACCATCCGGTTGAAGGAGGTGGAGAAGCGGGTCAGGTCCGGGTCGGTGGCCGGGTCGAGGCGGGTCTCCAGGTCGCCGGCGGCGATCCGCTCGGCCGCGTCCGCGACCGCGGTCAGCGGGCGGAGGCTGTGCCGGGTCGCGTACCAGCCGAGGGCGGCGCCGGCGCCCGCCACCATGATGGCCACGGCGGTGAGGGTCAACGCGACCAGCTGGAAGGTCTCCTCGACCTCCCGCATCGAGGTGATCTCGTAGTAGCTGACCGTCGCCGACAGCGGCACGCCGACCAGCAGGGCCGGTTGCCCGTCGGCGCGGACCCGCTGCACGGCCGGCGTGCCCGAGGAGACGGTCCGCCGCAGCTCCTCGGGGACGGAACTGCCGCGGATCTCCGCGCTCCGGGCGTACCACCGCCCGTCCCGGTGCAGCAGCGGCCGCCGGGCGCTGCCGGTGTCCAGGGAGCCGAGCACCGCCGCGATGTCCGGCGCGTCGGTGTCGAGGCCGGAGCGGACCACCGCGGCGTCGAAGAACGCCGCCCGCACGGCGGTGCGTTCCCGCTCCTCCAGCAGGGACCGACGGGTCAGGTCGTACGAGAACAGGGCCATCGCCGCGGCGAGCAGTGCGGCGCCGACGGCGAACGCGGCGGTGACCCGGGCGCGCAGTCCGAGGCGGTTCATCGCTGCAGCTTGTAGCCGAGCCCGCGCAGCGTCACCAGGTGCCGGGGGTTGGTCGGGTCCCGCTCGATCTTCTGCCGGAGGCGGCCGACGTGCACGTCGACCAGCCGTTCGTCGCCGGTGTCGTAGCCCCACACCCGCTGTAGCAGCTGCTGGCGGGACAGCACCTTGCCGGCGTGCAGCGCCAGCTCGCAGAGCAGCCGGAACTCGGTCCTGGTCACGGCGACCGGGCGACCGTCGAGGCGCACCTCTCCGGCCTCGGCGCTGACCTCCAGGTCGCCGAAGACCTGGACGGAGACCGCCGTGCCGGCCCGCGCCCGCCGGCGCAGCGCCCGCAGCCGGGCGGTGAGTTCCTTGATCGCCACCGGTTTGACCAGGTAGTCGTCCGCGCCGGCCTCCAGCGCCGCGACGATGTCATGCGTGTCGTCGCGCGCGCTGACCACCACGATGGGTACGTCGTCGTCGCGGCGCAGTTGCCGGATGCACTCGAAGCCGTCGAGGCCCGGCAGCATCAGATCGACGAGGATGTTGTCGGCCGGCGTCTGCTGGTGCCGGCGCAGTCCCTCCTCGGCGCTGGCCGCCCCGTACGCGGTGTAACCCTCCTCCTCCAGCGCGAGCAGGAGGGCCAGCCGGATCCGGTCGTCGTCCTCGATCACCAGTACGGCCGTCATAGCGGCATCATCCCTGCTCCGTGTCGCGATGCCCAACCCGGTGGCGGCCCACCCGGTTTTGTCACACAACTGTCATGAACCTGCGCAGGGACCTCCACGATCCGTACCCAGAGTCGTCAGGGAATCGGACAACCACCCCTTCGGAGGAGGAGCCGTCAGTGACCTCGCGCCACCCACCCGAGCCGGAGTGCCGGGTGCCCCGGGTCGAGCTCGACATCGTCGACGAGCTGGACCTGCCCCACCTCGCCGAGGTCGGCGCGGCCCTCGACCGGGTCCTGTCCCTGCAACCGGCGGAGGTCGTGATCGACCTGTCCGAGTGCCGGCAGATCGACGCCGCCGCCATCGGCCTGCTCCTGGATGTCCAGCGTCGCTTGACCCGCAGTGGCGGGTCGCTCACCGTGCGCGATCCCCATCCCCGGATCCGGCGGATCCTCGACGGCGCCCACCTCGATCAGGTCCTGCGGATCGTCACGTCACCCCCGCCGCCGCCCCCGTCGCGGCGCGGCGAGGCCGCGGGCGGACCGATCGGTCCGGTACGGGGGCGCGCCCGGGTCGGCCCGGCAACGCCCTGACCACGACGGAGAGGAGAGCAACGTGGGTGGCAGCGCGCTTCTCAGCGCCCTGGCCGTCGGCGTCGGCGTCGGTCTGCTGGGGCGGCTGGCCCTGCCCGGCCCGAAGGCCGCTCCGGTGTGGCTGACCATCGCGCTCGGCGTGGCGGCGGCCCTGCTGGGGTCGGTCATCGCCCGGCTGCTCGGGATGGACCTGGACAACCTGGCGCCGCACCGGTTGATGGCCCAGGTGGGCCTGGCCCTGCCGGCGGTCGTCCTGGGCGTGGTGGCCGCCGGCCGGCGCCGGACGCCCGAGCTGAGCGGTGGTCCGGCCGGCCGGCCGGAGGACGGGGACCGGCTGCGGGACGGCCGGACGGTGGGAGGTCAGGCATGACGGTGGTACCGACGGAGAATCTGCTGAGCATGATCTGTGACGGCTGCGGTGACACCGTCACCGGCGGGGGCAACGTCCTGCCGGACGCCGAGGTGGTGTGGACGCTGGTCCTCGACAACGGGTGGAGCGGCTCCGCCTTCGCCTCCGGCCCGCACCACTGCCCCCGGTGCTCGCTCGACCCGTCGGTGGGCGGCGGCGCGTCCGGGCTGGGCAATCCGCTGGGCATCGACGACCTGGACGGGCCGGATGACCGGCCGGTCGCGGAGGTGGACACCGCGGAGTCGGTGCGGCGGGCGCTGCGCGAGGCGTTCACGCTGGGCCCGCAGGTGCTGGTGGATCTCGGCGACGTGGCCACCATCGACTCCACCGGCCTGGGGTTGCTCGTGCGGGCCCACCAGGACGCCCGTAACGAGGGACGGACGCTCTGCCTGGTCGCGCCGTCCCGATTCATCCGGACGGTGCTGCACACGATGCGACTGGAACAGGTCTTTCCCATTTTCCCGACCCGCGCCGCCGCCTTCCGGCACTGCACCCGGGCAGTCGGGGCACCAGCCCGGGCGGTCTCGCCCCTGGCGAGCAGGGAGGTTGCCCGATGATGCCGTGGCCCTATCCCGACCACAACCCGTTCCACCGGGACGACCAACCGCTCGACGGGGATCTGCGGCTCGCGGCGCTGGTGGCGCAGCGGCTCAGTATCGACTGGACCACCCGCCGCCAGCAGATCTCCGTGTCGGTGCAGAACCGGGTGGTCATCCTGACCGGCATGGTGGCCGACCAGGAAACCCGGCGGGCCGCCGCCGAGCTGGCCTGGGACGTCCCCGGCGTCTTCGACGTGTGCAACGCGATGACGCTGTTCTCGGGAGGTCGCGGCCGCCGGTGACGCCGACCGCCGCTTCCGGGTACGGGTGAGATCCGGGACTCCGGCCGCTAGGGTGATCGTCGGTGTGCCGGGAAGTCTGGTCGGCGTGTGACCCGTCGTGTCCCGAACCCACAGGAGCCGTCGTGCGAGCCCGAGATCTGGCCGTACCGTTGCCGACCATCACCCTGGCCACGTCGGTGCTGGAGGCGGCCCGGTTGCTGGCCGGGCACAACCTGCCGGGTCTGATCGTGGTCGACGAGCGCGGCTGCCCGGTCACCGTGCTGCCCGGCACCCAGGTGCTGCGCCTGGTGATTCCCGGCTACTGCCGGGAGGATCCGACCCTGGCCCGGATGATCGATGAGCCCTCGGCGGACGTGTTCCTGCGCGGTGCCGAGGGGCGTACGGTGGCTGATCTGCTGCCGCCGGAGCATCCCGAGCCGCCGGTGGTCGACCCGCAGGCGACCGCGCTCGAGATCGCCGCCGTGATGGCGCAGAAGCGCAGCCCGCTGGTCGCGGTGGCCGCGCCCCGCGCCCCGATGATCGGCGGCGTCACCCTCGACGCCCTGCTCGACCGGATGCTCGCCGGATGACGGGCGTGGCCTGGGCGGCGGTCGCCGTCTTCACCGTCGCGTACGTCCTGATCGCCACCGAGAAGATCCACCGGGTGGCCGCCGCGCTCGGCGGCGCCGCCGTGATGTTCCTGATCGGGGCCACCGACACGGCGCACGCCTTCTTCTCCGAGCAGGCCGGCATCGACTGGAACGTGATCTTCCTGCTCGTCGGCATGATGCTCATCGTCGCGGTGCTGAAACGCACCGGCGGCTTCGAGTACGTGGCGGTGTGGGCGTCGAAACGCGCCCGGGGGCGCCCGTACCGGGTGATGGTCATCCTGGTGCTGATCACCGCGGTCGCGTCGGCCGCGCTGGACAACGTCACCACCGTCCTGCTCGTCGCCCCGGTGACCTTCCTGGTCTGCGAGCGGCTCGGCGTGCCGGCGGCGCCGTTCCTCATCGCCGAGGCGATGGCCTCGAACATCGGTGGCACCTCGACCCTGGTCGGCGACCCGCCGAACATCATCATCGGCAGCCGGGGCGGCCTGTCCTACAACGATTTCCTCATCCACCTCGCGCCGTTCGTGGTGCTGCTGCTGGTGGTCTTCCTGGGCCTGTGCCGGGTGCTGTTCCGGGACGCGTTCCGCTACGACCCGCAGCGGGCGGCGCAGATCGCCGCCCTGCACGAGGGCGACGCCATTCGCGACCGCCGACTGCTCACGCTCGGCCTGGCCGTGCTGGCCGCGGTGACCGCCGCGTTCGTCCTGCACACCACCCTGCACCTGGAGCCGGCGGTGGTGGCCCTGCTCGGCGGTCTGCTGCTGCTGGCCCTGTCCCGGCTCGACGCCGGCGAGATCAGCCGGGACGTGGAGTGGCCCACCCTGGTCTTCTTCGCCGGCCTGTTCATCATGGTCGGCGCGCTGGTCAACACCGGCGTGGTGGAGCAGATCTCCCGTGCCGCGATCAACGCCACCGAGGGCCGGCTGCTGCCGGCAACGATGGTGCTCCTCTGGGGATCCGCGGCGCTCTCCGCGATCGTGGACAACATCCCGTACGTGGCCACCATGAGCCCGGTCGTCGCCGATCTGGTGCAGGCCCAGGGCGGCGCCGGGCAGTCCCGGGTGCTGTGGTGGGCGCTCGCGCTCGGCGCCGACCTCGGCGGCAACGCCACCGCCGTCGGCGCCTCCGCCAACGTCGTGGTGCTCGGCCTGGCCGAGCGGGCCGGCCAGCGCATCACCTTCTGGCAGTTCACCCGGTACGGCATCCTGGTCACCCTGGTCACCGTCGGGCTCGCCGTGCCCTACCTGTGGCTGCGCTACTTCCTGCTGGCCTGATCCCCGACCGCCGCGCCGTCCCCGTCACCGTCCCGGCCGGCCCGCTCGGTTCCGCTCCCGGCCCGCTCGGCTCCGCTCCCGGCCCGCCCGGTTCCGCTCCCGGCCGGGTCGGTGACGGGTTGCCCCGGCCGTCGTCGCGCCCGCTGGATCCGGTTCACCACACCGTGCCAGTTCGGCGTGTCGCGGCTGTCGTCGAAGGCCCGGGCGACCACGACGTCGGTCGAGGAGTGCGCCAGGATCGAGACGACGATGGTCAACGCCACCAGGTGGAAGATCTCGTCGGCGGCCCCGATGCCGGACTCGAGCACCAGCAGCCCGTAGACGACCGAGGCGAAGCCCTTCGGCCCGAACCACATCGCCGCGGCCTGCTCGCGCAGGCCGAGGCCGCTGCGCAGGAACGACACCCACAGGGCGACCGGCCGGGCGACCACGATCGCCAGCACGGCGAACACCCAGCCGGTCCACGCGATCTCCCCGAGGAACGCGGGCGAGATGAGCGCGCCGAACACCAGCAGCGCGGCCAGCTTCAGCAACTCGGCCATGTTCTCGCCGAAGTGCTCGAAGGCGGACCGTTCCCGCGGCCCGAACGTCGCCACGGTGATGCCGGCCGCGAACGCGGCCAGGAACAGGTTGCCGTGGGTCACCTTGCCCAGCGCCAGCACCAGCAGGCCGATCGCGACCCCGTTCAGCGGCGCGTACGCCGCCGACGCGGCGAAGAACCGGGTCCGCTCCAGCGCGATCGCCGCGAGCGGCACCAGCACCCCGATCGCCAGTCCGACCGCCAGTTCGGTGGCCAGCTCCCCCAGGTGCAGGTCGTCGGAGCCGGCCGCGACCGCGAGCAGCACCACCACGAACGGCAGCGCCAGCCCGTCGTTCACGCCCGACTCGACGTTCAGCAGGTGCCGCAACCGCGCCGGCACCTTGTCGTTGCCCACCAGCGCGGCCGCGAACACCGGGTCCGTGGGCGCCAGGATCGCCCCGATCAGCAACGACTCCGCCCACCCGAGCCCGGCCACGTAGTGTGCCAGGGCGGCGGTGACCAGCAGTGTCAACGGCAGGCCCCAGCCCAGCGCCCGCCCGGGCAGCCGCCACGCCGACCGGAGGTCCGCCCAACCCACCCGCATGCCGTCGGTGAACAGCACCGCGAACAGGGCCAGCTCCGCCAGCTGTGCCACGATCGGCGAATCGGCGTGCAGGTGCAGCACCCCGGTGCTGCCCTCCCCCAGGACGAACCCGGCGACCAGGAACAACGCCGCGGTGGACAGGATCGTGCGGTGTGCGAGCGCCGACACGAGCACGGCCGCGAGCAGGACGGCGGCGAAGCACAGCAGCAGCAAGGGGACCCTCCGGAGCGCACGGTCGTTCACGGTGCCGACCAGACTTCCCGGCGCGCCATGGATCCCGGCGATCATATCGGCCCCCCGCCACCGCCCGTTCCGGGCGTCGCCAGGGGCCTCGCCGGTGGTCGGCGGCCCCGCCCGTCGGCGGCCGCGAGCCGGAACGGGCGGACCGGCCGAACTGGGCGGCGGTCGCCGTCATGCTGGCTGCGGCGGTCGCGGTGACCGGCGCGGGCACCCGGGCCTACCGGCGGCGCGACCGGTGCGGGTGAGCCCTCACCGGTCGTCGCTGCTCTCCTGCTCCTGCCGGGCCCCGGCGGCGCCGTCGATCTCGATCGCGACGGGAGTGCCGAGTTCGACGGTACGGGAGACGGTGCAGAGCCGGTCGTGTGACTGTTGCAGCGACCGGGGCAGCGCCTCCCGCGCCCGGTCGCCCTCCGCGCCCGCCGGGAACGTCACGGTGAACTCGACCTTCAGGTTCCGCATCCGGTTGCCGCCCGCCTCGTCCCGGATCTTGTCGCCGGAGACGTCGACGGAGAACTGGATCGGCTCGGCCCGCCGGCTGGTGATCAGGTCCACGTCGATGGCCGTGCACCCGCCGATGGCGGCGAGCAGCAGTTCCACCGGGGTGAAGCTGGTGTCCTCGCCCATCCCCACGGACATCGACCCGCCACGGGTGTTCCGCACGGCGTACGTCCCCATGCCGGTGCGCTCGATCCGCACCGAGCGGAAGCTGTCGTCACTCATGGCCGCGACGCTACCGCGCCCCCGGCCACGGCTGCTGGCAAAGGTGTGGCCGGGGGCGTGGACCGCGCCCGCAGCGGGTGTCGACCCGCTGCGGGCGGACCGCTCCTACTGCAGGGTCCACCGCTGGTTCGCGGCGCCGGTGCAGGTCCAGAGGATCACGGTGGTGCCGTTGCCGGTGGCCGCGCCGTTGACGTCGAGGCAGAGGCCGGACTGCTGGTTCCGGATGGTGCCGTCGGAGTTGCGGGTCCAACGCTGGTTGGTCCCGCCGTTGCAGTCCCAGATCTGCGCCTTGGCGCCCGCGGACGCGTTCAGCGGCGCGTCCAGGCACTTGCCCAGGGCCTGGAGGGTGTCCCCGTTGGCCGTCCAGCGCTGGTTGCTGCCACCGTTGCAGTCCCAGATGACCGGCTGCGTGCCGTTGGCGGTGTTGCTCTGCGGCACGTCCAGGCATCGGCCGGAGGCGGCGCTGACCAGCGTGCCGCCGGTGGTCGGGGGCGGGGTGGTCGGGGGCGGCGTGCTGGTGCCGCCGCCGCTGACCCGGTAGACCACCGTGCCGTGCCCCGGGACGCTGGCCGAGATGGTGCCGCTGGTGCTGCTGGTGGCGTTGGTCCACGCGTCGAGCAGGGTGAAGCTGCTGCCGCTCTTGCCGACGGCCGCCGCGGTGGTGGAGATCGTCGTGGTGCTGCTGCCCTGGTTGAACAGGGCCACCGCGACGTCACCGTTGGCCAGCGGCTTGGCCAGCACCCGGCGGGTGCCGTCGAAGGAGACCTGGGTGGCCTGCCGGCCGAGGGTGTCCTGGTTGATCGCGATCAGGTTCCGGTTGGTCAGGATGCTCTGGGTGGCCGAGTTCATCGACCGTACGTCGTTGCCGGCGATCAACGGCGACGCGAGCACGGCCCACATGGCGAAGTGGCTGCGCATCTCGGTGTCGGTCATGCCACCCCGGCCGACCTCCATCATGTCGGGGTCGTTGAACGCCCCCGGGCGCGCGTACCCGGCCAGGGGCACGGTGACGTTGATGATGTTCTGGATGCCCATCGGGTAGCCGTTGGTCTGGCCGGTGTCCCAGGCGTTGGTGATGTCCTCGGTGGTCCGCCACATGTTGGCCACGTCGCCCCAGTTGCGCTGCGGGCCGGTCTTGGCGTGGATGCTGTTCGGGTTGATGCTGTAGACGATGGGCCGGCCGGTCGCCGCGAGCGCGTCGCGCATCTTCGCGAAGGTCGCCACCTGCTGGTCGATCGTGCCGTTCGGCGAGCACCAGTCGTACTTGAGGAAGTCCACGCCCCACGCGGCGAACTGCCGGGCGTCCTGCGCCTCGTGGCCCTGGCTGCCGGTGGCGCCCGGGTAGGAGTTGAAGTACTGCGCGCAGGTCCGGTCGACCGGCACCTGGTAGAGGCCGAACTTCAGGCCCTTGCCGTGCAGGTAGTCGCCGAGCGCCTTCATGCCGCTGGGGAACCGGCCGGGGTCGCCCTGGAGGTTGCCGGCGGAGTCCCGGTTCGGGTTGAACCAGCAGTCGTCGACAACGACGTACTGGTAGCCGGCGTCGCGCATGCCGCTGTTGACGATGGCATCGGCGGCCTGCCGGATCAGCGTCTCGTTGATGTTGCAGCCGAACGAGTTCCAGCTGTTCCAGCCCATCGGCGGGGTGCGGGCGACCCCGTTCTCCAGGGCCTGGGCGGTGTCCGGCCGCAGCGCGGTCAGGGTGCCGGCCAGCAGCAGGCCGGCCGCGAGGCCGGCGGCCCAGCGGCGGCCCGAGGCGAAGGGTCTCATCGGATCTCCTTCCCGTGGCGGCGTACGCCGTCACAGGTGACGGTCCGGCCGGCGGTCGGCGCTGCGCCGGCGGCGGGACGGGACAGGGGTGGATTGGTGCGGCTCTGCGCCCGTCCCGGCCCGGGACGGGCGGGCCGGACGGGTCCGGCGGTCACCGCCACGGTGGACGGTGCGGGGCTCGCGTCGCTCGGGGCTGAGCCGGCGGTGCGCGCCGACCGGCGGCGGCCCTGGACGATGTGCCGCGTCGCCCGGATCGCGGCCCGATCGCTCCGCCAGGACGTGCCCTTCGCTCCCCAGCGACAAGCTACCGTGTGAGCGATAACATCGCAATCCATTGATGTCATCGGTCAAGGGCCGTCGCCGAAGTTCGGTCAGCAGAACAACTGCCGCCACAGCGGACGGTCCACCCTTGTTATCGATAACATGTGCACCTCGGCCGGACCGCGCGGCAAGCGGTCGCGGCGGCCGCGGCGGACCGGTACTGCCCGACCGCGAGCCGCGGCGGCCCGACCGCGAGCCACGGCTGCCGGATCCGAACGGCGACGGCCCGACCGCGAGCCGCGGCGGCCGGATCACGAGCGGCGTCGGCCAGGGTGGACCGGTCCAGCAATCCGCTGGCGGCACCCCACCGGCTGCTGACCCGTCCCGCCAGCGCGGCCGGGCCCGGCAGGCGGTGACCACCTGCCGGGCCCGGGCGAGCGGACCGCGTGACTCGCGGCGGACGGGCTTCAGAACCCCCGGGCGAGCCGGTAGTACGCCTGGTTCCAGCGGATCTCGTCGGCGAACCGGCGCGGGTCCGTGTCGGCGTCGATGACGACCAGCTCGGTCCGGCTCATCTCGGCCAGGTCGTGCAGTTCCTCGGCCCCGACCGCCTGGGACAGCACGGTGTGGTGCGGGGCTCCCGCGGTGATCCACGCCTCGGCGGAACCGGCCAGGTGCGGACGCGGGCGCCAGACCGCCCGGGCCACCGGCAGCCGGCGCAGCGGGTGCGGCGGCGCCACCACGTCGACCTCGTTGGCGACCAGCCGGAACCGTTCGCCCATGTCGGCCAGGCCGAGCACGACGGCGGGACCGGGCTCGGCGTCGAAGACGAGCCGGACCGGATCCTCCCGTCCGCCGATGCTCAGTGGGTGGATCTCGACGGCCGGCACGTCGGCGGCGATGCTCGGGCAGACCTCGAGCATGTGCGCGCCGAGGACCAGTTCCCGGCCCGGGGTCAGGTCGTAGGTGTAGTCCTCCATGAACGAGGTGCCGCCGTCGACGCCGACCGCCATCGCCTTGAGCGTGTGCACCAGGACGGAGGTCTTCCAGTCGCCCTCGCCGCCGAAGCCGTAGCCGTCGGCCATCAGGCGTTGCACCGCGATGCCCGGGAGCTGGCGCAGCCCGCCCAGGTCCTCGAAGTTGGTGGTGAAGGCGCGGAACCCGCCCCGCTCGAGGAAGGCCCGCAGGCCGAGTTCCAGGCGGGCGGCGTAGCGCAGCGACTCGTGCCGGTCGCCGCCGGGGCGCAGCTCGGACACCATCCGGTAGCTGTCGTCGTACTCCTTCACCAGGTCGTCCACCTGCGCGTCGGTGACCTCGCCGACCACCTGGACGAGGTCGTTGACCCCGTAGGTGTTCACCGAGACGCCGAAGCGCAGCTCGGCCTCCACCTTGTCGCCCTCGGTCACCGCCACGTCGCGCATGTTGTCGCCGAAGCGGGCCAGCCGCAGCGAGCGCATCGCCGACCAGCCGATCGCCGCCCGCGCCCAGGCACCCACCCGGGACACCACCCGCGGGTCGCTGACGTGCCCGGCGACGGTCTTGCGGGCCACCCCCAGGCGGGTCTGGATGAACCCGAACTCGCGGTCGCCGTGCGCCGCCTGGTTGAGGTTCATGAAGTCCATGTCGATCTCGTCCCAGGGCAGCAGGACGTTCGCCTGGGTGTGCAGGTGCAGCAGCGGCGTCTGCAGCGCGTCCAGGCCGGCGATCCACATCTTGGCGGGCGAGAAGGTGTGCATCCAGGCGATCACGCCGACGGCCCCGCGCGCGGCGGCGTCCCGGCAGACCCGCAGGATGTCGCCGCTGGTGGTGAGGACCGGTTTCCAGACGACCCGGGCAGGGATGTGCGGCGAGTCGTCGAGCGCCGCCGCGATCTGCCGCGACTGGTCGGCCACCTGGCGAAGGGTGTCCTCGCCGTACATGGCCTGACTGCCGGTCAGGAACCAGATCTCAGGCTCAGCGTGCGTTGCCATGGGGTTGCCTTCCGCGAGATGGTCGGTCACTTGTAGCGGATTCCGATCAGACGTTGGAGCAGGATGAACGCGAAGAGCAGGCCGCCGATCACGATCTTGGTCCACCAGGAGTTGAGGCTGCCGTCGAACGTGATCAGCGTCTGGATGACCCCGAGCACGAGCACGCCCAGCACGGTGCCGAAGACGTAGCCCGAGCCGCCGGTGAGCACGGTCCCGCCGATGACCACGGCGGCGATGACGTCCAGTTCCATGCCGACGGCGATCAGCGGCGCGCCGGAGAGGGTGTAGAAGGAGAGCAGGATGCCGCCGATCGCCGCACAGAGACCGCTGATGGTGTAGACGGCGATCCGGGTCCGCCCGACCGGCAGGCCCATCAGCAGCGCCGACTGCGGGTTGCCGCCGATGGCGTACACGTTGCGGCCCAGCCGGGTGTAGGCCAGCGTGTACGCCGCAACGGCGACCACCGCGAAGGCGATGAGCACGCTGATCGAGACGAAGTTTCCGCTCGGGTTCCCGATCCGTTCCTGCGACATCCTGGTCCAGAACCCGTCGGTGATCGGGATCGACGAGCCGCTGATGAAGGTGCACATGCCGCGGGCGAAGAACATTCCCGCGAGGGTGACGATGAACGGTTGGATGTCGAAGAAGTGGATCACGCAGCCCATCAGGAAACCGAGCGTCGGGCCGATGAGCAGCGCGATGACCAGCACCAGCGCCGCCGGCAGCCCTTCCCGCAGCAGGAACGCCGACACCATGGCGGTCATCGCGACGACCGAGCCGACGGAGAGGTCGATCCCACCGGTGAGGATCACGAAGGTCATCCCGACCGCGACGACGAGCAGGAAGCCGTTGTCGATGAAGACGTTGAAGATCACCTGGATGTTCGAGAACGCCCGGTACTGCGAGACGCCGACGCCGTAGAGGACCAGCAACAGGACCAGGGTGGCCAGGACCGGGACGTGCCGCCGGGGCAGTCGCGACCAGGTGCGGGTGGTCAACAGGGACAGGGTGGTCATGCCGGCACCTGCTCCTTCGGCTGCTCGGTCACGGGGGCGGGCGCGGCCGCTGAGGGCCGGCGTCGGGCGAACCGGGCCCGGAAGCCCGGCGCCTGGATGAGGCAGACCGCGATGACCACGACCGCCTTGAACAGCAGCGAGGTCTGGGGCGAGATGTTCATGGCGTACACCGTGGTGGTGAGGGTCTGGATGAGCAGCGCGCCGAGGATGGTGCCGCCCAGGGAGAACCGGCCACCGGCGAGCGAGGTGCCGCCGATGACCACGGCGAGGATCGCGTCGAGTTCGACCCAGAGCCCGGCGGCGTTGCCGTCGGCGCTGGACACGTTCGCCGTCATCATGAAGCCGGCGACCGCGGCGCAGGCCGCGCTGATCACGTACACCAGGAAGGTGATCCGCGCGGAGCGGATGCCGGCCAGCCGGCTGGCCTGGGCGTTGCCGCCGACCGACTCGATGATCAGGCCGAGCGCGGTCCGCCGGGTGAACGCGGCGACCACCAGCGCGGCGGCGAGCGCGATGAAGATGGCCAGCGGCAGGGTCAGCAGATGACCGACGCCGATCGCCTTGTACGGGTCGGAGTTGATGGTGAGGATCTGCCCCTCGGTGATCAGCTGGGCCAGGCCCCGGCCGGCGACCATGAGGATCAGGGTGGCGATGATCGGCTGGATACCGATGACGGCGACCAGCACGCCGTTCCAGGCGCCGAGCACCAGCGCCACCCCGAGGCCCAGGGCCAGCGCGGTGAGCACGCCGCCGACGCTGTTCTGGTCGGGCTGTTCGCTGATGTGCAGGCAGGCGATCGCGCCGCTGATCGCGCAGAGCGAGCCGACGGAGAGGTCGATGCCGCCGGTGGCGATCACCAGCGTCATGCCGAGCGCGACGAGGATCAGCGGCGCGCTCAGCCGCAGGATGTCGATCAGGCTGCCGTACAGGTGGCCGTCGCGCATCTGCACGGACAGGAAGCCGGGCCGGTACACGGTGTTCGCGGCCAGCAGGACGACGAGGACGACGATCGGCCAGAAGAGCCGGTGTGTGGTCAACGCCCGGTAGCCGGCGGTTCGGTTGCTCATGACGGCACCCCCTCGTGCCCGGCGCCGGCGGCGATGCTCTGCATGATCCGGTCGGCGTCGACGTCCTGGTCGTTGGTGAGCTGCGCGACCATCTCCCGGTCGCGCAGCACGGCGATCTTGTGGCTGAGGCGCAGCACCTCCTCCAACTCGGCGGAGACGAAGAGCACCGCCATGCCGCCGTCGGAGAGCTGGGCGACCAGCCGCTGGATCTCCGTCTTGGCACCGATGTCGATGCCGCGGGTCGGCTCGTCGAGGATGAGCAGGCGCGGCTCGGTGATCAGCCAACGCGCGAGCAGCACCTTCTGCTGGTTGCCGCCGGAGAGGTTGCCCACCGGGAGCTCGGGGTCCGCCGGCCGGATGCTCAACGCCCGCACGTACCGCTCGACCAGCTCGTCCTGGCGGCGGCGGGGAATGGGCCGCAACCAGCCCCGGGCGGCCTGCATCGCGAGGATGATGTTCTCCCGTACGGACAGCTCGGCGATGATCCCCTCGGCCCGCCGGTTCTCCGAGCAGAAGCCGATGCCGTGCCCGATGGCGGCCACCGGGGTACGCAGCGACGCCGGCGACCCCTGCACCCGGACGTCGCCGTGGTCGGCGCGGTCGGCGCCGAACAGCAGCCGGGCCACCTCGGTACGACCCGACCCGAGCAGGCCGGCGAGGCCGACCACCTCACCCTCGTGGATGGTCAGACTGAACGGCGCCACCGCCGAGCGGCGGCCCAGCTCGTGCACGTCCAGCAGCGGGGTGCCCGTGGCCCGGTCGGTGGCGGCCCGGCGGGGCTGCTCGTCGAGGCGCTCGAGCACCCGCAGCTCCTTGCCGATCATCTTCTCCACGAGGCCGAGCTGGGGCAGCTCGCCGGTCAGGTACTCGCCGACGAGTTGGCCGTTGCGCAGCACGGTGATCCGGTCGGCGATCTCGTAGACCTGGTCCAGGAAATGGGTGACGAACAGGATGGCGATGCCGTCGTCGCGCAGCTGCCGCATGACCCGGAACAGCTGGGCGACCTCACCGGCGTCGAGGCTGGAGGTCGGCTCGTCCAGGACCAGGACGCGGGCCTTGATGTCGATGGCGCGGGCGATCGCCACCATCTGCTGCACGGCCAGGGAGTAGCTGCCGAGCTGCGCGTTGACGTCGATGTCCAGGTCGAGCCGGGCGAGCAGGGCCCGCGCCTGGCGGCGCATCTCGCCCCAGCGGACCGCGCCGAGCCGCCGGGGCTCCCGGCCGATGAAGATGTTCTCCGCCACCGAGAGGTTCGTGCAGAGGTTCACCTCCTGGAAGACGGTGCTCACCCCGGCGGCGGTGGCCTGCATCGGACCGGTGAAGGACACCTGCTCGTCGGCGAGCGTCACGGTGCCCTGGTCGGTGCCGTAGACACCGGTCAGCACCTTGATGAGGGTCGACTTGCCGGCGCCGTTCTCGCCCATCAGGGCGTGCACCTCGCCGGGAAAGAGGCGGAAGTCCACGTTGTCGAGCGCGCGGACCCCGGGGAACGACTTGCTGATCCCCGTCATCGTCAGGACTGGATGGCTGCCTGTCATGCCACCGGACCTTTCCTCCTGAGGTTGGTGAGAAGGCGACCGGCGTGCTCCGGTCGATCGGGCCGCGCGGCGGCCGGGCCCGAGGCCCGGCCGCCGCATCGGGTTCCGGGGGTGTCGGCACCCCCCGGGGTCCGGTCAGTACTTGCGGTTGGGCAGCGCCTCCTTGGCCTGCTCCTGGGTGAAGGTGGTCTCCTCGGTCTCGATCCGGGCCGGGACCTCCTCGCCGTTGTGCACCTTCTTGGCCAGCTCCATGAGCTGGGGGCCAAGCAGCGGGCTGCACTCGGCGATGAAGTTAAACTTCCCGTCGGCCAGGGCCTGCATGCCGTCCTTCACCGCGTCGACCGTGATGATGGTGATGTCCTTGCCGGGCACCTTGCCGGCCGCGGTGATCGCCTCGAGCGCGCCCAGGCCCATGTCGTCGTTGTGCGCGAAGAGCACGTCGATCTTCGGGTTGGCCTTGAGGAACTGCTCCATCACCTGCTTGCCGCCGGCACGGGTGAAGTCACCGGACTGCGACGCGATGATCTTGAGGTTCGGGTTGGCCGCGATCGCCTCGGCGAAGCCCTTCTTCCGGTCGTTCGCCGGCGCCGAACCGGTCGTGCCCTGCAGCTCGACGATGTTGACCGGGCCGCTGGCCGCCTTCTTCTGCTCGACCAGCCACTCCCCGGCGAGCCGGCCCTCCTTGACGAAGTCCGAGCCGAGGAAGGTCTTGTAGAGGGACTTGTCGGCCGAGTCGACCGCCCGGTCGGTGAGGATGACCGGGATCTTGGCGTCCTTGGCCTCCTTGAGCACGGTGTCCCATCCGGACTCCACCACCGGCGAGAAGGCGATCACGTCCACCTTCTGCTGGATGAAGTTGCGGATGGCCTTGATCTGGTTCTCCTGCTTCTGCTGCGCGTCGTCGAACTTCAGCTCGATCCCGGCGGCCGAGGCGGCCTCCTTGATCGAGGTGGTGTTCGCCGTACGCCAGCCGCTCTCCGCACCGACCTGGGAGAAGCCGAGCGTGATCTTGCCGTCGTCGCCCTTGCCGGCGTTGTCGCCCGTGTCGCTGTTGCCGCAGGCCGCCGTGCCGGTGGCGAGCAACGCCGCGGCGAGCACCGCGATGACCTTTCGGGACGGCAGGTAGGTCCTCATTCTCTTCACCGCAAATCTCCTCGGGGTAACCGTTCCGGGGCCGTACGCCTCGAGGGCGTGCGTCCCGCGCTGGTGGTGGTGCTGGTCAGGTGGTCCGAAGGTGGTGCGACGCGGACGGCCCGCTGTGGACGGCCGCGCGATTCAGGGCGGCCGTCAGGGGCTCGCGGGTGAGGGGGATCGCTGTCCGTAGACGTTCTGGTAGCGCTCGTACAGGGCGTCGATGTCGGCCGCCGCCATCGGCAGCGGCTCGCCGAGCGCCCGGGTCAGGTGGGCGGTGCGGGCGACGTCCTCACACATCACCGCGGCCTTGACCGCGGCGCGGGCGTCCCGGCCGATGGTGAAGACGCCGTGGTTGCGCATGAGCACGGCCGGCGAGCGGTGCCCGGCGAGGGTCGCCACGATCCCCTTGCCGATGTCGTCACCGCCGATCAGCGCGAACGGGCCGATCGGGATCTCGCCGCCGAACTCGTCGGCCTGGGCGGTGAGGTGGCAGGGGATGGACTCGCCGCGGGCCGCCCAGGCGGTCGCGTACCCGCTGTGGGTGTGCACCACGCCGCCCACCTCGGGCATGGCGCGGTAGACGTACGCGTGCGCGGCGGTGTCGCTCGACGGCGCGTGGTCCCCCTCGACCACCAGCCCGTCGAGATCGCACACGACCATGTTCTCCGGGGCGAGGTCGTCGTAGTCGACCCCGCTCGGCTTGATCACCATGAGGTCGTGACCGGGCACCCGGGCCGAAACGTTCCCCGAGGTCCAGGCGACCAGCCCGTAGCGGGTGAGTTCGCCGTGCAACCGGGCGACGCTCTCCCGCAGCCCCCGCAGCTGCTGACCGAGCTCGGCACTCATGCGACCACCTCCAACGGTGTCGTGACCTGGGCCGCCGACGGCTGGACGGCGGCGTTGCGGATCGCGCGCAACCGGGACATGACGTCGTTGCCGCCGCGTCCGAAGTGGTCGTGCAGGGCCCGGTACTCGGCGTACAGCGCGTCGTAGGCACGCGCCCGTTCCGGATCCGGCTGGTAGGCGTCCCGGTCCACCCGGCCCATCGCGGCCGAGGCCGCGTAGACGTCGGGGTACGCGCCGGCCGCGACCGCCGCGTGGATCGCCGAGCCCAGCGCGGGCCCCTGCGCCGAACCGATGAGGTGCAGCGGCCGGTTGGTGACGTCGCTGTAGATCTGCATGAGCAGCGGGTTGGCGGTCAGGCCGCCGGCCACCACGAGTTCCCGGACCGGCACGCCCGCCTCGGTGAACGCTTCGATGATCATGCGGGTGCCGTAGGCGGTGGCCTCCAACAGCGCGCGGTAGATGTCCGCCGGCCGGGTGGCCAGGGTCAGCCCCACGATGAGACCGCTCAGGTCGTGGTTGACCAGCAGCGAGCGGTTGCCGTTCCACCAGTCCAGGGCGATCAGCCCGTGCCCGCCGACCGGCTGCGCCGCGGCCAGCTCGGAGAGCCGCTGGTGCGAGTCCGCACCCGCCGGGGCGGCCTGCTCGACGAACCAGCCGAAGATGTCGCCGACCCCGCTCTGGCCGGCCTCGTACCCCCAGGCGCCGGGGCTGAGGCCGCCCTCGACGACGCCGCACATGCCGGGCACCTCCGCCAGCTCGGTGCCGTTGACCACGTGGCAGGTGGAGGTGCCCATGATGGCCACCAGGTGGCCGGGCACCAGGGCCTGCGCGGACGCGGCGGTGACGTGGGCGTCGACGTTGCCGGCCGCGACCGCGATGCCCTCGGGCAGCCCGGTCCAGGCCGCCGCCTGGGCGGTCAGGCCACCGGCCCGGGCGCCCAGCGGCAGCAACGGGCCGTCCAACTTGTCGACGAAGTCGGCGAAGTCCGGGTCCAGCGCCGCCAGGAAGTCCGGGGACGGGTACCGGCCGTCCTGCCGGATGCCCTTGTAGCCGGCGGTGCAGATGTTGCGGGTCTCGGCGCCGCACAGCTGCCAGACGATCCAGTCGGCCGCCTCGACGAACCGGGTGGCCCGCCGGTAGACCTCCGGGTCCTCGTCGAGGAGCTGCAGGCCCTTCGCGAACTGCCACTCGGCGGAGATCTTCCCGCCGTACCGGCCGAGCCACGACTCGCCGCGCTCCTGCGCCAGGGCGTTGATCCGGTCGGCCTGCGGCTGCCCCGCGTGGTGCTTCCACAGCTTCACCCAGGCGTGCGGCCGGTCCCGCAGCTCGGGCACCTCGCAGAGCGGGGTGCCGTCGGCCAGCGTGGGCAGGATCGTGCAGGCGGTGAAGTCGGTGGCGATGCCGATGACCCGGGTCGGGTCGATCCCGGCGGCGGCCACCGCGGCCGGCACCGCGTGGCGCAGCACGTCCCGGTAGTCCTCCGGATCCTGCAGGGCCCAGTCGGGCGGGAGCGGCACACCGCTCGGCAGCGCTGACTCGAGCACGCCGTGCCGGTACTCGTGGACCGCGGTGCCCAGCTCCGCGCCGTCGCTCACCCGGACCACCAGTGCCCGACCCGACAGTGTCCCGAAGTCGACCCCGACGACGTACCGGTCGCCCGGTCCGTCCACACCCATCATCTCCACCTCCGCGTGCCGTGGCTCACATTGTTAGCGCTCACATCGGCGTTGGTCAAGACGCGATCGCAACAGTCCCGTAACGACGCGGCCCACCGACCCCATCGGGTCACCTCGATCGAGCCGGAGGGACGCGATGAGCGGATGTTAACGTTCACAGTTGTCGATGCGCCGCCCAAGTCCTTCCTGGGCCGGCACGTCGCTCGACACCGGTCCGAAGATCTGTTAGCGCTAACCCGCCCGCTCGTCGCGACGCCGCCCGCGGGCGTCGGCCCGGACTGCGCCATGCCGTGGCCGCCGCCCGACCCGTTAGCCCGGACTGCGCCATGCCGTGGCCGCCGCCCGACCAGTTAGCCCGGACTGCGCCATGCCGTGGACACCGCCCGAGCCGTCAGCCCGGACTGCGCTATCCCGTGGTCATTGCCCGAGCGGTCGGCGCGGATTGCGCCGTCCCGTGGTCACCGTCCGAGCCGTTGGGGCGGGTTGTGCGTCCCGTGGTCATCGCCCGAGCGGTCGGCCCAGATTGCGCCGTCCTGTGGCCACTGCCCGAGCGGTCGGTGCGGATCGCGCCGTCCTGTGGTCATAGCGCGCGAGCGGTTGGGGCGGATTGCGCCGCCCCCGTGGTCATCATGCGAGCGGTTGGGGTGGATTGCGCTATCCCGTGGTCACCGCGCGAGCGGTTGGGGCGGATTGCGCTATCCCGTGGTCACCGCCCGACCCGTCAGCCCGGCTGCGCCATACCGTGGCCACCGGCCGACCCATAGGCCCGAACTGCGCCATACCGTGCCCACCGCCCGACCCGTCAGCCCAGCCATCCGTGCCCACCGCCGGACCCATAGGGCCGGACCGCGCCATCCCGTGGCAACCGCCGGACCCATAGGCCCGGACTGCGCCATCCCGTGCCCACTCCGCCCGACCCGTCAGCCCGGCTGCGCCATACCGTGGCCACCGGCGGCCCCACAGGCCCGGACTGCGCCAAACCGTGCCCACCGCCCGACCCATAGGGCCGGACTGCGCCATCCCGTCGCCACCGCCCGACCCATAGGGCCGGACCGCGCCATCGCGTGGCCACCGGCCGACCCATAGGCCCGGACTGCGCCGTACCGTGGCCACCGCCCGACCCGTCAGCCCGGACTGCGCCATCCCGTCACCTCCAAGCCGCCGGCTTCTGGCTGGCGCGGGATGGGTTGCGTCCACGAGAGTGGTGTACGACTTGCCCGTGATGGGCGTGTTGCGTAGATGAGAGACGGCCATCGCGTCGATCCTTCAAGACGACCAAGTCAGAGAAGGAAGAGAGGACGCGATGGCCGCTTCAGAGAGTGTGAACCCTGTTGAACTGCTGCGCGAGCAGATCGCGGGCGCGTCGCCGGACATGTTGCAGGCGATGATCAAAACGTTCGCGCAGGCGGTGATGTCCGCCGAGGCCGACGCGATCTGCGGCGCCGGCTATGGGCAGCGCAGCGACGAGCGGGTCAATTCCCGCAACGGATACCGAGCTCGGGAGTGGGACACCCGGGCCGGCACGATCGACCTGGCGATCCCGAAGCTGCGCCAGGGCAGCTACTTCCCGGACTGGCTGCTGACGCACCGTCGGCGGGCGGAGCAGGCTCTGGTGTCGGTGGTGGCGACGTCGTATCTGCTCGGGGTGTCGACCCGGCGGGTGGAGAAGCTCGTTGAGCAACTCGGCATCCGGCAGCTGTCCAAGTCGCAGGTCTCGGAAATGGCCGCCCACCTCGACGCCCAGGTCGAGGCCTTCCGCAACCGGCCCCTCGACTCAGGGCACTACACGTTCGTGTGGATGGACGCCCTGACGATGAAGGTCCGCGAGCACGGCCGCACGGTCAACGTCCACGCCCTGATCGCCGTCGGGGTCAACGCCGACGGACAACGCGAAGTCCTCGGCCTCGACGTCGCCTCCGACGAAGACGGCGCCGGCTGGCTGGCGTTTTTACGGTCGCTGACCGCCCGCGGCCTGACCGGTGTCCGCCTGGTCATCTCCGACGCCCACGCCGGACTCGTGCAGGCCATCGGGGCGGCTCTGCCGGGAGCCTCCTGGCAACGGTGCCGGACCCACTACCTGCGCAACCTGCTGACGAAGGTGCCGAAGTCTGCGCAGCCGTGGATAGCGACGCTGGTGCGAACGATCTTCGACCAGCCCGACACCGACGCCGTCCACGCCCAGTTCCAGCGCGTCGTAACCACGATCGAAGCCAAGTTCCCCGCCGCCGCTGAACACCTCGACGCCGCCCGCGACGACCTCCTCGCCTTCACCGGCTTCCCCCGCGAGATCTGGCGCCAGATCTGGTCGAACAACCCGCAGGAGCGGCTCAACAAGGAGATCCGCCGCCGCACCGACGTCGTCGGAATCTTCCCCAACCGCCCGGCGATCATCCGCCTCGTCGGCGCCGTCCTCGCCGAACAGACCGACGAGTGGACCGAAGGCCGCCGCTACATGGGCCTGGAGCTACTGGCCAAAGCCCGCCTTATCACCGTCGACACCGCCCAACACGACACCCAGCAGGCCGACCCGAACCCGATCGCCGCCTAACATCAAGCCGGATCCCGCGATGGCCGTCTCCTACACCACCAGCGCGGACGTGACCTCGGGATGTGGTGGCGCCCGGCCCGGTGGGCCGTGTGTTCAGTTTGATCGGGTTCGCACCGAGCGCGGCGAGCTGCGGATGTTGCCCAGCCAGCCCAGCGCACGACGGCGCACGGTGTTGTCCTTGCTGCGGGTGATGCGGATGCCCTGTCCGGTGCCCGCGGAGGTCTGGAACGACCCGCCGCCCATCCGGGTGAGGCCCTCCCGGTGAACCGAGCAGACGCGGGTGGCGTAGACCGACACTCGCCGAAGCGGCTCAGATGATCGCCGAGGCCCTGCCGGATCGTGCCCTGGGCCGCGTCTCTCGACCATGCCCTGTTACCGCTAACATCGCCCCGACCCGGTTCAAGTAACGGCCAGATGACCGCCGATGTCGACAGTCGACTCCGGCCCGACCCGGACACCGTCGACCCGACCGCCCCGCCCTCCCTGATCAACTGCGGTAATTGGCAGGTGATGGGTGCCCTGACCCGGGCACGACCCCGCCCAACGCGCACCGGACGTTGACAGATACGGATGTGAACGCGACGCTACTTGTCGATGTTAGCGCTCACATGGTCGTCATCCACCCGGGAGGAACGATGAAACCGAACACCGGCCGCCGGCGCCGCCTGACGGCCACCCTCGCACCCCTGGTGCTGGTCGCCGCGATCACCGGCGGCGTCTCCGCCGCAACGCCCCAGGCCCGGGCGGCGACCACCGGGCCCTGCGACATCTACGCCTCCGGCGGCACGCCGTGCGTGGCCGCGCACAGCACCACCCGGGCGCTCTACGGCTCCTACAACGGGCCGCTCTACCAGGTCCGGCGCTCGTCCGACAACGGCACCCGCGACGTCGCGCCGCTCGCCCCGGGAGACGTGGCCAACGCCGCCACGCAGGACACCTTCTGCGCCGGCACGAACTGCGTCATCTCCGTCATCTACGACCAGTCCGGTCGGGGCAACCACCTCACCCAGGCACCGCCGGGCGGCTTCTCCGGCCCGGCGGCCGGCGGCTACGACAACCTCGCCGACGCGACCCTCGCGCCGGTCACCGTCAACGGTCACAAGGCGTACGGCGTGTTCGTGGCGCCCGGGACCGGCTACCGCAACAACAACACCAACGGCATCGCCCGGGGCGACCAGCCGGAGGGCATGTACGCCATCTTCGACGGCACCCACTACAACGGCGGCTGCTGCTTCGACTACGGCAACGCCGAGACCAACAGCCGGGACAACGGCAACGGCACCATGGAGGCCATCTACTTCGGCAACATCAAGGTCTGGGGTTACGGCACCGGACCGGGCCCCTGGGTCATGGCCGATCTGGAGAACGGCCTCTTCTCGGGGGTCAACGCCGGCTACAACGCCAACGATCCGACCGTGACGCACCGGTTCCTGACCGCCATCGTCAAGGGCGAGCCGAACCACTGGGCCATCCGGGCCGGCAACGCGCAGTCCGGCGGGCTGTCCACCTACTACAACGGGCCCCGCCCCAACGTCGCGGGCTACAACCCGATGAAGAAGGAGGGCGCGATCATCCTCGGCATCGGCGGCGACAACAGCCACGGCTCCGCCGGCACCTTCTACGAGGGCGTGATGACCTCCGGCTACCCCTCCGACGCCACCGAGAACTCGGTCCAGGCCAACATCAACGCCGCAGGCTACGCGGCGAGCACCGGCGGCACCCGGCAGAACGTCGAGATCGTGGGCAACCAGTCGGGCCGCTGCCTCGACGTGCCGGACGGCAGCACCACCAACGGGACCCAGGTCCAGCTCTGGGACTGCTGGGGTGGGAACATGCAGCGCTGGACGTACACCTCGGCCAAGCAGCTGACCGTGTACGGCAACAAGTGCCTCGACGCCGAGGGGGCCAGCACCACCGCGGGCACCCGGGCGATCATCTGGGACTGCAACGGGCAGTCCAACCAGCAGTGGAATTTGAACTCCAACGGCACCATCAGCGGCGTGCAGTCCGGGCTCTGCCTCGACGCGTACAACTGGGGCACCACGAACGGCACCAAGATCGTGCTCTGGACCTGCCACGGCGGGACCAACCAGCAGTTCGCCCTCCGCAACTGACCGCATCTCCGGCCGGTGCCGGCGACGGCATCACGGACGGGGTCCGGTCGACCCTGCGGCGGCGGACCAGCACCAGGATCAGGACGTTGGCGGGGTCGAGCCGTACCGCGCAGCGGAAACGGCTCCACCCCGCCGGCGGGGGCCGGCCCCGACGGTCAGCGGGCGGGCGGCCCGACGCTCTGCCGGGAGACCAGGGTCGGCGCTATGGTCTGCCGCAGCTCACCGACCGCCCCGGACCCGATCTGCGCCAGCAGCAGCTCCAGGCTGGCCTCAGCCACCGCGACGAAGTCCGGCCGGACGGTGGTCAGCGGCGGGATGAAGTACGCCGCCTCCGGCACGTCGTCAAAGCCGACCACGCTGATGTCGTCCGGCACCCGGCGGCCGTACTCGTGCAACGCGCGGAGCACCCCCAGCGCGAGATGGTCGTTGGCCGTGAAGATGGCGGTCACGTCGGGCATCCGGGCCAGCATCTGCCCGCACCGGTAGCCGGACGCCGCCGACCAGTCCCCCGGCACCAGCGGCGGCACCTCGGCGCCGGCAGTCCGCAGCGCCTCCCGCCAGCCCTCGATGCGGCCGGCGCTGTCGAACCAGTCGGCCGGCCCGGAGACGTGCCAGACCGTACGGTGGCCGGCCTCCAGCAGGTGCCGGGTGGCGTCCCGGGCACCGGCCACCTGGTCCACCGTCACCAGCGGCACCGGACGGCGCGGGTCGCCGTCGACGGTCACCAGGGGGACGTCCTTCGGCAGGTGTTCCAGCGCCTCACCGGCGGACTCCACCGGAGCGATGACCACGATGCCGGCCACCCGGTGGGCCAGGTGCCGCTCGACCGCGGCGGAGATGGAGACCCGGTCGAGGTCCCGCACGCTGCCCACGGTGACCGCGAAGCCCTCCTCGGCGGCGGTCTGCTCGAGCGCCGCCAGCAGCGACGCCGGACCGTACAGCGTGGTGTTCTGCGCGACCACCCCGATGACCTGCGACCGGCCGGTGACCAGCGCCCGAGCGGCCCGGTTGGGCCGGTAGCCGAGCTCGGCGATCGCCGCCTGCACCCGCAGCCGCGTCTGCTCACGGACGTTGGGGTGCCCGTTGAGCACCCGCGACACCGTCTGGTGGGAGACCCCGGCAAGGCGGGCCACATCCGTCATCGCGGGACCCCGCACGCGCTCACCCTCCCGCCAAGCCCCGACCGTGCTCCGGCGGTCGAACGCCGGAGCGGCTGGACGCACCATCCGCAGCCCTGCCCCCGGCCTCCCCGGGCCTGCCCAGGGCAGCCCGGCACGAGGCCAGCGTCAGTGTACGCCCAGCAAGCTTCCCGCCTCGGCGAGGCACGGCCGCGCCCACTGGTCGGAACGCCGGGGGCACCCGTGGTCGCCCGGACGACGCGGTCCCGGACGGATCGGGACGACGGCACGGACCGGAACGACGGGGTCGGGACGGGGTCGGGACGACGGCGGGCGCCGGAACGGCGGGGTCGGGGTCGGGACGAACGGCGGGCGGCGAGGCGCGGCCGGGATGACCGTGGGGTGGGCTCGGCCGCCCACCGAGCCCACCCACGGTCATCCCGGCCCCGTTCGGGGGTGGGACAGCTGGTCCGGTCCGGCGGCGCCGTCGCCGCGACCGCCGGAGATCCGGACCGGACCAGCGTCACTGCCCTAGCGCTGCAGGGTCAGCACCCCGGGCCGGTACGGCAGGAGGCCGTAGTCGCCGCCGGAGTTCGGGGACCGCCCCTGGTAGAGCAGTTGCAGGTTGCAGGGGTCGATGGTCTTGGTCTGGTCCGGGTTGCTCCGCACCAGGTCGCCGTGGCTGATGTCGTTGGTCCAGGTGGCACCGCTGTTGGCCTTGCCGGCGAAGGGGTTGCTCTCGCTGGTGGCCTGCGGCGTCCAGGACCCGCCGAGGCTGCTGGAGGTGTACGAGCGGAAGTAGCGGCCCTGCGAGCCGATCGACTCGACCAGCATGAGGTACTGGTTCTGGCCCTGGACCTTGTAGACCTCGACCCCCTCGAACAGGTTGTTGGTCGAGTCGCTCATGATCGTCGTGTAGCTGGAGCCGAAGTTGCCCGGGAAGTTCCCGATCGGCATGCTGGCCCGGTAGATCTTGCCGTTGTCCCCGGCGAAGAAGAGGTACATGTTCGAGCCGTCGCCGATGAGCGTCTGGTCGATGGGGCCGGTACCGGAGCCGGAGATGCTGCCGGTGAAGAGCGTCTGCTGTGCCGACCACCCGTTGACGTTGGTGGGATCGCTGGACGTCCGGTAGGAGAACGCGGTCCCGCCCCACTGGTAGGCGAGCACCCAGATGTTCTTCGGGGCGAAGTAGAACAGCGTCGGCGCGACAGCCGAGAAGGGCATCGCGTTCTGGGTGGCCGAGCCCATGTCGGACCAGTTCGTGAACGGGCTGAAGTTCATCGACCCCCACGACGATCCGGTGTCGTGCGTGGTGGCGTAGACGAGGTGCCGGCCGTTGTACACGACGTTGGTGAAGTCCTTCAGCGAGACCCAGCCCGACCGCGGGTTCGCCAGCGCGCCCGTCGACGACCAGCGGTAGGTCGACGGCAGCGAGCACGTGCCGCCCGGCGGCGGCGTGGTGGGCGGCGGCGTGGTGGGGTTGCCCCCGCCGCCGTCGACCCGGGCGAGCTGCCACTGCTGGTTGGAGCCGTTCCAGTCGTCGTACTGCACGATGCTGCCGCCGTCGGCGGTCGAGGCGCCCATCACCTCCATGGCCTTGTTGCTGTTCCGGTTGATCAGCCGGACGTAGCCGCTGTCGGAGTCGGCCAGCCGGAACTGCTGGTTGGCGGCGTTGTTGTCGGTCCACTGCACGATGTTGGCGCTGTTGGCGGTCGACCAGTTGTAGACGTCGAGCACCTTGCCGGACAGCCGGGACCGCAGCCGGTAGTAGCCGCCGCCCGAGTCCACGAACTGCCACTGCTGCTGGTTGCCGTTGTTGCGGGTCCACTGCACGATCCGGGCGCCGTCGTTCGTGGCCAGGTTGTAGACGTCCAGGGCCTTACCGCTGTTGCGGTTGACCAGCACGTACCACGCGCTCGTGTCGACCGTCGCCGCCGCGGCGGGCGTGGACACGACGACGGCGGCGGCGCCGCCGACCAGCACGGTCGCCGCGGCGGCGGCGACCACCCGCGGCAACCACCGGCGCGGGCGCGGGGGCGGCGCCAGGGATGGAGACGTACCAAAGGCAGACATGATCCTCCTCAATGACCGGAAGCCGAACGGTCACCCGCTGCGGCCGGGCTACCGGAACGCGTGACGGGGCGAGCGCGCAGGGTGTTAGCGCTAACAGCGGGATCGCCCGCCCTGCCCAACGACCTGAACCTGGGTGGCGACGAAACCAGGCCCGCCCGGTGAGCCGCGGGTCCCGCCGTCCTTGTCCATCGACTGTGAGCGATAACATATCGTTCGTCAAGACGTAATATTCGCGGTCCGCGGCAGCAAACCCCCGTACCTGGGGCGGATCCCGCGGTCGGCCCGCCGGAGGGCACCGCCGGCCGGGCGGCCGGGCTCGGAGCCCGACCGCCCGCGCCGCGGGTCAGGAACGCAACGTCCACTGCTGGTTCGCGCCCCCGTTGCACGCCCAGAGGACGAGCTTCGTGCCGTTCGCCGTGGCGGCGCCGTAGGCGTCCAGGCACAGCCCCGACTGGACGCCGGTCACCGTGCCGTTGGCGTTCAGGTTCCACTGCTGGTTGGACTGGCCGTTGCAGTCCCAGATGATCACCTGGGTGCCGTTCGTGGTGCCCTGCCCCGACGCGTCGAGGCACTTGCTGCCGTAGACCTGCAACTGCCGGCCGGCGGTGTAGGTCCACCGCTGGTTGGTGCCGCCGGTGCAGTCCCAGAGTTGCGCCTGGGTGCCGTTGGTGGTGCTGGATCCACCGATCTCGGCGCAGCGACCGGACTGGCCGCCCACGAGCTGTCCGCTCTGCTGGCCGCCGGTGCTCTGCACCCCGGCGGCGGCCATCACCGCCTGGGCGCCGGACGGCCAGTTGTTGTTCGTGACCGTCGTGTTGCCGGAGACCACGTTGCCGCGATCGCCGTTGGTCACGTTGCTGCTGCCGTTGGTCGACCAGTTCCCGGTGACGGTGAAGTTGCCCATGTTCTCCCCGCCCCAGTAGTTGGCGGTGGCCCAGGTGCCGGTCGAGGAGAAGACATTGGCGCGGGCGGTGTAGTAGCGGGAGCCCTCGTCGAAGTAGAGCCCGAACCAGCCGTTGCTGCGCAGGCAGTAGTTGTCGCTGATCAGCCCGTTCGGGTGGTTCGACAGGGTGTAGATGCAGGACCCGTCGGTCATCTGCTGCATGACGTCGTGGACGTAGTTGCCGGTGAGCTGGTTGTTGGACGCGGTGGTCGGCGTGCTGTAGCGCGGCTGGTAGTTGTACAAACCACGGTTGGCGTACTCGGTGCTGCCGCCGGCATCGTTGCTGCCCCACCCGTAACCGACCGACAGGCCGGTGTACGGCAGGTTGTAGACCTCGTTGTGGGTGACCGCGGCGGTGCTGACGTAGGTGGTCAGGACCGCCACGATGCCCCGGTAGTCCAGGCCGAGGTCGTGGATGCGGTTGTTGCTGACCGTGATGTTCCGGTTGGTCATGCGGGAGTCGCTCGGGTGGTGCGCGTCGGCCCGCACGCCGCCGACCACGATGCCGCCGGCGGAGCTACGGGCGATCTCGGAGCGGGTGATCGTGATGTTGCTGGCGCCGAGGCCGACCCCGCTCGCGTGGGCGTTCGCGTCGTTGCCGATGCCTACCGCGGTCTGGCCCAGGTTGACGAACTGGGAGTCGCTGAAGGAGATCGTGTTGGCCGCGGACACCTGCACGGCCGCCGGCATCTGGCTCCAGCCCGGCCGGGTGGCCTCGAACAGCTGGCAGCCCTCCTGACACGAGGTCAGGGCGTCGGCCGGCCGGGCCCAGGTGCCGGTGATGTGGGCGCCGGTCTGCTGGTCGGCGAAGCCCTGGTTGCTGCTCGGCCCCAGCCAGCTCGTGCCGCTGAAGGTGATCCCGCTGAACGAGATGTGGTGCGCCGGCGCGTCGTACGTCCCGCCGATGTCCAGCAGGGACGACAGCACCGGCAGCTCCACGCTGGTGGTGGCCATGTTCTGCCCGGCGAGCGGCAGGTAGGAGAGCGCGCCGGAGCCCGGGTCGAGGTACCACTCCCCCGGCGAGTCCAGGAACTCGTAGGCGTTGGCGAGGTAGAACGGGCCGGCCCGGTGCGGCCGGCTGAGCGTGTCGTAGCCGAACGTGTTGTTGTTCCACGCCGGCTGCTGCATGGTCAGCACGTTGCCCGCGATGCTCTGCACCGGCGCGTACCGGTCGGTGAACGAGCCGACGCTCTCCACCTCGATGCGGTTCTGGTTGGCGAGGTTGTTCAGGTAGCTCAGCGCGCTGTTGCTGAACCGCATGCCGGTGGTGGTGAAGGTGAAGTCGGCCCGGTTCACCGCCGTACGGGCGCGGGTGGCGACGGCGCCGTTGACGTAGAGCTGCCGGCTGTCGATTCCGGCGCCGACATTCGCCCGCCAGATGTTCTTTCCGGCGTCGACGAGCGACCAGCCGGTGACCGCCCGGGCCCCGCTGATCACCGGTCGGGCCGATGCGGCGGCACGCCAGACGACGCTGTAGCCGTTGTTGCCGGAGTCGGCGGCGGTCATGCGCAGCGGCGCGGCGAGCCGGTACACGCCGTCGGCCAACTCCACCACGATGTCGCCGGACATCGCGGCGTTCCGCGACCGTACCGCCTCCTGCGCGGCGGTCAGCGAGCACGGTTGGCTGGCGGAGCAGGCGCTACCCGTCCCGTTGGGTGCGGCGTAGAGGGTGGTGGTGGCCGCGGCGGCCGGCGAGGCGGCGACGAGCACCCCCGTGGCGCCGAGGACCGCCGCGGCGATCCCGGCGGCCAGGTGTCTGCGTCTGATCGGAGCTGGGGACATCGGAACGGTCTCCTGTCGTACGCGGTGGTGTGGTGGGGCGCCGGCCGGGACGGGGTTCCGGCCGGCGCCGGGTGGCTCCGTCAGAACTGGGCGAAGAACCGCCAGACCTCGCCCTTGGTCCAGGTCGTCACGCCGCTCTCGGCGTACGTGCCGTCGACCGGGCCCGGCATGTGGCCGTTGTCGAACGCCGCCCACTGCACCGGGTAGCCGGCACGGCAGCCGGAGTAGGCGGTGGTGATGTGGGTCCGGCTGCCCGGCGCCGGCTCGGGTGGGCTCTGCGGGGTGCAGCCGTTGTTCCGGACGAACGTGTCGCGCAGCGCCCGCCCCTGGGAGATGTTGAGCACGCTGTCGGTGATGCCGTGCAGCCCGAAGTACGCGATGGGTTGGGTCCCGCCGCTGCACCCGCTGATCTGCGCGCCGCTGAAGACCGCGACGGCCCGGAACACGTTCGCCCGGGCGCACGCCAGCGCGTAGCTCATGCCGCCGCCCCAGCTGAACCCGAGCGCGAAGAGCTGGCGGGTGTTGACGCAGAGAGCGCCCTCGATCTGCCGGATCATGTCGTCGACGAACGTGACGTCCTCGCCGCCGGAGTTGGCCCAGCCGTTGCCGAGGCCCTGCGGCGCGACCAGGATCGCGCTGTTGTTCGACTGCTCCAGCTGGCCGTAGTAGGACCAGGCGGCCCCGCTGGTGCCACCCGAGTCGACCTCGTTGGCGGTGCCGCCGCGCCAGTGGAACGCGAAGATCAGGCGGTACTGGCGGCTGCTGTCGTAGTTACCCGGCAGTCGCAGCAGGTAGCTGCGGCTCTTGCCACCGCTCTGGATGGTGTGGCTGCCGTTGGACAGCCCGGGCGCGTTGCCGCATCCGCCACCGGCGTTGCCACCGCCGGACACCAGGACCGGCTGCCACTGCTGGTTGGTGCCGTTCCAGTCGCTGTACTGCACGACGTTGGCGCCGTCGGTGGTGGCGGCGTTCTGGACCTCGACGGCCTTGCCGCTGTTGCGGTTGAGGAGACGGACGTAGCCGTCGGTGGAGTCGGCCAGCCGGAACTGCTGGTTGGTGCCGTTGTGGTCGCTCCACTGCACGACGGCCGCGCCGTCGGCGGTGGACGCGCCGTTGACGTCGAGGACCTTACCGGAGTTGCGGGACTTGAGGCGGTAGTAGCCGCCGCCGGAGTCGACGAACTGCCATTGCTGGTTGGTGCCGTTGTTGCGGGTCCACTGGGTGATGCGGGCGCCGTCGGCGGTGGAGGCGCCGTAGACGTCGAGGGCCTTGCCGCTGTTGCGGTTGACCAGGACGTACCAGGCATTGGTGTCGACCGACGCCGCGGCGGGCGCGGCCTGCAGCGTGACGAGCGAACCGGTCGCGACGAGCACCGCCGTGGCGGCGGCCAGTGCCGACCGCCAACGACGTCCGATCCAGGACGGGGCTGTCACCTTCATGAACCACTCCTTCCGGGCGGGACACGCGCGAGGGGGACGGGCGCGTGCCGCGTGGGCGGGTCGGCGCCGGAGCGCCGGCACGCCGAGATGGCCTGCGAGCAGATGTAGGGGGACGACTCACGGACCGGCGATGGCGGGTCCGGCGAGCCGGGCGCAGCCCGGGCCGAGCGGGCGCTGGGGTCGCCCGGCTCCCAGCCTCCGCCCAGCCCGGCACGGCCATGTTAGCGATAACAGCAGCGATCAGCAATGAAGAGCATCTATTTTGAATTGTCGACCCATCCCGCTACCGGCGGCCGACATCGTGGCGGGAAAAGTGTTATGAGTGATGCCCGCATATGGTCGACACAATAGGCAGGGCCGGCCTCTTGAACGCGTCCGGCCGTTCTGGCAATCTGCTGGCGTCACCGGGCGGCGCGCAGGCCGACCAACCGGACCGCCGACCACACCACCCGGCGAACGGCATCGCCCGACGCTGACGTCGCGGCCGGCCCGGCAGCACCTCCCCTCGAACCTCGGAGACGTCATGCAGCAGAGACTCCGGCGTACCCTGTTGGCACTGGTGCTGGCCGTGACCGGCACCCTCGCCGTGGTGGGGATCGGTTCGCCCGCGCAGGCGGCGACCGCGACGATCACGCCCGGCACCCCGTGGACGGACACCGCCGGCCGGCGGTTGCAGGCGCACGGCGCCGGCATCTTCACCGTCGGCTCGACCTACTACCTGGTGGGCGAGGACAAGAGCGCCGGAGCCACCTTCACCGCCGTCGCCTGCTACTCCTCCACCGACCTGGCGCACTGGACCCGGCAGACCGACGCGCTCTCCCGGCAGGCCAGCGGCGACCTCGCGGCCGGACGGATCGTGGAGCGGCCGAAGGTGATCTTCAACAGCGCCACCGGCCGCTACGTCATGTGGATGCACATCGACTCCAGCTCGTACGGGGACGCCCGCGCCGGGGTCGCGGTCAGCAGCACCCCGTGCGGCCCGTACACCTACCTGGGCTCCAGCCGGCCACTCGGCTTCCTGAGCCGGGACCTGGGCCTGTTCAAGGACGACGACGGCACCGGGTACCTGCTGACCGAGGACCGCGACCACGGCCTGCGGATCGACCGGCTCTCCGCCGACTACACCAGCGTGGCCGGCCCGGTCGCGGTCCTTGCGGACCTGGAGTCGCCGGCCATGGCGAAGGTCGGTGGCCGCTACTTCCTGCTCGCCTCGCACCTGACCGGCTGGTCCACCAACGACAACGTGTACGCGACGGCCACCTCGCTGGCCGGGCCGTGGAGCGAGTTCCGGAACGTGGCGCCGGCCGGCAGCCGCACCTACGACTCGCAGACGTCGTTCCTGCTGCCGGTCAGCGGCAGCGCCGGGACCAGCTACGTGTACCTGGGCGACCGGTGGAACCCCTCGGACCTGAACTCCTCACTGCCGGTCTGGCTGCCGATCACCCTCACCCCCGGCGGCACCGCCGCGCTGAGCTGGTTCAGCTCGTGGGGCGTCGACACCGCGAGCGGATCGCTGGCCCTGCCGGCGTCCCGGCTGGTCGGCGTCCAGTCCGGACGGTGCCTGAGCATCGTCGACGGTTCGACGGCCAACGGCGCGGCGGCCCAGCTGCGGACCTGCACCGGCGCGGCGTACCAGACCTTCGCGCCGAGTCCGGCCGGCGAGCTGAGGGTCTACGGCAACAAGTGCCTGGACGCCTACGGTCAGGGCACCGCGGCGGGCACCGCGGTGGTGATCTGGGACTGCAACGGCGGTGACAACCAGAAGTGGATGCTGGCCGCCGACGGCACCGTCCTCGGCGTCCAGTCGCGGCTCTGCCTGGACGTCAGCGGCCAGGCCACGAACGACGGGGCGAAGGTCCAGCTCTGGACGTGCAACGGCGGGGCCAACCAGCGGTGGAACCGGAGCTGACCCGCCCGGGCGCGTCAGCCGGCCAGGGGCGGGCGGACCCGGAACGAGCCGTCGGCGCGGAAGGCGGCGCTGCCGTCGGCCTGGTCCACCCAGAGCTGCCCGTCGCGGTGCCGCACGAACCAGCCGGGATAGTTCGACGCCTCCAGCGACGTCGTGGCGGGAGCGGCCCCGTCCCGGGGGCAGAAGGTGGCGTCCCCCCGGAACAGCTCCGTCCCCTGGTCCGGGCTCAGCTGTAGCCGCCAGTTGGCGTGCCGCAGGTAGCGGCCGTCCCGGGCGCGGAAGGAGAAGCACCGGGCGTCGGCCAGGCCGGCGAGCACGGTGAAGGTGGCCTGGCGGCGGGCCGCCTCGGTGCTGTCCGGCCCGAGCGGCAGCAGGACACCGAGATCGTCGACGATCGCGACGTACCGTCCGGTCGCGGTGGCCGCCTCGAGCGACACGGGCCGGCCGGCGGTCAGCGAGGCGGTCCGGACGGCGGACGGTTTCGGTGCCGGTGGCGCCGGGGCGGCCGGCTCCCGCGAGGTGACCGCCGGCGCCGGGGCGGCGGTGGTACGCGGCCCGGCCGGGGACGGTGGCGCCGCGACCGGCGCGGGCGGCGCGGGCGTGGGCAGCACGGCCACGGTGACGGCGGCGCCGGCGGCGAGGGC
>NZ_KQ058883.1 GCF_000982955.1 Micromonospora sp. HK10 | reverse complement strand
AGCCCTTACGAAACACGGGCTAGCGCGTACGAGCCGCCGCAAAGACCCACAAGAGGCCATGCGGTGCCGGAAGCGGCGCCTGTCCGACGTCGTCCACCGCACCATGTTCAAAGACACGGAGGCCTCTCTGCTGCCGACGGCTTGACATAGAGAGGTGCCACCTCTCGACATCTCACACCACTCCTCCGTCACCCGCCGACCTCTTGCGAACCAGGTGCGGACCACTCGCCCCTGATTCGTAGGAGCGCCCTCGTCCGGCGTCACGGTCGCACCGGTGGTTCGCCGGATCTGCCACCACGGACAACGGCACCGGTCTCAACTTCCTGGACCGTCCAGACGTGATCCACGAAGTCGTCAACGGCGACACCACCGAGCCTCAGCAGCGTCCGGATAGCTGCCGGCGCGTCTTGCCGTCGCGACGACCGATAGTTGATCTGGACCGCCCACGCGGGCCGCTGCCCGGCCGGAAGAGGAAGGCATCCTCACTCATGCCCGGACCGTATACACCGTCAGATTGGAAGTGGGTGATCCGCTGCCCGTAATGCTCGAAACGCCTGCTCGCGGCGGTCGTGCTGCTGACCGCTGGTGCCCGTCGGAAGCCATTCAATGCCGTTCGGCGCGTGCAGTTGCTCCCACCCTGCTCCGCCAGTCTCGGCACGAGACCGCCAACAGATGGTCGGCTTTGCTCCACGGGGGCAGCGCGGAACAGGCCCGTCGACGGACACTGACGTCATGGATCTCACCCCGGATCTCGACACGCCAAGCCCGGCACGGGTCTACGACTACTTCCTCGGCGGGTCGCACAACTTCGCCTCGGACCGCGCGCTGGCCGCCCGGATGGAGCAGGCCATGCCCGATATCGGGCACATCATGCGAGCCAACCGCTCGTTCCTGCGCCGCGCGGTCCGCACGCTCGTCGCCGCGGGCATCCGACAGTTCCTCGACCTCGGCTCCGGCATCCCCACGGTCGGCAACGTGCACGAGATCGCCGCCAAGTCCGCCCCGGACACCGTTGTCGCCTACGTCGACATCGACCCCGTGGCGGTGAACCACAGCCGGCGCCTCCTGACCGACGACCCGCGGGCCGTGGTGCTGCACGCCGACCTCACCGAGCCCGACACCGTGCTCGACGACCCGACACTGCGGAAAGCGATCGACTTCGAACAACCAGTCGCGGTACTGCTGGTGGGCGTCCTGCACCAGCTCGCCGACGACCCGGCCCCGATCATCGCCCACTACCGCGACCGGCTCGCCCCGGGCAGCTACCTCGCCCTGTCCCACGCCTCCTCGGACGAACGGCCCGACGCGCTGGCGCTACGCGACACCTACGACCAGGGATACGCCAACACCGCCCGGATGACTCTCCGCACCAGGCCCGAGATCGAACGGCTCTTCAGCGGCTTCACCCTCGTCCCGCCAGGGCTGGTGCAGCTGCCCGAGTGGCGACCCGACTGGCCGGTCGAACCAGACGAGGACCCCCGCCGCTTCGCCACGTACTGCGGAGTGGGCCAGCTCAGCTGACTGAGGGGTCGAGCACCGACCAATGCCGCCCTGCCTGACCGCTTCAGCCCGGCCGAAGTGGCCACCGTTCAGGGCGAGGCTAGGGTCCGACCCAGCGGCGCAGGTAGGCACCTAGGCCGGTCAGGTCGGTGCCGCCTGCGCGGTAGCCGACGTGCCCGTCCGGACGCACCAGATAAGCGGCCGGCGCGCCGGGAGTGACGCCCAGCCGGCGCAGCACCTGGTCGTCGGCCTCAAGCGCTGCCCCCACCGGGCCGGCGAGGTGATGTGCGGTGAGCCGCCCGCGGTGGCGCCGGGTCAGGTCGTCGATCTCGTGCGCGGGCCAGCCCTCGGGTGGGCCGCAGAGCAGCAGGTGCCAGCCGGGCGCGGCGGTGAGCCGGTGCAGCGAGCCGCCGTCGGCCAGCGGGGCGTCGGGTAGCCGGTCGCCGGCTCGCGGGCCCGTCCGCGGCGCCTGCCGGCCGTCGGTGGACAGCGGGCTGCGGCGGTAGCGGATGGACAGCTGAGCGACCGTGCGGAACGCCGTGGCCCGCACGAACCGGGGCGCGAGGACCGCTGGCAGCAGGACGGGCGCGAGCCGGGTGCGGGCGAAGCGGACCAGCGGGTTGGTGGTGGTGGCGACGGTGAAGGCGCGGTCGCTGAACCGGAGCACCGTCTGGCCGACCGGTGCCCGCTCGGAGTGGTAGCTGTCCAGCAGGGCCGGGTCGGCGTCGGTCTGCAGGGCCTGGGCGAGTTTCCAGCCGAGATTCACCGCGTCCTGGATGCCGGTGTTCATGCCTTGGGCGCCGGCCGGGCTGTGGATGTGCGCGGCGTCGCCGGCCAGGAACACCGGTCCGGCGCGGTAGGCGGTGGCGGCCCGGTGGTGCAGCCGGAAGTTCGTTGCCCACACCGGGTCGTGCAGCCGCAGCGCGCCGCCTGCGTAAGCGTCGGTCAGCGTCTGCAGCTCGGTGAGGTGGACCGGCGCACTCGGCGGTGTCGCGTCGTTGGCGGGTCGCATCGCCACCATCCGCCAACTGGCCGGGTGTCCGAGCGGGAACAGGAACATCAGCCCTCGCCCGGCGAGGAAGGCGTGTGCCGCGCCGGGTTCGACGCCGTCGACCTCCAGGTCGGCCAACACGAACGTCTGCGGGTACGCGCCGCCCTCGAAGCCGATCCCGGCGAACTGTCGCACCGCGCTGTGCGCGCCGTCGCAGCCCACCACGTATCGGGCCGGCACCCGCTCCTCGCGGCCGTCGCGGTCGCGTAGCGTGGCGACCGCGGCCTGGTCGGTATGGTCCAGGCCGACCAGCTCGATACCGCGTTCGACGCTCACGCCGAGCGAGGCGAGGTGCTCGCCGAGCAGCCGTTCTGTCTCTGCCTGGGACAGGAACAGCAGATACGGGTACGCGGTGTCGGGCAGGCCCAGGTCGAACAGTCGCACCGCAGGCTGCCGCCGTCCCGCGTGCACGATCAGCTGGACCGCTGGGTTGCCGGCCGCCACCATCTTGTCGGCCAGACGAAACCCGGCGAGGACCTCCAAGGTGCGGGGCTGAACCGCGAGCGCCCGGGACTCGTGCACCCGGTCGGTTGCCCGGTCGACCAGGCGCACCCGTACGCCGTGCCGGGCGAGCTGCCCGGCCATGGTGAGGCCGGTCGGCCCGGCGCCGACCACCAGCACATCCGTTTCCGAGCCCGCGGCGCCGGTCATCGGCAGCTCCCTGGTTCAGCGGTGGGACGTACCGCCTGTCGGGTCAGGGTAGCGCCAGGCGTGTCGTGTCGGGGCGAACCTCAGCTGCCCGGAGCGGGGCTACTCATGATCGGGGTGGGGGCACCGCAGGCTATTGCGGCGGTTGGCCGGGGTTGTCGTCATGCTCGTCCCCCTCGCTTCTGCTCCCCACGGACAGCATTCCCACGGCGGCCAGGAGGCATGCGGTGGTGACCGCGGCGAGTAGTAGGTGGTAGCCGCCGTGCGGTAGGAGCGTGGCGGCGAGCAGGGGTGCAGCGGCCTTGGCGGTGGTGACGGGGGCGGCGAGTCGTCCGGCGATGGTGGCGTAGGCGGCGGTGCCGTAGCGGTCGGCGAGCAGAGCTGGGGTGGCGAGGCTGGCGATGCCGAAGCCGAGTCCGAATCCAGTGACGGTGATGACGGCGCCCACCCGGCTTCCCGCGGTGAAGGGCATGGCGAGGACAGCGCCCGCCTGAATGGCAAAGACCGTGGCGACGATGGTGGTGATCGGGAGGCGGCGGCGGGCGCTGGTGAGGACGAGTCGGCCGGTGACCGACAGGACGCCGAGGAGCCCGGCGGTGGTGGCGGCGAAGGTGGCGGGATGGCCGCGGCTGGTGAGGTAGCCGACGAGGTGGACGCCGATGGTGCTGGTGGCGGCGCCGTGGGCGATGAGGGCGGCGGCGAGGATCCAGAAGCGGCGGTCGCGCATCGCGGCGCGCGCCGCGATGCGTCGCAGAGTGTGGTCCGGTCGCGCCGCCGGGATGGGTGCCCTGACCTGGGGCGGTCTACGGATCGTGAGGGCATGCAGCGGCACAGTCACTACGCCATGGACCGCGGCTAGCGTGAGCAGGGCTCCGCGCCAGCCGAGCTGCGCGACGAGCAGGCCGGTGAGGGGCATGAAGATGGTGCTGGCGAATCCGGCGACGACGGTGACCGCGAGCAGGGCGGTGGGGCGACGGTCGGGGGTGAACCAGGAGACGATGACGGCGAAGGCGGGTTCGTAGAGGACCATTGCGCCGGTGATGCCGATGCCGATCATCACGGCGTAGAGCTGTCCGATGGTGTGGACCTGGGACCAGGCGATCAGGAGCGCGGTGGCGGTGATCGAGCCGGCGGTCATGAGGGCTCGTCCGCCGTGCCGGTCGAGCCACCTGCCGACCGGGATGGCCATCAGCGCGCCGGCGAGGACGCTGGCGGTGAGCGCGCCGGTGACGGCGGTGGTGGAGGCGTCGAGGCTGGCGGCCATGGGCCCGAGGAGGACGGCGAATGCGTAGTAGAGGGTGCCGTAGCCGATGGTGGAGGTGATGGCGAGGGCGGCGACGATGCGCCACCCGTGGCGCCCGCCGACCGTGGGGCCGGCGGGCGCCGTCGTGATGGTGGGCATCAGCTGGAGCAGCAGCCGCCGGTCTGGCCGCTGGTCGGGGTGTCGAGGCTGATCAGGCTGAGCGGTGCGGAGAGCAGGCCGCCGGAGATCCCGGTGGCGAGCCCTTGTGCGGCCGGCTGGGCTGCAGGGGCGGGGCCGCAGCAGCTGTCGGCGCCGGTGGAGTCGGCGGGGTTGCTGTTGCAGACGCCGGTTCCGGGCAGGTCGAGCTGGACGTCGCGGGCGGCGTCCCAGTCGCCGGCGAGGGCGGCGACGACGGAGCGGACCTGCTCGTAGCCGGTGGCCATGAGGAAGGTGGGCGCGCGGCCGTAGCTCTTCATGCCGACGGCGTAGTAGCCGACCTCGGGGTGGGCGAGTTCGTCAGCGCCGTGCGGGGGGACGGTGCCGCAGGAGTGCTCGTTCGGGTCGATCAGCGGGGCGAGGGCGCGGGTGGCGCCCATGATCGGGTCGAGGTCCAGGCGCAGCTCGGCGGCGATGGAGTGGTCGGGGCGGAAGCCGGTGGCGGCGACGATCCGGTCCACCACAATCGACTCTTCACCGCCGTCGGCGTGCCGGACGACCACGGCGACGCGGCCGTCGGCCGGGGTGAGCGCGTGTACGGAGAAGCCGGTGAGCAGCCGGATCCGGCCGGCGTCCACGTGGTCGCGCAGGCGGGAGCCGAGCGCGCCGCGGGCGGGTAGGGCGTCGGCGTCGCCGCCGCCGTAGGTGCGGGCCGGGGACGCGGAGCGGATCGCCCAGGTCACCTCCGTGCCCGGCTCCGCGGCGGCCAGCTCGGCCAGGGAGAGCAGGGTGTTCGCGGCGGAGTGGCCGGCGCCGACGACGAGGGTGTGCCGGCCGGCGAAGCGGTGCCGGTCCGCGCCGAGCACGTCGGGCAGGGCGTGCTCCAGGAACGCTGCCGCGTCCGTCTCGCCTCGGGCGGGCAGGCCGGAGGCGCCGAGGACGTTGGGGGTGCCCCAGGTGCCGGAGGCGTCGATGACCGCGCGGGCCAGCAGCTCGTCACCGTCGGCGAGGCGGATCAGGAGCGGCGTCTGCTCGCGGCCGGCGGTGCGCAGCCGGTCCAGGCCGAGGCGGCTGATCGCCTCCACCCGGGCGCCGTAGCGCAGGTGCGGCTTGAGCTGCGGCAGCTCCGCCAGGGGCTGGAGGTAGTCGGCGACCAGCTCGGCGCCGGTGGGCAGGGCGTCCTCGGCCGGGGCGACCCAGCCGGCGTCGTCGAGCAGCCGGCGCGCGGCCGGGTCGACGTTGTAGCGCCACGGGGAGAACACCCGCACGTGCCCCCACTGCCGCACCGCCGCGCCGGCGGTGTCACCGGCCTCCAGAACAAGGAAGGGCAGGCCACGCTCGTGCAGGTGGGCGGCGGCGGCCAGACCCACCGGGCCCGCGCCGATCACCACGACGGGCAGCTCGTCCAGGGTGCTCATCGGAAAACTCCTCTGTGTTGAAAACTATCTAATCAAGAAGGTGCAGTTGTGCGCCGGCGGGCGGAGCCGAAGGGCTCAGATGACGGGGCTGCGCCGCTCGAGCAGGACGACATCGCGCCACCGCCCGTGGTGCCGGCCGACCCGCTCGCGGATGCCGATGACGCGGAACCCGGCCCGCTGGTGCAGGGTGAGACTGGCGGTGTTCTCGGGGAAGACGCCGGACTGGATGGTCCAGATGCCGGCGGCCTCGGTGGAGGCGATCAGCGCGTCCAGCAGCAGCCGGGCCACGCCACGCCCTTGGGCGGCGGGGTCGACGTAGACGGAGTGCTCGACCACCCCGGCGTAGACCGCCCGGCTCGACGTCGGCGACACCGCCACCCACCCGAGGACGGTGTCGTCCGCGTCGACGGCCACGAGCCGGTGGTCAGGCAGCTTGCCCGCGTCGAAGGCCGCCCAGGTCGGTGCGGCGGTCTCGAAGCTGGCGTCGCCGCCGTCGAGGCCGGCCTGGTAAATGGCGAGGACACGATCGGCGTCGTCCGAGGTCATCGGGCGGACGGTGATGTCGGCCATCAGCAGGCTCCCTTCGGGGTGGGGGCCGGGCGGCCCATGACGACGTCAGCGGCCGACGGGAAGCAGCCGACGCAGGCGTCGTTGATGCGGTAGTGCCGGGCGGTGCCGACCGGTTCGACGAGCACGAACCGCACCTCGGTCAGGATCTTCAGATGTTGGGAGACGGTGGACTGAGCCAAGCCGACGGCGCTGACGATCTCCCCGACGCTCATCGGCCGGGCGTGCCGGGCCAGGTACTCGACGATCTGCACCCGGGTCGGGTCCGCCAGGGCCCGGAACCACGAGGCGTAGGTCTGCGCGGTGTCCCGGTCGAGGAGGTCGCCCACCACCACTCCCTCTATCGTTTATCGCCGATTGGCGATGAGAGTGTAGCGGGTGCCGCCGCCGTGAGGTGAGCGGTGGCGACAACGAGACGGGCGATGGCGCCGAGGGTGGCGGGGTCAACCTTGTCGGGGGTGTCAGCGGGGCTGTGGTAGCCGCCCATGCCGGCACCGATCCCCACTGCGGCGAACCCGGCGCCGCCGTAGCGGCGGTTGTCCGATGCCACCGGACCCGCGGCCAGGGGGATACCGGTATGGCGCCCGGCCTGGTCGAGCAGGGCGAGGAGACGGTGGGCAGGCCCACCGGCCTCCACCGCGACCGCCCCCTCCAGGCGGCCGGCGCCGTCGACGTTGATGACCAACGGCGCGGCACCCGCGGCCCGGAGTTGACTGGCGTGGTGGGCGGAGCCGAGAGCGCCGACCTCCTCCCCGTCGAGCAGCGCCACAGACAGTCCCGCACCAGCCGGCAGCGCGGGGGCGAGAACGCGGACGGCTTCGAGGACCACGGCGACGCCGGTAGCGTTGTCCGAGGCGCCGGGCAGGCGAAGCCCGGGGTGGTCGCCAACGCCGTCGTAGTGCGCGGTCAGCAGCAGGTCGGCGCCAGCGGGGACAGGCTGCCGGAGGCAGGCGTGGATGTTGGCGCCGGTGACGTCGTCGCGGCGCAGCGGCGTGGCGCCAGCCAGCCAACTGTCCCTCGCGGTCGCGGCGGTGAGCACGGCGTGGTGGGTGTCCGGGTCGAGGGTCAGCACCGGCAACGGCCCCGGGTCCGGGCCGGCGAGCATGGTGAAATGCCAACCCTCGGCGTCGACCGGGCGGCGGACCAGCAACCCGGCCGCGCCGCGGGTGTCGCGGTAGGCGTCGAACAGGCTCACGTCGGCCGGCACGACCAGCCACCGCCCCGCCGGGTCGTCCTTGCCGACGACGCCGAGGGCGCCGCGACGGATGTCCGGCCTGTCGGCGGAGGCCGGGTGGATCGCAACCTGCCGTCCAAACACCAACTCCGTGGTGCCGTCCCGACCGCCCCAGGTGACCGTCGGCGCCGCATACACCTGCGGCACGGCGCGGACCGGGAACTCCTCGGTGCGGACGTCCGCGCCGACGGCGGCGAGCTGGTCGAGGAGCCAGGCGCGGGCCGCCGCCCCGCCCGTCGAGCCGACCCGTCGCCCGGCTAGCGGGTCGGAGGCGAGGATGGCGATGGTGGCGACCATCCGGTCGGCGCTGACCTGCTCGAGCAGGTCCGCGAGGTTGCTTGAGCTGGTCATGAGCAGCAGCCCTGTCCGGCGGCGATGGCGTCGGCCCTGGCCTCGGTGCCACAGCAGGAGTCAGCCGCCCGGGCGGCCCGGCGGGTACCGCAGCACGGGTCACCGCTGGCGGTTGCGCCGGCCGGCGGGAGAATGCCGCCGACGGCCTGTGCCGGGCTGCCGCAGCAGGCGCCGGAGCCGGTGATTTGCAGGGCCGCGGCGGGGTCGCCGGTGAAACCGCCGGCGGTGGGGGTGTTCTGGCTCATGTCGGATCCTCTTCTCAGCGAGGGCTGATCAGCGTGTAGGCACTGGTGCGGGCGCGGTCGAGACGGCGTTCGGCGCGCTGGGCGGCGGTGGACAGCTGGGCACAGGAGTCGCAGAACCGGACACCAGGCAGCGGTGAGCGCGAGCGGCGGGGGAACCCGAACATGACGGAGCCTCACTTCCTCCAAGGACGCCTGTCTCGACGTCCGTCGAATCAGACAGTTGCACGTTGATTAGAGGGATGTCAACCTAGAGGCATGTCGAAGCAACAGGCGCCGCTCCCCCTCATCGACCTGAACGCCGACGTGCCGTGCTGTCCTCCGCTGGCACAGAGCCAGGTTCCCGCCGAAACGGCCGCGGTGCTCGCGCCCGCGTTCAAGGCCCTCGGCGACCCGGTGCGGCTGCGGCTGATGTCGATGATCGCCTCCGCCGAGGACGGGGAGGCGTGCGTGTGCGACCTGACGCCGGCGTTCAACCTGAGCGGGCCGACGATCTCCCACCACCTCAAGACGCTGCGCGAGGCAGGCCTGGTCGACGCCGAACGGCGCGGCACCTGGGTCTACTACCGGGCTCGACCGCAGATCCTGCGCCAGCTCGCCGCGCTGCTGTCGATCGAGCCGGCAGCCGCGGCCACGGTCTGACCTCGCTCCCCCGTCGTCATCCGCCGGCTCCATCGCTGCGCAGGGGCGGCGCCGACCGCTGGGCACCGGATGCCGCGGGACGCACCTGCCGGGTGAGTCGTGAGCGCCGGTCCACGCCTGCGGCGAGGGCTGCCATGACGTGCGCGGCGTCGCGTCCGACACCGCGCAGGGTGTTCGAGGCGAAGGATCGCTGGAATTCCAGCCCCAGGTAGAGCAGGCCGGGATGGGTGGTGGAGATGCCGCCCGCATGTCGGGGTACGCCCTGGTTCAGCGCGCCGAGTGGGGCGAGGTAGTCGAGGTTCGGGCGGTAGCCGGTGGCGAAGATGACGGCGTCGACGGCGTCTGTGGTGCCGTCGCTCCAGACGACGCTGTCAGCGGTGAAGCGGGTGAACATCTCGCGCCGGGGAAGCTCACCTGAGGTGATGGCGTCGTGGTAGCGGCCGGTGTCCAGCACGGCGGCGTGCCGGATGAGCCGGGTGATGACCGGGCGCGGAAGGCGGTCGGCGCCGGTGACGCGCAGCCAGTGGTGCAGGTCCCGACCGCGGATGCGCTGCGGCAGGAACCGGACCGGTTCCCGGGTCGCCAGCGTCACCCGGGCGCGCCCGGTGAGTTCGTAGGCGACCTGGACAGCGGAGTTTCCGGCCCCCACGACCACGACCCTCTTGCCGTCGTATGCCTCGGGTCGGTGGTATTGGGCGACGTGGCGCAGATCCCCGGTGTACTCGCTCTGCCCTGGCAGGGTGGGCAGGTACGGGTTGCCGAAGGAGCCGGTGGCGGCGACGACCCCGACGGCGGGCAGTTCGTCTCCGGTGTCGGTGCGGACGAGGTATCCACCGCTGTCGCCGGGGCGCACGGCGATGACTCGGGTGCAGGTGCGGATCTCGACGTCCAGGGCGTCGGCGTAGCGGCGGAGGTAGTCGACCACCTCGTCGCGGTGCGGGTAACGGTCCGGGTCGCCGTCGAAGGGCATGCCGGGCAGGGTGCTGTAGCGGGCGGGCGAGAACAGAGTGAGGCTGTCGTAGTAGTCAGGCCAGGAGCCCACCGGTTCGGCGCCGGAGTGCAGGACCACGGGTCGCAGGCCAGCGTCCAGGTCGGCGCGGGCGGCGGCGAGGCCGGACTGCCCGCCGCCAACGATGATCACGGGATTGACCTGATCGTTCACACCACAAACATATCGTCGTTTCGTTGAATGACAATATGGTGGTGCCAAGGGAAGGTGTGACCATGAGCCAGACCGCCGCCGACCAGCCGGCCAGGCCGCAGAGCGCCGCTTCGGGCCTCGCGCCGCAGACGCAGGAGTTCCTCAAGGCCCTCGGCAGCCCTACCCGGCAGCGGATCATGATGCTGTTCGCCCGCGGCGCCGAGATGTCGGTAGGTGAGGTGGCCGAGCGGGTAGGCATCAGCCAGGCCACGGCGTCGCAGCAGCTGACGCTGCTGCGACGCGGCGGCGTGGTCACCTCGCGGCGAGACGGCAAGACGGTGTTCTACCGAGCCGACCGCGACGGTGCCATCGCCGCCATGACGGACTTGCAGTCCTATCTGGCGACCTGCTGCTGATCAGCCGGCACCCCCACCGGCCCCCGTTGAGATCCGGGCCTTCACGAGACCAGCTTGACTCGGCAAATTTACTCAGCGATATTTGACTCAATGAATACTGAGCCTTCTTCCCTCGATCGGCGGGCCCGCATCCACGCCGCCCTCGGTGACCCGGCCCGCCTGGCGATCGTGGACGCGCTCACTCTTGGCGACGCCTCCCCGGGGGAGATCGCACACACGCTCGACATACCGACGAACCTGGTCGCCCACCACGTCAAGGTCCTCACCGACGCCGGCCTGGTCGTCAAGGGCCGCTCCGAGGGCGACCGGCGCCGCACCTACCTTCGCCTGCGCCCTGAGACGCTGGCCGCTCTCGCCACCCCGCGGCTGGCCGGCGTGGGCCGGGTGGTGTTCGTGTGTACCCACAACTCGGCCCGCTCGCAGCTGGCCGCCGCGCTGTGGAAGCAGGCCGCCCACGGCGATGTCGCCTCCGCCGGCACGAAGCCCGCCACCCGGGTGCACCCGCGTGCGGTGGCCGTGGCCCACCGCCACGACCTCGACCTGGACCCGACCGGCACCGCCCACGTCGCCGATGTCGTCCGTCGCGACGACCTGGTGATCGCCGTCTGTGACAACGCCCATGAGGAACTGACCGGCCCGATCCGCCCCCGCCTGCACTGGTCGGTCCCGGACCCGGTGCGTGTGGACACCGACGAGGCGTTCGAGGCCGCCTACGCCGACCTGGCCGACCGCGTCGACCGGCTCGCCCCCGCCATCCTGCCCGGAGGCCCCCGATGACCGACGTCACCGCCCACCCCCTCCAGGAGATCACCCTCGATCAGCAGGTCGCCCTGCACACCGCCGCGACGCGACTTGCTGAGGAGTTCGACGGCATCTACGGCACCGAAACCATCGAGCGGTTCCTGCAGACCAGCTACGACCAGTTCGCCACCGCCGCCACCACCGCGAACTACCTGCCGCTGCTCGCCGAGCGCTTCGCCCGCCAGCGGCTGCGGGCCCTCGCCCGGGTTGAGGGGCACCACCGCGACGGCCGCCCCGTCGTGCTGTTCCTGTGCACCCAAAACGCCGGCCGCTCCCAGATAGCCTTGGGTTTCTTCACCCACCTGGCCGGCGACGAGGCGATCGCCTGGTCCGGTGGCAGCGAACTCGGCATCGAGATCAACCCCTATGCGACCGCGCGATGACCGAACGCGGCATCGACATCTCGGAGGAGCTCCCCAAGCCGTGGACCGACGAGGTGGTCCGGGCCACCGACATCGTGGTCACGATGGGCTGCGGCGACGCGTGCCCTCTCTTCCCCGGCACCCGCTACGAGAACTGGATCGTGGATGACCCCGCCGGGCTCGACCTGGCCGACGTGCGGCCGATCCGCGACGAGATTGGGTGCCGCGTCCGTCGCCTGCTCGACGCGCTGAACGTCCCCGCCACCCGATAACCAATCTGCTCGACGATCCGGGACAGCACCATCATGGGAGACAAAGACTGATGACCATCGCACTTCGGCGGCGCCTGCTGGCCGAGTTCATCGGCACCGCCCTGCTGGTCACCGCCGTGATCGGCTCCGGCATCATGGCCGCCACCCTCTCCCCCGGCGATGTGGGCCTGCAACTACTGGAGAACTCCACCGCCACCGCGTTCGCCCTCGGCGCGCTGATCCTGATCTTCGGCCCGGTCTCCGGCGCGCACTTCAACCCCGTCGTCTCCGCCGCTGACTGGTTCCTCGGCCGCCGCGCCGGCACCGGCCTCACCGCCCGAGACCTGGGCGGCTACGTCGTGTCGCAGGTGCTGGGTGCGATCGCCGGGTCCGTGCTGGCGAACCTGATGTTCGATTTCGCCGCCGTCGACTTCTCCGGCAAGGACCGCGCCGCCGGGCACTTGTGGCTGGGTGAGGTCGTCGCCACGGCCGGCCTGATCCTGCTGATCTTCGCCCTCGCCCGCTCCGGCCGCGCCGCGGTCGCACCCGCGGCCGTCGGCTCCTACATCGGCGCCGCCTACTGGTTCACCTCGTCGACCTCGTTCGCCAACCCGGCGGTTACCATCGGCCGCGCGTTCACCGACACCTTCGCCGGCATCGCCCCCACCTCCGTGCCCGGCTTCGTCGTCGCGCAGCTTGTGGGCCTTGCCGTCGGTGTCGGCCTGCTCGCCGCCCTCTACCCCGACGCGGGCGCCGCCGCCGACCAGGTCGTCGTCCCCAGCGACGAGGACGCCGCCATCGGCCGCCGCTCATGACAACCCCGCACCCACACGGCACCGGCGGCGCTCGGCCTGATGCCAAAGTCGTCAACCACCGCCGTGACCCCGGCCGCTACCGGACGCTCGACCGCAACAGCGACCCGGCCCACCTGTTCCCCGACCCCGACGACCAGCCGGTCAACCGGCCCTCGCACCGCATGGAAGGCACCCGATGAGCGACAAGCCCAGCGTCCTGTTCGTCTGCGTCCACAACGCCGGCCGCTCCCAGATGGCCGCCGGCTGGCTGCGCCACCTCGCCGGCGACACCGTCGAAGTCCGCTCCGCCGGCAGCGCCCCCGCCAACCAGATCAACCCCGCCGCCGTCGAGGCCATGCGCGAGGTCGGCATCGACATCACCAACCAGACCCCCAAGCTCCTGGAGTACGAGACCGCGGAGTCCTCCGACGTCATCGTCACCATGGGCTGCGGCGACGCCTGCCCCGTCTTCCCCGGCAAGCGCTACGAGGACTGGAAGCTCGAAGACCCCGCCGGCAAGGGCGTCGACGCCGTCCGCCCCATCCGCGACGAGATCCGCACGCGCGTGGAGAGGTTACTCACCGAGCTGCGCCCCACCGCCTGACATCGCCGTCGTTGCCGCCCGCTGGATCCCCACCCTGGCGGCGGCTCACCCCTGAGCAGGAGGCCCTCTATCCTGACCGGCGCCGCCCGCGGTCCGGCCTGCTTGGCCGGGCGCCGGGGCCGACAGCTACCCGTCCAGCCGGGAGCCGATGTCGGCGACCGTCGCCTTCGCTGTCCGGCCGGCACCCATCAGCGTGGCTGACGCCGGCCCCGTCCAATCGCCGTAACCCAACAAGTAGAGGCGAGGCTCGTCCACCGACCGAGTGCCCTCGGTGGCCACCTTGCCTTGCCGCCACCCGGCAGCAGGCGGGCCGCGTACGCCCACCCGATGGTGCGCCGGCTCGCCGACCAGGCCGCCGTCCGCCGGCGGGGGGTGAAGTCGGTGTCGGTGGAGGGCCAGTCCGTGACCCCTGCAGTCGCAGGTGGCTTCGGTAAGCGGCCCAGGTGGCCGGGGATGCCTGGTGTGTTGATTCCCAGATCGGTACCCAGTCGGCGAGGGGGGATCCGGCCGCCGCGGAGGTCGATGAAGGTGTCGCGGGCGAGTTCCACGTCGACTTCCTTGGCGCGCAGGACGGCGTCGGCGCGGCGCTCGTGGAGGGAGTCGGTGGTGACGGTGCCATCGGGCATACGGAGGCGGACGCGGAATTTGGCGCCACGCTTTCCACCCAGGCCATCAGGTACTCCGATCGTTTTGTGTCTGGTCCGGCGCTGATTGATGCGTGACTTCGGGGTTGGGGCAAGTCGGTGGTGGAGAGTGGGCGCGGCCGGCGCCCCGCCGCCGTCGGGTGGCCGGTTCGGCGGCGGCGATGATCGCGGCGAGGTCGGCGGCGGAGAACCGCAGGTGCTTGCCGAGGAAGGTGCGGGGGATCCGGCGACGACCGGCGCGGCGGCGCAGCCAGGATGCCGGGACACGTAGCAGCGCCGCAACCAAGGCGGCCCGACCACAGGCCAAACCGTGTCCCACCCCTGAACGACTACCCCGGAGCAAGCCGATCACGTGATCGGCGATTTTGCCGTGCTCCGAAACCGCCGATACCGAAGCTATTCAACCGAACTCAGAACGAACCGCGTCGGTGAATCAAGGCTGAGTGAAGGCCGCGAGCAATCCGCCACGGAGGTACAACAGCACCGCGGTCGCGTACGCGACCGCGCTGAGGAAGGCGATGCCGTAGAACCCGTGGAACGTGGTGAACAGGATTCCGGAGATGGCGCCGCCGATGCTCGCCGCTGTGTACAGCGCCGCGTTTGTCAGTGATGCGACCGCGCCGCGCGCGGTCGTGGTCAGCGATTGCATGACCGTCATGAGCACGGGAAGCACGAATCCGGCTACCAGGAACATCAGCACGAGCATGACCTCGGCCGTGGCCAGGTCTGGTGCGAACGGCAGCACGACACACAGCACCGCAAGTGCGCAGCCACCGACCAGTACCGAGCGGGACAGTCCGAGCCGCTTGGCGAGGCGGCTGCCGAACATCGATCCGATCGTGTTGCCCGCACCGAGCCCGATGATCGCGAGGCCGACCTGGGCCACCGAGAGTCCGAAGGCGAAGGTGTACCAGGTTCCGATAAAGGTGAATACGGTGTAGATACCGACCCCGAAGACGAGGTATCCGACCAGGTACCACCTCGCTCGCGGCACGCCGAGGACGCCACGATAGGAGGACAGGATGCCACCGGTGCCGTCCGCGGTCGCCGGTACCGGCGGGAACCAAGCGACCACTGCCGCCGTGACGACCACCGACACGGCGCCGAGCGCAAAGAATGGTAGTCGCCAACTCGTCGCGGCCAGGATGCTGCCGGTCGGTACCCCAACCACCTGGGACATAGACAAGCCGGCCGTCGCGTACCCCATTGCGGACAGCACCCGCTCGGCCGGCACCACGGCGGGAATCGTCGCCCAGATCTGCGGCACGACGAGTGACGCAGCGATCCCGGCGAACGCCCGGAGCGTGACCATCGTCCAGAAGCTCGGCGCTAGCCCACAGGCCGCAGTGGACAGTGCGAAAGCGGCGAGGCCGGCGATCACGACTGTCTTTCGGTTCATCCTATCGGAGACTGGCCCGGCCACCAGCGCAAAGGCCGCATAGCCGATGGAGTAGGAACTGACCAACCACCCTGACACCTCGGTGCTGACCCGGTACTGATGCGACAGCGTGGGCAGCAGCGGCGCGACGAGGAAGGTGTCGGTACCGATGACGAACGTGATGCTGAGGGCGAGGATCGAGACTCGGGTAATGGCGAGCGGTGACGGGTTCGCGGATCTGGTCGGCACGCACAGACGCTAAACTTTGACACCCGTATCAAGGTCAAGCGACGGGGGCGGGAGCGGACGTGATCATTGGTGAACTCGCCCAACGTACTGGTGTAAACACCTGGTCGCTGCGGCACTACGACCGGGCCGGTCTACTCACCTCGGCCCGAGGTCCGAACCGCTACCGCGACTTCCCGGACCGCGCTGTCCGTGAGGTCGCGCGGATCCGCTGCCTGCTCAATGCAGGGTTCAACCTCGAGGAAGTCAGGGAGATCCTTCCCTTCATCGGCAGCGAAGGCCAGCTCCAACCGAGCGAGCCGCTACGCCAGCTGGTCGACACCCGCCTGCAGACCCTGGAGGAGAAGCTCGCCGCGCTGGAGAATGCCCGGCGGGTGCTGCGCGACGTGTCGGATTACCTTCGACGACACTCAACCTGTGATCCGACAGTTGATGTGCGACGTAGCTCTGCCAGGTGATGTGCGACGGGTGGTCTAGGAAAATGAGGTAGCGATCCGCGGTCGCTGGCCTTTGATGCTACGGACTGGCTGGGTGGTGGTGCGTCGGATGACCTTGGTGTCGCCGTCGGTGAGTTCGATGGCCAGGGTCGTTTCGGAGACGGTCACGGTGACGGTCTGGTGGCGGTGTAGTCGGCTAGGCCGAACTCGAACCAGAGCAGCACAGCCCGCGAGGATCTCCACATAGCTCAGACGAACGTCAGTGGCTTGACGTACGCCGTGAGCCCAGGAACCAGCACCGGGTCGCTCCGGAAACGGCGGCGGGCGTGGCCCCAATGACGTGCTCGCGGCGCTACGGCCGGCCAACCGCGCCTTCCCGGCCGACCGCCCCGGGCGCTCCAGCGGCACCCGATCTACCGGCAGACACGAGACACCCGCACCGCCTCGCCAGCCGCTTGCTCCCAATCTGCTCCCAATTTAAGGGGCAACAGCGGAGAAGCCCGTTACCGGGGGTTCCGGTGACGGGCTTCCTACCTGCATATATTTATGGTGGGCGATACTGGGATCGAACCAGTGACCTCTTCGGTGTGAAGCAGGACGCTCCGCCAGCTCTGACCTGCGGAAACGCAAGACCGCAGGTCGCGGCGTACGCCGTTTGGTGCCGTTCAATGCCGTTGAGGGCAGTTCAACGCCGTTCAGTGCACCCGGCTGCTCCCAACCTGCTCCCCCGATCCCCCCGCCTCACATGGACCCACGGTCAGCCGGGACAGTCTGGCTAACGCAGGGCCGCACCGCGCGTAGGAAGCGAGCGACCCGACGACAGTAGGAACGGACGGTGACGAGCGCGCTCGCGGGCACCGAGCTCTGTCAGCGGCAGGAGGGGATGCTCGACGAGTACCGTGCGAGTGTGATCCCGGCTTGCCCTGAATGCGGTGCAGCAGGCGCGCCTCTGCTGTTCGGTCTTCCCGTTCCTGAAGCTATCGACGCCGCCGAGAGTGGGGACTTGGCACTCGGCGGTTGCCTGCTTCCGGACCAGCCACCGAACTGGCAATGCCCTCAGCGGCATCGATGGCATGACGCCGACGAGGGCGCGTGGGATGAGCGCCTTCTGGCCGTTCTGTCGGCTCACGGTTACAGCGAGGCAGAAGACCAGCCCGACTGATCGGATTGCCGACTGGCTGCATCCTCAGCCTTGGCCGACGCCAGCTTGACTTCGGCGAGTGAGTCGATGGGCAAACTTTCATATTCCCATGTTTCGGTGTACCCGTCCTCACGGGACGAGTGCGATCGTTTGCGGCCGTTGCGCAAGCCGCGTGCGATCAGGACGGCGAGGAAGGCTTGCTCCCGCTGCCGAGCGACCAGCCCATCTAGGGCCTCTGAGACCTCGATAGGTTGCCACCCAAACCGGCGCAGCTTCGCCAACCGGTCTTTGGGAACGTTCGTGATGCCAATCTTGCGTTGCTCACGACCGTCGAAGGCGCGACGCAGCAAGTACAGGTATCCCGGTCTAGCGGGGCTGTAGCCGGTGACTGCACAGGTCGGGCAGTTAGTGTCTCCGGCCGTCCGCGTAGAAACCTTGGCGGTCCACTCGTGGCCGGGGTCTCTGCGGCAGCGCCAGACGAGCCGTGTATGAGTTCCGGCGGTGACCTGGTCTGCGGTAAGGCCATCGTTCAGATCGGGATCGAGTTCGGCGGCGATATGTGGAAAGCGGGTCTCAAGAGAGTTCGTCACCGACACTCGCACGCCAGCACAGCAGGGACAGCCCCTGCCGGCACTCGTCCTGCTGTAGACCACTGCGGCCCACACGTGGTCTGGACCCGCCGGGCATCGCCACCAGAGTTTCTCCGCGCTGCCGGCCATGACGCGGTCTGGGGTACGGCCTTCGTTGAGCAGCGGGTCGAGTTGTCGAGCAACGGCGGGAAACATCGTGGCCAGGGAGTTCGTGACGGACACCTGTGCACCAGCGCAGGCGGGGCAGCCGGTCGCCTCGCGACCCGTCCGCTTATCGAGCGCGACGGACCAGTCGTGGTCGGGTGCTATAGGGCACTGCCACCACACGGAACGCCCGCTGCCTGCGACGACGCGATCTGGGGTCAAATCGCCATTACGGGTCGGATGCCATTGTTCAGCGAGTCCCGGAAACCGCGTGGCGAGCGAGTTGGTCACCGATAGTTGAAGATGTCAAGGGTCAGGACGAAGTCCTGTCCGATGGCCTTGGGTTTTCCTCGTGGGCGGACAGCAGAATTCCATGCTGGTGGTCAGGTGATCTCCGGGTGGGGTTAGGTCAAGGCTTTCACTCCCTTGCCGGCGAGGGCCTGCTGGAGGCGGTGGGAGTCGCCCTGGGTGGTGATCAGGTGGGCGTGGTGTAGTAGCCGGTCGACTGTCGCGGTGGCGAGGGTTTTAGGCATGAAGGTGTCGAAGCCGGATGGGTGGATGTTGCTGGTCACGGCGATGGAGCGGCGTTCGTAGGCGGCGTCAACGATGCGGTAGAAGGCTTCGGCGGCGTCTTGGCCGGCGGGCAGCATGCCGATGTCGTCGATGACGATCAGGTCGCTGCGGCAGATCCGGGCGACGGTGCGGGCGGTGGAGCCGTCGGCTTTGGCCCGGCTGATCGTGGTGGTGAGGGTTTCGAGGGTGAACCAGGCGACGCGTAGGTCGGCCTCGATGGCGTGGTGGGCGAGGGCTTCGACGAAGTGTGATTTCCCGGTGCCGGACGGGCCGGCGACGGCGAGGTTCTCGGCCCGGCCGATCCATTCCAGAGTTGTCAGGGCCTGCTGGGTGGCGGCGGGGATCGAGGAGTCTTCGGGTCGCCAGGTGGCCAGGGTTTTGCCGGTGGGGAAGTTCGCGGTCTTGCGGCGCATGCGGCGGGTCGCGGCGTCGCGGCCGATGACTTCCTCGTTGATCAGGACCCGTAGGACTTCGGCGGGGTCCCAGCGTTGGGCTTTGGCGGTGGCGATGACGTCGGGTGCGGCGGCGCGCAGGTAGGGCAGCCGCATCCGGCGCAGGAGCTTGTCCAGGTCGTCGGGCAGGGCCGGCGCCGACCGTGTCGGCGTCGGGGTGGGGCGGGTCATCGGGTGGCCTTTCTGAGCCGGTGGTGCAGGGTCAGGGCGTTGTGTTCGACGAGGCGGGCCAGGCCGGCTGCGGCGAGGTGTCCGTGGCCGCTGCCGTCGAGGAAGCCGGCCAGATCCGCTTGGGTGTCGTGGTCGGCGTGCCGCAGCCAGTCCTCGATCAGGTCGAGTAGCCGGGCCAGGTCGGCGGCCTCATCGGCGTCGAGGACCACGCCCTTGAGGTCCGGTTTCATTTTTGAAATTTCTGGCCTGCTGGTCGGGGCCGGGGTGGTGGGGGTCATCGGCCGAACCTTTCCCAGGATGCGGTGCCGGGCTGCACCGAGTAGGTTTCGTCGACCCGGACCAGGTCACCGGGCTCGCCTCGGGTGGCGAGGTGGTCCAGGATCGCGCCGAGATCCGCGTCGTCGAACCGGCCGGCCGCCGCGGCCAGGCCCAATGCTTGGTCGACGCGGGCGGCATCGAGGATGGTGGCGAACTCGACCGCGCGGGCCATCTTTGCCCGGACCCGGCTGGTGCCGGTCGCGGCGGCCTCGACCAGCCACGCGTGGGCGCCGTCACCGATGGCCAGGAAATCGGCCTCGGCCTTGGTCCGGGCTCGCGGCCGGGGCGGACGTGGATGGTTGCCGCCCGGGTGGTGCGGGTAGTGCTCATCGACGATGCGCGGGTTACCCGGGGTGGACAACTGGTGCCGGGCGATCTCGACGGTGCCCGCCGCGGTCATCGCGACGATCGCCAGTTCCTCGCCGACAGCCCGGCACCACACCCTGGTGCCGACGTGCCCCGGCGGGGTCGAATAGCGCACCGACCCGAACCGGACTGTCTGATCCTCGTTGACCAGGCGTTCCTCACCCAACGCGGCGGTGTGCGGGTCGGCCGGCAGCACGTGCAGATGGCCGCGTTCGACCGCGAGCCGGTCGATCGGCGCGGCGCCGGTCTCCCGATGGACGCGGGCGTTGATGTGCTCGCACCACTGCTCGCACGCGGTGACCAGGTCCGCGAACGTGGCGTAGGCGCCGCGCAGATTGGTCTCGGTGGGCACCAGATCGGCCTTGGCGACCCTGACGGTGGCCTCGACGCCGCCCTTGGACTCCGGGTCGAACGGCTCACACGACTGGACCGTCGTCCCGTAATGCCGGCCCGCGGCGACGACCGTCGGGTGCCGGACCGCGACGCCGGCGACGTGTTCGACGGTGACCGTCTTCGCGTTGTCGCCCAGCAGATACGCCGGCACGCCGCCGAGCCGGCGCAGCGTCGCGTCCAGGCAAGCGATCAGCGTGCCCATCGTCTGGTCGAAGACCGGGATCACCACCCGGAACCGTGACCAGGCCAGCCACGCGCAGAACAGATACGTCTTACGCCCGGCGACCCGCGGCCCGTCGCCCCAGTCGAACTGCAGCCACAGGCCCGGCTCGGACACCCACGGCCGATACGTGCGCCGTTGCCCGGCCCGCCACGCGATCTTCGCCTGGCGCACCGCCCGCCGGGTCGTGCGTTCCGTGCCGGTGAACCCCATCGCCACCAGCCGCTCGTGCACCTTGTCCGCGCGGATCTTCGCCTTCGACGCATCAACGAGCTCTTCCACCTTCGGCAGGTACGCGTCGATCAGCTTCGGCCGCGGCGCGGTCCGGGCCAGTAACGGATCCCCGCCACCGGCCTCCCGCAACGCCACATACCGGCGCACCGTCTTCGCATCGCACCCCGCCAGTTGCGCCGCGGAATGCGCACAGCGGGTCAGGTCGTACGACTCCAAAATTTCCATGATCTCCCTGGCAGACTTGGTCACGGTCTCTCCGGCGGCTCGAAGTGCAAGGTCAGCAACCCGCATCGAACCGCCGGGGAGATCCACATCAACGTGGCCGAGACGGAGATCACCTGACCGCCCAGCAGGATTTCTGCTGTCCGCGAGAAGGGACTCAACTGTCCGTCAGCATGGATTTTTCAGTGTCCGCTAGCAGAAGACCCGCGCAACACGGGCATCCGGTTCGGACCACCGTTCGCTGATGCACCTGCGTTGCCCATTCGTGATCCGGGCCCTGGTCACAGATCCACCAGGCGCGAACCGTGCTGCTGGTTCCAACGACTCGCGCTGGGGTCATGTCACCGTTGCGGGTCGGATGCCACTGGTCCGCTACCTCTGGGAAACGAGCAGCCAAGGAGTTGGTGATCGACACCTGCCTGCCGCGACAGGCAGGACAACCGGCATCCCTGGCCGTCCGGTCCCGAACCGGCTGCGTCCAGACATGATCCGGCCCTGCTGGGCAGCGCCATACCGCACGTAAGCCGCTACCAGCGACCACTTTGTCTGCAGTGATCCCACCGTTGAGCGCCGGATCAAACTGGGCAGCTAGGTCGCGATGCAAGAACGCCAGGTTGTTCGTTGGCGAGAGCCGTTTGTTGGCACAGCAGGGGCAACCATTGCCGCCGCCGCTGCGATTGTTTGGCGGTGCCGGCCACTCGTGGTGCGGGTCATGGCGGCATTGCCACCAGACTGGTTTGTTGCTGTAGGCGGTTACGTCCTCTGCGCGCAGATCACCGTTTTTGGTCGGATGCCACTCGGCACTGATCTCCGGGAACAGCGTGGCCAGGGAGTTCGTTACCGACACCTGGTTTCCGGAGCACGCCGGACAGCCAGTGTTGCCGAACGTCCGGTCAGCCGGCCTGGCCCGCCACACATGATCGTGAGGTTCCCCCGGTAGCTCGGAGGCTTTCGATCATGCTCTGATGGAGCTGAAGGGAGTCATCCGTGGCAGCACCGAAGAAGTACCCCGATGAGCTGCGTGAACGTGCGGTGCGTTTGTATCGGGAGTCGGACCCGAAGCCCGTGATCCGCCAGCTGGCACGCCAGCTCGGGGTGCATCACGAAGCGTTGCGCAACTGGATCCGCCAGGACGAGGCCGACCGCGGTCAGCGCGGCGACCGGCCGACGACCTCGGAGGTGGAGGAACTGCGCCGGCTGCGGCGGGAGAACGCCGAGCTGAAGCGGGCCAACGAGATCTTGAAGGCCGCGTCGGCTTTTTTCGCCTCGGAACTCGACCCGACCCGGCGACGGTCGTGACGCTCATCGACGAGCTACGCGATCGCTTCGGGGTCGAGCCCGTCCTCCGGGTCCTCAACGTCGCTGCGTCGACCTACTACGGCTGGCTCGCCCAGGCCGCCAACCCGTCCGCTCGGCGGCGGGAGGATGCGGAACTGGCGGTGGAGATCGCGGAGATCCACGACGTGTCGGGCGGCACCTACGGCAGTCCGCGAGTGCACGCCATGCTGCGCCGCCAAGGCCGCCAGGTGGGTCGCAAGCGGGTGGAGCGGTTGATGAGGACCGCCGGCCTGCAAGGGGCGTTCCTGCGCAAGAAGTGGCGCATCCCGTCGACCCGGTCGAACCCGAAGGCGACACCGGCTCCCGATCTGGTGAACCGGCAGTTCACCGCTGCGGCGCCGAACCGGTTGTGGGTCGCCGACGCCACCCGCATCCCCTGCGGCGAGGGCGTGTTCTGGCTGGCCGCGGTGCGGGATGTGTTCTCCAACCGCATCGTGGGCTGGCGGTGTTCCGACCGCTGCGACACCGACCTGATCCTCGGCGCCCTCGAATACGGCATCTGGTCCCGCGATGTCCGCGACGGCCAACTGATCCACCACTCGGACAGGGGCTCGAACTACACGTCGTTCCGCTTCGCCCAACGCCTGGCCGACAACGGGATCCTTCCCTCCATGGGGTCCGTCGGCGACTCCTACGACAACGCCCTCATGGAGAACTTCTGGTCCACGTTGAAGATCGAACTGGTCTACCGCAACTCGTGGCGCACCCGCGACGAGGCCGAGAACGCGATCTTCACCTACATCGACGGCTGGTACAACACCCGCCGCATCCAGAAAGACCTCGGCTGGCGATCCCCAGACGAGTACGAAACCGCCTGGCACACCCACCAGGCCCGACAGGACCAGACGGCTATCGTTCAGCCTGAGCCCACCGGCGCCAGGTAACCAACCCTCCGGCAAACCGGGGGAACCTCATCGGGACCGGCCGGACACCGCCACCATCGCTGCTTATTGCTGCCCGCGATCACCTCATCAGCGGTGACGCCTTCATTCAGCTCAGGATCAAGCTGCAAGGCCACATCGGGGAACAGCATGGCGAGCGAGTTGGTGACCGACGGCCGCTGGTTCACGCAGAAGGGGCAACCGCGACGACCAGTCGTCCGGTCGACAACCCGAACAGACCACTCATGATCAGGGCCAGCTGGGCACGCCCACCACACCACCGTCGCGCTGCCCGCCGGCAGGTTCACGGGCATCAGCGACCCGTTCCGCACGGGATGCCACTGCTGCGCGACTTGCGGATACAAGACAGCGAGGTTGTTCGTGGGCGACGCCCGTTTGTTCGTGCAGTACGGGCAGCGAGTGCCGCCCATCGTGCGGGACACGATTTGCGCCTCCCACTGATGCCGCCCGTCGGCCGAGCACTGCCACCACACGCGGTCGTTGCTGCCAAAAACGACCTGGTCCGGTCGTCGGGTCCCGTTCGCAGTTGGATGCCACTCTGCCGCCACTTCTTCGTAACAGGCGGCCAGTGAATTCGTCACCGACACCCGCCGTCCAGAGCAGAACGGGCACCGACTGTTCGTCCGCGTCATGTTCGACACCACGGCGGGCCACTCGTGATCGTCGCCTTCTGGACACTTCCACCACAACTTGCTACCGCTGCCCGACGTCAACGTAGCCAGGTCCACGCTCAGATTCCGATCTGGATGCAACATCGGCACCAGGTGGGGATAGGCATCCCGTAACAGCGTCCCGCGTGCAAACCGCTTCCCCCGCACCGCAGTGCGCGCGGGGGCGGCGGCCGCTGACACGGATCCCGTAGCATCCATGGCCGGAAACCTATCCGCGGGGTACGACAGTTGAGATTGTGTCGCGGTATGCCATCAATCGTTAGAGCTGAACAGAGTCCACCTTCGATGTTCCCCGGGTGCGGCTCAGCGCCGTCCGGGACGACTGTCATTCAGCTCGGCGCGGTGGCGGACGGCTCGAACGCCTCGGCAACGGTCCACAGGTGGGCCGACCCGCACGCATGTAGACCTTTTCCTCGAACTTGGGCCGATGTTCAGGCGACCGTGACGCTGATCCGGGACTTGGCCTGGCGCCGGGTCAACTTCGACAGCCGTCCCTCCTGCTTAAGCCGGGTGAGGACCCGGAGGTGAGAGGTGTCGTGCGGGAAAGTCAGCGATGCGGCAGGGGTGATCAAATCGGTGTAAGGGCTCCCGAGGTTCGTGAGGACGGCGATGATCTGCTCAGCAGAGATGGCGTTCCCGAGCTGGTCGATCAACAGGACCACCAGCGCCGCGTCGCGAGTCACTCGGGCAATCCGCTCCAGCTGAGTGGAGTTCAGCGGTATGCGGGCCGTCGCGGCGAAGTGCCCGGCGGCCCGCAGCGCGTCGCGATGGTCGGTCGGGACGAACTCTTCCAGCCGGGACAGGACAGCCTGCCGGACCGTCTGGCTGATCGAGGTGCTGCCTAGCAATCGGGCCGTCATGTCCTCGTCGAGCAGGGCGGACGTGACGAAATCAGCGAACTTCGCCGAGCACTCGATGCCATGCTGGAGCGTCTCCCAGTCGCCGGTGGCGAATCGCTGGAACAGTTCGGCGGTGTCGTCGCAGATCTGGTGGTGGAGCAGCTCGCCGAGCAGAGGTCCGTTCTCCGGCTCGATGCTGCTTGCGGCGATCGGCTCGGTCAGGGTGAGCGTGGCGACCAATGCGGCGCGGGTCTCTGGGGCGGGGACCGTATCTCGGCTGCGAAGGATTGCCACCGCGACCTGCGTCTTCTGCTCGGCGAGCCGATCGGGCTCGCTTGCGGGAGCGGTGATCGCGCCCGCGCTCACGAGTAGACCGGCCAGATCCTTGTCGACCCCGCCGACCTGCTCGATATAAGCGGCGGTGTTGGTCACCGTCGCCGGGAACCGCCGGGTGCGCGCCAACGCGGGCCAGACCTCCGCAGGTACCTCGGCGAGACGCTCAATCCGGCACGCCGCCGCGGCGGCGCGGCAGGCCCGCTCCGCCAGACAGGTCTCCCAACCGGCGATCTCCGTAACGATGCCCGCGAAGGCGCCGGGGTCCGCGACCGTCACCGTGGTGGGCTCGTCGTTTTCGACCGCGGCGAGGTAGGCGGTGGGATTGTCGATGCAGTAGCCGTAGACGGTGGGATCGATCGTCCGGACGGTGTCCAGGCTCAGGGTCGGCGGATTGTGCAGCGCGCTGCGCAGGTTCGCCGCGGTGAGGGTGTACATGCTGTCGGCGACGACCAGGGCATGTACGCCGTGATCGAGTACGGTCAGGTCTTTGATCACCACACGGGCTTGCCGCAGCAGCGCGACCGCGTTACGTGCCAACTGGTGGTCGGCTGGCTGGGTCAGGCAGTCCAGGCGGGTGTAGTTGTCCTGGAGATAGGTCGTCACCTGCTCCTCGATCTGCCGGTCGAGGTTCGGATCGGCGTGCGCGACCCCCTCGTCGACCAGGTCGAGCCGGCGTTGCGGCTGCAGGTCCGAGACCTGCAGGATCCGGCTCAGGATCGGCGGCCACGTGCCAGCCAGTCGCCGGACGGCCTCCCCGGCCTGCGCTCCGCCGCTCAGGTAGGCCTGGAGGAAGGCACGCTCAGCCGGGCCGTCGGTCTCGGCCAGGCGGTCGAGGACAGTCCGAGCGCCGAGGTGCTGATTCGCCAGCAGGTGGTCCAGGATCTCGATGTTGTAGGCGCTGTCAAGGTCGAGGAAGTCCTCCTTGGTCTCCCGCAGAACGCCAGCGATGTCGTCCGGCCCGTCGAAGGCGTAGTACGTGTCCGGGATGTTGGGCTGCACGTGCTGCACGATGAAGTTCATGGCTCGGATGGAGACGCGCTCGCCGTAGTACTGGGCCACGTAGAGGGCGAAGTTCTGGTCGATGAAGCCGCGACGGATCAGGTCGCGAGCGACCTCGGAGCTGATCGTCTCCTCGAGGAGCATCTCGAAGGTGGCCTCGGCCGTGTCGCGGGTGAGGGTGAAGGTGGGGTTCGCGGCGAGGCCGGCGAAGTCGGCCTTCCGCAGCGCTCCGATGTCGGCGATCGTCTTCCTGCGTTCGGTGTCCAACGCCTGACGTTCGCGGGAGTCCCAGGCGTCCAGGTCGAGTTCGGCCCGGAACAGTTCCCGGATGTCGCCGATCGGAATGGGAACCGCCCAGGGCGAGCTGTAGTGGCGGATGAAATTCGCGGTCGGTCCATTTCCGTCAGCAATGAGCATACGCCAGAATCGGATGGTCCCAGCCTGAGCAGTAGTGAATGTCTCGGCACCGATTGTGTAGCCCGTAAGGGTGTAATTAAGATCGTTGCCGGACCGCCGGATGACATTGGCATGCCAGTTCAAACGCTCGGCGAAACGCTCGGGCTTGTCCTGCAGCACGTCGGCCAGTGCCTCAGAGTCGGCGATCTCGCTGAGGCGGTCGCGCCGCCTCGCGATGGACTGATTCACCAGGTCGCGGCTGAGCTTGTAGAGCTTGTCGAGGTCGCTGCGGCCGATCGAGACCTGCTCGAAGTCGGCCAGGTGGATGTTCTTGTAGACCATCATCGCGAAGACCGAGTCGGCGCGCAGCTCGGGCACACCGTGCTTTGCGGTGATCAGGCGGGCAGCGAACACGGCGTACTCGTTGCGGACGTTTTTTAGCAGCCGCATGTCGCTGATGTGCCGCGCGACCAGGTCGACGAGGTCAGGTGTCACTGGGACGAGTGCCGGGTCGGCCAGCAGCTTGGTGAGCAGGTCACGTGACGTGCGGTGGGTGATGAACGGAACTATTGGCACGACCAGGTCGAAGAACTTCGTGCGGTTCGCCCGAACCGACTCGGCGGAGGCGCCGTCATCGAGCTGCCTGGTGTCGTTGCCGAGTCGCTCGAAGATGCTGTCCTTGAGTGCGTAGACGAACCGGACCGTCCGACCCCGCGCGACGTGCGAGGTGTTGAGCAGGGTGTTGAGCTCACGCAACGCTTCGAAGATGTGCGGGTCGTCGAACCGGTCGAGGTCCTCGAAGACGACGACGTCGAACTTCGTTGACTCGAAGAAGTAGACGATCTCGTCGAGGTACTTGTCGAAGTAGCTGACCTCTTTTGCGCCGAGCTCGACGGCGGCCCCGACGGCGGAAACCTTGGATACGACGCGGTTGTGGACGGCCTGTCGGATCCATGTCAGCACGGCCACCGTCAACAGCCCGAACAGGAGGACTGCCCCGGCCCGCACCGGCCACGGATGCTCCTTGGTCGCGCCGACCAGACGCGGGAAGCGGCCGAGGAGGAACAGGATCAGCGCGACCACCATGACCTGCGCCGTGACGATCCCGATGGCCCGGGGGAGGTTAGGTTTGTCGATGCGCCGGAAGCGCGAGCGGGGCAGCGCCCGCTGCGGCTGGCTGTGCAGAAGTTGTTTGACGAGCTCCCTCTCGATCTGGTTGGTGATCGACTTCTCCTCCTCGGGCGGCCCGAGGGTCGACAGGGAGAGGTTGAGGACTCGTCCCGCGTGTTGGTCGGACAACGCCTTCAGGACACTCGACTTGCCCGCGCCGTATCGCCCGGTCAGCGCGATGTTGCGGATCTCTGGGTCCTGCAGGGCGGCGGTCAGCCGTGCGACGTACTCCTCGTGCTGTTCCGGCTGAAACTGCGGCGTCAGCGGAAGCAGCGCAAGATCACCGTCGGCAGACCTCGACCCGCCGGCCCACCAAGCACGTACTCGTTCCCACCAGCGCACGTTCTCCCCTTCCCCGTGACCAGCCAAGGCTAGAGGAGAGCGCTGCAACCTCCACGCACGGTTGTCGCCACCGAGGGAGACACCTGTCGATCAAATACGCCGCGGGCCCGTACGGTTAGCGAATGCCGGAAGCCGGACTTCGCCGTGAGCTGGTCAAGAACCGCTGGCTGCTGTCCCTCGCCGTCCTTGCGACCGTGGGAGCAACGGTCTGGGCCTGGCAACTCGCCGCGACCGGCTTCAGCCCCAGCCCTCGACTCACCGACCGTGGCGTGATCGCCGTTGCGCTCGACGCCAGCCAGACCGGCGTAACCGCCCCGGTTCAGGTTGACGTCGCCTACAACCCCGGAACCGGCAAGGCGGGCACGACCTCCCTGTCGCTGGTGCTGCAGCATGAATTCGGTGCCGTGCCCGAGGCGGCGCCACCGACCGCTGTCATTGTGCTGATTTGTGGGGAGTTGGCCACGGGCATCGACATGGTCAACAACGTCTACCAGCCGGTGAAGTGGAAACCGGTGCAGCCGAGGTCCGAGAACGGCGACTACTGGTCCATGCTCGGCGGATCGATGTCGCGGTGCGTGTACACGCGTGTTTCGCTGGATAGCGGCGATGCGGGCCTGCGGCAGGAAATCCTGTCCGGTGTCAGCCAGACGACATGCGCGCGCGCCTCCGGGCCTCGGCTGCTCTACGTCCTGCCGGGGCTGACGACCCTACCGCCCGCATCCGCCGGAGATATCGCATTCCGCCCGTTGCCGCCGGGGTCCAAGGCAACCATCGACCTCGACAACCAACCCGGCGACTTCAATGCGCAGACCGCCAGTCCGCAGCTGCCCGACTCCGGCGTCCTTCGCTGGACCAGGGAGCTGGCGCCTGACGGTGCGGGACCGCGGAGCTACCGCCTAAGTGGCGAACTGTTCGACACGGCGGCTAAACAGCAGCGCGACTTGTTCATGGCCGGCGCGTTGGCTGGAGTCGCCGGCGGCGGCATCATGCTCGTGCTCGAGGCCGCCGTTCAGTTGCTGCTGAACGGTTGCCGAAAGCGCGCGGCAAACCCGCAAGCCGTGGCCCCACCACCTCAATCGCAGGATCGCACCGCGGAGCCAGACCCCATCACGCCACCGGCGGCCGCGCCGCCTCCTCAACACCGCGGTCGATCGGTGTCCGTCGCGGTCGCCGCCGCAGTTGGGGCCGCCGCCGTCCTGATCCTGCTCCGCCGCAGGAGAGACCGGCGGCGGCCCTAGGCCGACGTCACCACGACCGCGCCCACAGATTGCCATCGATGCAGCCTGAGTCCGTGACTAGCGTCGGCAGGCCGGGGGTCGACAGCACCAGCCGGTCCGGAGGGCGAACCTTGACTACTTCGGGTTCGCTGAAGAGGTCACCGCCCAGGAAGCGCTGGTCAGCGCGTTGCCGGTGGGATTCGAGTCTCAGCCCTCGGAACCACATCGACGCCAGCGTGGCGGAAGCCAGAGCCATGCGTCGATACGCAGGGCCCTCTTGGCCGGCGTCAGAAAGTCCCCGACGGCAGCCGGTACCAGCCAGGCGGGGAGCAGCGAACTCTGACCACTTCGGTGTTCTCTGGGAGGTCACGCCGCACCGACCGGATCACCGCAGGTCAAAGCCTCGTGCCTGTCCGGTGTCGGTGAGCACTTCGGGCGCGGCGACCGCTTCACCGACCTGCACCCAATCTGCTCCCAAGTGCAAGGCCAGGCCGTCCAGCCGCTCCTTACTGCTGCGACCTGCGCATACTCCTCTGCCAGGCAACATAGAACGCCGTCGACTGCTGTGCGAAACCGCTGAGCACTCCGTGTAAGGCAGGACGCCGCACCCACTCTGACCTGCTAAAACGCGAAGCCGCAGGCAGGGGTGGATGCAGTTGCGTGCCGTCCGGTGCCGTTCGGTGCGGTTGAGAGCCGTTCAGTGCACCCTGTTGCTCCCAACCTGCTCCCCGATCCAGGGCTCACGCGGCTGCTGCGGCCAAGCTGAGACGGAGCGTTTCCTGCAGGTCGTTCGTCAGAGATCGTGGCCGCTTGCCCGAGCGGCACTGGCTAACGCCGACGCCCGGCCAGCTACCGTTAGGCTCAGTCGCTCCCGCCCCGCTCCCACGGCCGGTCGTCGACCGAACGTGCTCAGTAATGCCGCGCCTTATCAGCGACAGTTGAGGATGCCGGCGGGGCGTTGCTCTTCGCGATGTCGGCTCCAGACAGATTCAAGGGATGGCAAGCTCGGGAGTCGCTCGGACCTATCACAGCGACGAGGGATGGGGCATCATCGACGGTCCGGGTGTGCCCGGCGGGTGTTGGTCCACTTCTCGGCAATCGCCATGAACGGACTTAGGCAGCCCGCCGGGCAGAGGGTCTCGTTCCTGGCCGAGGCTGCGACCCAGGACGGGTTCGCGTACGGGGCGGTAAAGGTGTGGGCGGGCGACACTGAGCCAGACGACCAACGACGAGAAGGCACCCAATCCTCCGCCTTCCACAGCACCCTGACTCTGACCTTCGACGAGCCGCCGGAGCCCAGCGGGCGCTGACAGCGAGAGCCCCTTTCTGGCTCCGCCCTTGGCTACGTGCAGAACAGTCCCGGGACTGCTGAGCACTTCGCGGCATGTGCGTGCGCCGGCAAGGCTGGGCCGTCCCGTCTCAGGATAGAGCCAGCATCCACTCCACCCCGTCGCGGGCGGCGGCGATGCCTGGCTCGCGGGACTGCGCGGTGAAGACGAGTTCCTGGCCACCCTTGCGCGGGTACAGGTACACGCCCTGCCACCACGGTTCGCCCTCGTGCTCGTACACCAGCTCAATGACCTCCACGTCACGGCCCATCTTGCGGCGGCCGACAACCGTCTGGCCCGGGGCGATCATCACGTCCGGGTCGGCGATGTGCACCGGGCCCTGCACGGAGATCGACGCGTCGTGTTCGCCGACGAGGCAGTATGGGGCGACGGTCGACTCGACGCTGAAGCCGAACGGCCAGACCGCACTGAAGCTGCTGGTCTCGATGACCCAAAACGGATGGTCCGGGCCGGGCTCTACGTCCACGATGCCGGGTGCGGAGTGCGCGTCCGCTGAGTCGACGAGCGCCTTTGCCGGGCCGTTCACCCGCCAGTTCGTCACAACCACAGCGTCGGACGCGGCGTCGGAACGTTCGAACGTGTACGGCCAATACGGCACCAGCACCACGCCGTAACCGGCGAGGCGGGCCAAAACGTGTCCCATGGGCGCGCACTGTAGTCACAGCAGCCCACCGATGGTTTCCAGCCCTCCGCATTCAGCGCGAGCACGGCACCTGCCACGGGCTGGGACGCCCGCCGAGGGCCCCGGCCCGCTTCAGCTACTACTACGTACATCGGCACGAGCGGACGCTGACGGCGCGCGCGTCTGCGGCAGATAAACGCACCAACTAGCTAGCGACAACTTCTTGTTGCTCGCCACCGGCTATCCAGGGCGGTCTCTTCAGAAGTGTGGCTCATCGATCACGGAGGGTACGGTGGCTGTGTGGCGCGTCATCGGTTCCAGGTGCTGTGGTTGGTCGCGGTGGCAGCTGTCGCTGGCGGCGCGGCTTGGGCTGCAGTCGCGGACGGCAAGACAGGCTGGACGGTTGTGTCGGCAGCGGTGGCGGGCGCGCTCGGAGCGTTCCTGCCGACACTCGTTGAACAGCCAACGGGGCCGCGCAACGCCGCACCGAAACTCCTGCGAAACGAGCCCGGAGGCAATGCCGGACGGCCGCCGACGTGGGTCCGAAGGTGGGGCCGAACCGGCCGAGCTACCGAAGCTGCGACCATATTCCTCCATGGCAGCATGGTCGCCTGGGTCGTTGCGAGCACGCTCGCGCTAAAGCTGTTCCTGCTGTGTCACTACTTGCTGGACTTCGACGGTGCAGGCCGGTCGCTGCTGGTCGCCCTGCTCTTCACATTCGGCGCGGTCCTTTTGCCACGCCAGGCCCTGAACCTAGCGGAAGACGGCCGTCAAAAGCAGACGTCACGAGCTGTGGCACTGGTGCTAATGGGCTGCTGGGTAGCGCTGCTGATCATCTCACTCACCATCGCCGCGCACGTCTCCACGCCGACGGGCTCGGTCTTCGGCATCGATGACGCCGCCGGCCAGGCTCCGTACGGCATTCTGTCGGAGCTGACGGTCGTCACCGCTATGGTGGTTATGGCCGCCTTGGTGGCCTCCGGCATATGCCGGCCGAGGGTGGTGACGCTCTCCGATGTCCTGCCCGCGCCGCGGGAGGCCTGGACCGCTAAGCTCGCCTGGGCCTTGCTGATGGCCCTCTCCACCGGCGTGCTGTTCTCGACTCTGATGCTCTTCATGCCATCCAGCTATCCCATGGCTTCGGCGGTGTCCCTTTCGGTCATCGCGACTGGCGTAGCCCTGGCTGCTGTTCATACGGCCTCGGCGACCGGCTCCCTCGTTGCTGAAGCCGGTTTGACCCGGGCTGGCTGGGGGCGAGTGGCGAGCGTGGCGAGCGTGTGGGCGTTTTTCGGAATCAGCTTTTTTTGGGTCTTGCCTGCAGCTTCTCCGCCGGACCGTGTCCGCGGCATCCTCCTGGGCGAGGTGTCCGACACATCCGTTGCCCCAGCGGCGGCGATGGCCGGGGCTTACCTGGTCGCAGGCTGCCTTGCGTTCGGCCGGGCGTACGCACGACGAAGTCTTGTCTTAGCCGAGCCGGAGGCCGCGCCGCGGCCCTGACGGTGGAAGGCATCCAGCACAAATAGGGCGTCACCAGCCATCACGCCTGGTCGTTGACAACGCGGCGGTGAACGCGAACGGGACGTCGTCTCCCACCCTGTTGGACGGGGCGAGTGACGTGCGCCCGGGCGGTGGCTTCAGGACCGGTGGTCCCGCTTCTTGGCGCCCTTGGTCCACGGGATCGCGAAACGCTGGGGCCGCAGGTAGTTGTGGCGGGCCTTTCTTGACCTCGACGTAGCAGCAGTCAGGCAGTCGCCAGGGACTCAGAACCGGCCGGCGGCGTAGTCCACGAGTTCGGCAGCCGGCCTGGTGTTTCCCCGGCGCGTGCGTCCGGTGGGCGCGGTCGCCCTGACCGCGCTAGAGAACAGCAGCGGGAAGGCAGCACCCAACACCGCTACGGTGAACGCGCGCTGCGGCTCCTCCCAACCGAGCAGCGCGGCCCCGCCGCCGAGCAGCGTGTAGATGACCGAGACGGCCATCTCGCCGCCCGTCGGGATCCTGTTCTTCTTGAGGGCGGGGGTGATCCGCAGTAGCTCGGCGATGAACGCGCCGAGGACGCCGAGGGCGATAGTTTGCCAAAGTCCAGAGATCACTGTGTTCCCTAGGGTTATGCACCGAAATGGATCAGGTTCGCCCAGAGGCTGGGCTCGTCAGGACGGGCTTCGCGGAGCCAGCGGATCGAGCGGTGCAGCGCGGTCTCGGCGTCCGGCGCGCCGTCCGCCCGCTGGCCGAGTTGCTCGTAGAAGCGCTTGGCTAGGTCGACGGCGACGGCGTCGTCGAGCGGCCACAGGGTGCCGACGACCTGCCGCCATCCGGCGTACTGGAGTGCCGCGGTCAGGGTGATGGCTTCGTCGGTGTTGGCGACGCCGGCGAGTGCGGTGTGGCAGGCCGACAGGAACGCGAACTCGCCACTGGTTGGCGCGGCGCGCAGCCGGGCGACGGAGAGCAGCTCGCCGCCTGCCAGTAAAAGGCCGCTGCGCGACGGTTTCTCCAGGTGGACAATGCCGTGGCAGCAGAAGTGGCTCCAAGAGGCGCGGGTCAGGGCGGCGAGCACCGCGGCGGGTGTCGCCTCGGAGGAGTCCAGCCACTCCGCTGGGCGATCGGCCCCGCTCACCACCGCGGCCGCCTCGGCCTTCGCCCCCTTGAGTTCCTGGCGGGGCAGGTCGCCGACCGAGACCACCACTAGCGACGCCGGCTTCGCGGGCCGGGGCGCACGGCTGTGCCGTAGCGCCGCCACGGTCGGGGTATACGACGAGACCACGCGGTCCAACATGCCGGGCGAGCCGTCGCGCGGTTGCGCGGCGTGCAGGGGCAGCATCGCAAACAGCCCGGTGGGGCACCACCACAGCCGGCCCGGTCGGCTGCCGCCCAGCGCGCCAAGGACTGGCCGTCCAATCGCGTGCCAGAGCCAGTCGAGCAGGTCGGTCAGGTCCCGCTCCATGGTTCGAGCTTCCTCCAGCACCGACACCAGGTGTTGCCGAGCCCGCCTGACCAGCTCGGCCGGCCCGGCGTCGGGCAGCGGGACGACCTCGACGCCGGCCGGGGTCACCACAAGAGCGTCGCAGCGCCACATGCTCGCGTTGATGACCACGATCGGGCCGTCGGCCGTCGCGTCCCGGATCGTGCTCGCCGACGGTGTGCCGAGGAAATCAGTGAACCGCGGATCGGTCCGGATCTCCCCGACCAGGGCCGTAATCTGGTCTGAGAGGGCGGCCCGGCGGGCGACGTCGCCGCCGTCCGCGCGCAGCTCACCGAACAGCTGTTCCAGCTTGATGGCCGCTGCGGGCCGCTGGTCGTGCAGGTCGGCGAGGTCGCCGTTGAGGTTCAAAGTCTGCGACCAGAGCACCGCCCTGCCTCGTTCCAGCAGCTCCAGCGCGCGTTCCGGCTGGTCGGCGGCGACTGCGCAGGCTGCTGCGTCGTTCGCCAGGTGGGGCCAGTTCGCCATCCGGTGCTCGCTGTCCTCAGCCGCAGACCCGGCCCAGGTCAGCTCGGTGAACAGGTCGACCGCAACGGTGTACGGCTCGAGTGCAGCGGGGATATCGTCCGACTTCATCAGCGCTTGCGCCCACATCCGGCAGGCCATCAGGCGCACCTCCGTCCGTGCGCTCGTCTCGGCGCTCGCTGCCCGCCACAACGCGATGATCTCGGACAGCGGTGCCCGGCCTTCGCGCTGAAGGGCATAGCCCAGCGCGGTGAGTGCCCTGGCGTTCTCGGCTCCGCGATCCCGGGTCGCGTCGGCGGCCTCCCGAGTCAGTCGTACCGCCTCCGTGACGTCCTCGGTCCGGCCGGTGAGCTCATGGCGGCGCAGCAGTATGGACGACAGGTTGCACTGGTAGACAGCGCGCTTCTGGTGCCCCACGGGCAGCATGTCCACCGCCTCCCGGGCTAGCCGGATTGCCTCATCGATTTGCCTGGTATCCCGGCGCTTCGCCCGGCGTTGCCGTCGCCCGGCCCACAGTGCGGAGGTGTTTTCCTCGTCATTGGTGTCCGCAACCGAGTCTGCGATCTCGGTGGCCATGTTCATGGTGAGCGCGGCCCGCTCGGGTCCACCCCCACCGATGCCGTTCAACGCGGCGCGGTGCAGCCGCTCGGCCTGCCGGGCATGCTTTACGTCGCCGGTGCGCTCGTGAGCGGCGGTGTAAGCGAGGGCCAGATTTGTCTGCACGCCGGCACGGGTCGCGGGATCCTCGACGCGGATAGTGCAGGCCCGCTTCGCGACGCGCAGCGCCTCGGTGAGATCGTGCTGCTGCCCGCGGTGGTCAAACCGCGCCACCAGGCTCCGGACCAGCAAAGACATCGCCATGGCCTGCTCGTCCTCAGGCTCCGGGTACAGGTCGATCGCGGTGCGGAGTGCTGACACCGAGCCGTCCAGGTCCTCCGGCTGTCGACTGATGTCGTAGCGCAGGAGGCACGCTGATCCAAGGAAGAACGAAGCCGTACGCCGGTCGACCGACAGCAGGCTCCGGCAAAGCTCCACCAGGCTGTCCGCGTCCTCCAGGCGGCTTGAGTGTTCCACTCGGTACTGTAAGAGGTGCGCGAGGATGGCGCCGTTGGATGGATCCTCCTGCAGCGACTCGGCAAGCAGGTCGATCGCCGGATCCAGCAGGCTGACGTCCCGGACTGCGGCGTACCACTCCCCTCGCAGGAGACCCACGGCGGATGCGACCATCGCCGGCGGCATCGCATCCAGTGCCTGCAGCTTTCGAAGGGCCAGGTCGGCCGCCTCCAGTTCCGAGACCGGCCCGCCGAACTCGTAGCAGCGCTGGTGCGCAAGATTCAGCTGCAACAATCCGAAAGCGCGGCCCTCGTCGCTCATCTCGCCGTGGAGCGACTCGCGCATCAGGCCCGCTGCCTCGGCCGCGTCCTTTCGACTACGGGTCAACTCCGACCGTTGGATCAGGCCTTCGGCAAGATACGCGAGCAGCGCGGAGCGGGCGCTGTCGGTCCAACCGTGGTTGTTAAGGAGAGCGCGAAGCTCCGCGACGCCCTCTTCGATCTTAGGGAGGTCACGTTCCTCACGTCCGCGCTCGATGAGCCGGCCCGCTGCCACCGCACGCTCGCCTGGATCGATGGACTGCCCCGCCATGCGCCCCCGCTCCTCGCCATCGAAACATCAGACGCTAATGGGCTGACCACGTAGATCGGAAGCGACGATCGGCCGATCACCGATTTGTCGAACGGTGGAGTCTGATCTTCCTCAAGCATGGTCCGGCCATGGACACGTCCGCAACGCCGTCGTGCTCGACGTCCCAGGAGCCACCCTCGCCGCTTTCCGGGGCCACCTTCAACCTCGCGTGAAGCGCCACGCTTGGCCGGGATGGTGGGTCTGCTGCACCGATAGGTGACAGCGTCTTGGGGCGGGCTTGGCTGTACGGATGGCTGTACGTCGTGCCTATGATCATCGAGTGCTCGTGGATGGGTTACCCGTGCCGCAGGCGTTGGTGGAGTTGGCACAGCAGGGGCGGTGGCTCCCACCTTCTGACCCGGATCGCTACGTGAGGGTGTTTGGCGATCGCGCCATGCAGCCTGTCTTCCTGCCGCTTGCGCGGATCCGGCTGAACGCTTCCTGGATCGATCAGATCGACTACGACGAAGAGGTGCGGCAGCTCTATATCGGGAAGCCAGACCAGGACGCTCCGCCCGGCGACATTGACCCGCACATGTCGCTGCTCCTCGGCGATCTCGGGCCGGACCAGCCGTTCTCTCTCGAATTTCGCCGCTCGCTGGACTCACCGAGCGTGATCTACCTTGGCAGCCGGCGAGGGTGGGTCGAGGTTGCCCCGAGCTTCGATGCTCTCGTTGACGCCCTTGGCTTGTGAACGTCAGGCGCCTGACGCGGCGGACCGCCCACGGTCAAGAGCGCAGGGTAGTCCCCGACCTCAGCCTTGCAAAGATCAAGACTGCTGTCGGCCGACGTCGGCCACTGCCGCTGACCTGCTCAACCTGTCGGCTGCCGTCGCTCGTGACCCACGCCTGTCGGCCGCCTTGGCTGTACAGCCAAGTGCTCTCGCGCCCTTGCGTCCGCTCCCCGTTTCGCATCATGATCCGCTCACCGTGAACGTGGAGGAGCATATGGGCACTTGGGATGACGGTCCGTTTGACAACGACACTGCCGCCGACTGGTGCGGTGACCTCCACGATGCCGATCCGTCTGCACGGGCGGCAATGGTTCGTGCTGCCCTGACGACGGCAGCAGTCAACACCGGATACCTCGACCATGACGATGCCGTCTCGGCCATCGCTGCGGCGGCGATCGTGGCGTCTCAGTTGCCCGGCGGAGAGCCGATAACCTCGCCGTACGCACCAGACTTCCTGCTCGCTGGTGAACGCCTTGACCTGGACGACGACCTGCCACAGCTGGCAGTCGAGGCACTTGACCGGGTCCTCGGCGATGACTCGGAGTGGCGGAGCCTATGGGGCGAGGCGGGGGTGAGTGACTTCCCGCGGATCAGCAAGCTCCGCGCAGTGCTGTCCGGCCCGCCCGACCTGCCCGCTCAGATCGCACTGCTATAGCTGGCCACATGGACGCCGGACGGCACCGTCAGCTTGGAAGAGCGTGCTCAACCGGCCGTGATGCCCGAAACGCCTGCGGCCGGCGGGCGGTCTGGTTGCATCTCGTGCCCGCTGGTGACCGTCCTGGAACACCGATACTGGCCGGTGGATGGCCCGCCGACCTTGGGCGGTACCGTCGCTGACGTGCAATCCGATCGCGCTCTGCTGGATCAAATCCGCGCTACGCCGTGGATCGCGGCCCTGTTGGCGCGGTTGTTCGACTTCGATGTCTCCCGGGCGGCATACGGACCGGTTGAGCCGGTCCACCTAGCCAATGGCGAATCCCTTGAGATGATCGCCGGGGATGCCTCGGGCGGAGCATTCATGTTGGTCGGCTTGGGTAGTCAACGACCAGTCGTGTACGTCGGGTCAGAAGGCGAGGGCGGTCTAATCGCCACGTCCCTGCGTGATGCGCTGGCCCTCGTCGTTGGCCTGTCCAGTCTCCACGACGCGACCGCAAGGCCGTTCGCTGATGATGGCAGCCAGCTACGGGACTGGCTGACCCAAGCAGACCACTACATTCGCGCTGACTGGCCGCAGCTCGACATGGAACGGGACCGGCTCCGGGAAGCACTCGAGCTGCCGGCCGCAGACGAGCTCCTGGCCGCACTGCACGCAGCGGCAGCCAATGAGCACTACCGCCCGATCAGCGACGGCGGCGACCGCTACAGGTCAATGCTTGAGTAGCCACGCGGGCCTGGCTGGAAAGCGGCGGATCTCCTCGTCGGGCAGTCTCCGACCGTCCAGCCTCCCCGGACGGGGACAAGGTGAAGCGCCTTACCAGCCGAACGACCTTGGCCCCGTCCGGGGAGGCCGGTAGCCCTTGCGGTGCCCGGCGAGGTGATCCGCAGCCGCATATCTGAGGAGGGCCGGGGTTCGGGGCGGAGCTCCGAGGTCTTCCAGGTGTTGTGATCTGTCGTCGGCCTGTGAAGCCGAGTCACCGGTGCTGACGCTTTCGGGCACGCCGAAGAGATCACCGCCCAGGAAGCCCTGCTCACAGCTTTGCCGGTGGGATTCGGGTCTCAACTCGCGGGGTCCATACCGTCGCCATCACGACGGCGCCCGGAGCGGTACGTCGATGCGGTATGGCCCTCGTGATCGGCGTTGGCAGGCGCAGGCCGACAGCCGGCACCAGCCAGGCGGGGAGCGGCGAACCCTGACTACTTCGGTCTTCTCTGGGAGGTCACGTCGCACCGCTCGCCCACATCGCCGCAGGTCAAAGCCCTCGGCTCGGTCCAGTACCGGTGAGCACTTCGGGAGCGGTGACCACTTCGCCAACCTGCACCCAATCTGCTCCCACCTGCAAGGCCAAGCCATCCAGCAGCTCCTTACCGCCGCGGCCTGCGCATACCCCCCTGCCAGGGGACATAGAGTGCTGTCGACTGCTCCGCAAAACGGCTGAGCACTCCGTGTGAAGCAGGACGCTGCACCGACTCTGACCTGGGAAAACGAGAAGTTGCAGGTCGTAGTGGGTGCAGTTGCAGGCCGCTCGGTGCCGTTGGGGGCCGTTCAACGCCGTTCAGTGCAACTGGTTGCTCCCAATCTGCTCCCCCAATCTCCACCGCGAGATTGGCGGTAGCTGGTTGAGTGATGCAGCCTCCTGTCGGGCAGGCCGACGCCGGTGTGTGCGTCGCGGTATCCGACGCAAGGCCCACCGCTGCGACTCAGACGCCGGCCGGGGGTCAGCGTGTTCCGACGCTCCCAACCCGCTCCCCCGGGCTGACACCAACCGGCTCGGTGGCTCCCACGTATGGTTCCCAAGCCGTTCAACGTCAGGAGTCGCTGGCCTTGTAGTGGTATGTCCGCCCACCGACTCCCTGGGTGAAGCCTTCTGGCCAGAAGTCGAGCGACAACGCGGTGTCGCAGATGATGGCCATGGCAATGCCGGTCGGCTCCATAGGTACTGCCGCGCCCCCAAGCGACAACTCGTCGGGCACCCATAGATCAATGTCATGGCCCGAGCCTGCGCGCTGACGTAGCTCGTCGCACAGCGCCTCAACCGGCTGCGGCACACTCAGCCGCAGATGACAACACGTGCGGTGGCAGAAGCCAAGGGACGGCCCGAGGCCTGCGTGGTGAGTAAAGGTCGCGCTGACTGGTCGACTGTCGTGGATTGGCGGATGCGGTGAGCTGGGTTGTCAACGTGATGCTGTCCGTGGGTCCGCAGGACCACTTCAACGCTGAGGCGTTCAGCGAATGGCTCGACAACGAGTGCCCCGTCGCGAGCCAGGCATGAGACCGGGCGGCTGCGGCCACCTGACCCTGATCACCGCCGCGGACAACCAGTGGGGCGGACATAAGGACCCGAATGTGAGGTGTTCGCCGGGACGCTCAACCACGCCGACCTCACCGCTGTAGTGAAGCACCTCGGCTCTCTGGCCTGGCACAACCCCAATGCAGTGCAACTCTTCGTGATGGACCAAGTCCTTCTTCCGCGTCTGGATGATTCGCAACGGCACTGCGCGCCAGCACGCCCCTTCGTCGCCAAACGAGGACGACGACGAGTTCTGGCCCACCGCCAGGCCGTAGCCGCAGTTCGGAAGGACGAAGATCATCGCCGGCGAGGACCTGGTGGGCGGGTTCAAGGCAAGCGACGTGTGACTGTTCGTGCCCCCCGGTGACCGTGCCGGGCACCGGCTACTGGCACGTGGATGGCACGGCGGTCTACGAACAGCCATGGGCGGCGCCCCCTGGCATACTGCCGGCCGTGAAACCGACTCCTCGCCGTTGGCTCGCAGTAGGGCTTTTGGTTGTCGCCTCAGTGGCAGTTGCCGTGACGGTCATCGCGAACGCAGACGGGGCCGGAGGGGCGGCCTGGTGCGAGGGAGAAGGAGGGCTGGGGCTGTGCGTGAGCCCCAAGCGAGGAGGGCACATCTACCTGCGGCCACTGGCCCACCCGCTCTTGGGTACCGCGCTCGCCGCCGGCCTCGTTGCGGCAGCCGCTCAACTCGCTGTTAGGCACCGCCCTTTACGTGTCGCCTCACAGACAGTCGTTGCGGTCGTAGCTGTCGCAGCCCTCCTCTTCGGTCTGCTCGATTCCCTTAGTCCGCGGTTCGGGGCGTCCAGGGATTCGGTAGTGGCAACATCTCCCAACTTCAGGCTCGTGTCGTACCGATCGCCGGGTTTCTTCAGTTCGGGAAGCGTGGTGCTGAGGCTGCAAAGCCGGGAGGGCATCGCCAGCCGCGAGGGTATCGAGGACCTGGCCTGCTTCATCGAGGAGAGCTCTGGCGCCGGTCCGGACTGGTTGTTCGGCCGGGCCAGCTTCGTGGACAACGACGAGGTTGCGGTGTCCGCCAAGGACGGGAGCAGCTGGCGAATTCGCTTCGACACGAAGACCCTCTCAGCGGTGAACCCTGTCGACAAATGCACCGATGCACCAGATCCTGCAGCTGACTAAGGGCCGCCCTGGTTCTGGCAGTAGCACCAGGGGCGAGTAGTAGCGGATCTCCTCGTCGGGCAGTCGTAGACGGTCCAGCCTCCCGTCTGCGGCAGCTCCATGTACTCGCCGCCATCGATCAAAGAGATGCGCTCGTGGAACACCGGCTCGACCACCTCGGCATGATCGCCCGGCCCGGCGAAGAGATCAGCGATGAACTTCGCCGCGCGAGCGGCCGCCTCGGACGTCGGCTGCCATTCCGGATCCGTGGGGATCACCCGGATATAGAGGTCGCTCATCCCACCCTCTGCGTCGCAAGTCCAGCGGCAAGGTGACCAAACCGCGGCAAGATGCGATGGAGGGCCGCCCCCCACCGCCGAGATCGTATGGGAGTTCTCGGCGCGCTGATGCGTTGGGCGATCGGGTGGTGCTGCCCAGGTCGATGCACTCACATCGGCACGACCGGACGCGAGCCAGCCCGGAGAACGATCACCGAACGTAACGAGCGCTTCGCGGCATGTCCGGACGTTCTTAGGCGCGTTGCCCGACGGCGGGAGACGGGGATCCGGCCCAGCGCGGCACAGCTGCCTCGTCGGCTGCCGACGGTGCCCTTGCACCGTCATTGTCAAATGGGTGGCGTGGCTGACGACATCGAACAACGGCTGACCTCGGCCGCCGAGGCGCTCCGTGAGTACGAGGTGACCACCCGGCGCAGTGCAGATCTGCACCGCCGAACAGACGAGCTGACCACGCAGCTCGCCGCGCTGCGCGCACGGCACGCCCGCGAGCAGGAGGACGTCGAGCGGTTGGAGGGCCTCTCCCTGACCCGGGTGCTGGCCTCGTTACGCGGCGCCCGTGATGACGCGCTGGCGCGTGAACGTGCGGAGGCCGACGCCGCACGCTACCGGGTAGCCGAGGCGGAGAGCCGGCTTGAGGCGCTACGACAGGAGCACCGCGCAGCACAGGCACGGCTGGGCCAGCTCGCCGCAGCGCCGAGCAACTATGCCGCAGTACTCGATGACAAGGAGCGACACCTGGACGAGTCCGGCGACCCGCGCCGGGCGCGGCTGCTGGAGTTGGCCGACGAGCGGGGACGGCTCACCGGTGAGATGCACGAGGTGACCGAGGCCACGCAGGCCGCACGCGCCGCGTGGCACGCCCTGACTCAGGTACGGGACAAGCTCGGCAGCGCATCCGGCTGGTCGACCTACGACACGTTCTTCGGCGGCGGCGCGATCAGCAGCACGATCAAACACTTCCGGCTGGACGAGGCGGCACAGGCCGCAGCCCACGCCGACCGTTGCCTCGCCGTGCTGCGAACCGAACTCGCCGACGTCCCTGGGATGGCGCTGACCGCCCCGCAGTTGGCAGTCGGCGGCCTGACCCGGTTCGTCGACGTCTGGTTCGACAACATCTTCACCGACCTCGCGGTACGAGACCGGATCAAGCAAGCCCAGCGGAACGTCGCCCAGTCCCTGCAACTGGTGCGCGAAGTGCAAGCCCGGCTGGAGCAACGGGCAGCCCACGTGCACGCTAGGCTCGCCACGATCGACACCGATCGCCGCGATCTCCTCACCCGATAGCAAAGGCACGGCGCACCCAGCGGCATGAGCGGACGTTCCTCGGAAGCCCACTCACTTATCTAGTGGCCGAGTCGCGACATGTATGGAAGCCGGGCGGCAGACTGGGAGGTCGGTTGCTGGGAGGGGGTGTTTGGTCGCGACGGTTGCATGGCAAAGCTTGCCGAGTGGCTGATCTGGACTTCTTCGTCGACGTGGTCGTCAGCGGCGCGTTGCTGGGCGTGGGCTTGGCTGACTCGCCGGACGACGTAGCTCGTGCGCTGGGTAGTGACTTGGCGGAGGGCTGCGACCGCGTCGCGATGCGTCGCGATTACGGCCTGGTTGAGTTCTACTGGGCGCGGCGAGACCGATCCCATCCCTGGCATGCGTCCAGTTTCACCGTGCAGGTGCATCGTTTGGCGTCCATCGACGTCACCGGAGCTCTCGTCCAGCGGTACGGGCCGTTCGGCCGGCAACTGCGGTTCGCGCGGCTGAACGCCGAATTGGAGCGCCTCGGCTATCAACTCGAAAAGATCACTCAAGAGGCTGATGCAGGCTACCGACTGTACTGGCTTGCCGAGTCGCGCATGTCCCTTGCCGTCGCCACCACCCCGCACGGGGAGCTGATCGACGCCGGCGATGTCTGGTCGATCAGCGCACCCCACCTGCCTGAGACCGTGAGCGCCGCGGGGCTCGGCGAGCAACGTCAGGCCATCAAGGATGGGCTGACCCATCTGCTCCGACTCGGCCACAGCCAGCGCAGGGACTGGCTGGACCGCCGCCAGCCGGCACCGAGAGAACGGGTCAACTGGTGGCTGCATCTGCTCCTGGTCATCGACCAGCAGCTTCGCCACCAGCCAAGTCGGCGGCCAGACTGGGTGGCGCTGAAACTCTGGCTGCTGCACCAAGGACAGGCCCTGGGTTGTCTTCACCGGAGCCGAGAGCGCCGAGAAGATGGCGTACTTCGTAACCGACATGCGGCGCGCGGTTGCCGAGTTGCCGGAGCTGCTGCCGACCGCAGACAACGTCGTCCGGGCTTGCCTTGACGCCATCCCAGTCGGCCGGGAGCAGGTGGCAATACTCAACGACCGTCGAGACCTACGCGACCTGGACCACACGCAGATTCGCCTCTCCCGCCAGGCGAAGAATCTGGTCAACGCTGCTCAATGGCACCTGGACGAGGTCCAAGATGAGCGCCTCGCCGACCAGCTGCGCGCATGGATCGCCGTCAAGTTGCCGGGCAGCTTCTCCGCGTCGACCAGGCGATGTCACCGGTGCCGAGGCCGGCCAGACCGGCGGCGGCGCCGGCGGTACGGAGCAGGCGACGGCGGGTCAGCGGCATGACGACCACCGAAGATCGACGCGGTGTCCGCCAGGGTCGCGGACGACCGTCCTTGGGCAGGAGACGCACTGGCGGTTCCGCTCGGCCTGCCCCGCCGACCAGTCGCCGAGACGCTTCAGCGAAGGCTGGCGGAGGACAGTTTCGTGATGGTCCTGCACAGCAGGCCCGTCCCTGCTGTCAGCGGCAGAGCGGCGAAGAGGGTCAGCCAGACCCACACATCCAGCGAGCGGCCAGGATCGTGTCGGATGAAATGGAGGGCGGCAGCACATGCAGCAGTGTCGAGAACGGCTGCGACGGTAACCAGCACAGCCAGCTTGACGCACCTCCCGGACGCGGCGCCGGCCCACCGGTTAGCGACGGCATCGGCAACCAATAGCGGCGGCCAGACCAGTGCACCCACCACCGCAAGTCCGATGAGGATCAACGCTACAAAGGGTAGGCGGATACAGGGAGCGGACAGCAGCAGCGGTGGATTCGTCGTGATACAGCAGTCCCGTCGGCTCCCCGGGAAGCTGACTAACCAGGACGAGCTGAATCAGGACCAGCAACCAACTCACCAGCAGGACGCTGCCCGGCATTTCGGACCGTCCAGCCTCGGGCCTCGGCACAATCAACTCTCCGTTCCTCGTAAGCTCCGCTGCGGCAAAAGCATGCAGCAATGCTCGCGGCATCAGATAACGCATGCACTGGCACCGGGTGAGGCCGGAAGGGGTGTTCGGTGAACCAGGTGGTGGGCAGGATGAGCATCCGGTCGTCCCAGAGCCGGATGACCACGTTCGTCAGCTTCACCTCCTCGACGCGCCCCCACTGCCCGTCGACCACGATGACGTCCCCCACGTGGAGGCCATCGGCGAAGGCGACCTGGATGCCGGCGAAGGCGTTGCCGAGGGCGGTGCGTGCGGACAGGCCGAGCAGCGCGCCGACGACACCCGCGGACGTGAGCACGGACAGCCCGATGGTGCGCAGGGCAGGGAAGGTAGTGAGGATCAGGCCGATCGCCGCGACCGTCACCACGACCGAGGTGAGGCGCCGCACCGGTCGGATCTGGGTACGAGCGCGCCGGACCCGACGGTCAGCCCGCGTCTGGCCGGGCAGCCGACTGAACGCGACCCGCTCGGCGACGTGCAGGGCGCGAAGCACCAGCCACGCCACGCTCGCGATCAACAACACGAACACCACGCGCCGGACGTCAGGGTGCGCGCGGAGTCCCGCGTACAGCGCCGCGAGGAGCAGCACCGCGACGGCGGGGACCCGGGATGCGCGGTACAGCGGCGCGAGCAGCCAGCCGTAGCGACGACCTGCCCGGCGCTGGACCAGAACGCCGGCCAGCATGCCCGCCGCGACGACCACGGCCACCGCGACCGCCAGGACCGTCCTCGTGATCATCAACTGACCTCTCTGCCCGAGGCGACCGTCATCGCACACACATCCGGCCGCCCGCCGCCATGCGGCGCGTCCGGAAGGCCGGCGTCGCGATCCGACTGGTCATCGGTCCTCCCGGGTGCGACCAGCCCTTTGGTCCACCCCGGCTATGACTTCAGTACCGCCTCTGCGCACTCGTCCTACTCGTTCCTGAAGGTGTCGTAGCCGTACGAGACGTCGTGCAGCGCCATCGAGTGGGTGAGGACCAAGCTCGATCTTGCCCTTGCGGATCCGCTCGAGCAGCGGGCGCTGCTAACGCTCGGTGGGTGTCATGACTGACCAAGGTTGGTGACCAGGTTGACGGCGACGGCCAGGATGCCGGTTCCGAAGGCGTACGAGAGCAGCGCGTGCCCGAGCGCGACCCGACGCATGCGGTTACTCGTCGGTTCGTTCTCCCCCGGGCCGAAGGACATGCCAACCGTGAAGGCGATGTACGCGAAGTCGGCGTACGCCGATGGTTCCTCCCGCTTGAAGTCGATGTCACTGCCGTCCTCGCGGTAGTACAGCCGGGCGTACTTGAACGCGAAGACCGTGTTCACCAGCGCCCACGCCAGGACCACCGCGACGACGCTGAGGATCACCAGCGTCGCAGCCACCGCGTCGTGCTGGTGCGAGGCGCGGACGAGCGCCTCGGCCACGACGGCGAGGCTGACAACGGACGCGATGAGGATCGCCGTATCGGTGGAACGTGAGCACCGCTCCGCTTCGGCGAGTTCCTCGGTACGCTCGGGACTCGCCGACCAGCAGGCCCGCCACACCCAGACGAGAATCGTGCCCGCCGCGATCGTCCAGATCACCAGCGGCGTCAGCTCCGGCGCCCCGACCAGCGCGATGGCCGCCCCGGCGACGACACCGACGGCCAGCGACCACAGGGCACGCCCGATGGACAGCAGGCGTCCCAGCGCCGGTCGTCCCGATCGCTTCTTCACCCGTTCAGCGTTCCGACTCGACCGGATCGCGCAGCGGAAACCCCGAGCGATCACCGGATCGGGCTGCGTCGAGGGTGGCGAGTCGCCGGTGATCTACGCACGGGCCTTGGGCGACCATCGAGGGCGGCGGCTCCCCGAGGGCAGTCGGCCCCGGTGGCGAACCCCCCGGAACGGCCACCCGACCAGTCCGGTTTCGACGAGAATGTTCTGGCGAGCTAGTAGGGACGGCTCGAAAGGATCGCAACTATGCCCAGGCAAGGGCCGCACCAATCCGGCATTCACTCCCGCACGCTCCGGTGACACTCACCCGGGAGGGCAGCCTGTGGGCGACGCTGCTGGTGGCACTCGTTCTGGGGGCACTTCACCTGCTCGCACCGCACATCCGCCGACGGCTCCCGGTGTCCACCCACGCAGCGACCTCACTCGGTGGCGGCATCGCCGCGGCGTACGTCTTCCTGTACCTGCTACCGCGCCTCGCCGAGGGCAACCAAGCCGTGGCCCACGTGCTCGAGGAAAAGGTCGACGCCACCCCGGCGCGCGGATTCATCCTGTTCTTCGTGGCGCTGATCGGCTTCCTCACGTTCTACGTGTTGGAACGCGCCACCCATCTCCCAAACGGCCACATGCAGGAGCCCACCCGGATGGTCTTCGCGTTCCAACTCGGCTTCTTCGCCCTCTACAGCGGGTTGATCACGTACACCCTGGCGACCAAACTGCACGCCGGGCTCGGGCCGGCGGTGCTGTTCGCCGTCGCCATGGGGCTACACGTGCTGGCCACCGACGGCGTGCTGGCCGAGCACTTCCCGGTCAGCCTCACCACCCGGTGGCGCCTCCTCCTCGTCGCCGGCGCCGGCGCCGGCTGGCTGACCGCTGTCGTCGCCCAGCCCAGTGGCGTGCTGATGAACCTGCTCACCGCGTTCCTAGGCGGCGGGATCCTGCTCAACGTCTTCGTCGACGAACTGACACCCGAACGTCACTCCAGCCTTACCTGGTTTATCGTTGGCCTAGCCGCCTATTCCGGCCTGCTCGCGCTCGCGACCCTCACCACCGGTCAAGGCGCCGCATGAGGGCGAACACTCACGTCGCCCGCACGCCCGCCCAGCGCCTCGACCCCACCAGCGAGGTATCGCGCACGCCATGCCAGCACCGTCTGCCGGATCTCACGGACCCGACGGCCGAAAGACCCCTGCCACCACCCGCCTGGATTGCGCGTAGCCGGTGCACAGCCACCCGATCCGCAGTCCGGGAATCCGGTCACTCACGCCACCTACCGCGCACCGCTCCGGCCGTTGGAGCCCCAGGTTGGTCGTCAGCCATCGGCGACCTCCATGGTTAATTCGGGCCGGCGGAAGATCAACACGTCCTCGTGGGTGATCAGGCGCAGCGGGGTACCGCCGGTGCGGGCCTTGCGCACGGCTTGGAACTGGAAGAACGACGGCCGGGCGACGAGCCGCCCGTCGCGGACGGCGGCGACGAGCGCGACGCACCGCTCGGTCGAGATGAGGCCCGCCCGGGCACCGGCGGCAAGGACCGCGGAGGGCAGGTCGACGAGTTGGCCGTTCTTGCGCCATGGGTGGGCGCTGACCACCACATCTCCCCGAAGAGGTCACCGCCCAGGAAGCCCTGGTCAGAGAGTTGCCCGTGGGATTCGAGTCTCAACTGCTGGAATCCCGACCGACTCCGCCACGGCGGACCTAAAGCCGCACGTCAATGGAGGACGGCCCCGGTGACTGGCGTCAGCGGGCCCAGGACGACAAGCCGCGGCAGCCAGGCGGGGAGTAGCCAACGCTGACCACTTCGGTCTTCTCTGGGAGGTCACGCCGCACCGCTCCACCGCATCACCGCAGGTTAAAGCCCTCGCCCCTGTCCGATGTCGGTGAGCACTTCGGGCGCGGTGACCACTTCGCCAACCTGCACCCAATCTGCTCCCACTTGCAAGGCCAGGCTATCCGACGGCTCCTTACCGCAGTGACCTGCGCATACTCCCCTACCACGCGACATAGATTGCTGTCGACTGCTGCGCAAACCCGCTGAGCACTCCGTGTGAAGCAGGACGCCGCACCCACTCTGACCTGCGGAAACGAGAACTTGCAGGTCGTGGTGGGTGCAGTTGGATGCCGTTCGGTGCTGTTGGACGCTGTTCCACGCCGTTCAGTGCAACCGGTTGCTCCCAACCTGCTCCCCCAATCTCCACCGCGAGACCGGCGATACCTAATCGACTGACACAGCCTCCTGTCAGGCAGGCCGCCGTCGGTCTGTGCGTCGCGTTATCCGCCGCGAGGCCCACAGCGGCGGCTCAGACGCTGCCCAGGGTCAGCGTGTCCGAAGCTCCCAACCCCCCCGTGCACACGCCAACCCGGCTCGACGAGCCGACCCCAGCCCTCTTCTGGTCATCCACGGCCGCAGCCCGTCCGAGCCTGAGCCGCCGTGAAACTCCGTCCGAGACCGTCAACGCCGTCGCCGGCTTGGTGTCCGACCGCGTCACTGCCATCCGACTCATCGCCTCAGCGGGCTGCATCAGCAGGTTGGCTACCACCTCGTGGCCACCGCGCACGTTCCGGACCTTGCTAGGCTTCCCGTCCGATTCCGAGGAGGGGCGACATGACCACGGTCCACCACACCTCGACGCCACAATCGGTCGGCGGAGCAGCACGGCTAGTGGTGTTGGCGGGGCTCCTGCTGTCCGCCGGGTGCACCTCCCCGGCACCCATGCCACGGGTAGACACCAGCACCCCGCCACCCCGGAAGCTATACGCGCCGGAAACCCTCCTTGGCATGCCGAAGTCGTTGGACAGGCAATTGAGGAACGCGGCCCAATCCCAGTTGGACCAGCTAAAACGCCAGGTCGGCGAACCGACCAGCGCGATCGGCTGGGCCTACGTGGGCGACACGCCGGACGCCGATGCCCTGTTCGTCAGTGGCGCGTCAGGAGCAGTCGCCGACCCAGCAGACGCCGTGGACCGTGCGCTGCGGCCATATCGCATCACCAATGTGCAGACCATTGACGCTGGCGAACTCGGAGGCGAGGCCCGTTGCGGGCGGGGACGCACTGAGGCCGGCAGCTATCTGACCGCATGCGGCTGGGCGGACAAGGAAACGATTGGGGTCGTGGCCTTCGTCTCTTCGCGGCCGCAGGGCGACCGCACCAACGAATTCCTCAGAGTGCGGAACGAACTGGAGCGTACAGCCGCTTAACTTGACCGAAGATGAGCTGGTTGTTCCGCTTGTCGGTTCTGCCACGTCGTCTGAGGGCGTCCCGGACCGTCTCCCGCCATTGGCCGACCGTGTGCGACGTGGTGCCCATGATCGCCGATATTCGATTGCCGGTGATTCGATCTTTCGCCGCGCGCCTGCTAGGCGCCACGCTCCTGCACCGCTTGCAGCGACGACAAGCCGGAGGGAAGCCAGCCCTGACTCCAACGGCCGCGGTGGTTGCGTTCGGCTGGCGCAGCTGATGGAGAAGAACGACCGCTTCTATTCCCCGAACCTCACCGTCGCGTCCCGGGCGGTTCGTTCAAGTGACCCCGCCGTCAGCGCAGCTGGCAAGGAGTTGGTGTTGGCCGCGAAAGGACGCTGGCGACCTGGACGTGGGCAGCCACGGCAAGGCCGATCTGACGCAGGCCGAGGCCGGTATTGCCGACGCTTGACGGCCCGGTTTCGGCGGTCTCGCCTGGCCTCGGCTGGCCCCACCGTCCTGGCCGATGGCGCGCTCGGTCGCGCCTGGGTCCTCGGCCAGCGCTACCAACGGCGGGTCGAGCGCCATTCGTCCGCAGCCTTCCGCCCGGCCTTCGCCGCCCGCCGGTCCGCCCTATCCAGCTCACGCCTCTGGAAACCCGTGTACAGCTTGTAGCCGGCATACACAGGCAGGAGTAGGGCGCCGTAGAAGAAGCTGTAGCTGCCTCCCTGAAACTGAAATGCCAGGTAGAACGCGTACGCCGCGGATGCCAGAGCGCCGAAGCCGCTGAGAATCCGGTACTCGAGCGAGGTCGCCCCGAACCCAGTGATTGCTACGAGCAGAAGAACTATGGCGCTCACGCCGAGCGCGACGATGTAGAGCAACAGCACCGACACAGCGGCCTTCCCTATGACAATCCCTTGGCAAGTCGGACGGGAGCCTAGCCGTCGCCGCGCCCAGTTGGTAGGTGCCAAGGCCAAACTAGTGGATCTCCTCGTCGGGTAGTCGCCAGACCATCCAGGCTCCCCGGACGGGGCAAAGGTGGAGCGCCCTACACACGGTGTCGTCCATCAGCGCCCGCCCGGCGACCCACGCTCACGCGCCGCGGTGATCGGCTGCAGACGGCTGGCCAGACAGCCGTCGACGTGCCGGACGACGTGCCGTTGCAGATCGTGGAGGAGGTCACCCAGCGGACGCCGGGCTTCTACGGATGGCAGCAACCATCGTGGCTGTACCACTGCGGTGACGGAGCCGCGTTCCTCGGACCAGCCGGCTACCACGACCTGCAGAGCCACCCCGACGCCCTCGAAATGGTTCGGGGCAGCTATCACCAGCTCGGCTGGTCGGGGCACGATACCGAGGCGTTCCTGCGTCAACTGGACCGCGCCAACGGGCCGACGGCGTACCTGTTCCAGTGCCTGCACTGCGGCGCTCACCTCGCGTCCTGGGACATCGACTGACATACCTCGAGCCATGCCAGTCCCACGGGCTCGGGAGCACGGCGACGGCCGAGGTGCTGTCACCGCATGCCCCGACCGGCGGCATACGAGGCCGTCGCGACAATGAATGGCACGGGGACTGATGCCCTCGCCTACCCTGCTCGCGTGAAGGCACACGGAAAGGTGCGTCAGGTGGGGTTGTGGTGTCGGTGAACCGCGATGGGGCCAGTGAAGCATCGCCGGCCGGCGACCGTCTGGACGCGCATCTCCAGGCCCTCGCCCAGTGTCTCGATGCACCGCCCCCCGCGGACGATAGCGACGAACATCAACGGTGGTCGCTCTATCAGAGAGCGATTTGCGACGTGGCTTGCCATCCCAGGTTGCTCGCCGCACTCTTCCTCGACCCGGACGATGTGCTGGTCGCCGCCGTGGTGACCCAGATGATGGAGTGGGTCGAGGTGCCCCAGCGCGAGCAGTGGATCGGATTGGCACGCAACGAAAGCGACCGGCAGTATGCCTGCCGGCGCGCGCGAGAAGTTGACATCCTGCGGGTCCAGGGCGTCGTTCCGGAACTCAGCCGCGAGACGCTGTCCACCTGGACTGACTGGCTTCAGATCAGGCTTGCAGAGACGTCCACGGCGCCGCGCACCCTCGATCACCTGGCGAGGTTCGGCAGAACGAAAAGGATCCGACGGACCGCTGCGAAACGGCTGGCCACTGTTTGACTCCCGACACACTCATCTCGGCAGCCCAAAGGGCGATTCGCCGCGCGGAACATATTTGATCAAGCGGCGCCGTGACCCTGCCCGAGCCAACGACGAACCGCCGAGAAATCCGCTTCGGTCAGGCCCACGTATGGCTCAACACGGTGCAGCAACGCTCGCCCCGGGTGGTGTGCTGCGACCCATCGCCGGTCAGCATCAGTTGTCTCGTCGTCAAGCCAGACGAGTGGGCGTCCCGCTGCCCACTGGGTAAGGCAGACGGTCTTCCAGTGCAGACCGCGCTCGGGATCCTCGTCGCCGTCCGGCCACTCGACGACGGGCAGGTCTGGAAGGCCGAGCCGTGGTGAGATGACCTCGTTCGCCTCCGCCATCCAGGTCGTCGCCCAGACCAACTGGCATCCCAGCGCCAAGAGCCGACGCCCGTCGTCTGGGTCAAGCCGATTGAGCAGAGGGTTGCCAGTACCGTTCAGCGGCTGCACAACGGCGCTGTCCACGAAACGCTCGCGGCTAACCGGCCGGGCTTTGAACGGGATCAGCGGCCCATCCACATCGAGGAAAATCAAGGGGCGGTTGTCCATGCCGGGCACGCTCGAACCGTATCGTGACCCACCTCGGCCGAGTTACGCGCATACACTTCGTCTCGGCAGGTCCGGACGCTGGACCGAGCCACGTCGGCGACGGCACGTGGCAGCGCTCGAACGGCGCGCCGTATCAGCGGCAGACCGCCACGCGCAGCCGGCCCCACGAGAGGTGAAGAAGTAGCCGCTACCGGAAGCCGCCGCGCACGAACGGTTGCACAGCCCAGTGGCGAGCGGCGGCCGCCGGCGCCGAGCCGACGGCGAGGACCCACTCGTCGCGCAGCGCGCCGATAACGAGGTCGCCGTTCTCGAACCGCAGCACGAGACCAGCGCAGACCGCGTCGCCGTCGTGGCCGAGGATGACGGCGCCGTCGGTGAGCCGGGACCCGATGAACCTGGACAGCACGTCCGGCTCCTGTGCCGGGCCGACCCTGGTCTCCCCGTACTCGCCCATGTCGTAGAAGCCGCCGGGGTGATCCTTGGCGAGTATGAGTTGGTCACCGCAGCCGTGCAGACCGACCGGCACGGCGTGTTCGAAGAACAGCCAAGCGTGCAGCAAGCTCTCGGCGTCCGACTCGCGCCGTCCCTCATGCCAGTGCCGGGCCTCCGTCACGGCGTCGAGCCGTCGGCCGCACATGCTCGTCAGCCACGACGCGACCATCTCGGGATCGCTGAAGCCCACGTACGGCACCGCGTTCTCGACGCGCAGCGCCTCCCACACGGCATGCGCGGTGGCCTCATAGACGTCACCCACGCTCGTGTCGATCTCATTGACGACCACGTCGGTCACGGTCACCTTCACCGCCGCGGGAAGGTGACGCAGAGCCCACCAAGCGCCCAGGTCAGCCTCACGCCGGTGTTCGTCGGCAGCGGTGACGGTCACCTCGACCTCGCGCCGGCTCGACGCCGCTACCTCGACGCTGACCTGAGCGAACCGCGACGAGCGATTCGTCTGTCTCAACAGACGGAAGGTGGTCATGCCGCTGATCGTTTCAGCCGGGTCCCGCCCTCAGCAGGCCGGGGCGCGAGCAGACCGGCAGACACCTCCTTCGTCCGGAGCGGCGACCTGCCCGGATGCGTCTTTGCCCGAGGCGACGGCGCGGTCGCTGGCCCACGGATGGCCCCCGCTGGCCCTCGAATTGCGGGCAGGTCGCAGGTGGCCGGTCGAAGGGCTGCGCACCTGGTCAGGCGTCCATTGTTCGGAGGCGGCCAGAGCCATGGGCGGGGTCCCCGTTTCAGCGACAGCACTACGCCCGCTCCGCCGCCTCTGCTGCTACCTGCACTTGTCTGCTACCGGCCATCCGTAGCGATGCAGCTCGTCCACCACCTTGCGTATATCGATAGCCCAAAAGATCACCGCTTCGTCGTGATCTTTTGCCACGAACTTGACGCCGCTCGCCAGAACGGGGACGTGGCCGAAGCGGGCGATTGACTCGAGGTTCGTCCGCGTCACCCGGAACTGTCCGAACATGGAGGAGACGCCGATCTCCTTCGCTCCTACGCGAAGCCGCGCGAACGGCCAGGTCGCACGCCGGTGGCTCTTGAAACCAGATCCCCACGTTCCAACCTGCCGATCGACGTAGGCCACACCACCGCGAGCGCTGAAGTCCCTGTCAATCACGGAACGATCATCGCTGACGCGAACAAGCAATGGCCGCCGTGGGCTCCGGGCTGGTTCCAGCAACTCGCAGCTCGGGACTCGGACAAGACCGCTTCGACGTGTCGGGATCGCATCCGTCGGTCGAGGCATCCTCAATCGCCGTCCGGAAAAGATCAAGGTGCGTGTCGGCCTGCGTCGCTCATTGCCGCTGACCCGCATCGCTGGTCGGCCGAAAGCCGGGCGGCGAACGGGGGCGCTCGTCGGGCAGCTGCTATCGCCAGGCGGCAGCACATACCTCTATCCAGGCCGCAAGGTCGGGCACATCATCGATGGTCAGCAGTGAATACGGCGGGGAGCCCGCCAACGGGGTGACATTCGCGAAAGCGTGGTCTGGCGCAAAGAGAAGGAGCCGCCCGTCGTCGCGATGCGCCAACGTCAGATTCCCGTTGGCCTCCACAGCCACGGCGTAGTACTCATCGGGATCGACGGGAAGCTCGAGGCCGCGGTCCTCCCATAGCCATGCGTAGTCGGTGAGCACCTCACCGACCCGTACGTGCGCCGCGCCAATCGTGAGCACCTCGTTCTGATTGTTCCACCAGGTGTCGGGCTCGCCGAACCGTTCGACGATCCCACCGCACTGGCTCCAGAAGCTCCTGTGGAGCCACGGAACGCCGTCGCTGTCCGCGTCGTGAGGCGGCCGGCAGAGCCATCCCCGTCGATCATCCAATGATCCCCATGCCAGCAGCTCGTAGACGTCACCCTCGACGAAGACGGGCGTGAGGACCGCCGAGGCCAGCAGCGCCGAGAGTTCTGGCAGACCGCCGACTGATCCGCGGGTCCACCGCTGTGCCTCACCCACAACGACACTCGCTCCGGGAGGCAGGAACCACGGAACCTCGTGGAGGAAATGCTCCCAGTCGCTCATTGCTCCGATGATGCCAGGATCACCTTCGCCCGCCAGTCAGCGAGCCGGACGTCCGCTCATTGACAGTTGAGCCCCTCACCGGCCAGCACGACCCACGGACGCCGCTGACGCCTTCGGCGCCGCCGAAGAGGTCACCGAACAGGAAGCCCTGCTCAGAGGTTTGCCGGTGGGATCCGGGTCTCAACTCGCGGGATCCATACCGACGCCGCCACGACAGCGCCCAAAGCCGTACGTCGATGCGGCATGGCCCACGTGATCGACGTTGGCCGGCCCCAGGCCGACAGCCGGCACCAGCCAGGCGGGGAGCAGCGAACCCTGACCACTTCGGTCTTCTCTGGGAGGTCACGCCGAACCGCTCGCCCGCATCATCGCAGCTCAGAGCCCTCCGCTCTGCCCGGTGTCGGTGAGCACTTCGGGCGCGGTGACCACTTCGCCAACCTGCACCCAATCTGCTCCCACTTGCAAGGCCAGGCCAGCCGGCGGCTCCTTACCGCCGCGACCTGCGCATACTCCCCCACCAGGGGACATAGAATGCTGTCGACTGCTGTGCCAAAACCGCGGAGCACTCCGTGTGAAACAGGACGCCGAGTTCACTCTGACCTGCGAAAACGAGAACTTGCAGGTCGTAGTGGGTGCAGTTGGATGCCGTTCAGTGCTGTTGGACGCTGTCCAACGCCGTTCAGTGCATGCGTCTGCTCCCAACCTGCTCCCCCAATCTCGGCACACGATTGCCGGTAGCGGTTTACCCTGCTCGAATGCCGAATTGTGACCTTCCGGGTTAACCTCAGCACCATCGACAGGTCCGAGTCGAGGCGGCAGGTCATGCTCATCAAAGGGTGGCGAAGTCAAGAATCCATCGATGTCAGCCCTTTGAAGAACTTGTTCTTCGCGATGCCCGGGTGGGCCGCCATCAGCCTGGTAGCCATCGTGCCCAGAAACACGTTGACAGCGTCCACCAATTCGTTCATTCCAATCTCATAGGCCACTTCTGATGTCGAGTCTCTCACCTCGACCGACTCGCCGCGCCGCACGAAGGAGATAACGGCCGTGTTTTCAGTAAAGTCGAATTCCGCTTCACCATACCGATTTAACGCATCCGGAACTTTTTTGATTGAGGCGGCAAAGTCGAGCAGAGGCATGCTGCCCCATCGGGCACCAAGATCGAATCCGTCTACATCGAACTCGATCCGGCTCCAGAAATATTCGTACCTCAGATCCATCTCAGCAACCGCCCCTAGGTCGATCTTGTCGCCAGGTCGCCAAAGGGGGGATACCGACCTGTCCAAGGGCAAGATCACGAAATCGATAGCCAGCAAGTCAGCTCCTAGCGCCTCTCTTGATGCTTCCAACACAGAATTCCACTGACTGATCTTAGATTGGACGGCGGAGCCAGACCTCGATCGCAGATGCGGCGGCATCACTTTTGCAGGGCGTTTCATCACAGACAGGTGTTTCCGTTCCGCGCCGGCGCGCTGCGGACCTCCGGGTCAGCAGCTATCCGCAACGCAATCTCAATGCTACGGACAGTGACATGGTCACCGTCGATGGGAGGGGTTGCCGACGAAATCGGTCCGCAGGAAGCGATGACACAAACCCAAACCCGGGTCTGTGTCATCGCCAAGCCCAACGCGTCACGCTCAATTTCGGCCCGGCGCGTCGGTCTGCCTGAGAAGCTCCCCGAGAACGGCACTTCACAGGCTATCGTTCAATGTGGCGCTAGAACGGATGTGCCGTACGCAACGTACCATCCGGGTTTACGACAACCCGCACTTGCTGCGCCTCCCCACCTCCCTGAGTCCCACTCTTCTCACCAATGGGTTTCCCGAAGTCCCATTCATACACGGTCCCATCACGTCCCTGAGTATTCCTGCGAGGACGTCCACGCTGAACCGTCTGGCGGATCAGGTCCTGCACCTCCTCATCGGTTCCGGTAAATACGCCTTTAGTCCGGTCGACACCAACGCCACCAGGCCTGTGGAAATCCTGGACGTGCTTCCACCCCTGAGCGGAGATGACACAACCGCCATTGGCGTTGTGCACGAGGACGGGCGCGTTGCCAGCGATCACATAGTAGGTATGGATTTCATTGACGGTTAGGTTGTAGGCGAGCGCCATACGCGCCGACCACGGGCGAAGCCCGTTGACCTCTTGCAGTCGCCCCTCGGGGCCTCGGACGAAGTCGCCGCGGTCGAGCTGATCGGCCCGCTGCCATTGGCGGTCGGTCTGGTTCCAGAACGGGTGGTCCTCGGTGGTGGTGAGGACGCCTCCGCCGATCTCGAGGTCGACCAACTCGTCGAGGTGCACCCATACGTGCTCGACGACTCTCGGACCCTGCTCGCCGGTCTCCGGATCGGTGGCGATGACCTCGTCACCCCGTTTGATCTCGTCGAGGCGCTTGGTGGTGCCGTCGGCCATGACAACTTCGGTTTCGCCGCTGAAGCTCATGCAGCCGCCGGGACCGCCAGATCGCAGCCCTCGGCCGGCGCCTGCGACCGCGCCGAGGGCACCGATCCCGCCGCCTATCAACTCATCGGGGGGCGCGTTTTCCGCTAGCCAATCGAAGTGTTTATCCCAGAGTTCGTGGATCCATTCTTTGCAGCCGCCCGGGCTCCCCATCTCGGCGCAGATGTTCATAGCGAGCGCACGCTCGTCGTCGGCTATGAGCTCCGCGCTGTCCGTGTATTCGTAGCGCATCACTTTGCCCAGCTGGTCAAACCAGCGGCGAGTGAACTCCTCCAGTGGCACGTTGTCTGGCACCCGGATTACGTGGCCGAGGATCCTGGGGTCGTGCCGGCGCTTCGGTGCGCTGCCGGAGTAGCCCCGGCTCTTGCCCCAGTGCTCGTTTGCGGGGGTGCCGCACCCGCCCGGGCAGCCCTTCGTGGGGCTGTAGCCGTAGCAGTCGTGGTCCAGACAGTCCTCTGGAATGAGACCGGAGGGGTCGCTGGACGTGACCGGGGAGTTGTTGGCGTAGGCGTAGCCGTTCCATTGCTGCGGATCGGTCAGGTCCTGAAGTGGGTCGACCGACACGAAGCGACCGATGGTGGAGTCGTAGTTGCGGGCGCTCACCTGGGTAAGACCGGTGTTGGTGTTCAGCGGTTGATTCAGGAAGCCACGGTTGTCGGGGGCAGTGACGGTGGCCCCGCGGGGGCCGCCGTAGGGGGTGAACTGGCGCCAGGTGGGGATCTGCGCGGTGTTGTTGAGGTAGAGGGTCGGGTTGCCCTGGTGGTCCGGGATCAGGTAGCTGTAGTTGGTGCCGCTGCCGGTCCGGATGGCCGTCGCGCCGTTGGGCAGGGGGTAGTACCGGACACCACTGACGGTGTTGGTGCTGGTGTTGAGGGTGAGCTGCTGGGTTGGCAGGTACAGGGTGGCGGTCCCGGGGTCTTTCTGGATCAGGAGGTTGCCGTCGGCGTCGTAGAGGAATCTGCTGTCGCCGTCGGTGCCGCCGGTGACCGAGGTCAACTCGCCGGTGTCGTCCCAGGTGAGTGTCTGGCTACCGGGGCCGGCTGTGCGGGTGACCATGTTGCCCGACTTGTCGTACGTGTAGGACGTCGAGCCGGTCAGCCCTCCGGTGGTGCTCGTGCTGGTCAGGGTGTGCGGTTGGGCCTTGCCGTTGCCGTCGTACGCGTAGTTGGTGGTCGTGTCGGTGCCGCCGCTGAGGGAGCGCTGCGTCTGGCTTTTGCGGTTGCCGAGGGCATCCAGGATCCACTCGGTCCAGAAGGCGCTGGTGGAGCCCATTCCGCTGCCGACCATCGATCGGTTGCCGGTGGTCGGCGTCACGGCGCAGTTGTCGGTCGCTGTCCACGCGGACGTGAGCTGCCGCAGTGTGTCATAGCGGTAGCACTGGGTCTCCGCCGTGGTGCCGGGCTGGTAGCGGGTCTCGACCTGCTTGATGATGTTGCCGTACAGATCGTACTCGTAGTTCCGTTGACCGACGTTGGTGGTGGTCGTCGTCGTCCGAGTGACCTTCCGCTCTTTCAGCCGGCCGGTGTGGTCATCGTATGTGTTGACAATGCTGGCCTGGCTGTTGCTGGCGTTGACGCCACCGCCGGTCACCCGTCCCCATGCGTCGTAGCTCGTGGAGTTGGCGTAGGTGGCGAGCAGACTGCTGGCCGTGTTGGGCAGCTCCAATGGGGTCTTGTAACCGTAGGTGACGGTTTCTGACGGTAGCCCGCCGTTGGCCTGGTAGGTGTCGCTGTAGTGTGCGCCGGTCACCGCCAGGTATTTGTGGCCGAAGGTGTAGGTGCTGCCGAGCAGCCCTTCGACGGCCGGGATGGTGATCGACTCGCCGGTGGATTCGCCGAACGCGGTGAAGCCGTTGAACTGGGTGATGTACTGCGCGTTGTTCCGGTAGGTAGTGATCGTGGTCAGCTTGCCGACCGGGTTCGTCATGGCGGGAACGGCACCGTTGTCGTTGTCGTACGCCCAGGAGCCGAGCTGGTTGGCCGACGACTGGCCAGCTTCCGCAGCGGCGAAGCTTCCCGTCCTCCGGTTGATCTTGTCGTAGGTGTACGAGACCGTCTTGCTCCGGGCGTCGGTGGCCTCGGTGACGTTGCCGTTGCCGTCGTACTTGGTGGTGCTGGTGCCGGCATCCGGGTCGGTCTTGCTGGTGACCCGGGCGAGCAGGTCGTATTGGCTGGTCCAAGTGCTGCCGTTCGCGTCAGTCAGGGTCGCCTGGTTGCCGTGTTCGTCGTAGCCGTAGCTCGTCGCGACGGTCGTGCCGCCGGTCAGGTAGTACGTCCCGGTAAAGGAATTCGATGGATTGACCAGCGTCGGCGCGGCCGTGTACTGGAGTAGCTGGCTGGTGCGGCCCATCGGGTCGGTGACGGTCGCCGTCGTGGTCCCGCCAGTCGGTGGGATCACGGTGGTCCGGTCACCGTTGTAGACGGTACGGGTGGCGGAGACGACCAGGTTGTCGCGGGCGTTTTCCACGAGGATCGCCCGACCGGCCCCGTCATAGGTATTGAGGGTCTGGTTGTAAACCTTTTTGACGAGGTCGGGGGCGTAGACGGGAGTGGTGCCGGGGGTGTTCTTGTCGTCCCACCAGCCGTTGTAAGTTGCCCGGACCCAGCCCCGGCTGTCATAGAACGTATCGGTGATCATCCGGCCGCCAGCTGGCGTGGTGTCCTGGGTTTGCCGGGGGCGCAGCTGGGTGTCGTAGATCTGGGTGGACAACGCGTAGACCCCGGAGTTGTTTAGCGTCTCGGTGGTCGTGGCGGTCGGTCCGGTTTTCTGTACCAGGTAGGTGTAGCGGTAGTGAGGCGTAGCGCTGGTCGCGCGAGACGCGACCCAGACCGCCTTGACTCGGCCGAGCGCGTCGAACTGTCGGCTGGTCACCACGTTGTTGACGTCGCTGCGCACCGTGGTGAGGTTGCGCATCGGCGTCACCGTCGACGACGTGGAGTGCCCCTCGGCGTTGGTCGTCTTGATCCCTATCGTCAGGCCCACCGCGTTGTCGGTGTAGGTCGTGGTAGTCGCGTTGCCGTTCGCGTCGTAGGTGGCGATCGCCCGGCCGTAGCTGTCGAAGTCGGTGCGGTCGGTGGTCTGGTAGACGTAGGTGCCGGAGAGGTAGTCCTTCGCCTTGCGGACCATGGTCACGTCGCCCTTGGTCGGAACCTTGGGCTGCGGGAAGGTGGTATCGAACGCCGGGTCGTCGTAGTACGTCCGCAGGTGCGAGACGACCTGGGTGGGCCGGTTGACTGCGGTCGGAGCGGTCAGGGTGTTGACGCTGCCGGGCACTGGCGCGGGCGTCCCCTGCGTGAAGCCGCCGCAGGCCACGGAGACGGTCTCGATCTGGCTGATCAGGCCGACGACGTTGAGTGCGGTGTTCGCTGGCGCGTACGAGGTGGAGGTGCACCGGTCGTACGCGGCGTTGACCGGCACGGTGTGGTCGTATGAGAACTTGAGCAGGCCGAACGTCGGCGAGTCGACGTTCGTGTCGTAGGTGTTGTCAGTCTGGCTGTAGCGCCATGTGGTGGTCCCCGAGGAGGTGACCGCCTGCCGAGTCCAGGTCTCAACCGGGGCCATTTTGTTGGCAGTCAGCGCGGGCAGGCCGCTCCGCGACCTGGTGGCGGTCGCTGCCGAGACCCAGTAGGAGGTCACGGTCGAGTTCTCGATTGGGCCACCGTCGCCGCGGTACGCGGTGGTCTCGAGTTCCCGACCGGCAAGTTGGTCGAGGTCCTCGTGCTGGCCGCCGGCCGAGTCCGTGACGTTGACGCCCGTGGTGTTGTTGTTCTTCGACATGCCGCGGTAGTAGGTGGAGACCGAGAGCGTCTGCAGGTCGTTTACCCCGTCGCCGTTGCGGGTCTCGACCTTGGCGTAGCCCCGGAACTGGCCGTAGGTGCGGTACTTGGCCTTGACCACCTCGTTGTCGTCGTATCGCCAGGCCGCGCCACCGACATACTTGTAGCTGGTCGAGGTGGCCGGGGCGCCGCCGGTCGGGTCGCTGGCAGTCACCCTGGTGACCGCGTACTTGTGGAACCAGTCCAGCTTCGGATCGGTCAGGCCGTCCGGTGTCCAATAGACCGGGTAGCAGGACCGGGTGTTGGAAGCAGGGCTCACGGTAACCGGAGCGGTACACGGCACCGGCAGCTCATAGCTGGCGGTGATCAAGGAACCGGTCTCGGTGGTGACCGTCTCGATGCGCCGCCGGAAGAACGATGGGAAGCCACCGGCGGTGTCCACCCGGTTCGGCAGCTTGATAGCCCCGAAGGACACAGACGGCAGGCTGATCGGCGTGGTCGAACCACCGGAGCCGAGGTCGTGGCCGGTCCGGGTGATGGAGTCCAACCACAGGGTGGGGGCGGTGCCGTCCCCGGTGGCCGGCATAGTCTGCGTCAGGGTGTACGAGTCGACCGGCAGGTGCTTGGCCGCCGCGACATCGTACTGCTGGGCCTCGATCGAGGTGAGTCGAACCGTGGAGAAGAAGGACGGGCTCCACGATTTGCAGTCGGTGCCCTGATTGCAGACCAGGTCATAGGGGACGTCCGGCCAGTTCGCCTTGGTAGTGTCGTTCAGCGGCTGGCAGGTGCCGGACAGGCAGCGGTCGCCGCTGTTGAACACGACCCGGTTCGGCACGGTGCCGTAGGCGCTGCCGTCGGTGAATCCGTAGTCGATGCGGGCGAGATTGCTGTCCCGGATGTAGGGGACGTCCGTGGCCCCCTCGTTGCGCCCGTAGTAGTTGACGGCCTGGTTGTAGTAGTAGGCCATGGCGTTGCCGTGGACGTCCTTGACGTAGTCGAGGTTCCAGCGGTACGCCATGGTGCAGACCGAGGCGTTGAAGCCGGCCGCGTCGTAGCAGGGGTCACCTGCGTGCGGTGAGTAGACCGGCGTGTAGTCGACCGATTTGGTTTCGGTCTTGCCGGACGTCCAGCCCGGAAGCCGGTTGCGCCCAAACTCGTAGACGCTGCCGTCCGGCTCAGTCACGCGCCAGTAGTCGGTGTTGTAGGTGCCGCTGCCGTTGTTGGAGTTGGTGACCTGGGTGATGACCGAGCCGTTGTCGTTCTGGAGCTTCCAGATTCGCTTCCCGGCGTCCCAGATCATCGAGCTCGACGAGCCGTTGAGCGACAGCGTCAGGATCGGACCGGTGTAGCAACGGTCATAGGTTTCCTTCGGCGACGGGCTGCCGCCCGGGTCGTCATTGCAGGAGACGAAGGTCTGCTCGACGTAGTTGCGCGGCGTCGACCATCCGTCGCCCACCCACGACGCCTGCGCGTTGGTGGCAACGGTTTGCCCGTCCACGCCGCTCGAGTCGTAGGAGAGGGCGAGCTGCGGTGCCAGCTTCGACCTCGACGGCGGGACCGTGATGGGGTACGAGTAGCTGAAGGACCCGGTGCTGCCACCAGCGGTCCAAGACCCGGAGGGCGTCAGGCCGGTCGCGGCGTAGGTGCCCCCGGCGCCGCCCTCGTCGCCTGCACCAGCGACCGCAGCGACGAGCATGGTGCTCGCCGAGTCGGTCTTCTGCCCGGCGGCACTCACCGTGAGCTCTGCGGAGACAGTCCTCGCGCCGACGTCGTTCACGGAGGGCAGCGGGTGGACAGCTCGACACGCGGCATGCTGCGGCGTGGTCAGGGCGCAGGCTGGCACGCGGACCAGCCTGAGCCGGAAGCCGTAGTTGCCCCCGTACGCCTCCGCGAAGGAGCCGTAGTCCAGCCCAACTCGGACAGTTTGGTTGCCGGCAGCGTCCGTCGCGGTGGTCGCGCCCTCCGGGGTCACGCTCACCAGAACCCCGTCCACTCCGACCGCTGCCGCGGTCGCGCGGTCGAGCACCCGCACGGCGAGGCGTTGCGGACCGCGGTACGCGGCGCGTCCTTTCGTCACCGGGCCGAGCCAGACCGGCGTCCCCGTAGCTCTGATCTTCGGCTGTCCGGTGATGCGGGTCTCGGCCCTGCCCAAGTCGACCTGGGCGGTTGCGGCCTTCGGCCACGCGGTCCTTGTCGGTCGGTAGTTGTCCGTAGCCGCGTTCGCCAGAGTGGTCGAAAACTTCATCGGCAGCGGCTTCACGCCGTCCACGGCTCTGCCAGGCGACGAAACCGGAGGACTGGCCAGCCCTGCGCCTTCCGGTTTTCCGGTGGCCGGCGTCGCGACCAGTGTGCTTGCAGTGATGGTCGCCGCCGAGACGAGTGCGACAAGCCGCTTGCGACGCGTGAGCAGCCGCGATCCCCCGTGTCTGAACATGCGTAATCCCAACCTGAGCAAGGACGACAAGAGACCACGCAGGGTTGCGAGTCGCACACCCACGCAGCGCGATCAATGTGTCATGGCGGCGGCCGACTCAGGTCACGAAATTATAACGATAGATCATCGTGCACTTCGTAAATCTGTCGCAGTGAGTGCGAAAGGGACAACTTTCTGTGAGACGAGCCGTTCCCGGAGTCGGTCATCGCTGGTTCACTGTGCCCGCCATCGGACGCGCACCGGCGCGTCGCCTGACACGGGGAGTCGCCTCACCATGCCCGGAAATCAGCCTGTGCATCGGACGAGAGCCCTTTCGTCCGTCACCGTGGTCACTGTCTTCATCGCCGCAGCTGCCACCCTGCCCGGCATCGCCGTCGCAGCCGATGGGGATACCCTCCCCGTACGTCCGCCACGGGCTTCCGGAGCCCCGCTCGGCGTTGAGCAGGCGCTAGCTCAGGCGCGACGCAGCGGACAACCCGTTGAGGCGACCGCGGCTGGCACCTCGACCTCGGTGATCACTGCCCGTCCCGACGGCCAAGTCCAACTGACCCAGTACGCCTCACCGACGCGCACCATGCTGGACGGAGGGTGGAAGACACTCGACCCGACACTGATTCGCCACGCGGATGGGCAAATCACCCCTACCACGACCACGAGTCAGATCCGGCTCTCGCCCGGTGGGGAGGGACCTTTGGCGGAAATGGTCTCAGGCGACCGGATCCTCAACATCGGTGCGCCGCTGCCCCTACCCGCACCTACATTGTCGGGACCGACGGCCACCTATCCTGACGTGCTGCCGGACGTAGACTTGACGGTCACGGTCAACCGGGAGGGAGGTTTCTCCCACATCTTCGTTGTACACACCCCGGGGGCGGCTGCCAATCCGAAGTTGGCGACCCTCACGTTCACCACTCGCACGGAAGGCCTCACCCTCCAAGCCGACGGCAGCGGCAACATTAGCGGGCGGGATCACTCGGGCGCGGCCGTTCTCACCGCCCCCGCCCCACTGATGTGGGACTCGACAGCGGCTTCCACCGCAGGACTCGCCGCGCGCAGTACTGATGCGTCCGGTCTTGAAGGTCCGGGCGAGGCCGCACGTACCGCCCCCATCGCTGTCCACATCACTTCCGATGCCCTGCAACTCGTTCCCGACCAGAGCATGCTCACCGACGAAAGGACGGTCTATCCGGTTTTCCTGGACCCGACCTTCAACTGGACTCCCGCTGGTTCCAGCAGGGGCGGTTGGGCCAGCATCTCCTACCAGCACCAGTCCACGAACTACTGGATGAGCACCCCGGATCCCTACAACCGCATGCAGGTAGGCAACGCGGGTTCACAACGCTCCAACACGCTCATTAACTTCTCGATCCCGGTCAGCACCCTGTCCGGAGCCGAAATCAACTCGGCGTACTTCAAGATCACCAATACCCGCTCCTGGAGCTGCCAGCCCAAGCAGGTGAATGTCTACGCCCCCAGCACGGTCCTCGGCGCCAGTAATGCCACGTGGAACTACTGGGAGGGGCAGAGCAGCGGCCCTCTCGCAGCGTCCAAGAGTTTCGCCTACGGATACAGCGGCTGCGCCGCCTCCGGGGTTTCGTTCGACATCAGCAGCCAAATCCGCAGCGACGTCACCGCGAAGAAATCGACTCGCACCCTGTGGCTCAAGGCGTACAACGAAGCCAACGACCCGGAGAGTTGGAAGGAATTTCTCGAGACGAGCCCGACCTTGGAGATCCTCTACAACCACAAGCCCAACCAGCCAACCGGATTGAGCACCTCGCCAAGGACAACCTGCGCCGGTGGTTCGACCGTGGGTGATGCCTCGGTCTCGCTCTACGCGCCGGTCTCGGACCGAAACGGCGGCGTGCTCGGCGTGTCCTTCCGGCTCACGAGAAAAAGCGACGGCGCTGTCGTCGCCACGTCCGACCCGAACAAGCTGACATACGCCTCCGGCACGACCGGTGTGCTGGTCGTCCCGCAGGCCACATTGCGCCAGTACGCTGGCTATACAGGACCCGGCACGGGAGCCCTTACGACCTTCGAATGGAAGGTCCAGGCCACCGACTTCCACGCGACGAGCGACTGGTCAAGCCCTTGTAGGTTCAACTTCGACCCCACCCGTCCGGGCCACCCCGAGGTGACTCCGCCAGCGCAATCGACCATCGGCCAGCCGGCGACCTTCACGGTCAAAGCCGCGAATGGCACCGCTCCGAGCCGGTACCTCTACCAGCTCAACGCTGGGCCTGCCGTCGAGGTGGGCGCCGACGGCAGCGGCGAGACTAGCATTTCGATCCTTCCGACCCGCTACACCAACTCTCTGTCGGTAACCGGCGTTTCCGCTGGCGGGAACATCGGTGACTCCGAAAGCGTCACGTTCAACTCGGATCCGGCCGCAACTGCTGCCGACGGTGACATGGATGGAGACGACGCCGCAGATCTGGTTGTCGCCGGCGGTGTCCTCGGGATGCCACCCGGGATCTGGCTCAGTCCAGGCGGGTCCGACGGCCCTCCGACACCCGCCACCAACATCGGCGCCCGCGGCAACGGCCTCGCCACCATCGGGTCCCCGACCGATTTCAACGGCGCCCAAGTGCTCACCGGTCGTTTCTCCGGGTACGGCCTCCAAGACCTTTTGGCCTACTACCCGAGCGGGCCTACCGCTGGCGGTGGCAGTGTGTTGCGGGCCAACGGCGACGGGTCCGTGATTCAACCCACGGTCGATGGCACGCAGTACACCATCCTGCGTGAGGCGCTGGTTGACGGGTTCGACGCCTCGCCGATCCAGGTGGCCAACGCAGGTGACGCACGGCAGAGCGGGGCCGCCTACCCTGACCTCATCGGCATCTCGGGCACCGACACCATCGGCTACTTCCTCACCTACTACCCCTCCACCGCGCCCGCCGAGTTCCAACAGGTCACCACCCTGACCACGAAGACCCCGGCAGGCGGCGACGACTGGAAAAACTGGACCATCGCCACCGCGCAGACCAGCACCGGCACCGCCATGTTCCTCTGGAACCGCGGTACCGGTGCTCTGCACCTGTGGACAGGTCTAAGCGTGGACATCGACAACGCACAACTCACCTACACTCCCTACACGCTCAAAAGCTCCGACTGGAACAAGGGCGCGACCCTCACGCTGCGCGCGGCCGAAATGAACAACGACGGCGTGCCGGACCTCTGGACGGTCGGCGCCGGTGGCGTGAGCACCGCATGGCTGGTCAGCAACCTCACCGGCAGCGCGGGCACCATCAGCGCCGGAACTAACCGCACGATCCTCACCGCCAACCACGCCTGGCACTTCACCGACGCGGTGGAGGGACAAATCGTCACTACCCCGGCGAAGGACGCGGTCGGCTCGTTGACGGCGACTGGTAGTGGAGCCGCTTCCTGGAATTCGGGAGACCTCTTCGAACCCGACGTCCTCCTGGATGGTGTCAACAGCACCCTCACCACCGCCGCCCCGGCCGTGACAACCAACGGCAGCTTCTCCATCTCGGTGTGGGTGAAGCCCAACGCGGCAGGCGGCACCCTTCTGTCTCAGGACGGCACCAACACCGCCGGATTCAAGCTCTGGGCCGACGCCGGCGACAGCTCATGGCGTTTCGCGATGTCCCGCAGCGATGTCGCGAGCCCCGTCTGGGACACCGTCAGCAGCGGCGCCGGTACCGCACGAATGGGTGTGTGGACCGAACTGACGGTCACCTTCAAACCCGCCGTCGGCAACCTGAGCAACATGTACCTCTACGTGAACGGACGCAATGTTGCCTCGGCGGCACACACGACGACCTGGAACGCGGGCAGTCGCTTCCGATTCGGCAGCGTCAAAACTGGCGCCAGCAGCGTGGGAAGCTACTTCAAGGGCCAACTCTCCCTGGTACAGGCCTGGGACTCGGTCGTCATCAACCCGACTCCCGCAGGGCACGATCTGACCGGTGACGGCAAACCGGACATCGTCACCGCCGACTCCTCCGGTGGCCTCTTTCTGCGGCCGAACACCGGCCACACCGGCATGTCCACCTTCGGCACCCCGGTGAAGATCGGGGCAGGCTGGAGCAGTTGGCGGTGGGACATCGTGGACTGGACGCAGGACGGTCTCGCCGACGTCATGGGCGTCGACAGCGACGGGCTGCTCTGGGCCTACCCCAACTTGAATGGCGCGCCCACCTCGACTTTGCGCAGCCAAATCGGCACTGGCTGGAACGCCTACACGCACGCCGCAGGTAACGCCAACAAGGATCCGCGACCGGACCACTTCGGCATCAAGAACTCCACCGGCGAGCTGTTCTACTATCCGAACGGCTGCTGCAAGGTACAGGTGAAGACATCCGGCTGGTCCAACTCCCGGATCTACCCCGTCGACTTCGACAAGGACGGACTCGACGACCTCATCTCGATCGACACCGCAGGCGACATGTGGTTCCACCCGAACACCGGCCAAGCCGGGCTCGCAATGTTCGGCGCCCGAAAGCAAATCGGCACGGGCTGGGGCTCGTACAGAGTGGCCATCGCAGACATCGACGCCAATGGCCTTCCGGACGCTGTGGCGGTCGACACGAGCGGCAACGCCTGGGTCTACCCGGGCCAGGCCACCATCAACTGGGGACCCCGCTACCAGGTGGCCAGCGGCTGGAGCACCACGGCGGTCAAGGTCATCGGATGACGTGATACGGCAGGTCATGGTGCCCGGGCGCGAATGGCGTCCGGGCACCAGGCATTCAGCGCCCATTCGATGGTGACTTCGATTGATCCGCGCATCCGCAGCGGAATGCCGAAGGCGGATAATTGATCTGGAAAGACCAAGAGGGGTCGCTTTGTGACTGTCCCCCCTCTTCACTCTCCCCCACGGGGTTGCGGAGGTAGGCGAGATTCGACGACACTCCCCCGGACCGTCCCGCCGGACACCGGCAGGCCTGAGCGGCAGGGGATCCCATGCAGCCGTTGCATCCAGAGGCGACCTCACGACGTTCAATCTGGATGTGGGTCGGCGGCGCTGCGGGCCTCGCACTCGCCCTCGCCATGTTCCTCAACAACAGCCGACCGCCCACCCCCGCCGCGACGAGCCGCCCAGCCACCAGCACCTTCGTGGTTTCCGGCGCGGTGGTCCTCGGCGACACCGCATCCTTCACCCGCGACGACCACGGCGGCTGCGCCGGCACCGGAGCCCACGCCGACGTCATCGACGGCGCCCCCGTGCTCATCACGACCACGGGCGGGCTGGCCGCCGGTCAGCTCACCGACTCCCGCGCGCTCACGGACTGCACCTGCCGATCCTGGTTCTCCGTCCGCGGCGTGCCGACCGGGCAGGACGCCTACCTGGTCATGGTCGCCGACCGAGATACCCACCAGTACGCCGAACAGGAACTGACCGGCGCGCTGGTGAGCCTGCGCGTCGACTAAACCCGACCTGCGGATCAACCGCCCCAAGTTTGTGACCAGGCAGGGCAAGGAGACAGCGGCACCTCTTCCTGGCTAGCTGGATCGGCCTCCGAACAACAATCTCAGCCAGCACGAGGAGCCCCAGGAGACGGGGACGAGCGCGACCTCGCCTGTCTTCCCGAAGAGGTCAGTCAAGCAAGATCAACGAGGAACCCGCCCATGACCTGCGCGAAGTGAAGGACCCAAGCGCGGCCCCGGGCCTGCTCATCGCCGTCTAGTGCCAACGTCGTTCAGTTAGGCCG
>NZ_KQ058882.1 GCF_000982955.1 Micromonospora sp. HK10 | reverse complement strand
GGCTCGCCGCGATCACCGGGCGGCACCGGCGCGGCGCGATCGTCGGGCGGCACCGGCTCACTCCGCTCGTCGGGCGGCACCGGCGCGGCGCGGTCGTCGGGGCGCTCGCGGCCGGCGCGGAGGCGGCCGGCGAGCGCGATCGCCGGCGGGCCGAGCCCGGTGAGCAGGGTCAGGGCCGGCCACACCCGCAGCAGCGGCGCGGCGTGGCCGAGCGGGAAGCTCGCCACGAGCAGCGCGGCGGCGACGGCCGCCCAGCCCAGGTGCAGCCGGAACGTGCCGATCGACTCGCTGGTGCGCAGCTTCCCCTTGGCCGTCACCACGAAGCCCAGCTTCCGGCGCAACAGGGCGGTGCACCCGGCGGCCACGTACACCGGCCCGGCGAACAGCGCCAGCGCCATCCCGACCATGCCGATCTCCTCCCGTTCGTGCGGGGCGATGTTGAACCGGCGCAGCCAGAGCCAGAGCAGGAACCAGGTGCCGATCGTGGCGCTCCACAGCACCGACCACACGGTCACGTCGAGCTGGGCGGCGCTGACCCCGGTGAGCAGGTACATCGCCGTGGCCAGGTTGCCGAGCAGCAGGCTCACCGCCACGCTCGGGTAGTAGAACTGCAGCAGCCGGTACTGCCACCGGCGCCGGGACGGCAACTCCCGTGGCGCGCGCAGCTCCGGACGGACGATGATCTCGCAGATGCCCGCCGCCCAGCGCTTCTGCTGGTTGAAGTAGTCCGCCCAGGACGTCGGGCCCTCGCCGATGGCGACCACGTCGGGGGTGTAGACGCCCTTCCACTGGTTGCCGGTGCGCGGGTTGGTCGCGGCGTGGACGCGGATGCTGGTGAGGTGGTCCTCGATGATCGAGTCCTGGTAACCGCCGATGGTCCGCCACGCGGCCGGCCGGTAGAGGTGACCGGTGCCGGTCAGCAGCGGCGCGTCCAGCCCGTTGCCGCCCCGGGCGATCAGGCCGTTGTAGAGGTACTGCTGCACCGAGGCGCCGTGCGCGACGAAGTTCTGGTGCATGTTGCCGTACACCTGCGGCGTCACCACGAAGGCGACGTCCGGGTCACGGAAGTAGCCGAGCGTGCGTTCGAGGAAGTTGGGCAGCGGCACGTGGTCGGGATCCACGTTGGCCACCACGTCGTAGTGCTGTTCGTGCTCGGCCCGCCAGGCGTTGTGGTTGCCCGACTTGGTCCGGGCCCGGAACTCCCCGCTGGGCCGGTTGTACTCCGGCCGGCCCTTGCGGCTGAAGTGGCGTACGCCGAGCCGGGCGGCCAGCTCGCGGACGGCCGGATCGTCCCCTTCGTCGAGGATCCAGACGTCGACCTGCCCGCAGTACACGATCTCGCGCAGCCGGCGCAGGGTCCGCTCGACCACGTCCAGCGGCTCCTTGCTGGGCACGATCGTGGTGAGCAGGGCGACCCGCAGGCCGACCGGCGGGTCCACCGGCACCGGGTCCCGGGCGTGGAAGGCGAACATCCAGACCACCGCGTTCTGCGCGAGGCGGATCAGCTCCACCCCGACGACGACGCAGAAGCCGAGCCGGGCCGCGAATATCTGCCAGCCGCCCGGCCCGGTGACGCCCGCCCCGGGCACGTGCGCCGGCAGCAACAGCCAGCCGACGAAGAGCAGCCCGGCGGCGCTGTTGACCAGGACGAGCAGGGTCAGCACCAGCCGCGCCGCGGGCGAGGCGACGGGACGGAACTCGACGGCCGCGTCCGGCCGCCGCGGCGCGACCAGAGGTCCGGCGGTCGCCCCGCAGGCCGCGTACGCCAGCCGGGCCCGGATGTTGCGGCGGCGCCGGTCCAGGTCCGGGTGCGGCGACGGCCGCGCCGGGAGCACCGGGGTGCGCGTGTCCCTGGTCCCCGGCGAGACCGTGCGAGGCAGGCGTGGATCGGCGGCGACGGCCACGTTCTCTCCAAGGGTTGCGAGACTCCGGCGCGGAGCGGGCGGGTGGTCAGCGGGCGGTGGTCGGCGGATACGGCGCGGGGCGGGCCGCCTCGGGCGGCCACCCGGCCGTGACCCCGGCGGGGTGGCCGACGGCCCACGCGGGCCGGTCGCCCGTCCGGCCGCCGAGCGGTGCCGGCGCGCCGATCAGGGCGATCACCGCCAGCACCGGCACCGACCAGCGGGCGCGTACCCGGGACAGCGCGGCGGCGGCGAGCGTCGCCCACGCCGGCAGGGTGAAGAGCAGGAGCGGCGCGGACCAGGCCGGGGTGGCCTGCGCGACGAGCAGCAGGAGCAGCGGCGGCACCACCGCCCAGGCGGTGAAGACGGCACCCGGGTAGCGCAGCGGGAGGCTGAACAGCGCGAGCCCGAGCAGCACCGCGCCGAGCGTGGCGACCCCGAAGAGCGCGGCCGGGGCGGCCGCGAGCGCGTCCAGGCCGGGCCGGGCCAGCGGGCCGATCCGTCCACCCGCCTCGACCGTCAGCCAGAGCAAGGCGGCGCCGGGCAGCGCACCCAGCGAGGCGGCCACCAGCCACCGGCCCGCCACCCGGCGCCGCAGGGCGAGCACCGTCCAGCCGTGCGCGGCGAGCAGCAGGAGCGCCACCGGGTGGCTCAGCCCGAGAACGAGCACCGCACCGCCGTACCCGAGCAAGCGCCACCGGTCTGGCCGGTCGAGGGCGGCCAGCAGCGCCCCGGTGGCGAGCACCGCGGCGAGCAGGGTCAGCGGGTACGGCTGCGCCTCGCCCGCGGCGCGCGAGGCGGTCGGCAGCAGGGCGAGGAGCGCGCCGGCGAGGATGCCGGCGCCCGGCGTGAACACCCGGGCCGCCACCGCGCCGACGAGCGCCGCGGCGGCCATCATGGCCAGCAGCGACGGTACGCGCAGGGCCGGCTCCGAGGTGCCGGCCAGGCCGGCCCAGGCGCGGATCAGCAGGTGGTACGGCGTGACCGCGTCGACGTCCCGGTAGAGCACCGTCCAGTCGTGCGGCCAGGGCGCACGGGCGGCCCGCCAGGCCGGCAGCTCGTCGGCCCGCCGGCCGGTCCCGCCGAGCCGCAGGGCGCCGAGCACGCCCATCAGCAGCGCCGGCACCAGCCAGGCGGCGATCCGCCCGCGGCGTCGGCCGCTGCCCGACGGACCGGGGGCGGGGCCGCCCCGGGGGGCGATGTCCTCGTCCCAGGGGTCCTCGACGCCGGTCTCCCCCGGGCCGAGCCGGGGCAGGACCATGGTGTCCGCGTCCTTCATCGTGACTCACGCATCTTCGTGGGCTCGGCCGACAAGCGCCCAGCGCGTCCCGGGCGACGGCACAGGCCCCGGTCGACGGCTGGCTGACACCGTGGAGCTTAGTGAGCCGAAGTAGACATAACGCCTATATTCGACAAAACGCTTAGCCTGCCTCATACTTCGCGGGCTTCGGGATCGGCGACGTCGGCGCGGGCGAAACCCGGTTGCCCGAGCCCTACGGTTCGCCGAAGGTGGGGCCATGACCTCCTGACGGACGCACCCCCGTTGCCCGCCGGCCCCGCACCCTGTTGCCCGGCGGCCCCGCACCCTGTTGCCCGCCGGCCCCGCACCCTGTTGCCCGCCGGCCGCGGCCCGTTGCCTGGCGCCCGCGCATCCCGTTGCCTGCCGGCCGGCGCGCCCATGGCCGGCACGGCGCGCGCCCCTGCCTCCGTCCCGAGAAACGAGCACCATGTCCGTACCCCGTACCGGGCGGGAGTCCCGGTCCATGTCCACCCCGGCCGACAACCGGATCGAGGCCACGCTCCGGCCGCGCCCGGTGCCGGCCGCACTCCACGACCGGCGGCACACCGTCGCCCTGCCGCAACCGTGGCCCGGCGGCAGTCCACTGATCGGCCCGGCGCCGAGCCCACTGGTCGCCCGAGCGCCGGCCCCGCCGTACCCCGTCCGTGCCGGCGTCGGCTCCCCGACCGCGCCCCGGCGTGCCCTGCCGGAGCAGATCGCCGCCCGCTTCCCCGACCTCGGCCAGCCACGCGACCCCGGCCTGGCTCGTCGTGGCCGGTGGCTTACCGGCCGGGCGCCCCGCCGGGTCCGGGGCGGCCGGTCCGGGCAACCGGGCGGTCGAGGCGTCCCCGACCGGCACCGCGCCCGCTCCCGGGCACCCCGGCCGGCGCGGCGTCGCCGCTGGTGACCCCGCGTCCGAAGCCGCGCCGGACCGGGCCGCCGCCCGAGGCCGTGCCGGGCCGCGCCGCACCGCCGCACACCCGAGGCCGTGCCGGGCCGGCCCGGCGGTCCGGCGGCCCGGCGGTTCGGCGGTCCGGCGGTTCGGCGGCTCGACGGCTCGGCGGTTCGGCGGTTCGGCGGTTCGGCGTGCGGAGGGTGAGCCGAAAATCGCGGTCCGTGAAAGGAATGGAGAGTTGGCGGTTCCGCTATTGACGGCCGGCGGACCCGCGCCATTGAATTCCGTCGTGGTGAGGTGCCTCATCCGTCCGGTGGCCGCACCGGTGGCCGGCGCGGCCGGTCGACCTCGTGCCCGCGGCGCGCCGCGTCACAGAAGGCCCCGGGCCCGGTGGACGCCGGGGTGATCGAGCGCCGCCGGCGCACCGTGCTCAGCGCGGCCCTGCACGTGGTCTCGTACGCGGTCGCCGTCGGATACTGTCTGCTCACGCTCACCGAGCCGCACCGTGCGCTGATGCTCACCGGGTACGGGTCCGGTCTGGTCGCGGGGCTGGTCGGGTGCTGGGCGGCCACCCGGGTCACCACCAAGGCCTCCGGCTACCGGGTCTCGTTCACGCTGCTCGTGCTCACCCTGGTGATCGCCGCGCTCGGCGCGCACTGGGACGGCGGCGTGGCCTCGCCCGCCGCCCTGGGCTTCGTGACCACCGCCGTCTTCGTCGCCAGCCACACCCCCCAGCTGCGGCTGATGCTGGCGCTGGAGGTGCTCACCATCGGGTCGTACCTGGCGGTCGCCGCCACCGGCCGGCCGGCCCCGCCCGGCCACGTCTTCGTCTACCTCGCCGGCATGCTGGTCCTGATCTCCGTCTGCGCCGCGCAGACCCGGGCGCTGGCCCGACAACGGTCCCAACTGCGCGCCCTGGCCGCCCTGGACCCGCTGACCGGCGCGCTGAACCGGCGCGGCCTGGCCGAGTTCGCGACCGTGGCGTTCCGTAACGGCTGCCGGCCCGGGCCGTCCCTGCTCTGTCTCGACCTCGACGACTTCAAGGGGGTGAACGACCGCCTCGGGCACGCCGCCGGGGACGACCTGCTCCGCCGGGTGGTGGCGGTGACCCGGGCCGTGCTGCGCGCCGAGGACGCGATCGCCCGGATCGGCGGGGACGAGTTCGTGGTGGTCCTGACCGACGCCGACACCGCGTCGGCCCGCACCGCGGCGGCGCGGATCGAAGCGGCGGTACGCGGCGTCGCCGGGGTCAGCGTCGGCTCGGCCACCGCACCGCACGACGGGGACAGCCTCGACCAGCTCCTGCACACCGCCGACCAGCGGCTCTACCTGGTCAAGCAGCAGCGCCGCCGGGCTACCGGCCGGCTGCTCACGGACGGCGGCGCGCGCGGGTAGCGACCGTGCGACGCCCGGCCGGATACGGTAGCCGCGGCGCGGGCACCGCGCCGGGTGCGTCGAGCGGTGGGAGGGATCGGATGCGCCTGCACGTCGGCTGCGCCATGTGGACACACCGGTCCTGGTCGGGCCGGTTCCTGCCGCACCCGCTGCCGGCCCAGGAGCGACTGCGGGCCTACGCCGGCTGGTGCACCGCGGTCGAGGGGAACACCACCTTCTACGCCACCCCGACGCGGGAGACGGTGGCCTCCTGGGCCGGACAGACCGACCCGGACTTCCGGTTCGTGCTCAAGCTACCCCGGACCGTCACCCACGAACACCGGCTCGCCGGCGCTGGCGAGGACCTGCGGGAGTTCCTGGCGGCCATCGAGCCGCTCGGGTCCCGCGCGCACGCCCTCTGGATCCAGCTGCCCGGCTCGTTCGGCCCCGGCGACGTGCCCGCGCTCGCCCGGTTCCTGCGCGGGCTGCCCACCGCCCACCGGTACGCGGTCGAGCTGCGCCACCCCGCCTTCTTCACCGACCCCCGGGCCGCACGGACGGTGGAGGACGCGCTCAGCCCGGTCGACGCCGAGTGGATCCCGTTCGACACCACCGCGTTCTTCCGTACCCCGCCGACCAGCGACGCGGAACGGGAGGCATGGACCAGGAAACCGCGGACGGCGCTGCGTACCCGCGCGCTGACCGACCGGCCGATCGTCCGCTACCTGGGCCGGGACGACCCCGCCCGGACGGTCGAGGGCTGGCAGCGGTGGCTGGACGTGGTGACCGGCTGGCTGCGCGAGGGCCGCTCCCCGACGGTGTTCGTGCACACCCCGGACAACGCCGACGCGCCGGAGCTGGCCCGCCGGTTCCACGCCGAGGTCCGGGCGCGGCTGCCCGAGGTCGCGCCGCTGCCCGAACCGGCGCCGGTCGGCCCGTTGACGCTCTTCTGACCGCTCCGCCCCGCCGCCGCCGGTCGCCGCCGCCGGTCCCCGCTGGTCGCCGCCGTCGGTCCCCGCTGGCGGGCGCTGCCGGGACGGCGCCGCCGGCCGTGTCAGGCCGGGTCGAGCGGCAGCAGCACGAGGAACCGGGTGTCGCCCGGCTCCGAGCGCACCCGGATGTCGCCGTGGTGCTTGTTCACCACGATCCGGTACGAGATGTCCAGGCCGAGACCGGTCCCCTCGCCCACCGGCTTCGTGGTGAAGAACGGCTCGAAGATGCGCGGCCGGATCTCCGGCGGGATACCGGCGCCGGTGTCCCGGATCTCCACGATCACCCGGTCCTCCTTGCGACCGGTCCGGATGGTCAGCGTGCCCTCCCCCGCCATCGCGCCGAGCGCGTTGTCGATGAGATTGGTCCAGACCTGGTTCAGCTCGGCCGCGTACGCCGGCACGGGCGGCAGGCTCCGGTCGTACTCCTTCACCACCCGCACCCCGCCGGGGATCTTGGCCTGGAGCATGACCAGGGTGGCGTCGAGCAGCTCGTGGACGTCGACGCTCTGGTAGGGCGTACGGTCCAGGTGGGAGTACTGCTTCGCCGCCCCGACCAGCCCGGAGATCCGGCCGACCGCGTCATCGATCTCGCCCATCAGCAGCTCGGTGTCGATGGTGTAGGTGATCCAGTGGATCGCGGACTCCAGATCGTCGGCGCCCACCGCGGCGTCGACCTGGCGCAACCAGCCGCTGTCGATGCCGCCGGCCACCAGCGTCGGGGCCAGTTCCCAGGCGCCCCGTACGCCGTGGTCGTCGAGCCAGTCGGCCAGCTCGTCCTCGGCGTCGCTGGCCGCCAGCGGCGGCAGCGCCGGTGCGGCGGCGGCCCGCTTCACCGCCTCCTCCTGGAGCGCCACGAGATCGTGCAGGCGCCGGCCGTCGAGCCGACCATCGGCGATCATGGCGAGCTTGTGCCGCATCTTGGCGACCCGGCCGCGCAGCGCCGAGGTGGCCCGCACCGCGGCCGCCGCCGGGTTGTTGAGTTCGTGGGTCAGCCCGGCCGACAGGGCGCCCAGGGCCAGCAGCCGTTCCCGCTCGCCGACGATGGTCTGCGAGTTGCGCATCCCGATGAACAGCCCCTCCAGCAGGTGGGTGGCCATCGGGAACCAGACGCGCATCGCGTCGGCGATGATCTGGGCGGGAAGCGCGAAGACCGCGCAGTCGGTCACCGCGAACATGCTGTTGAGATAGCGCTGCTCGGCCAGGTCGCCCACGTACGCCTGCATGGCGCCGCCGTAGACGCCGGGCTGGCTGGTCCGGCTGAGCTCCATGTCGTCGCCCTGGACCCGGCGGCGCAGCGTCACCGTGCCGTGCAGCAGCACGTAGAAGCAGCTCGCCGGCTCACCCTCGACGTAGACGGCCTCGCCGGCCCGGCGCCGCTCCACCCGGCCGTGCTCGGTCAGGTGCCCGAGCTGCTCCGGGGTCAGCGACTCGAAGAGGAAAAGGCGCCGCAGCTCATCCGGCGTCAGCCGATCAGATTCACTCACTGGGCCTCCTTCGTTCGCGACTGCGGGGCTCGCAAGCCCGGCTCACTCCTCGCGCTCACTGGGCCTCCAGGTAGCGGTGCACGAGGGAGACGGCCATAGCGCCCTCGCCGACGGCGGAGGCGACCCGCTTCACCGACTCGGCCCGCACGTCACCGGCGGCGAACACGCCGGGCATGCTGGACTCCAGGTGGTACGGGTCGCGGGGCAGCGCCCAGCCGGCGGGCCGGCGGCCACCCCGGGTCAGGTCGGGGCCGGTGAGGACGAAGCCGCGGCTGTCCCGGGCGACCGCGCCGTCGAGCCAGTCGGTGTGCGGCTCCGCGCCGATGAACACGAACAACCATGAGGTGTCCACCCGGCGCGTCTGGCCGGTGCGGGTGTCGCGCAGGGTCACCTGCTCCAGGTGTTCCTGGCCGGCGCCGCCGACCACCTCGGTGTACGGGTGGACCTCGATGGTGTCGATCCGGGCGAGCTGCTCGATGAGGTAGCTGGACATCGAGCGGGTCAGGTCGTCGCCGCGGATCAGCAGGTGCACCCGGCGGGCGTACCGGGAGAAGTGCACGGCGGCCTGGCCCGCGGAGTTCGCTCCACCGACGATGTAGACGTCCTCGCCGGAGCAGCTCGGCGCCTCGCTGGCCACCGAGCCGTAGAAGCAGCCCCGGCCGGTCAGCTCGGCCAGCCCGGGCGCCGGCAGCATCCGGTACGACACGCCGGTGGCCAGCACCACCGTGTGGGCGGCGACGCTGCTGCCGTCGGTGAACCGCAGCACCCGCGCCCCGCCGGCGTCCTCCAGGGACACCACCTCGCGGGCGTTGAGCAGCTCGGCGCCGAAGCGCAGCGCCTGCCGGCGGGCCCGGTCGGTGAGCTGGGCGCCGGAGACCCCGTCCGGAAAGCCGAGGTAGTTCTCGATCCGGCTGCTCTGTCCGGCCTGGCCGCCGGTGGCCCGCCGCTCGATGAGCACGGTCCGCAGCCCTTCGGACGCGCCGTAGACGGCCGCGCCGAGCCCGGCCGGCCCGGCGCCGACGACCACCAGGTCGTAGAAGTCGGCGGCCGGCGTGGTGGCCAGCCCGACGTGCCCGGCCAGGTCGGCCGTGGTGGGCTGCACCAGCGACTTGCCGTCGGCCGTGACGACCAGGGGTACGTCGTTCGCGCCCACCCCGGCCGCCGCCAGCAGCTCGGCGCCCTCGGGTTCGTCGGCCGGCACCCAGCGGAACGGCACCAGGTTCCGGGCCAGGAAGTCACGTGCCGCGAACGACGGGGCGGACCAGCGGTGGCCGACCACCCGCAGCTCGCTGGTGGCCGTCGCGGCGCTGGCCGTCCACGCCTCGAGCAGCGCGTCCAGCACCGGGTAGAGCTTCTCCTCCGGCGGGTGCCACGGCTTGAGCAGGTAGTGGTCCAGGTCGACGACGTTGATGGCGTTGATCGCCGCGTCCGTGTCGGCGTACGCGGTCAGCAGGACCCGCCGGGCGGCGGGGAACAGGTCCATGGCGGCCTCGAGGAACTCGATGCCGTTCATCTGCGGCATCCGGTAGTCGGCGAGCAGCACGGCCACCTGTTCGCCGCGCAGTTTCAGCTCGCGCAGCGCCGCCAGCGCGGCCTCGGCGGAGTCCGCCCGTACCACCCGGTAGCGGTCGCCGTAGCGGCGGCGGATGTCCCGGGCGACCGCCCGGGACACGGCCGGATCGTCGTCGACGGTGAGGATCGCGGGGTTGGGCATGGCGTCTACTTAAGCACCACCGCCGCCCGTCACCCAGCCGCTCGTCACCCAGCCGCCCGGCGCCGCTGCCCGGTGCCCGGGCACCAGCGGCGCTGAGCAGGCGTACTCAGGCGACCGGCGCGGCGTCCGGAAGTCTGCCCGCATGAACGGTGTCGACGAGGTCCGGTCGGTGATCGTCCAGGCGGCCCGGTGCGTGCGGCTGATGAGCGCGGCCGAGCACGCCCGCCGCCGCGACCGGGTGTACCCGGCCCGCCTGTTCGCGGCGGCGGTCCGGCGCGGCGGGTCAGCGGAGGCGGCCCGCCGGTGGGCCGGCGCGCGGTCCGGCGAGGACGCGGCCGGCTCCTGGTGACCAGGCTGGCGCTCGCCGGACTGGGCACGGTGTCCCCGGGCTGAGGCATCCCGCCGGCCGTGCCCCGGCCCGGCCCGGCCGATCCGGTCTAGCGGGTGTCGGCCTCGGTGAGGGCCCGGGTCACCACCGTGAGGTCGTCCCGGCCGAGGCCCGCCTCGACCGCGCGCCGCCACTCCTCCGCCAGCGCCGCCGCGGCCGGGAACCGGCCGGCCGGCGCCGCCCGCAGCGCCAGGTCCACGTCCTTGAGCGCCAGGTCCAGGGTGTACTGCGGGGTGTAGTCGTCCCGGCCGATCCGGTCGAGCTTCTCGGCCGCCCAGGCGGACAGCAGCGGGCTGCCGTGCAGGGCGTCGCGCACGGTGGCCCGGTCCAGGCCGAGGGTGTCGCCGAGGGCGACCGCCGTGGCGAGCCCTTCGGCCAGGAAAGCGAGCAGCAGGTTGTTGACCAGCTTGAGCCGCGAGCCGGCGCCGGTCGGGCCGACCCAGACGGTCCGCTGACCGACCGCCTCGAAGACCGGCGCCACCCGTTTCCGCGCCTCGTCGGGGCCGGCGGCGAGGACGACGAGGCGTCCCTCCCGCGCCGGGCCCCGGCTGCCGGCCACCGGCGCGTCCACCAGCGTGACGTCGGGGCGTTCCGCCTCGACCAGCGCGGCCAGCGCCTCGGTCTCGGTCACCCCGATGGTGCTCATCTGCGCCCAGACCGCCCCCTCGGGGAGCGCGGCCAGCATGCCCTGCTCGACCGCGAGGGAACGGACCGCGTCCGCGTCGGTCACCATGGTGACGGCGATGTCGACGTCGCGTACCGCGTCGGCCGGGGTGGCGGCGACCTCGGCGCCCTGGTCGCGGAGCCGGTCGGCCGGTTCCGGGTGCCGGTTCCACACCACGGTCGGCAGTCCCGCCCGGATGATGTTGGCCGCCATCGGCTCCCCCATGCCGCCGAGCCCGAGCACCGCCACCCGCGTCATCGCACGTCCTCCCGCCTCGCTTCCCGGCCAGCCTAGGCGCAACGCCGGCCGGTGGCGGCGCGATCCGGGCAGCGGGCCCGGCGGCGCCGTCCGACGGCCGGGCCGGTGCCCGACGTCGAGGGCGCCGGGCCGGCGGTTGAGCCGGGGTGCCCGACGGCCGGGCCGGTGCCTGACATCGGGCGCCGAGCCAACCGTTGAGCCGGGGTGACGGACGGCGGTCACGTTGCCGCGGGACCGCCGTACCGCCGTTCACCGGGCCGCCGGCCGCCGGCCCCGGGTCGACACGAACTGGTAGGACATCACCGCGAACGCCGGGTCGCGCAGCAGTTTGCGGAACGCCTCCAGCTGCCCCGGCGACAGCCCCGCGTCGAGCAGTTCCGGCTCGAGTTGCCGGGAGTTCGTGCCGTACAGGGACGCGCCGAAGGAACCGCCGGGCCAGCTCTGCGAGTGGGTGACGGTGTCCACCTCGACCAGTCCCGCCGACACCAGCTCGGCGTGCACGTCCTGGGCCCAGGCCAGATCCGCGCCGTGCCCCTGCAGGACGCCGAGCATCGCGTCGGTGACCTGGGCGAACAGCTTCGCCGCGTCGTCGCTCGGTGCGGTCAGCACGCGCAGCGGCGCGGTGCAGTCGAACTCCTCCACCACCAGCCATCCGCCCGGCGCCAGCGCCCCGGCCAGCGAGGCCAGTACGCGCCGCCGCTCGGGCAAATGCAGCAGCACCAGCCGGGCGTGGACCAGGTCGAAGGCGTCCCCGGGCGTGGGGTCGCTGCGCACGTCGTGCCGGCGTACGTCGAGGTTGCCGGTCGGGGTGAGGTGGGTGACGTCGATGTCGGTGGCCAGCACCCGGCCGGTCGGGCCGACCGCCCGTGCCAGGCTGCGGGCAACCGAGCCGCCACCGGCGCCGATCTCCCAGCACGCGGCGCCGGGGGCGAGCACGGGCGGGCCGATCCGGCGCGCGGTGATCGGGTCGAGGAACGCCTCCAGGGCACGCAGTTGGGGCACGGCCTCCGGGGAGCCGTTGTCGAAGGTGTACTCGGTGTCGGGGCTGTCGGTGGGCATGCTCGCTCATCCCTGTCGCAGGTGGTCGGGTCGGGTGCCCGGGTCGGGCCAGAGGCCGGGCACCGGTCGGGAGGCCGGCGGCTCCCCGACGGCGGCGACGCTGAGCATCGCCGCCAGGACGCCCGGGTCGGCCCGGGCCTCGGCCGCCGGCCGGTCGTAGACCACCCGGCCGTACTCCAGCACGGCGATCCGGTCCGCGACCTCGATGGCGTGCTGGAGCTGCTGCTCGACGAGGAGGACGGTCAGCCCGCCCCGGGCCAGCGCGCCGACGAGGTCCCGTACCCGGGCCGCCAGGTCGGGGGCGAGCCCTTCGCACGGCTCGTCGAGCAGCAGCACCCGGGGCTGGCCGAGCAGGGCCCGGGCGATGGCCAGCATCTGCTGCTCGCCGCCGGAGAGCTGGTCCCCCCGGTGGCGCAGCCGGGCGGCCAGCCGCGGCAGCAGCTCCAGGATCCGGGGAACCGTCCACCCCTCACCGCCGGGCGTCGCGGCCCGCCACGGCGCGGCCGCCAGCGCCAGGTGCTCGGCCACGGTCAGCCGGGAGAAGACCCGCCGGCCCTGCGGCACCAGCCCTACCCCGGACCGGGCGATCCGGTGCGGCTGCCGGCCCGCCACCTGGACGCCGCCGATCTCGATCCGCCCGGCGTGCGGCCGCAGCAGGCCGGCGACCGTGTGCACCAGGGTGCTCTTGCCCGCGCCGTTGCGGCCCACCACCGCCTGGACGGTGGCCGGCCGCACGTCGAGACTCACCTCGTGCAGCACGGTGCCCCCGGCGTAGCCGGCGCAGAGCCGCTCCACGCGCAGCATCAGGCCACCCCTTCCGCGTAGGCCTGCCGGACGGGGCCGGAGGCGCGGATCTCGGCGGGCGTGCCGGTGGCCAGCGTCCGGCCGTCGCGCAGCACGGTCACCGTGTCGCAGAGCGCGTACACCAGGTCCAGCCGGTGCTCGACCAGCAGCACCCCGACCGCCCGGGGCAGCACCCGCAGGAACTCGGCGAGCCGGCCGACCTCGGCGGCGGAGAGGCCGGCGGCCGGCTCGTCGAGCAGCAGCAGCCGGGGCCGGCCGGCCAGCGCCACGGCGATCTCCAACTGCCGGCGCTGGCCGTGGGCGAGCTGACCGGCGGGGGTCGCGCCGAGTTTGCCCAGCCCCACCCGCGCCAGCAGCGCCGCCGCCGTGTGCTCGGCGGCCCGCCGCCGGGCACCGGGACGCCAGCCGGCGGGACGCACCGCGTGCGGGAGGGCGGCGACCAGCACGTTCTCCGTGGCGGTCAGCGTCGACCAGACGGCGGGGCGCTGGTGGATCCGGCCGATGCCCCGCCGGGCCCGGGCGGCCGGCCCCAGCCGGGTGACGTCCCGGCCGGCCAGCCACACCCGGCCACCGCCGGACCGGGTGCGGCCGCCGAGCACGTCGAGCAGCGTGGTCTTGCCGGCGCCGTTCGGCCCGATCAGGGCATGCCGCTCGCCGTCGGCGATCCGCAGGTCGACCCCGTCGAGCGCGGCCAGCGACCCGTACCGGACGGTGATGCCCCGGGCGTGGAGCAGCGGCGTCATACCCGCACCTCCGAGGGGGTAGGCCGGTCCGCCGGCCGGCGACGGTTCGGTACGCCCGGCAGCAGCCGGCCGCGCACGGCCGGCCGGCGCTCGCCACCGGGCAGCAGGTAGACGGTGACCACGAAGGCCAGCCCCAACACCAGGGGCGCCTGCCCGGGCAGCACGCCGAACAGCCAGTCCCGGGCGGCGATGACGACGACCGTGCCGACCAGCGCGCCGGCCACCGAGGCGGCACCGCCGATCACCACGCCGAGCAGCAGCAGGGCGGAGGTGTCGAAGCCGAAGTCGGCCGGTGAGACGTACTGCTGGGCCACCACGAGCAGGGCACCCGCGCTGCCGGCGACGGCGCCGCCGGCGAGGTGGACGCCGGCCACGTGGGCCGACACCCGGTGCCCGCTGGCCCGCAGGCGTGCCTCGTCGTCCCGGCCGGCCCGCAACAGCAGCCCGACCCGGGTCCGCAGGACCAGCAGCACCACGCCGAGCAGCACCGCCACCACGGCCAGGGTGTACAGGTAACGCGCCCGGTCGGTGGCCAGCACCGGCATGCCCCAGAGGGGACGTACCGGCGGGATGCCGGCGAGGCCGTCGGTGCCACCGGTCACCGAGCGCCACCGGCCGGCGGCGGTCACCACGAGTTCACCGACCGCCAGGGTGATCATCAGGACCACCACCCCGCGCGCCGAGACCACCAGCGGGACGGTCACCGCGGCCAGCGCCGCCCCGGCCGCGGCCGCCACGGCCACCTGCACCGGGCCGACGTCGGAGAGCCGGCCGGCGACCAGCGCGCTGGCGTACGCGCCCGCCGCGTAGGGCGCGGTCTGCCCGAGGGTGGGCAGCCCGGCGACGCCGGTGAGCAGGGCCACGCTCACCCCGACCAGGCCGAGCGCCAGGGTCCGGGCGAGCAGCGCGGCGGTGTAGTCGTCGACCGCCCACGGCGCCAGCACCAGCCCGGCCAGGACCAGCGCGGCGACGCCGCGCCGCAGCGCGCGCACCGCCTGGTCGCTCACGTCGCCCTCCGCGGGGCCAGCGGCAGCCGGGCCCGCACCGCGAGCACCACCGCCATCGCGGCGAAGAGCAGGAACGGCGCGGTGGACGGGGCGAGGGCGACGCCGAGGGTCTGGATCTGCCCGACCGCCAGCGCGGCGAGCAGGGTGCCGGCCATCGATCCCAGACCGCCCAGGACGACGACCACCAGGGAGAGCAGCAGCACCGTGTCGGCGGTGTCGGTGCCGGGGCCGATGATCGGGGCGCCGAGCACCCCGGCGGCCCCGGCCAGCCCGCCGGCGATGGCGAGCACCCCCACCCGGATCCGGGTCGGGCTCACCCCCATCGCGGCGACCATCTCCGCGTCGTCGACGGCGGCGCGGACCAGCATCCCGGCCCGGGTGCGGCGCACCGCCAGGTGGAGCAGGCCGGCCAGCAGCGCGGCGACGGCGATGAAGACCAGCCGGTACGCCGGGTAGCGGTGCCCGACGACGGCCACCGACCCGTCCAGCGCGGCCGGGACGCGCACCGGCGGGTCGTCCGGCCCGAACGCCCCCACCAGCAGGCTCCCGCCGGCCAGCGCGACGCCGAAGGTGAGCAGGGCCTGGGTGAGGTGGCTGCGGGCGGCGCTGCGGGTGAGCAGCCCGGCGACCAGCGCGCCGGCCGCGGCGGCGGCGACGGTGCCGGCCACCAGCGCCAACGCCAGGCTCGGCCAGCCGCCGTCGAGCAGCGCGGCCGCGGTGTAGCCGCCGATCGCGAAGAGGGTGCCGTGCGCGAGGTTCAGGATGCCGGCGACGCCGAAGCAGAGCACCAGCCCGGCCGCGGCGACGAACACCAGCAGCCCGTAGGCGACCCCGTCCAGCGCCGGGACGAGGTACGGGTCGATCCGGATGCCGGCCGCCACCGCGGTCACCCGCCGACGGTGGCGAGGTCGCCCACGATGGTGTTGGACAGCGCCCGGCCGTCCGGGCGGACCTGGCGCAGGTACCACTTCTGCACCGGCGCGTGGGTGGTGGGCGAGAACTGCCAGGTGCCACGGGGGCTGGCGATCTGGCCGAGCCGGCCGATGGCCGCGTTGATGCGCTCCGGGGTGGGGTCGTCGCCGGCGTCGGCGATGGCCCGGTCCAGCACCGCCGCGGCGTCGTAGGAGGCCATGGCGTACGTGGTCGGGGAGCCGTCCTTCTTGGCCTTCCACGCGGCCACGAACGCGCGGTTCTCCGCGTTGTCCAGGTCGGGCGAGTAGTTGAGCACCGAGTAGATGTTCCGGGCGGCCGGGCCCTGGGCGTCCAGCACGCCGCCCTCGGTCAGGAAGCCGGCGGCGTAGAGCGGCAGGTCCTTGATCTCCGACTGGGCGTACTGCTTGACGAAGTCGACAGCGGCACCGCCGGCGTAGAAGGTGTAGACGGCGTTCGCGCCCGAGGCCTTGATCCGGGCGAAGTACGGGGTGAAGTTGGTGGTCGCCGGGAACGGCGTGAAGGTGGTCTTGCCGTCCGGGTTGGCCAGCCGGCCACCGGCCTTGACGAACGCCTCGGTGAAGCCGCGCAGCTCGTCCCAGCCGCCCTGGTAGTCGGGGCCGATGGCGTAGACGCTGCCGTCGACGTTGTCGTGCACGTACGACGCGATCGCCTCCCCCGGCTCGTCGGAGAGGTAGGAGGTGTGCCAGACCCGGGACACGTCCTTCAGCGCCGGCCGCCCGTTGGCGCCGACGAAGGGCACCTTCGTCTCGTTGAGCAGCGGGTAGACCGCGGCCACCGAGCCGCCGCCCACGACGCCGGTCAGCGCGACCACCCGATCCTGTTTGAGCAGTTTCGTCGCGGCGGGCACCGCGGTCGCGGCCCCGTTGCCCTCGTCGGCCACGACCAGCTCGACCTGCCGGCCGCCGAGCTTGCCGTCGTGGGTGGACAGGTAGAGCTCGAAGCCGTCGCGCATGTCCTTGCCGACCGCCTGGTACGTGCCGGAGAGCGAGGCCAGCAGACCGATCTTGACGGCACCGCGGGCGGGGGCGCCGCGCTCGTTGTCGGCGCAGGCGGTCGGGGCGAGCAGGACGAGGGCGAGCAGCGCCGCCGTGCGGGCGCGGCGGTGCCGGGGGAAGCTCAGGGACATCTCATCTCCTACCAGGGGTGGGCGTCTCCGGCGAGGGGCCGGAGGTCAGCGGCTGCGGCTCAACGCCGCCCGGGCCGCGGGGGTCAGTGCCTCGCCGATGCGGTTCGCCAGCTCGGTCATCTCGTAGGAGACCCTGCCGACGTCGCACTGCGGGTCGGCGAGCACGAGCAGGGACGCGCCGTCGTTGAAGGCCATGGAGAACATGAAGCCGCCCTCGAGCTGGGTGACGTTGGAGATCACCGCGCCGGCGTCGAAGAAGGCCGCCGCGCCGCGCAGGAGGCTGACCAGCCCGCTGCCGGTGGCGGCCAGCTGGTCGGCCCGGTCGGCGGGCAGGCCACGGGTGGCGGCCACCATGAGGCCGTCGCTGGAGATGGCGATCGCATGGCTGACCTCGGTGGCGCGCTCGGCGAAGGCGTCCAGCAGCCAGCCGAGATCCTGGTGGTCGCTCACGTGTGCTCCCTGTCGGCTCAGTTCTTGATCAGGTTGGCCCGGCGGCCGGCGACTCCCCGCGCGTACGCGGCCATCGCGGTGGCCACCCGGGCCGGGTCGCGGTACTCGGAGCGCGGCTGCTGCGGCGCGGGGACCCCACCCGGCACCAGGTGCCGCTGCGGTTGCCGGCGGGGCAGGCCGGAGGTGGTGGTGCCGGCCACGTCGGGCGCGTCGGCCCGAGCCGCCGTGCGCCAGGCGTCGTCGGTGGGGCTGGTCCAGGACGTCCCGTCGGTGCCGTCCGCCCGGTCGGCCTGGAACCAGTGGTTGACCTCGTCGAAGATGACGAGCTCCTCGGTGGAGTCGGCACCCCGGTCCGGGCGCGGCGCGGCGCGGAACACCGGCGCGACCGGCAGCGCCCGGTCGGCCACGGGCGTACCGGTGGTCGACCTCCCGGCCGGCGCCGGCCGGCCGGCCCACGGCCCGGCGGTCGCCCGGTGCGCCGTGGGCGGGCCGGTCCGGGCCACCCGCCGCGACGGCCGGGCGGGGCTGAGCAGGAACTCCTCCGGCGGCAGCGACCGGAGCATCGGGCCCGGCAGCACCGCCTCGGCGATGGTGCCGCGGTGCGGTCCGGGCCGCAGTTGGACGGCCACGCCCAGCCGGGCGGCGAGCTGTCCGACCACGACCAGGCCCATCGCCCGGACGGCGGCGACGTCCGTGGCGGGTGGGTGGGCGAGCAGTTCGTTGAGCTGTTGCCGCCGCTGCGGGGAGAGCCCGACGCCCTCGTCGGCGATCTGGATGATCACCCGGTCTCCCAGGGTCCGGCCGGTCACCCACGCCTCGGTGTCCGGCGGGGAGTATCCGGTGGCGTTCTCCATCAGCTCGGCCAGCAGGTGCACGACCTCGTCGACGGCCTCGGCGGCGACCGCGACGTCGCCATCGACGATGCCGAGGCGGATCCTGGCGTAGTACTCGATCTGGCTCTGCGCCGCCTGGAGCACCTGTTGCAGGGGTACGTCCTGCTGGCGTACCCGCCCGACGCCGACCCCGCCGAGCACCAGGAGGCTGGCGTTGATCCGGCCCATCCGGGTGGCCAGGTTGTCCAGCCGGTAGAGCTGCTGCAACCGCTCCGGGTCGGTCTCGTCCCGCTCGACCTGGTCGACCTGGGCGAGCACCGCGTCGACCAGCCGCTGCTCCCGGCGGCTCAGGTGGACGAAGATGTCGGCGGTGTTGGCCCGCATCACCGCCTGCTCGGCCGCGGTCCGCACAGCGGCCCGGTGCACGGCGTTGAACGCCTGCCCCACCTCGCCGATCTCGTCGTCGCTGGCGGGCTCGATGGCGTGCGCGGACTGCCGCCTTGCCAGTTCGTCCGGGTCCACCGAGGAGCTGTCGGGCTGCTGGAGGCGGGCCACCACCTGCGGCAGCCGCTCGAACGCGACGGTGTTCGCGGCGTCCCGCAGCCGGTGCAGCCGGCGGGTGATCTGCCGGGCCACCGCCCAGGTGACCAGCGCGGTGAGCAGTAAGGCCGCCAGCGTCGCCGCCGCCTCCACGACGGTGCGCCACCGCTGGTCGGCGTGCGCGGCCCGGATGTCGTCGAGCACCGCCGCGTCGACCCGCTGGCGCAGCTCGGCCAGGCGGGACGACCACTGCTCGGTCGCGGTGATCCAGTTGCCCAGGTCCAGCCGCAGCCGGCTGCCCGCGCCGGTCCGTGAGACCTCGTCCTGCATCCGTTGCAGCAGCAGCGCGTCCTTGCCGCTGCCGGCCTGTTCCCACCAGCCCCGCCAGTCGGGCTGGGCGAGGGCCAGGAAGGCGAGGCCGGACTCGGTGACCCCGGTGCGGGCGGCGGTGATGTCCTGTTGCAGCGCCGGGGTCAGCTCGTCGGCCGCGACCGCGCGCAGGACCGCCACCTGCTGCTGGCCGACCGCCTCGGCCACCTTGGACAGGGCGGCCGAGGCCCGGATGCCGTCGGCGATCCGGGCGTTGACCACGCCGAGCGTCACGCTCTCGCGGAGGGTGAGCAGGTCGGCGATGGCGATCCGGTAGCTGAAGGTCATCGCCGACACCGAGGCGTGCTCGGCCGTCCGGACCTGTGCGCGCAGCGGCGCCAGGCCGGCCAGCGCCGCGTCGATCCGGGTCAGCACGCTCTGGTCCGCGGCGGGGCCGGCGGGCACCCGGGCCCGCTGCCGGCGGTAGCGGTCGACCGCGGCGTCGGTCGTGGTGGTGGCGTCGGCGAAGGTGTCCTGCTGCTCCGGGCCGCCCCGGGTCAGCAGGTCGGCAGCGACGACGCGCTCGTGTTGCAGCCGGTGGGCCAGGTCGCCGGCCTCGGCGCCCAGGTGCGCCAGCAGGCCGAGGTCGCTGGCCCGGGCGGTCTGGCGCGCGCTCTCGGTCAGCGCCAGACCGGCGAAGCCCATGACGGCTACCAGCGGGGCGGCGACGATGAGACGCATCCGGGCGGCTATCTTCCAGCCGCGGCGGCGGGTCGGATAGGGTCGGGCCGTGTGGGACCTCGTGCTCGACGCCAAAACTGACTCCCGCGCTCATCCACAAAGGTCAATCTGCATTTGCTGATTGCACGTCTCATTGCGCCGGAAAGCGCGCTCGCAGGCCAGACCTGACCGTGGTACAAACAGCCCGTACCAGCATCTGTACCCAGAGTCAGGGTGGCTGGCGCGGCGCCACTGCCCCGGGCCGACCGTCGGCCCACCGAGGTCAGCGCGGCCCGGCCGACGGCCGGCCCACCGAAGTCAGCGCAGCCCGGCAAACCCACCCAGGTCAGCGCGGCCCGGCCGGCGGCGGCGGGACGTCGGCCTCCGGCTGGCCGAGCACCTGACCGATCAGCTCCCGCAACTCGTCGATCGCGGCGACCACGGCCTCCGGGTCGCTCGCGTCGCGCCGGACGGGCGGCGGCACGGCGGCCGGGTCCAGCCGGGCCACCTCCCCGAACCGGGGGCCGCGCCGGCCGTCCGCGGCCAGCTGCTCCGCCGCGACCTGGGGCCACAACGCCGCCAGCCGGCCGCCGGTGTCGAGCACCTCGTCGCAGCGTACGGCGAACTCGTGACTGCCGAACCGGCGGCCGGATTCGACGGCGGCGACCGTCTCGCGGCTGAACCGCACCCGTTCCGCCAACGCCCGCTGCGTCAACCCCTGCCGGGTACGCCAGCGGCGCAGTTCCGAGCGGAACCGGTGGCTGGCACCGGAGTGGGCGGTGCCGGACGGCGGCGTGCGATCCATGTGTTCACCTTCGCGACGCCGGCTCGGCATCGGCATCAGATCGAGGTTGGGTGATGACTGGGCGTTCGCAGGGGACAATTCTTAACCCAGGGACGGACGGGTGTGAAGACGTGACTCCGCTGCGTGATCGTCGGGCCGGGCCGACACCGCCGTCCGGCCGCCCCGGCCGGCCGGGGCGTTCGGCGCTCGCCGGACCTCCCGCCGCATGCCGGCCAGCCGACCGCCGCCGCAGCTCAGCGGCCGGGCGGCGCCCTCCGGTCAGGCCGCCGGCCGCTCGGCGTGGGGCACCGGAGCGACGCCGGGCGACGCCGCCGGCTCGACGACCACCGGCAGCGTGCGGTGCGCCCGGAACGCCACGTTCGGTTGGTACGCGCGGCCGTGCCCGGGTGCCAGGCACAGCCCGGGCAGGGCCGCGGCGAGCCGGGTGAGCGCGGTCGCGGCCTCCAGCCGGGCCAGCGCGGCCCCGATGCAGAAGTGGGCGCCGTGCCCGAAGGAGAGGTGGTCGCCGACGTCCGCACGGTCCGGGTCGAACCGGTGCGGGTCGGCGAACACCGCCGGGTCCCGGTTGGCGGCCCCGATCAGCAGCAGGCAGCGCGCGCCGGCCGGGATGGCCACCCCGCTCAGGGTCACCGGTCGGTTGGTGACCCGCAGCCACCCGTCGATGGCGGGTGCGAAGCGCAGCGTCTCGGCCAGGAAGGCGGGGACCCGGTGCGGCTCGGCCACGATCGCGCGCCACCGGTCCGGTTCGGACAGCGCCTGGTCCAGCGCGTGGGCGAGCAGCCCCGCGGTGGTCTCGTGGCCGGCGACCAGGAGGTTGAACACGATGCTCGCCACCTCGGCGACGGTCAGGATCTCGTCGTCGCCGTCCCGGTAGGCCAGCAACCGGCCGACGTGGTCCTCGCCGTATCCGTCCGCGTCGAGGCGGGCCCGGACCAGTTCCTGGCAGTACTGCCAGAACTCCAGCAGCCCGCGGGCCAGCCGGACCTGCTCCGCCGGGTCGGGCCGCCCCCAGATCAGCGCGATCTGACCGTCGGCCCACGCGCGGACCCGCCCGATGTCCCGGTCCGGTACGCCGAGGATGTCCAGCAGCACCAGCAGGGGCAGCTCGGTGGTGAACTGCGGGACGAGGTCGACGTGCCGCCCGGGTGCCGCGGCCAGCCGGGACACCAGCTCGTCGACCCGGCGGCGGACGATCGGCCCGTACTGCCGCTCGACCCGCTCGGGGGTGTTGGCGAAGGTGGCGCGCAGCGCCCGGCGGGTCCGCGGGTGCACCGGCGGGTCGGCAGCGGCGGTGGTGGGTGGCGCGTCGATGCGCATGATGATCTCCAGCGCTGCCGGACAGACGTCATAGACCGGCGCGAGGGTGAGGGCGTTGCCGAAGGTCCCGGTGTCGCTGAGTGCCCGGCGCACGTCGGCGTGCCGGGTGATCAGCCACAGGCCCAGGTCCTCGTCGTGGTGCACCCCGTCCGGGGCGTCGAGAAACCGCCGCCACACCTGCGCCGGATCGGCGAGGTAGGCCCCGGCGAACGGGTTCAACCGCATGACCGCCTCCTGGCTCCCGAATCGGTGGATCGCATTCGGGGATCTTTTCCGGACGGTCCGATCGCCGCCGGAGACATTTCACGGTGCGCCTCCCGAGGAGCCAAGTCAAGATTTACCGTCGTCAATTCAATGACTGTGGGAATTGCGCCCAACCACCATTGGGAACTGCTTGCCCTGCTGCAACTTGCGGCCTGCTCATTGCCGTTGGATGCCGGGAATGGGCAGCGCAAACCGGTTGCCGGCCCAGGGTACGCCAGCGCGCCCGGCCACCCCCACAGGCCGCACGGACCGACGACCACGGCACCAGAAATATCCGCCGGGAAGGCGCTCACCACCGGTCGGCACGCCGCGAGGGGAATGGATACCGGACGACGGCCGAACCCCGGGGGAATTCGCGACCCACCACACCAGTCCGGTCGTCGACATCGCGGGCCGATCCGGTGGGCCGAGCGAGTGCTGCGCGGACCCGGTCCCGCACCCCGGCCGGCGCGGCGGCCCACGGCCGCCGCGCATCACCATCTTCGGCCAGGCCGCCGCGACCCCCGCCGCCGCCAGGCCGGGTGGCCGGGTGGCCGGGTGGCCGGGTGGCCGGGTGGCCGGGTGGCCGGCAGGCATGGTCGCGGCCGCAACGGGAATCGGAGCGGCGCGAACCGGCGCGACGGGAGGGGATCTGCCATGACCGACCCAGCGCGCACCGACGTGCCCCCGCCGTCCGGCAGCGGCTTCGCGGTCGTGGAGCTGTTCACCTCCCAGGGCTGCGAGAGCTGCCCGCCGGCCGAGGAGATGCTCGGCGAGATCGAGCGCGACGCCCGGCGGCGCGGCGAACCCGTCTACGCCCTCGGGTTCCACGTCGACTACTGGGATTACCTGGGCTGGCCCGACCCGTTCGGCGACGGGGCGTACAGCGCGCGGCAACAGGCGTACGCGCGGGCCTTCGGCTCCGGGCAGTTGTACACCCCGCAGATGGTGGTCAACGGCACCGTCGAGTTCGTCGGCTCCGACCGCCGCCGGGCCACCGACGTGATCACGTCCGCGCTGGCGGAGGCGGCCACCACTCCGCTCGCCCTCACGGTCGCCGACGCCCCCGAGGGACCGGACGGCGGGCACCCCGTGGTGGTGGACTACCGGATTGATCGACCGCCGGCCCGAGCGGTGCTGAACGTGGCGGTCGTGGAGCGGGACCTCACGACCGACGTCGCGCGCGGCGAGAACGCCGGACGGACGCTGCGCCAGGACAACGTGGTACGCGCCTTCACCTCGGTCACTCCGGACGACGGCGGCGGTCGGATCCGCCTGGACGTGCCGGCGGAACTCGATCCGCGCCGGGCCTCGGTGATCGGCTACCTGCAGCACGAGGACGACAAGGCGGTCGTCGGCGCCGCGGCCGTCGACCTGACCACCCCGCCGGCCTGACGGTCACCGCCGCCACCCGCGGGTGGTGGGTCCGGCCGCCGCGGCCGGCTCACGGACGCGTACCCGCCACCCGCCCGCGCTCGCCGATCTTGCCAGCTCAGGTGTGGCATTGTCATGGGAATGGAGCCGGACGCGGACGCCGACACGGACCGGCGGCTGCGCCGGCCCGTACGCGTCGGTCTCACGGTGTTGCACGACTACCGGCCCACCCTCGCCCGGCTCCGCAGCCTGCTGCGCAGCGTGATCACCTCGTTCGTGGTGCTCAGCGTGACGCTCTGGCTGCTGCCGGGGGTGACCGCCAGCGGGTTGCTCGCGACGCTGTGGCTGGTCGGCCTGATCGCGGCGATCGGCGCGGTGCTGCGCCCCCTGCTGTTCGCCCTGGCCACCGTGCTGGGCGGGCTCGGCGCGCTGGCCATCGGCGTGTCCGTCCAGGCCATCGTGATGTACGTGGCGTTGCGGCTGGACCCGGAGGCGGACGTCGCCGGATTCGCCGACGCCTTCGCCGCCGCGTGGCTCGCCCTGGCGCTCGCGGCGGTGCTGAACTGGCTCGCCGACGCCGGTACCGACGACGCGTTCGTCAGCGAGATGCGGTGGGTGATGTCCCGGGTGCGGCGTCGGCGCGAGCGGCACCGCCGCCCCGGTTGGCGGCACCGCCTGCGGCTCGACCGCGCCGCGCCGGCGGCGCCCGAGCGGCACGTCCCCGACGGCCTGCTCGTGGTGCAGCTCGACGGGGTGGCCGCGCCGCTGGTGCAGTGGGCGATCCGGGCCGGCAACCTGCCCACCATCGGTCGGTGGCTGCGGACCGGCAGCCACCGGATGACCCGCTGGCACACCGGTCTGCCGGCCACCACGCCCGCCGCCCAGGCGGGCCTGCTCTACGGCGACGTCCGGCGGGTGCCGGCCTACCGCTGGTACGAGAAGGCGGCCGGCGGCGACGGCGCGACCGGCCGGCTCGTGGTGACCAGCCGGCCCCGCGACGCCGCCGAGATCGAGCAGCGGCTCTCCACCGGGCGAGGGCTGCTCCGCGACGGCGGGGTGAGCATCAGCACCGCGTTCTCCGGCGACGCCACCACCAGCCTGCTCACGGTGAGCCGCGCCGGCCTGCCCGGCCGCTCCATCCGGGGCTACGCGGCCTTCATGGCCAGCCCGTACGGCTTCGCCCGCGCGGTGGTGCGCGGTGCCGGGCAGGTGGTCCGTGAGCTGTACGAGGCGCGCCGGCAGCGGCTGCGCGACATCCGGCCCCGGGGCCGGCGCAGCGGCCCCTACCTGGCGCTGCGCCCGATGGCGAGCCTGCTCAGCGACCTGAACGTGTCGCTCATCGCCGAGCAGATGGCCGCCGGGGCGCCGGTCATCTTCTGCGACTTCCTGGACTACGACGAGGTCGCCCACCACGCCGGTCCGGCCCGGCCGCAGGCGATGGCGGTGCTCGAGGAACTCGACCAGACGCTGGGGGTGCTCCAGCGGCTGGCCGCCGAGGCGGCCCGGCGCTACCACATCGTGGTGTTGAGCGACCACGGGCAGAGCCAGGGCGCCACCTTCCGCCAGCGGTACGGCGAGTCGCTCACCGAGGTGGTCGCCCGGCTCGCCGCACCGCCGGCGCCGCGGGCCGAGGCGGACGGACGGCCGCCGGTGGGCGTTCCGGCGGAGGTGCCGGCCGCCGAGGCCACCGGCCCGGTCGAGGAGTGGGGACGGCTGAACACCCTGCTCACCGAGGCCGCCGCGGCCGGTGGGGCGACCGGCACGGCGACCCGGCTGGCGCTGCGCTCGCACGCCGACGGCGGCGAGGTCAGCCTGGGGCCGGCCGACCGGGAGGACGCCGCCGTCCACACCGATGCCGGCACCGTGGTGGTGGCGTCGGGCAACCTGGCCATGATCTACCTGGCCCGCCATCCGGGGCGGCTGTCGCGGGAGCGCGTCGACGCGGTCGCGCCGGGGCTGATCGACGGCCTGGCCGGGCACCCCGGCGTCGGGCTGGTCGTGGTCGACTCGGCCGCCGGGCCGCTGGCGATCGGCGCGCGGGGCTGCCACCGGCTGCGCGACGGGCGGGTCGACGGCGAGGACCCGCTGGCCCCGTACGGGCCCCGGGCCCGCCACGACCTGCTGCGCCATCAGGCGATGGAGCACGTGGGCGACCTCGTGGTGATCAGCGCGGTGGACCCGGACCTGGAGGAGGTGGCGGCCTTCGAGGAACTGGTCGGCTGCCACGGCGGCCTCGGCGGCTGGCAGACGCAGGCGCTGCTCGTCCATCCCGCGGACTGGCCGCAGCATGGTGAGCTGATCGGCCCGGACGACGTGCACCGCCAACTGCTCGGCTGGCTGGGCCGGCTCGGGCTGCGCCAACCCGACGAGCAGGCCGCCGAGCCGCCGCACGACGGGCACCGGGAGCCGGCCGGGTAGCCCACCGGCTACCGCGTGACCAGCGGATCCTCCGGCACCTGCCGGCGCCGGTTCCACCAGCCCACGAGCTGGCTGATCACCACGACGAGCACGACCGCCGCGACGACGCTCTCCCACGGCTCGGGGAAGACCGCCCGGCCGAGGACCCCGATCGCGGCGTACAGCACCGACCAGAGCAGGCTGGCGGGCGCGTTGGCCACCGCGAAGCGCCGCCAGGCCAGCCCGGCCACGGCCGCGGCCAGCAGCACCGGGACCCGCCCGCCGGGGATCAGCCGGGAGACCAGCAGCGTCGAGACGTGCCCCTCCCGCACCCGGGCCGGCATCCGCTCGACCCGCTGGCCGGAGCGCAGCCCGGGTACCCGCCGGACCACCCGTTCGCCGCCCCAGCGGAGCAGGACGAAGGTGGCGAGGTCGCCGACGTACGCGCCGACCGCCCCGGCGAGCACCACCAGGACCACGGTGACCGGATGCTGGTGGGCGGCGAGCGCGGCGGCGCCGCTGACCGCCGCCCCGGTCGGCACCACGGGCACCACGGAGCCGAAGAGCACCACCAGCAGCAGCGAGCCCAGCACGCCGAGGGTCGCCGTCACGGCCGGCACACCGCGAACGACTCGCCCGGCCGCAGCACCCGTACCCGGGTGTCCGGGCAGACCTCCGCAGCGCGCCGGGCGAACTCGTCGCCGGGTCCGTGGAAGCGGTCCGGCCGGACCCGGTCGAGCCCGACCGGCCAGAAGGTGCCGTAGTGGATCGGCACCGCCCAGGCCGCGGCCGCCCGGCGGACCGCTTCGGCGGCCCCCGCCGGGTCGAGGTGGCCGGGGCCGAGCGTCGGTCCCCACCCGCCGACCGGGATCAGCGCCAGGTCCAGCGGCCCGAGGCCGGCCATCTCGTCGAAGAGCCCGGTGTCGCCGGCGAACCAGGTCCGCGCCCGGCCCTCGACGAGGTAGCCGAGGGCGGGCGCGCGGTGCCGGGACCAGGCGCCGCGGCCGGCATGGTGGGCGGCGGGCACGGCGGTGACGTCGAGCCCGCCGATGGTGAGCCGGTCGCCGGCCGCGACCTCG
>NZ_KQ058881.1:104327-104592 GCF_000982955.1 Micromonospora sp. HK10 | reverse complement strand
CCCCGATAGGAAATCAGGCGGCCGGGAGCCGGCCCGCCTCCACCGTGGCCAGTGCGGCGGTCGCCCCGCCCAGGGCGGTCGCGGCGGAGCCGAGGGTGCTCGCCTCCAGCCGGCAGCCGCCCTCGGCCGGCGCCAGCGTACGGGCGGCGAGCTCGGCGCGGGCGGCCGGCAGCAGCCACTCCGCGAGGGCCGCGAAGTGCCCGCCGACCACCACCACCCGCGGGTCGAGCAGGTTGGCCAGGACGGAGACGCCGTGGCCGAGCTG
>NZ_KQ058881.1:0-104302 GCF_000982955.1 Micromonospora sp. HK10 | reverse complement strand
CTGCCGGCCGAGGTCGGTCAGCCCGGCCAGCACGGCGTCGTCACCGCCGCGGGCCAGGGCCTGGATCCGGTCGAGCTCCGGCAGGTAGTCGGTGACCGGCCCGTCCTGCTCGGCGTCGGGCAGCAGGCGGCGGACCACGGCGTCCACCCCGGTGAGTGCGGCGAGGCAGCCGCGCCGGCCGCACGCGCAGACCGGCCCCGCCGGGTCCAGCGGCACGTGCCCGATCTCGCCGGCGAAGCCGCGACCGCCGCGCAGCAGCCGGCCGCCGCTGACCAGGCCGGCGCCGACCGCCACCCCGCCGGTCAGGTGGATCAGGTCGGCCGTGCCGGCGTACGCGCCGTGGCGCTGCTCGGCCAGCACGGCGAGGTTGGCGTCGGTGTCGACGGCCACCGCGAAGCCCGGCTCCCGCAGCGCGCGGCGCAGCTCGTCGGCGAGCGGCACGTCCCGCCAGCCCAGGGCGGGCGCCAGCGGCACCGCCTGGTCGGTGTCGACCAGGCCGGGCACGCCGACGGCGAGGCCGAGCACGGTGCGGCCCTGCCCGCCGATGCGGGTGATCGCGCGGCGGGCCAGCGCGGCGAGCGCCTGCACGGTCTCCGCGGCGCTGGCGGCCGGCGCGGCGAAGGCCCGCCGCCAGGTGAGCAGGCGGTTGCCGCCGAGGTCGACGGCGACCACCACCAGCTCGTCGGCGCCGATCTGCAGGCCCAGCCCGGCGTACGGCGCGCCGTCGAGGACGAGCATGGTGGCCGGTCGGCCGACCCGGTTCTCGGTCAGCCCGGTCTCGCGCAGCAGCCGCCGGTCGATCAGCTCGGTGACCAGGCTGGAGACGGTGGCCTTGTTGAGGCCGGTGTGCGCCGCGATGTCGGCCCGCGAGCAGGGCGCGTGCAGGCGGACGTGCCGCAGGACCACGGCCCGGTTGGCCACCCGCACATCGCCCAGGTCGCTGGGTCGGGGTGGGGTGTGAATGCTGATCACGAGCTGCCCGCTTCCTGCGCCGACGGTCCCGGTGGTGCGGACCTCATCATCGCCTACCTCCGTGGCCGACCCGGGCCCGCCACCACCGGCTGTCTTGTGGGCGGCATCACCGTCGTCTAATTTGTTCGGCTAGAACCCCAACTAATCCTATGCGGATCCCGAGTCCTCACGAAACCCGTACCCACGAAGGGAGTGCGCCGTGAAGCCGTCCCTGCCGGGCGTATCCACCGACCGCCGGAGCGTGCTGCGGCTGATCGGCCTCGGCACCGCCGCCACCCTGGGCGGCGGCACCCTGGCCGCCTGCAGCAAGGAGGCGGGCAGCAAGGGCACCGCCACCAAGGCCGACGCCATCCGGTCGGTGCTGCCCACCTACAAGCCGGCCGAGCTGCTCAAGCCGGACATCCCGGGCGAGGGCCCGATCCCGGACGGCTACCTCGCCTACCCCCGCCAGCTCGTGGACGCGGTCACCGAACAGCCCGGCCGCGGCGGCCCGGCGATCCGCACCATGAGCCCCTGGTGGGGGCCGACCCCGCCGACCCTGGGCAAGAACTCCTACCTGGCCGCCGTCAACGCCAAGCTCGGCGTCGACGTCGACCCGAGCCTGCAGGACGGCACCACCTACGCCGACAAGCTCAACGCCATGCTCGGCGCCCGCGACGTGCCGGACCTGCTGAGCATCCCGAACTGGGAGGTCGACAAGATCGCCCGGTTCTCCGACGCCGCCAAGGCGCTCTTCGAGGACCTCACCGACCACCTCAAGGGCGACGCCGCCGCGACGTACCCGTACCTGGCGTCGCTGCCCACCGGGGCCTGGGAGTACTCGGTGTGGGGCGGCCGGCTCGCCGCGGTGCCGTTCCCCACCGACGGGCCGTTCGGCTGGGCGCTGTTTCACCGCAAGGACCTGCTCGACAAGGCCGGGCTGGCCGCCCCGACGTCCCCCGAGGAGTTGCACGAGCTGGGGCGCAAGCTCACCGATCCGGCCAAGGGCGTGTGGGCTTTCGGCACGGTGTTCGACATGGTCCAGCAGTTCTTCGGCTGCCAGCAGATCTGGCGCAAGAAGCCCGGCGGCGGCCTGGAGCACAAGTACGAGAACCCCGCCTTCGCCGCCGCGCTGGAGTTCACCGCAAAGCTGTTCGCCGACGGCCTGGTCCACCCGGACACCGTGTCCAGCAAGGGCGCCGACGAGAAGCAGCTGTTCAAATCCGGCAAGATCGTCATGTACCAGGACGGCCTCGGCGCCTGGCAGGGCATGCAGAGCGAGCAGACCAAGGTGCTGCCCAGCTTCAACATGCAGCCGCTGCCGGTCTTCGGCGCCAACGGGGGCAAGCCGCTGATCTGGGGCAGCGAGAAGCCGATCTTCTTCACCTTCGTCAAGAAGGGCCTCGGCAAGGACCGGGTCGGCGAGCTGCTGCGGGTGCTCAACTGGTGCGCCGCCCCGTTCGGCAGCCGCGAGTTCGAGCTGCGCGAGTACGGCGTGGAGGGCAAGCACTTCACCCGCTCGGCCGACGGCAGCCCGGCGCTGACCGAACTGGGCCGCCGGGAGATGGGCGCCCAGTACACCCACATCGGCGGCCGGGTCCCGGTCAAGGTACGCAGCGCCGACACCCCCAACTACGTGCAGGAGTACCTCGGCTACTACAACAAGAACATCGGGCTCATGGAGAAGGACCTGTTCGCCGGAATCAAGCTGGAGCTGCCCGCCAACTGGTCGAAGCTCCTGCAGCCCACCGAGGACAAGCTCCGCGACATCCTGCGCGGGCGGCGGCCCCTCAGTGACCTGGAGGCGGTCAAGAAGGAGTTCTTCGCCACCGGCGGCGAGGAGGGGCGCGCGTTCCACGAGAAGGCGCTCGCCGACAACGGCCGATGAACCGGCGTCAGCCACCGCGTCACCGGCAACCGGCCGTGGGCTCGCCCACGGCTGGCGGGCCGGGGCAGGTGGACGCATGAGCACCCGGGAGGCCGCCGGTGTGGTGGCGGCGCCGGCGACCGACCCGCCCGCGCCGCCCCGTCCCGTTACCCGGCGGCGGCGCCGGCTGCGGACCCGGCTGGCCCGCGACTGGCCGCTGCTGGCGATGACCGCGCCGGCCGCCGCGCTGCTGCTGGTCTTCCACTACCTGCCGACCCTGGGCAACGTCATCGCCTTCCAGGACTACAACCCGTTCCTCGGCGACGGCCCGCTCGACGCGTTCCTGGGCAGCGAGTGGATCGGCTTCGGCAACTTCGAGGCCCTCTTCACCGACCCGCTGTTCTGGGACGCGGTCCGCAACACCCTCACCATCACCGCGTTCCAGCTGGTGTTCTTCTTCCCACTGCCGATCCTGCTGGCGATCCTGCTCAACAGCGTGGTCTCCGGCCGGGTGCGGGCCTTCGTGCAGAGCGTGGTCTACCTGCCGCACTTCTTCAGCTGGGTCCTGGTGGTCACCTTCTTCGTGCAGATGCTCGGCGGCGCCGGCCTGCTGGCCCAGGAGCTGCGCGACGCCGGGATGCAGCCGTGGAACATCATGACCAACCCGGACACCTTCATCGTCCTGGTCACCGGCGAGGCGGTGTGGAAGGACCTCGGCTGGGGCGCGATCGTCTTCCTGGCCGCCCTCGCCGCGATCGACCCCAACCTGTACGAGGCGGCGGCCGCCGACGGCGCCGGACGCTGGCGGCGGCTGTGGCACATCACCCTGCCCGGCCTGCGCCCGGTGATCGTGCTGCTGCTCATCATGCGCCTCGGTGACGCCCTGTCGGTCGGCTTCGAGCAGTTCATCCTGCAACGGGACGCGGTCGGCCGGGACGCCGCCGAGGTGCTCGACACGTTCGTCTACTACCAGGCCATCGTCACCCAGCAGTGGGGACTGGGCGCCGCCGCCGGCCTGTTCAAGGCGATGGTGGGCCTGGCGCTGATCCTCACCGCCAACCACGTCGCGCACCGGCTCGGCGAGCAGGGGGTGTACTCGAGATCATGACTGTGACCACCGAGCCCGCGGCGCGGCGACGGCCGAGGTCCGGGCGAGCACCGTGGGAGGAGCCGCCGTCGCCGCTCGGCGCGGCCACCAAGGCGGTGCTGCTGACCCTGCTCGTGGCGGCCGTCCTGCTGCCGCTGTGGGTGGTGCTGGTGACCAGCCTCGCCTCCCGGGAGACCATCGACGCGGCCGGGGGGATGGTGCTGGTGCCCCGCGAGGTCGACCCGTCGGCGTACCTGACCATCTTCAACGGTGGGCAGATCAGCCGGGCGGTCTGGATCAGCACCCTGGTCACCGTGGTCGGCACCGCGCTGAGCCTGACGCTGACCGTGCTGGCCGCGTACGGGCTGTCCCGGCCCGGCTCGGTGGGGCACCGGGGGTTGCTCTTCTTCTTCCTGCTGACCTTCTTGATCTTCCCGGGGCTGGTGCCCAGCTACCTGGTGGTTGCCGGGCTCGGCCTGAAGGACAGCATCTGGTCGCTGATCCTGCCCAGCGCGATCAGCGTGTTCAACCTGGTGGTCATCCGGGCGTTCTTCCTGAACATCCCCGGCGAGCTGCTGGACAGCGCCCGCGTGGACGGGGCCGGGGAGCTGCGCATCCTCTGGCGGATCGCGTTGCCGCTGTCCCGGGCGGTGGTGGCCGTGGTCGGCCTCTTCTACGCCGTCGGCTACTGGAACGCGTACTTCAACTCGGTGCTCTACATCGACGACAACGACATGTTCCCGATCCAGCGGGTGTTGCAGAGCTACATCCTGGCCGGGCAGTCGCCGAGCGTCTCCGGCGCCGCGGTCAGCCTGCCCGGGATCACCGCCTACCCGCCGACGCTCGCGGTGAAGATGGCCGTCGTGGTGGTCACCGTGATCCCCGCGGTGATCGTCTTCCCGTTCGTGCAGCGGCACTTCACCAAGGGTGTGATCACCGGAGCGGTGAAGGGCTGAGCGGCCCGGGTGGCGCCCGACCGTCCGGGCGTCGGGCGCCACCCGGGCGTCAGGCCGGGAACCAGCCGTCGAACGGGGTCACCGGCACCGGCGATCCGTCGAGCAGCACCCGCCGTGGGGTGTCCGCGCCCACCGCGCTCACCCGCCGTACGTCCAGCGGGCCGTCGACCCGTACCCGCAGGGTGTCCCCGTCGCGCACCGCCGTGATCACCGTGTCACCGCCGTCGTCGGACACCACGGCGCGGCCGTCCACGCCACCCCAGGCGACCAGGGTGACGTCCCGGAACGGCCCCTCCGCGACGGTGCCGGCGGGGGCCAGCACCGGGATCAGCGCGCCGTGGCGGACGTAGAGCGGCAGCCGGTCGATCGGCACGTCGACCCGCAGGTGCCGGCCGCCGGGATGGCGCTGTCCGGTGGCCGCGTCGAGCCAGTCGGCGCCGGTGGGCAGGTAGACGTCGCGCCGACCGGACGGGTCGAGCACCGGGGCGACCAGCAGGTCGGTGCCGAGCCGGTACTGCAGGTCGACGGTCCAGGCCGTCGGATCCTCGGGGGTGTCGAGCAGCAGCGCCCGCAGCATCGGGGTGCCGGTCCGGGCGGCCATCACCGCCGCCGACCACAGGTACGGCAGCAGCCGGTAGCGCAGCCGCAGCGCGGCCACCGCGTGCCGTTCCGCCTCGGGCGGGAAGTCCCACGGCAGCCGGCTGGTGGTGCCGTGCAGCCGGACCAGGGGGGACAGCGCGCCGAACTGGGTCCAGCGTACGTACAGGTCCGGCTCGGGCGTGCCGTGGAAGCCGCCGGTGTCGTGGCTCCAGAACGGCACCCCGGAGAGCCCGTGCGACAGGCCGCCGCGCAGCGTGCTGGCCATGCCGGGCCAGGTGGCGTTGACGTCGCCGCTCCACTGCGCGCTGTGCCGCTGCCCGCCCAGGTAGGAGGAGCGCGCCCACACCGTACGGTGCCCGGCCACCTCCTCGGTGACGCCCGCGACCACGTCGTTGAAGAGCAGCGCGTACACGTTGTGCAGCTCGACGCCGGTCATCCCGTTGTGCGCCACCGCGTCGGCGGGCACCCCCTCGGCGAAGTCGGTCTTGAACACGGCCACGCCCTGCTCCAGCAGCGGGCGCAGCAGCCCGGTGAACCAGCGCACCGCCGCCGGGTTGGTGAGGTCGACGATGGCGCAGACCGGATAGCTGCCGTGCCAGGTGTCGGCGACGTACGTGCTGCCGTCGGCGCGGCGCAGGAGGTAGCCGGCGGCCTCCGCCTCGGCGTACAGCGGGCTGCCGGTCATCAGGTACGGGTTCATCCAGAGGCAGACCCGGAAGCCCTGCTCGCTGAGGGTCTTGAGCATCCCGGCCGGGTCGGGGAAGGCCTCCTCGTCCCAGCGCAGGTCCGACCAGTTCCCGGCGACCTGCCAGTAGCAGTCCAGGTGCAGCACGTCGCAGGGGATGTCCCGTTCCCGGATCAGCCGGGCCCGTTCCAGGACCCGCTGCTGGCTGTCGGGGAAGAAGCCGGAGGAGATCCACGCGCCGAACGCCCAGCGCGGCGGCAGGTACGGCCGACCGGTCAGCCGGTCGAGCCGGTCCAGCACCTCGGCCGGGGTCGGCCCGGCCAGCACGTAGTAGTCGAGCAGGTCGTCGGGGACCAGCAGTTGCACGCTGCTGTGGGTGGCGGCGCAGACATCGAACTGCACCGGCAGCCCGCTGTCGACCAGCACCCCGTAGCCCCGGTCGGAGAGGTAGAACGGCACGTTCTTGTGCGAGCGGTCCGACTCGCCGCCGAAGGCGTCGAAGTTCCACATCAGTGGCCGCTGGCCGCGCTTGTCCAGCGGGGTGAACTTCTCCCCGAACCCGACGAACCGTTCGTCGCCGGGGGCGGTGAAGCTCTCGTGCCAGGCCACCGGCGCGCCATCCACGTAGGAGCGCCCGAGCGGCAGGGTGCGCCGGCGGCCGCTGATGTCGCGGGTGCCGGGGTCGGCGGCGAGCAGCAGCCGCCCGTCCGGGGCGAGGAACCGCAGCCCCCACGGGTCGAGCCGGATCTCGGCGAGCACGCCGCCGGCGTCGACGCGCACGTACCCGCCGCCGACGGTGACGCGGGCGGGTCCGGGCTCGGGGTGGACCAGGGTGAGCGCGCGGGCCGAGCGGCTGCGGGCGGCGAGGTCCTCGGCGAGGCGTACCCGGATCATCCCGTCGCCGGCGGACTCCACCCGGGCGGCCAGCGTGGCGCCGTCGTCGGTGGTGGCCGCCAGGGTGACCCCGTGCGGGTCGGTGCCGACCACCTCGGCCCGGGTCACGACGGCGGCCCCCTGCTCACCGGGTGCCCGGGTTGGCAGCTCGGGCGGGTCGGCCACGAAGGTCTCGTACGGGACCAGGGGCGGGCGGTACGGCATGGGCGTCTCCTCGAAGGCCGGCCGGGGCGGTACCGCCAGTTTCTTTGGATTCCCAACTAACTGTCAATGTTGTCGCGCATTGACTTGCCTCCGTGCGGTTTCTACTTTGTACGGGATGTCAACTAACCCGGTGCGGAACGGCGGGCGGCTCTGCTACGGCGGGGACTGGAACCCGGAGCAGTGGCCGCCCGAGGTGTGGCGCGAGGACGTCGCCCTGATGCGCCGCGCCGGGGTCAACCTGGTCACCGTCGGCGTGTTCGCCTGGTCCCGGCTCGAACCGGCCCCCGGCCGGCACACCGCCGACTGGCTCGACCGGGTGCTCGACCTGCTGCACGACAACGGCATCCGGGCCGCCCTGGCCACCCCCACCGCCGCCCCGCCACCGTGGTTCACGCTGGCCCACCCCGACGCGCTACCGGTCACCACCGACGGCGTACGCCTGCACCACGGCAGCCGCGACACCTACTGCGCCGCCGCGCCCGCGTACCGGGCCGCCGCCCGGGACATCGCCGGGTTCCTCGCCGACCGGTACGCCCACCACCCCGCCCTGGCCCTGTGGCACGTGCACAACGAGTACGGCACCACCTGCCACTGCCCGCACGCCGACGCGGCGTTCCGCCGCTGGCTGACCGACCGGTACGGCGACCTCGACGCGCTCAACGCCGCCTGGGTGACCAGCTTCTGGAGCCAGCACTACTCGGACTGGGCGCAGCTGGCCACCCCGCGCGCCACCCAGTACCTGGGCAACCCCGGCCAGCTGCTCGACTTCCGCCGGTTCTGGTCGGACACCCTGCTGGCCGCGTACGCCGAGCAGCGGGACCTGCTGCGGGCGGCCAACCCGGCGGTGCCGGTCACCACCAACTACGTCCTCGGCGACTGGGTGCCGGTCGACCACGCCCGCTGGGCCTCCGAGGTGGACCTCGTCGCCATCGACCACTACCCGTCCGCGGTCGACGGCGGCGCGGAGGAGCAGACCGCGCTCGCCGCCGACCTGGCCCGCGGCTGGGCACGGCACGGCGCGTACCGGCGCGGCGCGGGCGACGACTCGTGGCTGCTGATGGAGAGCGCGCCCAACCAGCTGCACACCGCCGGCCGGATGCACACCAAGGAACCCGGCCGACTTGCCCGGCACAGCCTCGCGCACGTCGCCCGCGGCTCGCGCGGGGTGATGTTCTTCCAGTGGCGTGCCCCGGCCGGCGGCGCGGAACGCTTCCACTCCGCCGTGGTCCCGCACGCCGGACCGGACAGCCGGGTGTTCCGCGAGGCGGCACAGCTCGGCGACCTGCTCGGCCGGATCACCGAGGCCACCGCCGGGCGGGTGGCCGCCGCCGTGGCGCTGGGCTGGGACGCCGCCAGCGCCTGGGCGCTGCGCCACCCCGGCATGCCGTCCCGGGCGCCCGACCACCACGCCGAGGTGGCCGCCGCGCACCGGGCGCTGTGGCGGGCCGGCGTCGCCTGCGACCTGGTGCCGCCCGGCGACCCGCTGGACGGCTACCGGCTGCTCGTGCTCCCCGCGCTCTACCTGGCCGCCGACGCCACCGTGGACTGGGTACGCCGGCACGTCGACGCCGGTGGGCACCTGCTGGTGACCTGGCTCAGCGGCGTCGCCGACGAGCACGCCCGGATCCGCCTCGGCGGCTACCCCGGCGCGTTCCGCGACCTGCTCGGCATCCGGGTCGAGGAGTTCCACCCCCTCGCCGACGGCGACCGGGTCGCGCTGACCGACGGCGGGTACGGCGAGCTCTGGACCGAGACCGTCCACCTGGCCGGGTCCGAGCCGGTCGTCGGGTACCGCGGCGGGGTGCTCGACGGCCGCCCCGCGATCACCCGGCACCGCCACGGCGACGCGCTCGCCTGGTACCTCTCCACCCGCCCCGACGACGACACCTACCAGCGGCTGCTCGCCGGGGCGGCCCGCGACGCCGGCGTCGGTCCGGTCTGCCCGGCGGCGCCACCCGGGGTGGAGGCGGTCCGCCGGCACGACGGTGACAGCAGCTGGCTGTTCCTGCTCAACCACACCGACCGGCCGCAGCGGATCCCCGCCACCGGGACGGAACTGGTCACCGGTGAACGGGTCGACGAGGCGGTCACCGTCCCGGCCGGCGGGGTGGCCGTGCTCCGCGAGCGGCCGCGCTGACGGTCGAGCCGCGGTCAGGCGGCGCGGTCCGCGGCCACCGGCCTGTGCCTGCCGAGCCGGCCGCGCAAGGCCGGCCCGGGGGTGCGCACCAGACCCGACGACGCCGGTCCCCGCGAGCCGGGCTGCCGGGTGAGAATGCGGGGATGTCGATCGTCCTGCGCGCCCCGGCCACCTCCACCGCTCCCGAACTGGTGCTGCGGCCGTGGCACGCCGGTGACGTCGAGGACCTGCTGGCCGCCTACCGGGACCCGGTGTTGCTGAGCTGGACCCGGAAACCGGTGACCACCCCGGGCGAGGCCCGTTCGTTCGTGCGACGCAGCCGCCAGGGCTGGGCGTCCGGCCGCCGGTTCAGCTTCGCCGTGGTCGAGCCCGGCCCGGAGGGGGAGCGGCTGGTGGCGAACGTGGTGCTCAAGGAGATCATCCCCGGCCGGCCGGACGCCGAGATCGGTTACTGGACCGCGGCGCCCGCGCGGGGACGCGGGGTGGCGCCGCGTGCGGTGGACGCGGTCAGCGCCTGGGCGTTCGTCCGGTTCGCCGCCGGCGGCCTGACCCGCCTCGAGCTGCTGCACCAGATCGACAACCCGGCCTCCTGCCGGGTGGCGGAGAAGAGCGGGTACGTCTTCGAGGAGGTGCTGCCCGCCCGGCCGCCGTTCCCGCGCGACGGCCACCGCCACGTCCGCCGACGGGACTGACCGCCGACGGGGCGTCGGGCCACATCGCCGGCCGGCTCGCCCGGGCCTCATGGCCCGGGGCCTCATCGGCCGGCCGGCTCGCCGGGCGCCGGACCGAGCAGCCGGAGCAGCAGTCGCGGTTCGCCCGGCCACGCGTCGAGCAGCACCTGCCGGGGCACCTGCCGGCCGGCGTAGCGCAGCGCCAGCGCCACCACCACGATGTCGTCCAGCGGACCGATGACCGGCAGAAACTCGGGAATCAGGTCGATCGGGCTGGCCAGCCAGAGCCCGGCGAGCACGATCGCGACCTTCGCCCGGCGGGGCACCCGGGGGTCCCTGCGCAGCCGCCGCACCGTGGTCAGACAGTCCGGGATGAACGCGGCCAGATCACGCAGGAGACCCGGTGGCAGCCGCCGGGCCAGCAGGATCAGCAGAGCCCAGCTGGCCAGCAGGCAGACGACCGCGACGGCCAGGCCGATCAGCCAGTCGCGCACGGCCACCGGTCCCTCCCCACGTCGTCCGGCCCCCCAGGAATGTACGCCGGACCACTGCCCGCCGCCCGCTGGGAATGGCGGCCCCTCCGACGGCGCTGACCTCGGTTGGAGCAGCGGATACGGTGGGTGCGGAGGTGACGGCGGTGACGCATGGCTGGGAGGCGGCGGTCGAGGCGCAGATCCGCTCGGCTCTGGAGCGGGGCGAGTTCGACAACCTGCCCGGTGCCGGCAAGCCGATCCCGGGCCGGGATCTGCCCTACGACGAGGGCTGGTGGATCAGGAGCTTCCTGGAGCGCGAGCAGTTGCCCAGCGACCTGCTGCTGCCCACCCCGCTGCAACTGCGCCGGCGGATCGAGAAGCTCCCCGACGAGGTGCGTGACCTGCCCACCGAGGAGTCGGTGCGCGCGTACGTGGCCGACCTCAACACCGAGATCGTGGCCTGGCTGCGCACACCGACCGGTCCCCGGGTCGTGGTCCGCCCGGTCAACGCCGACGACGTCGTCGGCCGGTGGCGGGCCGACCGGGAGCGGCTGAGCGTCGGGTCGGTGCCCGCCGCTCCGGCCACCGTTCCCGACGAGGCGCGGCGGCGCCGGCGGCATTGGCGGCTGCCCTGGCGGCGCAACTCCCGCTGAACCCCCGGCCGGACAGCAGCCGAGATCTGCCCGGCCGGACGGCCCGGGGTCAGCAGCCGACGCGCGTAGCGGACAGGGCGATGTCGTCGAACAACACGTCGTACGCGGACGGGTCAGGGTTGCCCTGGTACAGCTGCCAGCCGATCTTCACGGTGTCGAACTGGGGAAACACGAAGTCCACCGGGTTGCCGCCGTGCTCGCGGGTGGTGACGGTCAGGTCGGTCTGGTGCACGCCGTCGATCCAGACGTCGACGCGGTTGTCGGTCGCGTCCGCGCGCCACTCGACGCACTGCCAGCGGTCCGCGACCGACGGCGCCGACTCGCGCCAGTTGGTCCAGTCGCCGGTCGGGCCGCCGTCGGCGCCGACGCCCCACAGCGCGCGGCCGAGCGTGGGTACGTACTGACCGCCGAGCGGGCGGACGATCTCCGGACCCTGGCCCGTCGCCTCGACGAGGGTGTAGTGCGCCCAGTCCGGTGCGGTCGGGAACGCGGCCACCCGCAGGCGTACCCGGCCGAAGAAGCTGTTGCCGGGCGCGGTGAAGTCGTCCACCTTGAGAAAGGCGCGGCCGTTTCCCTCCGTGTGCACGTGCAGGACGCGGTCGCCTCGGTGGCGTTCGACGGTGAGGGTGCCGTGCTCGGTGTCGATGCCCCAGTTGAGGCTGGCGGCACCGCCCAGCGGGAGCCGTTCGAAGTCCTCACAGAACAGAACACGGTCCGGGCACCCACCGCGGGGGTGGGCGGGCGCCGCGGCCGGCGCGGCGAGCAGCAGAAGTGCACCGGCCGCAGCGGCCGCCAACTTGGTCATCATGTCGACATCGTTACATACATCGATTGATCAGGGTGGCCGGGTGCGCCCAGGGAGCGTGTTGGCGGGCTGCCGAACCAGCGGGAGAGGTGGTTGTCCAGGTCCTGCCGATCGTCGCCGACCCAGGCGGTCGGGCGGAGGAGCCGTTTCCCCGCCACGCGATCGCATCTCCGCATTACTGGATTATCGATAACGCCAATCCGAAAACCGGGCTAGGACAAACCGCGCAAACCAGAGATGCACCATAATGACAGTTCTTGGTTATCAACAGAAACGGTTACTGTTGTTGGATGGTCAAGATGTGTCTCCGCTGCCTCAAGGAACGCCCCCTTGACAGCTTCCGCAAGGGCGACCGTGAACTGGTCTCCTGTGCGCCCTGCCGCGAGTATGCGCGCGTCAACAACCACAAGAACCGGCGAGCGAAACCCGGCAAGATCCGTGCAGACAATCTCTGGGCCCTGTATCGCATCCGACCAGAGGAGTACGACGCGATCCGGGCGGCCCAGGCCTACCGATGCGCCATCTGTGGAATCAATGAGAGCGAGATCATGACGGGGTCACGAGGGCGACCGCGTCTGGACGGCACGCCGAACGCCGAACCGTTCCGACTGGTCGTCGACCACTGTCACGCGTCCGGGAAGGTTCGTGGACTACTGTGCGGCCCCTGCAACGCCGGTCTCGGCGGATTCCGCGACGATCCGGCGCTGCTGACAGCGGCAGCGCGTTACCTGCTCGGCCGGGAAGGACCGAGCCCTCTGGGCGGACGGCAACGTGCGCTTGACGGTCCCTGTAATGGGATCGAGGAGAAGGCTGCGGACGGCGCTGTCGGTTGAGGGCTGTTGGCCACACCGGAGCTTTGCCCCTTGACGGCGCTCTTCTGCAGACCGCGGTGCTGGTTCAGCTCAGGACCAGGAGGTCCAGGGCGTCGACCACGGGTCCGGTCTCGGACTGTGCCGCCCTGCGCAACCGGGCCAGGCCCGCGGCGTACTCGTCGTCGTTGATCAGTTGCAGCGGGGTGTGCGCCTCCCGGCGCAGCGCCGCCGCAGCCTCGCGGAGGGACGCCGCGCTGATCTGCGGGACCTGTTCGAGACCGACGGTGACGAACCCCGCCGCGGCGAAGGCTGCTTCGACGTCAGCCGCGCTGGGGTAGGCGTCGAGCACGCGGACGGCCTCGGGGAAGTAACGGAACAGGGTGATCGCCTGGTGTCGACCGGCGAACGCGGCGCGGATCAGCACCCGGCCGCCGGGCCGCACCACCCGGCGCAACTCGCGGGCCGCGCGGGCCAGGTCCGGCACGTGGTGGATGACCGTGGAGATCCAGGCGGCGTCGACGCTGCGGTCGTCGAGCGGGATGCGCTCGGCGTCGCCGGGCAGGACTGGCTGGAACATCGAGCGGGCGCGCATCGCCTCGGCGGGCTCGACCGCGACGACCTCGATGCGGTCGTACCAGGCGGTGAAGGCTCGCGCCCACATCCCGGTGCCGGAGCCCAGGTCAAGCACGCGCATGCCCGGCCGGGGATCCAGGTGCCGGATCACCGCCTCCCGCCAGGCCGCGAGCCCGTCGTCGCTGAGGTGCCGGGTCGCCTCGAACGCTGCGGCACCCGCATGGTCGTACGCGATTCGTGCCATGCCCCTCACCCAACTGCCCGGGCACCCGGGAAGGCAAGGGTGCGGCTGTGTGACGAACCGCGCACGCTGCGGGGCCGTCGGGTCGGACCTGGCTTACGTAGGGTCAGGCCATGGGCGTGGACTCCGCTGTGCGGCGCTGGCTACGGCAACGTGGAGCCGAGACGATCCCGCCCGGGGCCACTCTCTACACCCACCTGTGCCGAGTGCACGACCGCCTCACCGAGCTGGGGTGTGGCGTTGACGCGCAACTGGCTTCGCGGACCCCGCGCCGGCTAGTGCCGCAGCTCCGCCGCCGGACGACGACGGTCTAGTGCCGCAGCTCCGCCGGCGGACGGCGGCGGTTCCCGGCCAGCGCCACGTCCAGCACGGCGCCCACGCCCTCCTCGCCGAGGCCGGCCAAGCGGTGGATCAGCAGGAGTCGGTGCCGCAGCCACTCCGGCGTCCCGATCGCCGGCGTACGCTCGCCGCCGGCCCGGCCCGCCGCCCCGGTGCCGCGGGGCAGCGGGAGGTGGTCCACCGCCGCGGTGGGAAGCGCCCGCCCGCTCGGGTCGTGCTCCTCGACCAGCAGGGCCGAGGTGTCCTCCAGCACCCGGCACGTCCAGGGCTGGGGCAGCCGCGCCAGCCGGCGGACCGCCGCCGCGACGCCGGTCTCGTCCGCGTTGTCGGCGGCACGGACGCCGGTCACCACGGCATTCCACAGCTCCTGTTCCGCCGGGCTGGGTGGCCGCCTCGTCACCATCTTCGCTCCGCTTCTGCCGCTGCCGCCGTCGAGGATGCCGACCGGTCCGGGGCCGGCCGGCACGGGCCCGTAGGAGGGCGAGGCCCGTGCCGGTCGCGGTGATCACCCCAATCACCGTTCCCCGCCGGAGCCGGTCGGCCGGACGGCGTCCGGGGACCGCGCCGACGGGGGTCCGAGCCGGACACCGGTTGCCGGGCGTCCGGGCAGGGGGAGGGTCCGGATGCGCCTCCGGTGCACTCCCAACGTGAGTCAAGTATGCAATACGGTTACCGAGTTATGACGATTTGAACGCCCGCGTTTCTCGTGTCGCGACGGTCACCACCACGTCGGCATCCGCCGGCCGGTGTGGACGGCGGGAGCGCGTGTCGCAGTCAGCGGACGCGGTGCCGCCCCGGGGCGCGAACCCCGGGGCGGCACGCGCGATCAGCTCTGCGTACGGTCGTCGATCTCGGTGTCGGACTCCCCGGGTCGGGCGCCGATCGCCTCCTCGGCGGCGCGCCCGCCGGTGCTCTCGTCGCCCAGCGTCAGGCTGCTGCGGGGCAGACCGGACAGGCCGGCCGGATCCTGGATCTCGCCCTGCACGCCCCGGGTGTCCTGGCTGCGATCCTCGATTTCCGTACCCGATTCCCCGGGTCGGGCGCCGATCGCCTCCTCGGCGGCGCGCCCGCCGGTGCTCTCGTCACCCAGCGTCAGGCTGCTGCGGGGCAGACCGGACAGCCCGGCCGGGTCCTGCGTCGGCTGGTCCGGCCAGTCGGCGTTCTGCCCGCCGGCGCCACCGGCGGACTCGCGGCGCCCGGCACCCCGTGCGTGGTACCGGCCGGCGTCGGTGCCCGGATCACCCGGGTCGGCCAGGCTGGTGTCGACCGGTCGGCTGTCCGGATCGGCCAGCCCGGCCCGGCGCAACATGTCGACAAGCTCATCGTGCGGCATGCGCTCGGTGTCCGTAATGCCGGCACCGCGCGCGATCGACCGCAGGGTGGTCAGGTCCTGATCAGCGAAGGTCTCGGCCATGTCGGTGGCTTCCCGCCGGACCCGCAGCGGAAACCTGCGCCGCTCAGCCGCGTGGCCTGCCCAGGCCGCGCAGCACCGCCAGGCCGCGGGCAGGTCCGCGGCCGGGCACCGCCAGGCCCCGGGCAGTCCGGGGCCGGGCCCGCCGGGCGAGGTAACGGCCCGCGCACGAAACGGTCACAGAACTGACGTCCGGGTCTCGGTACGGGCACCAGGCTCACGCTTGGGTCTCGGCTCGACCACGGCGGGAGCCGTCACCACGTCGGTCTGCGTCAATGACCGAAACGGATCCGGTGCGTCCCGACCGGATCCGCCGCCCCTCACCCCGCCGGGAGGATCCGATGCTCCACTGGAGACGGTCACCGCTGCTGTTGGTGGCGCTGCTCGCCGCGACGGCGATCGGTGCCTGCACCGCCGCCGACACCGGCGCGCGCAGCGGCACCGCCGAGGCGCCGCCCCGCCCGTACGAGGGCAGCCCCTGGCCGGGCGGCGCCGACACCTCCACCGAGCGGGACCCGCTGTCCACCTTCGCCGTCGACGTCGACACCGCCTCCTACGGCTACGCCCGGCGGCTGATCGCCGACGGCCGGTTGCCGGAGCGGGCCACGGTGCGGCCCGAGGAGTTCGTCAACTCGTTCCGCCAGGGCTACCCGGAGCCGGCCGGCGACGGTTTCGCGGTGCACGTCGACGGTGCCCGCCCGCCCCGCGCCCACGAGGGCGGCGACCGCACCCGGCTGATGCGGGTCGGGTTGCAGACCCGCGCCGAGGACCGGGCATCCCGCCCGGACGCCGCGCTCACCTTCGTCATCGACACCTCCGGGTCGATGGACGAGCCCGGCCGGCTCGACCTGGTCAAGGACGCCCTGCACACGCTGGTGGACCAGCTGCGCCCCACCGACTCCATCGCGGTCGTCGAGTTCAGCACCGAAGCCCGGGTGCTGCGGGAGATGACGCCCGTCTCGGACGCGCGGCGGCTGCACGACGCCGTCGACTCGCTGCGTACCCGGGACAGCACGAACCTCGAGGCAGGCCTGGTGCTGGGCTACCGGGTGGCCCGCGACGGGTTCCGTGCCGGGCGGACCAACCGGGTGATCGTGCTCTCCGACGGGCTGGCCAACGTGGGCAGCACCGACGCCGAACCCATCCTGCGCCGGGTACGCGACGAGGCGGAGAAGGAGATCGCCCTGCTCGGGGTCGGGGTCGGCAGCGACTACGGCGACCGGCTGATGGAGCAGCTCGCCGACCGGGGCGACGGGTTCGTCGTCTACGTCAGCGAGCGCGAGCAGGCCCGGAAGATGTTCGTGGACCAGTTGCCGGCCGCCCTCAGCGTCCGGGCCCTCGACGCCAAGGTGCAGGTGAGCTTCGACCCCGCGGCGGTGCGCTCCTACCGGCTGATCGGTTACGACAACCGGGCCGTCGCGGACGAGGACTTCCGCGACGACCGGGTGGACGGCGGCGAGGTCGGCCCCGGCCACAGCGTCACGGCGCTGTACGCCGTCCAGCTCGCCGAGGGCGCGCCGGCGTCGGCCCGAGCGGCCCGGGTGCAGGTGCGCTGGACCGATCCGAGCGACCACCGGCCGGCCGAGACGTACCAGTCGGTCCGGGTGGCCGACCTCGACCCGGCCTTCGACGCCGCGTCGCCGCGCCTGCGCACCTGCTACGCCGCGGCCTACTTCGCGGTGGCGCTGCGCGGCGCCGACGACGGCGCGCCGGTACGGCTGGGCGACCTGGCGTCGATCGCCGACGGCGCGGCCACCGCGACCGAGGACCCGGACGTGCGGGAACTGGCCCGCACCATCCGGGCGGCCGAGGAGCTGCGCCGCTAGCCCGGGCGCCGGTGTCGGGGTGAGGTCCTCAGCCGGTCCCGGCGCGCAGGCTCCGGACCAGGGTGGGGATCATCACCGACGCCGGGACGAGGTGCAGCCCGAGAAGGGTGGCGACGGTGGCGGTGTCCGCCCCGGAGAGGAACGGCGGGACCAGCGAGATCGCGGTCAGCGACAGCGCCGTCCACCGGAACCGTTCGGCGGGGCGGGCGGCCCACCGCAGCAGCGCGGCGGCGATGACGACGCCCACGATGGAGAAGAAGCCGGTCACCACGGCGAAGCCGGGCAGCGGGATCGTCTCCCCACCGTCGGGGATCTCGAAGTCGACGCCGCCGGCCCGGGCGAGCGCGGCGGCGAGGGTGGTGGCCGCCGTCGCCGCGAGGGCGGCGATCAGGCCGGTGCCGGCGAGCCGGCGGAATCGGTGGCCGCGGTCGGCCCGGCGCGTCGCGGGGCCGGCGATGGTGTCGCTCGTGCTGCTCATGGTGCTGCTCCCGGTCGGGTGGTGGGGGTGCACGGGTGAGGACGGGTCCTGGTCCGGGATCACTCGATGCCGTCCGCGGGCAGGCGTTGCGGCAGCCCGAGCCGCGGGAACTGGTCGGCGTGGAAGATGAGAATCTCGGTGATCTCCCCGCCGGTGATGCGCAGCACGTCGATCGTCAGCGGCAGGTAGGCGCCGGCCTGCTCCCGCCAGTGGTAGTAGGCGACGGCGGGCTGCCGGTTCACGGCGGTGGGGACGGCGCGCAGGCCGGTCATGTCCGCGAAGCCGTCGTCGATCCAGTTGGTCACCACCGCGTCCCGGCCCACCTGGACGCCCGGCGTGGGTGGCATCGCGCAGCGGACGTCGTCGCGCAGCATCGTGGTGAGCGCGGCGATGTCGGTGGCCACGCTGGCCTCGGTGAATCGGCGTACCAGCTCCCGCGTCCCGGCGTCGTCCTCGGCGCCGGTCCAGTCCTGCCGCTCGGCGGGCAGGTGCTCCCGCATGCCGGCGCGGGCCCGCTGCAGCGCGCTGTTCACCGAGTTGACGGAGTCCCCGAGCAGCTCCGCGACGTCCCGCGCCGGCCAGCCGAGCACGTCGCGCAGGATCAGCACGGCCCGCGGGCGCGGCGCGAGGTGCTGCACCGCCACCAGGTACGCCAGCTCGATCGTCTCCCGGGCCACGGCGACGCTCTCCGGCTCGTCGGCGTCGCCCGCGGGCAACTCGTCGAGCAGCCGGTCCGGGTAGGGCTGCAGCCACCGCACCTCGCCGCCGGTCGCCGGCTCGGGGCGGCGCCGGGCGAGCAGGTCCAGGCAGGTGTTGGTGGCGATCCGGTACAGCCAGGCCCGGAACGGCGCGCGTCCCTCGAAGGTCTCCCGCCGCCGCCAGGCGCGCAGGAACGTCTCCTGCACGGCGTCCTCGGCGTCGTCGAACGATCCGAGCATCCGGTAGCAGTGCACGTGCAGCTCCCGCCGGTGCCGCTCGGCCAGTGCCGTGAACGCCGGCTCCTCGATCTCACCCGACCCGCTCACGCCCAACTCCTCCCGCGTGTCCACCCTCATCGCGTCATCCTTCCGTCCCGTCGGGTCCTGTCACAGGTGTGACGGGTCCGGGCGCGGGAACTCATCACCCGGACGGCAGCCTCCCCTTATGCCGCTCATATGTGCTGGTTCGTACCCTCAGGTCCATGCCTGTGGTGACGACGGAGACCAGACCGGCCAGCCGGTGGCGCGCGCCTGTCCGCCGGGCGGTACGCGCCGTCTGCCGGCCCGGCCCCTGGCGTCGCGGGCCGGTGCTCGCGGCGGCGGCGCTGCTGCTGGGGCTGGTCATGCTGCTGCACGCGAGGATCCCGAACCGGATCGGGAATCTCGGCAGCCTGGTGGAGACGTTCCTGCCGTGGTTCGGCCTGCTCATCCCGGCGCTGCTGGCCGGGGCGTGGTGGCGCCGGTCCGCCACCGCGGTGGCCGCGCTGCTGCTGCCGGCTCTGGTCTGGCTGAGCCTCTTCGGCGGGCTGCTCGCCGACAAGTCCCGGTCGGGTGGCTTCCTCACCGTGGGTGAGCACAACGTCGGCGCCGGCAATCCCGACCCCGCCGGCACCGCCCGCGCCCTGGCCGCCTCCGGGGTGGACGTGCTGGCCCTGGTGGAGTTGACCGAGGAGGCCCGCGGCACGTACGAGGAGGCGCTGGCGGCGACGTACCGGTATCACACGGTGCTGGGCACGGTCGGGCTGTGGAGCACGCTGCCGCTGTCCGACACCGCGCCGGTCGACATCAAGATGGACGCGGGACCGCTGGGCGACACGAAGCCGGCCGAGGTCACAGCGACCTACACCCGGGCGCTGCGGACCACGGTGAGCACCGACCGCGGCCCGCTGGCCGTGTACGTGGCCCACCTGGGATCGGCCCGGGTGAATCCCAGGGCGGGCTTCTGGACGGCCCACCGGGACCGGAACGCGCAGGCGCTCGGCCAGGCCCTCGCCGCCGAGCGGAGCGAGCGGGTGGTGCTGCTCGGCGACCTGAACGGCACCATGGACGACCGTGCCTTCGGCGGCATCACGTCCCGGCTGCGCTCGGCTCAGGTCGCGGCCGGGGACGGCTTCGGCTTCACCTGGCCGGCGGCGTTCCCGATGGTCCGGATCGACCAGATCATGGTCCGCGGCGTGACGCCGACCAACTCGCGCGTGCTGCCGGCCACCGGCAGCGACCACCTGCCGGTGGCGGCCCGCATCGCCTGGTGACCGAGTCCGAGGCGCACCCGGGCCGGTCAGCGCCGGGCGAGTTTCGGCGGCTGCCTGGGCCGGGTGCCCTCCGGATCGACGCCGACCCGCACCGCGAACCGGGGATCGACGGCCAGCAGCGGGCGCGGCCCGAACAGCGCCATCGCGGTCAGCAACTCGTCGGTGCCGCGCTCGCTCCACGCCGGCCGCAGTTCCGGGTCCAGGTCGGCGTGCGTCCGGCGCATCCGGCGCAGCAGCCGCCGGGCCGCCGCCCCGGTCTCCGGCACCTCACACAGCCACCAGCCGCCGAGCGCGGTGGCCAGGCAGCACAGCAGCAGGCCGGCCACCGAGGCGGGCCCGCCGGCGTCACGGCCCTCGACGGCGCTGTCCACCAGCCGGGTCAGCCCGACCGCGGCGACCGCGAACAGCGGGAGCGTGCCCAGCGCGATGCGCCGCCGCTGCGCCGGGGTGAGCAGCCAGCCGTCGCGGACCAGCCGACCGACCAGGCGGCGCAGCGCCCGGCCGACGTGCGGGTCGGCCAGCGTCGCGGCCCAGGTCTGCGGCCGGCGCAGCGCGGCGTGCAGGGCCCGGACCAGCGCCGCCGAGCGGGGCGGGGGCGGGCCGTCCACCGACAGGGTGCCCAGCTCGCCGAGCTGCGCCACCCCCGCCCGGCGCAGCACCGCGACGCCCACCTGGCAGGCCAGGCCCGCCCGGTCGGTCAGGTACGCCAGCTCGATGGTGTCCGGCCGCTCGCCCCGGGCGCGGCGGCCGGTCAGCTCGCGTACCGCCACGGCGATCGCGAGGGCCGCGGCGACCGCCGTGACGTAGTCGAGCAGGAAGAGCGGTCCGCTGACACCCCAGAGCATGGCGCCAAGTATCGCGCGGCGGCGCGGACCGCCGGCGCCGGCCGACGACCATGATCAGGAAGCGTGCCGTACCTCGGTGTCCCAGATCTGCGACCACGGTCGCCGCATGCCCCGACAGACGAAGATCGGCAGGCCGTTCTCGTCGTTGTCGACCGCCACCCGCTGGTCGACCCGGCCGGCCTCGGTAACCTCCGTGAACCAGGTCCGCAGCTGGTCGGGGCGCTCCCAACCCACGGCGATCACCACGTCGGCGCCGTCCGGGGGCCGGCCGAAGCGGGTCATGCTGTTGTGCCCCGAGTACGCCCGCGGCAGCCCCCGGGCCGGCCCGTACCGGGCCAGCGCCCCGGCCTCGCCGTAGTTGCCGGTGAGCAGCACGGCCCGGGTCCGCTCGGCCGGCGGCAGGGCGCGGTGCACGGCGGCCATCGAGTCGGCCAACGCCGGCCAGCCGATGGTCTCGCCCGCGTCGTAGTTGACGTCGACCACGAAGCCGGGCAGCCGCTGCGCCGGCAGGGTGGGCAGCAGCAGCACCGCGCTGCCGGCGAGGGTGATCGCGGCGCCCACGGCCAGCAGGGCCCGCCGCAGGCGCGCGCCGCGCCGGACGGCCCAGTCGACGGTCACCACGGCGCCGGCGGCGGTGAGCACCAGCAGCAGCGGGGCGTCGTAGTAGCCCTTGCCGCCGGCGAGCAGCACCAGCCCGAAGACCACCAGCCAGGCCCAGCCCAGCGCCCGGTACGCCGCCCAGGCCGGCCGGCGCAGCAGCGCCACAAGCCCGGCGACCCAGATCGGCGTCGCGTACGGACTGACGATCATCAGTTGCAGCACGGCCGCGTCGAGCCGGCCGCTGTAGGAGCTGTCCCCGCCGGCGATCGAGGCGGCCACCGACAGCTGCGGGAACCCGTGGGCGGCCTGCCAGGCCAGGTAGGGCACGGCGAGCAGGGCGGCCACGGCGGCGCCGGCCAGCACCCGGCGGTCCCGCAGCAACCGGCGCGGCCCGGCGATCGCCACCCCGGCCAGCAAACCGATCCCGAGCAGCCCGGGCAGCAGCTTGTTGAGCAGCCCGACGCCGAGCGCCAGACCGATGCCGAGGGCCCACCGGGTGTCCCCGGTGCGTAGCATCCGGGTCGCGCACCAGGCCGCGACGAGCCAGACCAGCAGGTCGACCGTGGTGGTGCTGAGCAGGTGCCCGCCGGCCAGCACGATGCCCGAGGTGGCGGCGAGGAACGCGGCGAACAGCTGGGCCGCCCGGCCCGCGCCGAGCTCGCGGGCGATGGCGGCGACCAGCGCCACCGCGGCCCCGCCGAGCAGCGCCGACGGGGTACGTAGCAGCACCAGGTTGCCGGGCGCGACGGTGTCGGCGAGCCGGGCCAGCGCCGGCACCAGGGGCCCCTGGTCGACGTAGCCCCAGTCGAGGTGCCGGCCGCAGAGCAGGAAGTACAGCTCGTCGCGGTGGTAGCCGTACCGGCCGGCGAACAGCAGCAGCACGACGCTGGTGGCGAGGCCGAGCAGCCACGGCCCGGCGGTGCGCGGCCCGGCCGGCGGCGGTGGCGTCGGGGACGACGGCGCCGGGGCGGGGCGGTCGAGGTCGGTGACGGGTTCGGCCACGCCGTCCATGATGGCCCTCCGGCGCCGCCGGTGGGGGGCACCGGGCGGTGCGGCGGGTGGCCGCCGGAAACCCGGTGACCGGCGGTCGGGCACCGCACTAACCTGCAGCGGATGCGAATGCGTGAGTTCACCGGGGCCGACTGGGCGCAGGTCGGGCCGATCGTCGCGGCGGTCGTCGCGGCCGGCGACACCTTCCCGTACGACCCGGCGTGGCCGGCCGAGGTCCTGCGCGACGTGTGGGTGGAGCGACCCCCGGGGCGCACCGTGGTCGCCGAGGAGGACGGGACGATTCTCGGCACCGCCAAGATGGGCCCCAACCGGCCGGGTCCGGGCTCGCACGTGGCCACCGCGAGCTTCATGGTGGCCGGGGCGGCCCGGGGTCGCGGCGTGGGCCGCGCCCTGGTCGGCGAGGCGCTGGACTGGGCGCGCCGCGAGGGGTACGCGGCCATGCAGTTCAACGCCGTGGCGGAGACGAACCTGGCCGCCGTGGCGCTGTACCGCTCGGTCGGGTTCGCCGTGGTCGGCACCGTGCCGGAGGCGTTCACGCACCCCACCGAGGGTCGGGTGGGGCTGCACGTCATGCACCGTCGGCTGTGACTGGGCACGATGGGCGATCATGGGCGGATGAGCAGTGAACCGATCGAGCTGACCGCCGCCCTGGCGCGCTTCGACCAGTTGTGGAGTCCGCGCATCGTCACCACCGTCAACGACTACGACGTCCGCGTCGCCAAGGTGGCCGGGGAGCACGTCTGGCACACCCACGACCACACCGACGAGTTCTTCCTGGTGCTCGACGGGGAGTTGCGCATCGCGTTGCGCGACGGCGCCGACGGCGGGCAGCGGGAGGTGGTGCTGCCCCGCGGCGCGGTGTACGTGGTGCCGCGCGGCGTCGAGCACCGGCCGTCCGCGCCGGACGGGGCCTCGATCCTGATGTTCGAGCCGTCCGGCACCTCCTCGGTGGGGGACCGGCACGAGGAGGCGCCCGGGCACGTCGACGCCACCACCGGGCACCGGCTCTGACCGGCGGGTTCAGCGCGTCACCGGCGTCCGGGTCGGGGACGGGACCGGCGCGGGCGCCGGCCAGCCGATCCGCCGTACGCCGGGCACCGCGGCGGTGCCGGCGCAGGCCACCAGCACCAGTGCCCCGGCGACGGCCAGCGGAACCGGCGGTCCCCAGGCGCGGGCGGCGAGCGGGGCCAGGGCGTACCCGAGCGGCATGGCGCCCAGCGACACCAGCCAGTCGTACGAGGTGACCCGGGCGAGCACCGCCGGCGGGAACTGTCCCTGCACCACCGTCTCCCAGACCGGGTTGAGGAACCCGAGGGCGGTCAACGCGAGGCAGTAGGCGGCGACGACCAGTGGGGCGGGCGCCGCCCCGGCGAGCAGCAGCAGCGGGGCCGCGTACGCGGCCAGCGCGAGGTTGCCCAGCAGCACCGGCCGGCGGGGGCGGAGCCGGGCGGCCAGCAGCGCGCCGGCGAGCATGCCGGCGGCACCCACCTGTTGCAGCAGCACCCACACGCCCTCTCCGCCGAGCCGCTGCACGGCGACCACGGGACCGATGGTGAGCAGCACCGCGGCGGCGCCGTTCCACACCCCGTGGGCGAGCAGGCTGCTCCAGTACCAGTCCCGGGAGCGCACCTCCCGCCAGCCGAGGGTCAGGTCGGCGCGCAGCGACCGGCGCGGCGCGGGGACGTGCCGGACCCGGATGAGCGACAGCAGCACGGCGCTGACCGCGAACGAGGCGGCGTCGAGCACGAACGCCCACCCCGGGCCGACGGTCCAGATCAGCAGGCCGGCCAGGCCCGGACCGGCGAGCCGGCTGGCGTTGGCGGTGACGCCCATCAGGGCGTTGGCCCGCTGCCGGCCGTCGGCGTCGACGGTGCCGGCGACCAGCGGGGACGCGGTCGGGATGGCGAACGCGGAGGCCGCGCCGCCGACGGCGGAGGCCGCCGCGAGGTGGGCCAGGGCGGGAGCGCCGCCGAGCAGTTCCGCGCCGACGACCAGCTGGGCGGCGCAGCGCACCAGGTCGGTGACGAGGGCGACCCGGCGGGCGTCGAACCGGTCGGCGACCACGCCGCCGAGCGGGAGCAGCAGCAGCCGGGGCAGCATGGCGCAGCCGAGCACCACGGCGAGTGCGGCGGTGGAGCCGCTGGCCCGCAGCACCGCCAGGGCCAGCGCGGTGGGCACCACCGCGTCGCCGACGGCGGAGACCGTGCGGCCGAGGAAGAGCAGGCGGAAGGCGGGCAGCCGGAGGGGGGACGTCATGCCCGGGGAGGTTAGTTCGACGCCGAATATTTCGTCAACAAAATATTGCTCGTGCGCGTACGGTGGTCGGGTGACCGCCCGTGATCGCACCGACCGACACGTCGACCGCTGGCTGCCCGTCCTGCCCGACCTGGACCCGGACATCGAGGGCGCGGTCACCCGCATGTCGGTGCTCACCCGCCACCTGCGCGGGGTCAAGGACCGCGCGCTGGCGGAACTGGACCTCCAGGAGAAGGAGTACGGCACCCTGCACGCCCTGGCCGGCCGGGGCGGCCGGGCCGCGCCCTCCGAGATCGCCGACGACCTGCGGATGGCGCCCGCCTCGATCACCGCCCGGGTCGACGCGCTGGTGCGTCGCGGGTATGTGCGGCGGATCCCGTCGACGGTGGACCGGCGACGCATCGACGTGGAGTTGACCACCGCCGGCCGGGACGCCTGGCGGCGCGCCATGGAGGTGGTCGGCGACGAGGAGCGGCGGGTGCTCGGCGTGCTCTGCCCGGACGAACGGCGCCTCCTGTCCGACCTGCTGCGCCGGGTCTGCCGGGCCGCCGAGGGCGCGCCAGGGCCGGAAGGTGTCGGCGGCCGGGGCTAGATTGGCGCTGGCACGCCCAGTCGTCCCGTCCGAGGAGTCGCCATGACCACACTCGCCGACCGGCCGCACACCGCCCTACTCGTCATCGACGTCCAGAACGGCGTGGTGGCCCACGCCCACGACCGGGATCGGGTCGTGGCCAACATCGTCACCCTCGTCGACCGGGCCCGCGCCGCCGGCGTCGCGGTCGTCTGGGTGCAGCACCGCAGCGATGACCTGCCCACCGGCAGCCAGCCCTGGGAGTACGTGCCCGAGCTGGTGCGCGGCGACGCCGAGCCGCTGGTGCACAAGGCGTACGGCGACTCCTTCGAGGACACCGACCTGGAGCAGGTGCTCGCCGAGCGGGGGATCGGCCGGCTCGTCGTGGCGGGCGCGCAGACCGACGCGTGCATCCGATCGACCCTGCACGGCGCGATCACCCGGGGCTACGACGCGACCCTGGTCGCCGACGCGCACACCACGGAGGACCTCAGCGACTACGGGGCGCCGCCGCCGGACCAGGTCATCGCCCACACCAACCTGTACTGGGGAGAGCACAGCGCGCCCGGGCGCACCGCCGGCACCGTCGACACCGCCGCGGTCGACTTCGCGGTCCCGGCCCGGGCCTGACCGCCGGCCGCTCCCGGGGGAAAATGCCTGGCCGGTGGCGGGCGCGACTGCCAGGCTGCGGCACATGAGTTCACAGGCCCTGGCGGGTGCGCTCGCCGACGACCGCCGCCGTGCCGTCTTCGCCGCCATCGTGCTCGGCGCCGCCGACCTGACCACCGTCGCGTCCCGTGCCGGGCTGTCCACCCGCGACGCCGCCACGGCCGTTCGCCGGCTGGCCGACCTGGGCGTGGTGACCGACGACGGCACCGGGCTGCGCGTCGACGGGCGGTGGCTGCGCGAGCAGGCTCGGGCGGGCGCGGCGGCGAGCGTACCCGCCGCGAATCCCCGGGAGTCGATCCTGCGCACCTTCCTGCGCGACGGGGCGCTGACCCGGCTGCCCGCCCAGCGGGGCCGTCGCCGCGTGCTGCTGGAACACATCACCGACCGGTCCTTCGAAACCGGGGTCCGGTATCCGGAACGCGCCGTCGACGACGCGCTGCGCGGCTGGTGCGAGGGCGGTACGGCCGACCACGTGACGCTGCGCCGCTACCTGATCGACGAGCGGCTGCTCCACCGGGACCACGGCGTCTACTGGCGGCCCTGACCCCGGTGAGGCTCGGTGACCGTCGGGCGAGGATCGGCCGGCCCGCCCGCCTTCCATCCCGGACGCCGAAGCCGACCCGTTCCCGGCAGCCCGTTTCCGCCGGCCCGTTCCCGCCGGCCCGGGTTGACGACGCCGTCCGATCGCGCTAAACAAGAAATCGGGAACTTGAGTCAACCAGACTCAACTTGACACCCTGGGTTGAGGAGAACCGAGGAGGCATGGCCATGTTGATGCGTACCGACCCGTTCCGTGAGATCGACCGGCTCGCCGAGCAGTTCTTCGGCACCACCGCGCGGCCGGCGGTCATGCACCTGGACGCCTATCGCGACGGGGACTTCTTCTACGCCGCCTTCGACCTGCCCGGCGTCGACCCGGACAGCATCGACTGCACGGTTGAGCGCAACGTGCTGACGGTGCGCGCCGAGCGGCGCCGGCCCACCGGCGAGGGTGTCGAGCTGGTCGCGGCCGAGCGGCCGATGGGCACCTTCACCCGGCAGCTGTTCCTCGGCGACACCCTCGACACCGACAAGCTGGAGGCCGGCTACGACAACGGCGTACTGACCCTGCGCATCCCGATCGCCGAACGCGCCAAGCCGCGCCGGATCAGCGTCAGCACGACCGGCAGCGGCCACCGCGAGATCCGGGCCTGACCGGCCGGCGGACCGGCGGCTGACCGGGCGCCCGCTTGGCAGCGCAGCGCCTGACCGGGTGCCCGCTGGCGGATCGGTACCCGACCGGGCGCCGGCCGGGACATCGCACCTGGGCGAGCGTCGGTCCGGGCCGGCTCGGCCAGCGGCACCGACGGCCGATCGCGGCGGCGCCAGGGCGCGGGCAGGAGCAGCAGCGCCGATGGGGCGCCGCCGGGGGATCAGCGCCCGACGGCGGGACCGGTGGGGGCGTCCACGACGGACGTCCCCACCGCCGTGTCCGGGGCGGCCGGATAGAGCCGGGCCAGCGCGTGCGCGGTGCGGGCCAGCCGGTCCCGCAGCTCCGCCGGCTCCAGCACCTCCACCTCCGCGCCGAGTTTGAGCAGTTCGGTGTGGGCGTGCCGGACCGACTCGATCGGCACGATGGTCTCCAGCCAGCCGTGCTCGTCCGGTGGGCCGGCCGCCGCGCGGGCCGCGCGGCTCATCTCCGGCGGGAAGACGTACGGCATGAACTCCAGCGCGGCGACGGTCAGCCGGATCCGCGCCCGCGCCCGGTAGACGTCCTGTTCGTAGCGTCGGGTCCAGTCCTGCCAGTAGGCGGCCAGGTCGAAGTCGGCCGGCCGCTCGTACCGCTCGTCGCTCGGCAGCACGTCCAGCACGGCGCCGACCCGGTAGGTGCGGATCTGCTCGTCGCAGCGGGCCACCAGGTACCAGCGGCCCGCCTTGAGCACCACGCCCAGCGGGGCCACCACCCGGATCACCTCGCGCGGCGCCCGCCACCGCCGGTAGCGCATCCGCACCAGCCGGTCCTCCCACACGGCGCGGGCCAGCGCGGCCAGGTGGGGGGTGGGCTCGGGGTGCCGGAACCAGCCCGGCGCGTCGAGGTGGAACCGCTGCCGCATCCGGCCACCCCGGTCGGCCAGCTCATCGGGGAGCGCGGCGAGCACCTTCAGCTCGGCCGCCGCCACCACCGGGCCGAGTCCCAGCTCGGCCGCGGGGCCGGGCATGCCGGCCAGGAACAGCGCCTCGGCCTCCGGCGCGGTCAACCCGGTCAGCCGGGTCCGGTACCCGTCGAGCAGCCGGTAGCCGCCGGCCGGTCCCCGGTCGGCGTACACCGGCACCCCGGCCGCGCCGAGCGACTCCACGTCCCGGTAGACGGTCCGGACGGAGACCTCCAGCTCGCCGGCGAGCTCCTGGGCGGTCATCCGGCCCCGGGTCTGCAGGAGCAGGAGCAGGGAGACCAGGCGGCTGGCACGCACCCGCCGACGGTATCCCGCCGCGCCGTACCGGTCGCGGCCCGGCCCGCCGGGCGAGCTCGCGGTACCCGCCGGCGGTCGACAGGTCCGCGGCCGCTCGACCCACGGCGCGACGGTCGCCGCGATTCCGTCGGGCGCGCCTCATCGCGAATCGCCCCGCCGGCTGAGAGCCTTTTTCACATGCTGCGTCCCGAGGTGCTGGCCCGCGGGTCGGCGCGGCCCGCCCTGCCCGGCGGTCCGGCCGACTTCACCGAGGCGTGGCTGCGCAACCGCCGGTTGTCGGAGCACACCCGCGACGCCTACCGGCGGGACGTCGGCGCGTGGCTGGCCTGGTGCGCGGGGCGGGAGATCGACCCGCTGCGGGCCACCTTCCTGGACGTCAACGCCTACGGGCGGGCGCTGGAGGCGACCCTGGCGGCGCGCACCGGCCGGCCGCTCACCCCGGCCACCGTGGCCCGCCGGCTGTCCGCCCTGTCCAGTTGGTACGACTTCCTGGTCAAGCTGCGCGCGCTGGACGCCAACCCGGTCACCGCCGCCGACCGGCCCCGGGTCGACCGGGACCACTCGGCCACCGTCGGGTTGACCCCCGACGAGGTGGACGCGCTGCTGGCGGCCGCCGAGGCGGAGACCGGCCCGACGGCCGCGCGCAACCGGGCCGCCATCGCGCTCCTGGCCGACCTGGGGCTGCGGGTCGGTGAGCTGATCTCGCTGGACGTGGCCGACCTCGGGACGGAACGCGGGCACCGCAGCGTGCGGTTCGTCGGCAAGGGCGGCAAGGTACGCCGCCGGGCACTGACCCCCGGCACCGCGTACGCGGTCGACGCCTACCTGACCGCGCGGGCCGCCGCCCAGCGGGTGACGGTGCCGGAGCTGACCGGCCCGCTGCTGGTCACCGCCACCGGCGCCCGGCTCGACCGGCACTCGGTGTTCCGGCTGGTGCGCCGGCTGGCCCGCACCGCCGGCATCGCGGCCTGGGCGAAGCTGTCGCCGCACTCGCTGCGGCACGCGTTCGCCACCACCGCGCGTGCCGAGGGGGTGCCGTTGGAGGACGTGCAGGACGCGATGGGGCACGCCGACCCGCGCACCACCCGCCGCTACGACCGGGACCGGCACAACCTGGACCGCGACCCGGCGTACGCCATCTGGGCGGCCCGGGCCCGCCGGCGCGGCTGATCGTGTCGGACGCCCGTCCTAGCGTGCGGTGATGCGACACGGACTGGAGATCTGCTGCGGCGGCCCGGCGATGACCGCCGCCCTCCTGGTCGAGCTGGGCGAGCTGGCGGACCGGGCCGGCTGGGACGGGCTGTTCTTCGAGGACTATCTGATCTACTACGAGGGCGAGGATCCGCCGACGTACGACCCGTGGTTGCTGCTCGCCGCGATCGCCGGCCGCACCCGGCGGCTCCGGCTGGGCACCACGGTGACCGCGTTGCCCCGCCGGCGGCCGGCGAAGCTGGCCCGGGAGGTGCTCACCCTCGACCACCTCTCCGGCGGCCGGGCCACCGTCGCGGTCGGCGTCGGCGACCCGAAGGACCGGGGCCTCACCGCGTTCGGCGAGCCGACCGACCTGAAGATTCGGGCGGCGATGCTGGACGAGGGCCTCGACCTGCTGGTCGGGCTGCTCGGCGGCGAACGTGTCCAGCACCGGGGCGTCCACTACCGGGTCGACGGCGCGACGCTGCGGCCGGCGCCGGTGCGGTCGCCGAGGGTGCCGGTCTGGGTCGGTGGCAGCACCCAGGCGAAGGCGGTGCTGCGGCGGGCCGCCCGCGCCGACGGGATCGTGCCGTACAAGCTCACCGACACCGGCGACTGGGCAGACTTCGCCCCCGAGGAGGTGCACGACCTGGTGGCCGCGCTGCCGGCCACCCGTGCCGACGGTCAGCCGTTCGACGTGGCGATCGGCGGCCGGCGCCGCCGGCCGGACGAGCGCGCCGAACGCAGGTACCTGGGGGAGCTGGCGGCGGCCGGGGCGACCTGGTGGCTGGAGTTCGTCCCGGCCGGCGACCCCGCGGCGATGCGCGCGGCGGTCGCCCGCGGGCCGCTGCGCTGAGCGGGCGCCTGCTGGTGGCTGCGGTGCGCGGCCGGGTCAGCCGCGGCGGCGACCGGGCCGGGGCTGGGCGTCGTAGGCGATCCGGGCCGCGCCGACCCGGGCGAGATTGGCGGCGGACCAGTCGGCCAGCGTGGCGAACAGCGGCGCCAGGCTGCGGCCCAGCTCGCTGATCTCGTACTCGACCCGGGGCGGGACCTCCGGGTGGTACGTGCGCACCACCAGGCCGTCGCGTTCCAGTTGGCGCAGTCGCTGGGTGAGGACCTTGGGGGTGATGCTGGCCAGGCGGCGCTCCAGCTCGACGAAACGCTGCCGGCCGTACTCGTGCAGCGCCCACAGGATGGGTGTGGTCCAGCGGCTGAACACGATGTCCACCACGGGTGCGATCGGGCAGGCCTGTCCCGGATCTACCGCCCGCCCGTGCGCGGGAACGGTGTCGCTGGTCACCATCGCCTCCCCGGCCATTACTTTCCTCTAGGTACCTACTATATGCCGGCAACTAACGTGACCACGTGCCCACGGAGGGCAGGGAGAGGAGCGGATCATGATCGTGGTTACGGGAGCGACGGGCAACGTCGGCCGGCCCCTGGTGCGGGCCCTGGCCACCACCGGTGCGCCGGTGACGGCGGTGTCCCGGCGGGTCACGGCAGGGGACCTGCCGGCCGGGGTGCGGGCGGTGCCGGCCGACCTGGCCGAACCGGACGGGCTCAAGGCGGCGCTGGACGGCGCGGACGCGTTGTTTCTCCTGCTCACCGGGGAACTGCTGACCGGCGGGGCCGACCCGGGCGCCATCCTCGGCACCGCCCGCAACGCCGGCGTACGCCGGGTGGTCCTGCTCTCCTCCCAGGGCGTTGCCACCCGGCGACACCCCTCGGAGCTGGAGGACGCGGTCCGGGCCAGCGGACTGGCCTGGACGCTGCTGAGGCCGTCCGGCTTCCACTCCAACGCGCTGGCCTGGGCTCCCGGCGTGCGGGCCCAGCGCGTGGTGCACGCGCCGTTCGGCCGGGTGGCGCTGCCGACGGTCGACCCGACCGACATCGCCGAGGTGGCGGCCCGCCTGCTGCGCGAGGGCGACCACAGCGGTGCCACGTACGAGCTGACCGGCCCGCAGCCGGTCACGCCCCGGCAGCAGGTCGGGGCGATAGCGGACGCGCTCGGCGAACCGGTGCGGTTCGTCGAGCAGAGCCCGGAGCAGGCGCGGGCGGAGTTGCTGCGCTTCATGCCCGAGCCGGTCGTGACGGCGACCCTCGGCATTCTGGGCACCCCGGTGCCGGCCGAGCAGCGGGTCAGCCCCGACGTCGAGCGGGTGCTGGGCCGCCCGGCGCGGACCTTCGCGGGCTGGGCGGCGGAGAACGTGGCGGCCTTCCGCTGACCGGGCGTGCGCCGGTCCGACCGATGCCGGGCACGCCGGGCGTGGAATCGCTCGGCGTGCCCGGCCAACGGTCAGCCCTGCGGACGGGGGCAGAGGCAGAACGGCTGGCCGATCGGGTCGAGCAGCACGGTCCACCGCTCGCCGCCTGGCTGGAACTCCGGCTTCGTCGCGCCGGCGGCCAGGAACTCCTTCTCCGCGACCGTCACGTCGTCGACGTGTAAGTCGAGGTGGTAACGCTTGCCGGCGGCCTCGTCCGGCCAGGCCGGCGGCGCGTACCCGGGCACCAGGCCGAAGCCGATCGAGGTCCCGTCCTTGGTGATCATCGCGTACTCGGCCTGGCTGTGGGTGACCTCCCAGCCCAGGGCGCGGGAGTAGAAGGCGGCGTGGGCCGCGGGGTCGGAGCTGTCGAGACTGACCATCGCGAGGTCGGCGTGCACTGTCATGCCGCCCATCCTGCCGCCGGTACCTGACATCCTGTGGCAGGTACCAGGGGCACAAGTTCCTGCGCCCACCCGGTCCCGGTCTCTACCGTCTACAGGTGATGGGCAGGGAGCGGGCGTACCACCGGCCGGCCCGGCGACGCCGGCCGGTACGCGGCGGTGTGCTGGTCGCCGGCCTGGGGCTGGGCACCTGCCTGGTCGGGGTGGCCGGCCTCGGGCTGTGGAACGTGCAGGTGGTGCTGCAGGCCAACGGCCCGGTACGGGAGACCGCGGACGTGTTCTTCCAGCAGGTGGTCGCCGGCGACCCCGACCAGGCGTACGAGAAGTTGTGCCGGGACGCGCGCGGCCGGTGGAGCCAGGTCGGCTTCGCCAGCTGGGTACGCACCCCGCCGCAGGTCAGCGGCTACGAGATCGTCGACGTGTCGGTCGCCACCCGGGGCGGGCGCCCACGCGGCACGGTCACCGTGCGGCTGACCCGCGAGGGCGGCGCCAGCGAGCAGCGGGAGCTGCCGGTGGTGCAGGAGGACGGCAGGTGGCGGGTCTGCGGGGATCCGTTCTGAGGCCCGGGCCGGGGGTTCAGCCGCGCGGGCCCAGGTCGCCGGAGCGGTAGTGCCGGCGACAGAGCACCTGGTAGCGCACGTCGGCGCTGTCGACCGTGTCGCCGATGACCACCTGCTCGCCCTCGCGCACCACCCGCCCGTCGACGACCCGGGCGTTGAGCAGCCCTTCCCGGCCGCACCAGCAGAGCACCTCGACCTGGATGCGGGCCACCGCGTCGGCGAGTTCGAACAGCCGCTGCGCGGCCGGGAACAGGCAGGACCGGAAGTCGGTGGCCAGGCCGAACGCGTACACGTCGACGTCGTACTCGTCGACCAGTTCGGCCATCTGCTCGATGTGCTCCAGGTTGTAGAAGGACGCCTCGTCGCAGATCAGGTAGTCCACGCGTACCCCGTCGGCGAGGCCGTCGCGGACCAGGTCGCGCAGGTCCAGCTCGTCGGTGACCTCGATGGCCGAGTGGGCCAGCCCGATGCGGGTGGTGACCTGCGGGCCCAGCGAGCGGTCGATGCGGGTGGTGACCAGCCCTCGGCGGCCCTGCCGGGCGTGGTTGTAGTTCATCTGCAGGGCCATGGTGGACTTGCCGCAGTCCATCGGCCCCCAGAAGAACTTCAACGCGGCGGCGTGCAGCGGGCGCCCGTGCACGCCGCGCGCGGCGGCGCAGCCGCCGGCACGGTCGTCGCCGGGACGGGGCAGGGGCCGGGCCAGGCAGATCGGGGCGGCGTCGTCGGTCACGTCGGGGCAGCCTAGCCGATCGACGCGAGAGGATCTTGCTGGCGCGGCGGCCGGCTACAGCACCCGGGGCGGGGTGTTGCCGGCCGCGATGATGGCCCGGCGGATCGGCACGGCCGCCAGCAGCGCGAACCCGACCACGAAGAAGATCAGCAGGGAGACCAGGCCCACCCGGTAGGAGGAGGTGAGCTGGAACACCAGGCCGAAGGCGAGCGGCCCGAGCCAGCTGGTGCCCTTGTCGCTGATCTCGTAGAAGCCGTAGTACTCGCCCTCCTTGCCGGTGGGGATGAGCTGGCTGAACAGCGACCGGCTCAGCGCCTGGCTGCCGCCGAGCACCAGGCCGATGCAGCCGCCGAGGATCATGAACGGCACCGGCGCCTCGGCGGGCAGCCGGAACGCCGCGATGATCACCAGCGTCCAGAGCACCAGCGACAGCAGCACCGTCTTCCAGGCGCCGATGCGCCGGGCCAGCGCGCCCAGGGCGAGCGCGCCGCCGAAGGCCAGGAACTGCACCAGCAGGATCGTCACGATCAGGGTGCTCTGCTCCAGCCGCAGCTCCTCGGTGCCGTACTGGCTGGCCAGGGTGATGACGGTCTGGATGCCGTCGTTGAAGACCAGGAAGGCGAGCAGGAAGAACAGCGTCAGCGGGTACGCCTTGATCTCCCGCAGGGTGCGGCCGAGCTGGCGGAACCCGTCGGTGAGCACGTTGCCGCCGCCGCGCAGCGCCGCGGCGGTGGGGTGCTCGCGCAGCCAGCGCAGCGGCAACAGGGTGAACGCCGCCCACCACACCCCGGCCGACACGATCGACCAGCGGGCCAGGTCCAGGGTGCGCTGGTCGTTGCCCTCCTCGCTGAGCAGCGTGACCGCCACCAGGTTCAGCGCGAGCAGCAGGCCACCGCCGAGGTAGCCGATGGCCCAGCCGCGGCTGGAGATGGCGTCGCGTTCGTCCGGGCCGCCCAGCTGTGGCAGGAACGAGTTGTAGACCACGACGGCCGCGCCGAAGGAGATGTTGGCGATCAGGAACAGCATGCCGCCGAGCAGGTAGCGCTCGCCGGTGACGAACACGAAGCCGATGGTGGCCGCCGCGCCGGTGAACGCGGCCAGGGCCAGCAGTCGCTTCTTGTGCCGCGAGCGGTCGGCGACCGCACCGACCACCGGGAGCACGAACACGGTCAGGAACACCGACAGCGAGATCAGGTACGGGTAGTAGGAGCCGGCGGCGACCCGGATGCCCAGCGGGTGCACGGACCCGTCGCAGCTGTCCGCGCCGAGTTCGCAGCCGGCGGCCAGCTCGGCCACGGTGGTGAGGAACGGCCCGAGGAAGACCGTGATGACGGTGGTCTGGAAGGCGGAGTTCGCCCAGTCGTAGAGGTACCAGCCGGTGCGTTCGCGGCGGGTGCTGCCCGGGTGGGCGGGCTCGGCGACGGCGGGGGTGACCGTATCGGCCATCAGGGTCCTCGGGGCTCAGGCGGCCCAGTGGCCGCGGCTGCGGTAGACGTCGCGCAGCACGCCGACGTGATCGGTCATGATGCCATCCACACCAAGATCAAGTAAGTGGTGCATCTGGGCGGGTTCGTCGATCGTCCAGACGTGCACCTGCAACCCCAACCGGTGGCAGTACGCGACGAACCGCCGGTCCACCACCGGGATGCGCCCGTACCGGGGCGGCACCTGGGCGGCCACCACGGACGGGGGCAGCCGCAGGGAGCGCCCGTGCAGGCTGGCCATCCGGATCCGGGCCACCCCGCGCATGCCGAGGCTGGTGGCGACCTTCGGGCCGGCCAGCGCGCGCAGCCGGGTCAGCCGGGCGTCGCTGAACGAGGCGAGCAGCACCCGGTCGGCCGCGCCGGTGCGGCTGATCGTGGCGACGGTCGGCTCGACGCCGCCATCTGCCTTGACGTCGACGTTGAACCGGACCTCCGGCCAGGCGGCCAGGACCTCGTCCAGGCGGGGGACGACGGCGGCGCCGCCGACGCGGACCGAGGCGAGGTCGGACCAGCGCAGGTCGGCGATGCGGCCGGGCTCGCCGGTGACCCGGCGCAGGGTCGGATCGTGGAAGATCACCGCCACCCCGTCGGCGGTGGCGTGCACGTCGGTCTCCACGTACCGGTAGCCGAGGTCGATGGCCCGGGCGAACGCGGCGGCGGTGTTCTCGTCCCCGTCGGCCGCGCCGCCCCGGTGGGCGAAGGCCAGCGGCGGCGGGGCGTCGAGGTAGCCGTGTCGGGGCTGCACGCCGGCAGTATGCCCGGTGCGGGTGGCCCGCCGGTGACCGGCCGGCATCACCCGAACTAATTTCCCTATCCTTCCCTATCCTGCTTACGATAGGGAGCGATGAGTGATGACCTGTACTCGGTCGAGCAGGTGGCGGAGCTGCTCGGCCTGCACGTGCGCACCGTGCGCGGCTACATCCGTACCGGCCGGCTCCGCGCGGTGCGGATCGGCAAGCAGTACCGGATCGCCCGGGCCAACCTCGACGCGCTGACCGGCCGGCCGGGACCGCCGGCCGGGACCGCCGCGCTGGAGGTATCGAGCGTCGTGCGGGTCGACGGCGTGGACCGGCGCACGATCGACCGGATCACCACCCTGGTGCACGCCGCCGCCAACACCGGCCACGACCTCGCCCACCCGCTACGTGTGCAGACCGTCCACGACGAGGAGCGCCACCGCATGACGATCATGATCCTGGGCGACGCCGTCGCCACCGCCGACCTGCTGCGGCTGGTCGACGTCGTGCTGCGCGACGGCGGCCTGCTCACCGGGCCGGTGCGCGATGCCTGACCTGATCGAGGAGCGCGCCGGGGTGCCGGTGCTGGTCTGCGACCCGGCCGGCCCGCCGCTGACCACCGAACGCGACGCCCTGGACCTGATCGGCGCGGCCTTCGCCGGCGCCGAGGTGGTCGCGGTGCCCGCCGAGCGACTGGATCCGGCCTTCTTCTCCCTCGGCAACCGGTTCGCCGGGGAGATCATGCAGAAGTTCGTCAACTACCGGCTGCGGCTGGTCGTCGTCGGCGACATCAGCGCCCACCTGGCGGCCAGCGCCGCGCTGCGGGCCCTGGTCGTGGAGTCCAACCGGCACGACCACGTCTGGTTCGTGCCGGATCTGGCCGCCCTCGACGGGCGGCTGCGGGCCCGGGCCTGACCCCACGATGTCACCCCCGCGCGGTACGGTCCGCACCACCGCACGGGGAGGCGACAGATGGTGGACGGACAGGGCTGGACCGGGCTCGGCTACCGGTCCTGGGCAGACGCGACGCAGATCCGGGACCGGCTGGCGGCCGGCGCGGACCCCGACGCGGAGCTCGACTGGAGCGACACGCCGCTGCACCGGGCCGCCGTCTCGGGCACGCCGGAGGTGATCGCGCTGCTGGCCGCCCGGGTCCGCGACGTCGATGCCCTGCGTGCCGGGCGGACCGCGCTGTGGCAGGCGGTCGACAACAGCCGCCACGACAACGCCCGCGCCCTGGCCGCGGCCGGCGCGGATCCGTGGCTGCCGATGATGTCCGGCTGGTCGCCGGGGCGGCTGGCGTTGGCCGGCCCGGAGCCGGAGCTGTTCGGCCCGCCGCCGCCCGGCGCCGGACTGACCGACGCCGAGCGCGACGCCGTGGCCGAGGCCCGCCGGCTGATCGCCGCGCTGGGCGAGATCTGGTACGACGGCATCGGCCTGGCCTGCGTGGCGGGGCTCGACGCGGCGGAGGTGGTGCGCCGGCTCGACGCGACCCCGGTGCCCGAGGCGGAGGCGACCGGCGCGGCCACGCTGGACATCGTGGGGGTCACCGACGTGCCGGGCGGCTGCGTGGTCACCCAGCCGTGGGGTTACGCCCCACAGCAGCCGGGCGTGCTGGGGCTCGTCTCGGTGGGCACCCGCTGCTACGGCCTGTACGCCAACCCGAAGAGCGGCAACCAGGGCAGCATCGCCGTGGACGGCGCCATCGAGGGCTGGGACCTGCACCCCGGTGGTTGGGCCGGCGAGGGCGACCCGCCGGAGCTGGTGCTCGCCGCCTACCTCTACCGGCACCGGGCGGAGGCCTACAGCTGCGCGTACGCCGGGCTGCGGCTGACCGACCCGCGGGCGGTGACCGGCCCGCCCGACGCCTGGGTGCGGCTGCCGGAGCGGGACTGGTGGGCCTGGCCCTGACCCTCGGCGCCCCCGGGCCGTGCCCACGGCGGCGGTGTCAGACCGGTCGGCGGCGGTGGCTGCGGCTGGTGTCGACCGGTCGGCCCGGGTCGACGTGGCGGGGCCGGTCCGGCTCGTCGGGGCGCAGCGGGGCCAGGCTGTCGGTGAGCGCGTCGATGATCCGGTCGGTGGCCCGCCGGGCGGCCCCGGGAGTGTCGGGGTGCAGGTCCTGCAGCGGCACCGGGGCGCCGAAGTGCACCCGGATCACCGGCCGCCGCAGCACGGCGCGGGCCAGTGCCGGCAGCATCCCCTTGGGCGTCCGGTACGGCAGCACCTCGTGCGAGCCCCACTGGGCGACCGGTACGACGGCGGCGCCGCAGGCCAGGGCGAGGCGGGCGGTGCCGGTCTTGCCGCGCTCGGGCCACATGCCCGGGTCCAGCCCGATGCGCCCTTCGGGGTAGACCAGCACCACCGAGCCGGCGGAGACCGCGGCGGCGGCGGCCGGCAGGGAGCGGTGCACGGCGTCGGTGCCCCGGTCGACCCGGATGTGCCCGGCACGACGCATCAGCGGCCCGACGACGGGGGCGCGGAACAGCCCGCCGGTGGCCATGATCCGCGGGGCGACGCGGCGGGCCCGGCAGGCGGCGGCGAGCACCACCGGGTCGAACGGGCTGATGTGGTTGGCGGCCAGGATCAGCGGTCCGCGCCGCAGCGCGTCCGGCACCTCCCCGGTGACCTCGAGGCGGCCGAGCAGGCCGACGACGGCGCGGGCGAGTGCCTGGGCGGCGCGCCAGATCAGGGGTGGCTGCCATGGGGTGCTGTTCATCAGTGCTGGATGGTCGCACGCGCCGGGGTGAGCGGGGCACCCGATCCCGGTCACCCGCCGGACGCGCCGCGGGGACGCGGCCGGCGGGCGCGTGGCGGGGAGGCGGCTGGCGGGCCGCCCCGGGGGCGCGCCGGCCGCCTCGTCGCGGGGGTCACTCCGCGTAGGGCTGGTTCTCGCCCTGGGCGCTGTAGCCGAGGCTCCAGATGTAGCCGTCGAGGTCGGCGAAGGAGCCGCCGTAGCCGCCCCAGGGCAGCGGGCCGGCGGGCTTGAGGATTGTGGCGCCGGCCTTCTCGGCCTCCGCCATGACCTCGTCGACCCGCGTCTCGCTGCGGACCACGTAGGTGAGGACCAGCCCGCTGAAGCCGCTGCCCTGGGGGCTCGTGCCGACCTGCTCGGCCAGGCCGTCGCGGCCGTAGAAGCCGACCGGCGAGCCGCCGTCGGAGGCGAAGAACACCGAGACGCCGTAGTCCTGCGCGACCTGCCAGCCGAGGCCTTCGGTGTAGAACCGCCTGGTCCGCTCCATGTCCCGGACGCCGAGGAGGATCGCGCTCACGTGCGCTTTCATGCCTTGTCTCCTGTTCCGTGCTTTCTGATCATCCAGACGTCAGTCACGCTACGGAGCGGTCCGGGAACCGCGCTTCTTCAATCCTGATCGGTTGGTCCCACCGGGCCCGGGTGATCAGGGTCATTGGTCCCGGGTCGGTTCGGGCCCCACGGCCCTGCCGGTTTCTCTACGACGCCGAGTAGTATTTACTACGTCTCGTAGTATGAACAGCTGGGGGTTTTCAGGTGGACGCGTTGGACGTCGCCCGCTGGCAGTTCGGTGTCACCACCGTCTACCACTTTCTCTTCGTACCGCTGACCATCGGCCTGTCCGTGCTGGTGGCCATCCTGCAGACCCTGTGGCACCGCAGCGGCAACGAGCGCTACCTCAAGCTCACCAAGTTCTACGGCAAGCTCTTCCTGATCAACTTCGCGATGGGCGTGGTCACCGGCATCGTGCAGGAGTTCCAGTTCGGCATGAACTGGTCGGACTACTCGCGCTTCGTCGGCGACATCTTCGGCGCGCCCCTGGCGATCGAGGCCCTGGTCGCGTTCTTCCTCGAGTCGACCTTCATCGGCCTGTGGATCTTCGGCTGGGACCGGCTGCCCAAGCGGCTGCACCTGGCCGCCATCTGGGCCGCGGCGATCGGCACCAACCTGTCCGCCTACTTCATCCTGGCCGCCAACTCGTTCATGCAGAACCCGGTCGGCTACCGGATCAACCCGGACACCGGCCGCGCCGAACTGACCGACTTCGTCGCGGTGCTCACCAACAAGGTCGCCCTGATCACCTTCCCGCACACCCTGGCCGGGTCGTTCCTGGTCGCCGGGTCGCTGATCGTCGCCGTCGGCCTCTGGCACGTCATCCGCAACCGGGGCAGCGCCGACACCGGCGGCTACCGCTTCGCCACCCGGTTCGGCTCCTGGGTGGTGCTGATCTCCTCGGCGCTGGTCATCCTGACCGGCGACATCCAGGGCAAGATCATGACCGAGGTGCAGCCGATGAAGATGGCCGCCGCCGAGGGCCTCTACACCACCGAGAGCCCCGCCTCGTTCTCCGTGCTCACCGTCGGCAGCCTCGACGGCAGCCGCGAGCTGTTTGCCATCAAGATCCCGTACCTGCTGTCGTTCCTCGGCACCGGCGACCCCAACGGCACCGTGCAGGGCATCAACGACCTGCAGGCCCAGTACGCCAGCCAGTACGGCGCCGGCAGCTACACCCCGATCATCCCGGTCACCTACTGGAGCTTCCGCTTCATGATCGCCTTCGGGCTGGCCGCCGCCGCGATCGCGCTGCTGGTGCTCTGGAGCCAGCGCAAGGGCCGCACCCCGCGCAGCCGGTGGCTGCTGCGCGCCGGCCTGGTCATGCCGGTGCTGCCGCTGCTCGCCAACTCCTTCGGCTGGATCTTCACCGAGATGGGCCGCCAGCCGTGGATCGTCTTCGGCGAGATGCTCACCCGCAACGGCGTGTCCCGCAGCGTCTCGCTGACGGAGGTACTCACCTCCTTCACCGCGTTCACCCTGATCTACGCCACCCTCGCGGTGATCGAGTTCAAACTGCTGGTCCGCTACGCCAAGGCCGGCGTACCCGACGTCGCCCCGCAACCGGCCGACGACGACGACACCGACGACGCCGAGCGCCCGCTCGCCTTCGCCTACTGACCCCCGGAGCCCATCGTGGAACTGACCACCATCTGGTTTCTCCTCGTCGCCGTGCTCTTCACCGGCTACTTCATCCTCGAAGGCTTCGACTTCGGCGTCGGCATGCTGCTGCCCGTGCTCGGCCGCGACGACCGGGAACGCCGCGTCCTGATCAACACCATCGGCCCGGTCTGGGACGGCAACGAGGTCTGGCTGATCACCGCCGGCGGCGCGATGTTCGCCGCCTTCCCCGAGTGGTACGCCACCCTGTTCTCCGGGTTCTACCTGCCGCTGCTGCTCATCCTGCTCGCGCTCATCGCCCGCGGGGTGGCCTTCGAATACCGGCACAAGCGCGCCGAGGCGTCCTGGAAACGCCGCTGGGACCAGGCCATCTTCTTCGGCTCGCTGATCCCGGCGATCCTGTGGGGCGTGGCCTTCGCCAACATTCTGCGCGGCGTGCCGCTCGACGCCCAGCACGAGTACGTCGGCGGCCTGGTCGACCTGCTCAACCCGTACGCCCTGCTCGGCGGCCTGACCACCCTGGGCCTGTTCCTCACCCACGGCGCGGTGTTCCTCGCCCTCAAGACCACCGACGACATCCGCCGGCGCGCGGGCACCCTCGCCGTGAAGCTCGGCGTCGGCACCGCTGTCGTCGCGGTGGCCTTCCTGAGCTGGACGCTGACCATCCGGTCCAGCGCGGCCGCCGTGGTGCTCGCCGTCGCCGCCGCCCTCGCCCTGCTCGGCGGTCTGGCCGCCGCCGCGGCACGCCGGGAGGGCTGGGCGTTCACCGGCACCGCCCTGGCCATCGCGCTGGCCGTGGCGACCCTGTTCGCCGCGCTGTTTCCGAACGTGCTGCCGTCCACCCTCGACGCCGCCGGCACGCTGACCGCCAGCAACGCCGCCTCCACCCCCTACACCCTGAAGATCATGACCTGGGTGGCGGTGATCTTCACCCCGATCGTGCTGGCCTACCAGGGCTGGACCTACTGGGTGTTCCGCAAGCGGATCGGGGTGCGCAACATCCCGCAACACTGATCGACGGCGTGAGCGCGGAAAAACGCGGGGCCGGTGCGAGGGGGTCGCACCGGCCCCGCGGGGCGTTCAGGGGAGGGGCGGTCAATCGGTGGCCCGCCTGTCCGCCCACACGCGGCCGGAATTCCACGGGTGCTCCCGACTGAGAGGGCCGTGAGGCGGCCGTGGTCGCCGACCCCTGGCGACGTCATATTCCGCCCGCAGCCGCTGCGCTCGCCGCGCCAGACCCGCGACGTCCACCTCCGGGCGGTACAACGACGCCCACAGCTCCTCTTCCAGCCGGATCGCCGCTGCCTCCCACGGCGCCTCCGGCTCGTCGGGCTCCGCACCGTCCTCGACCGCCGCCTGCCGGTACGCCGCCTCCGCCCGGGCCCGCGACGCCAGGATGTCCGTGACCGACGCGAAGGGGTGCTGCTCCAGCGGCACCGTCCACGGTCGGGTCCGGCCGATCCTCGCCACTCCCAGCGCCTTCACCAGCGCGAACAGCAGATCGTCCGCCTCGACCGGATGCTCGTGTCCCAGCACCGCTCGCAGCCGGGTCGCGTCCGCCCGAAGCCCGGCCGCCGCCGACCACGCCATCAACTCCGCGATCACCTCGTCAGCGGTGCGTCCGACCGGTTCCGGCAGCCCGCGCGGCTGGTGCCGGTAGACCCCGCACGGTCGGTCGGTGTCCCACAGGTGCGTCAACGGTCCCACCTCGTCCGGCGTCGCCGTCGCCATCACCGCGCAGTCGCCGTCGCTGACGTAGGCGGCGAAGACCGGCCGCCCCGTCGAGGTGGCGAGCGCGCCGGCCGGAGCGAGCAGGTCCGGAGGATCGTTCCACCCGCTGGTCTCCAGCAGCTGCCAGCCGTCACTCAGCTCCCGCAGCCACCGGTGTCGGTATCCGAATCCGCCGACATCGTCCTGGTCGACCAGCAGACCGTCAGGCCGCGCCACCACCACCGTGCCCCAGTAACCCACCGGGGCAGCCTAGGCGGTCCTTCCAGGAAGCGGTTCCCTCCGGCCTCGTCGAGGACGCGGCGGAAACCCAGCAGATGCCGCGCGCCCGGCCGAGGCGATTTCCGACCGGGACGCGCGGCGGGGCTCAGTGGGCCTCGCGCAGCTCCGCCAACCGGGCCTCGATCTCCGCCAACTCGGCGCGCAGCTTCTCGGCCTGCTGCTCCGCCTCGGCGCGCTCGGCGGCGAGGATCTGCTCCACCGCCTCCTGCACCCCCGGCACGTCCACCAGCGCCACCATCCGCAGCGCCTCCGCCGGCTTCACCACGTACGGCTTGGCGAGGGCCTTCGTGCCCTGCTGCGCGGCCACCGTCCACTCGCCGTCGGCGTACGCCAGCGTCACGGTCAGCCCGGCCGGGCCCTTCGGCTTCACCGCCTTCACCGCCCGCCGTGCCGGCTTCGGCTCCGCCTGCTGCTGCGCCACCCTCGGCTCCTCCCGGCGCGGCGCCGGCACCGGCGGCGCGTCCAACACGAACGCCGGCTCCGCCGGCGCCGGCGGCTCCTCGACGGGCGGCTTCGCCTCGGCCGGCTTACGCCCGGCGCCCTTGGGCGCGATCGCCACGTCGGCGGGGGAGAAGGGCAGCTCGTCGCGGCCGAAGCGGACCACCACGAACTCCTCCGACAGCTCCGGGTCGGTCAGCTCCACCACCTGCCCGAGCTGCCCGGCCATCTGACCCGCCGCCGCCGTGAACACCACCCGCGGCTTGCGGCCCGCCGCCAACGCTTCCCGGATGCCCTGCACCTCGTCAGTGGACAAACCCTGACCCGCCATCACGCCCTCTTCCGTACACCTGTCTGATTGCAGCCTTGATACCAGCCGACTGCGACAACCGGAAGATCAACCCCCCAGCGCGCGCAGCGCCGCGTCGGCGTGCTCGGTCATGCTCAGCTCGCTGTGCACCACGGCGAGCACCCGCCGGTCCGGGTCGATCACGAACGTCATCCGCCGCGTGCTCAACGCCCCCAGCGGCAGCCGCCGGCGCACCCCGAACGCGTCCGCCACCGTCCCGTCGACGTCGGACAGCAGCGGATAGTCGAAGCCGTGCCGCCGGGAGAACTCCGCCTGCCGGTCCACCGGATCCCGGCTGATGCCCACCCGCTGCGCGCCGACCGCGGCGAACTCCGCCGCCAGATCGCGGAAGTGGCAGCTCTCCGCCGTGCACCCGCGGGTCATCGCCGCCGGGTAGAAGAACAGCACCACCGGCCCGGCCGCCAGGAACTCCGACAACCGCCGTAGCGTGCCCGTCTCGTCCGGCAGCGCGAAATCCGCGACCTGATCCCCGACACCCACAGCCACCTGGCACCTCCGCCCGTCGCGCCGACCCGGTGAGCCTAGGCGGTCAATCCCACACCGCGGCCACCTCGGCGGCCACCACCGCCGCCTGCGCGTGCCCGGCCCGCGCCGACCCGGCCCGCCGCGCCGGATCCAGCAGGTTCCGGCCGATCGCCCGCCGCGATCCGCTGTCCGGGGTCACCACCACCACCCGCGACCCGGCCGACCGCAACTGGGCCACCTGCGCCGCCAGCCGCGGCCCCGGACCGAACCCGGCCGTCACCGGCGCCAACACCACCACCGCCGCCGCGCCGGCCGCCAGGTCCGCGTTCACCGACGAGCGCACCCCACCGTCGACGTAGCGGCGCGTCCCGATGGTCACCGGCGGCCACACCCCGGGCACCGCGCAACTGGCCCCGACCGCGTCCACCAGCGACACCCCGGCGTCGGCGTCGAAGACCACGAACTCGCCGGAGGCCGCGTCGACCGCCGTCACCAGCAGCCGCCGCGCCGGCCACTCCCGCACCGGCAACCGGGACTCCAGCACCGCCCGCCGCGACGCCTCCGACGGGGTACGCGCGGCCAGCGCCATCGCCCCGACCCGCGCCCGTGACCGCTGCGCGTCGCCGCCCCGGGCGCCCGCCCACGCCCAGCGCAGCAGCACCGCCACCCCCAGCCGGGCGGTCAGCTCACCACGCGGCGGGCGCAGCTGCGCCGCGTACAGCTCCGCCAGCGGCGTGCCGGAGCACACCTGCGCCCCGACCACCGATCCCGCCGACGTGCCCACCACCAGGTCCGCGCCGGCCAGGTCCACGCCCCGGTCGGCCAGCCCGGCCAGCAGCCCCAACTCCCACGCCACGCCGGTCACCCCGCCGCCACCCAGCACCAACGCCCGCGCCATGGTGTGACCGTCCTCTCCACCCGCATCCCGTCCCGGCCACGGTAACGTCACCCACACCAACGGGGCAGGGGAGAGGGCATTGACGTCCGTCACCATCGTCACCGGCGGCGGCCGTGGCATCGGCGCCGCCACCGCCCGGCGGCTGGCCGCCGCGGGCCACCACGTCGCCATCGGCTACCGCAGCGACCACGCCGCCGCCCGGGCGGTGCTGGCCGACATCGAGGCCGCCGGCGGCCGCGGGGTGGCCGTCGCGGCCGACACCAGCGACCCCGACCAGGTGCGGCGCCTCTTCGACGCCGCCGCCGACCTCGGCCCCCTCACCGGCCTGGTCAACAACGCCGGCATCACCAGCCCGATCGGCCCCTTCACCGAGCTGCGCGCCGACGACCTGCGCCGCGTCGTCGACGTCAACCTCGTCGGGTACGTGCTCTGCGCCCAGCAGGCGGCGCGCCGGATGGCCGACGGCGGCGCCATCGTCAACGTCTCCTCCGCCGCGGCCACCCTCGGCAGCCCCGGCGAATACATCCACTACGCCGCCGTGAAGGCCGCCACCGACACCCTCACCGTCGGCCTGGCCAAGGAACTCGCCCCCCGCGGCATCCGGGTCAACGCCGTGGCCCCCGGCATCATCCGCACCGAGATCCACGCCCTCTCCGGCGCGCCCGACCGGCCCGACAGCGCCGCCGGTCGCATCCCGCTGGGCCGGGCCGGGGAGCCCGACGAGATCGCCGGCGCCATCGCCTTCCTCCTCGGCCCCGACTCCTCCTACACCACCGGCGCGGTCCTGCGCATCGCCGGCGGCCTCTGACCGGCACCGGACCTCGCCCGCCACCGGCAACCCTGCCGGTCGTGCGACCGGCACACCGCGCGGGATGCGACGATGAGCGCGTGAAGATCTTGTCCGTGCAGTCCTCGGTCGCCTACGGCTACGTCGGCAACTCCGCCGCCGTGTTCCCCCTGCAACGACTCGGGCACGAGGTCTGGCCGGTGCTCACCGTGCACTTCTCCAACCACACCGGCTACGGCGCGTGGCGCGGCCCGCTGCTGGCCCCGGCCGACGTCGCCGACGTCATCGCCGGCATCGAGGACCGGGGAGTCCTCGGCACCGCCGACGCGGTGCTCTCCGGCTACCAGGGTGACCCGGCGATGGGCGCGGTCATCCTCGACGCCGTCGACCGGGTCAAGGCCGCCAACCCGGACGCGGTCTACTGCTGCGACCCCGTGATGGGCGACGTCGGCCGCGGCATGTTCGTCCGCCCCGGCATCCCCGAGTACCTGCGCGACACCGTCGTGCCGCGCGCCGACATCGTCACCCCCAACCAGTTCGAGCTGGAGTTCCTCGCCGGGCGCAGCACCGACACCATCGACGACCTGCTCGCCGCCGTCGACTCCGTGCGGGCCACCGGTCCCCGGCACGTCCTGGTCACCAGCGTCCTGCACGGCGACCTGCCCGCCGGTCACCTGGAGGTCGTGGCGGTCTCCGACGAGGGCGCCTGGGCGGTCACCACCCCGCTGCTGCCGATCACCCCCAACGGCGGCGGCGACGTCACCGCCGCGCTGTACCTGGCCCACCTGTGCAGCACCGGGTCACCGGCCGCCGCCCTGGAGAAGACCACCAACTCGATCTTCGCGGTGCTCGACGCGACGCTCGCCGCGGGCACCCGCGAGCTGCAACTCGTCGCCGCCCAGGACGCCATCGCCGACCCACCCACCCGGTTCACCGCCCGCCGGCTGCGCTAGCACCCCGGCGAACCGGACAGGCCGCCGCACGCCGGACGCCACGTCGCACGCGGCCGGCCGGTGGTGGGCAACCCGGGCCGGCCATGGCACGATCACGGGGATGACCAGCAGATCCGACGCCGAGCAGCGGCTGCACGACCTCGCGCGGCTGCGCCGGGTCCGCGACCGGATCGACCGGGAGTACGCGCAGCCGCTGGACGTCGAGGCGCTCGCCCGGGGCGTGCACATGTCCGCCGGGCACCTCAGCCGCCAGTTCCGGGCCGCCTACGGCGAGTCCCCGTACTCGTACCTGATGACCCGGCGCATCGAGCGGGCCATGGCGCTGCTGCGCCGCGGCGACCTGAGCGTCACCGAGGTCTGCTTCACCGTCGGCTGCTCCTCGCTGGGCACGTTCAGCACCCGGTTCAGCGAACTGGTCGGCGTGCCGCCCAGCGTCTACCGGGACGAGGCCGCCCAGGCCACCGCCGGCCTGCCCGCCTGCCTGGCCAAACAGGTCACCCGGCCGGTCAGGAATCGAGAAGCGGGCGGCGCGGGGCCACGACTAGCCTGACCCGGGACCGATCCGGGCCGGCCGGCCACGCGGCGGGCCCGTCGCACAGCAGGGGAGACAGCATGAGCAGCGCCACGAGGACCGAGTCGTCACCCGCCCGGCACGCCGCCGACAGCCACGACCTGATCCGCGTGCAGGGCGCCCGGGTGAACAACCTCAAGGACGTCAGCGTCGAGATCCCCAAGCGCCGACTCACGGTCTTCACCGGCGTCTCCGGTTCGGGCAAGAGCTCCCTGGTGTTCGGCACCATCGCCGCCGAGTCCCAGCGCATGATCAATGAGACCTACAGCGCGTTCGTGCAGGGCTTCATGCCGACGCTGGCCCGGCCCGAGGTCGACGTCCTCGACGGGCTCACCACCGCGATCATCGTGGACCAGGAACGGATGGGCGCCAACGCCCGCTCCACCGTCGGCACCGCCACCGACGCCAACGCCATGCTGCGGATCGTCTTCAGCCGCCTCGGCCAGCCGCACATCGGCTCGGCCCAGGCGTTCTCCTTCAACGTCGCCTCGATCAGCGGCGCCGGCGCGGTCAGCGTCGAACGCGGCGGCAAGACCGTCAAGGAACGGCGCAGCTTCACCATCACCGGCGGCATGTGCCCGCGCTGCGAGGGCATGGGCTCGGTCACCGACTTCGACCTGTCCGCCCTCTACGACGACAGCCGCTCGCTCAACGAGGGCGCGCTGACCATCCCCGGCTACAGCATGGACGGCTGGTACGGGCGCATCTACCGCGGCTGCGGCTTCTTCGACCCGGACAAGCCGATCCGGGCCTACACGAAGAAGGAACTGCACGACCTGCTCCACAAGGAACCAACCAAGATCAAGGTCGAGGGCATCAACCTGACGTACGAGGGACTGATCCCCAAGATCCAGAAGTCGTTCCTGGCCAAGGACATCGACACCCTGCAACCACACATCCGCGCCTTCGTGGAGCGGGCCGTAACCTTCACGACCTGCCCGGACTGCGCCGGCACCCGGCTCAACGAGACCGCCCGCTCCTCGAAGATCAAGGGCATCAACATCGCCGACGCCTGCGCCATGCAGATCAGCGACCTCGCCGACTGGGTCCGCAGCCTCGACGAACCCTCCGTGGCCCCGCTGCTCACCGGCCTGCGCCACCTGCTCGACTCGTTCGTCGAGATCGGACTCGGCTATCTCTCCCTCGACCGGCCCTCCGGCACCCTCTCCGGCGGCGAGGCCCAACGCACCAAGATGATCCGCCACCTCGGCTCCGCGCTCACCGACGTCACCTACGTCTTCGACGAACCCACCATCGGCCTGCACCCGCACGACATCCAGCGGATGAACGACCTGCTGCTGCGACTGCGCGACAAGGGCAACACCGTCCTCGTGGTCGAACACAAACCGGAAGTCATGGCCATCGCCGACCACCTCGTCGACCTCGGCCCCGGCGCCGGAACCGAAGGCGGCCACGTCGTCTTCGAGGGCACCATCGACGGACTGCGCACCAGCGGCACCCGCACCGGCCGCCACCTCGACGACCGGGCCGCCCTCAAACCCTCCGTACGCACCCCCTCCGGCACGCTGGAGGTACGCGGCGCCAACACCCACAACCTGCGCGACGTCGACGTCGACATCCCGCTCGGCGTGCTCGTCGTCGTCACCGGCGTCGCCGGATCCGGCAAGAGCTCCCTGATCCGCGGCTCGGTCGCCGGCCACGACGGCGTCGTGTCCGTCGACCAGACCGCCATCCGCGGCTCCCGCCGCAGCAACCCGGCCACCTACACCGGCCTGCTCGAACCCGTCCGCAAGGCCTTCGCCAAGGCCAACGGCGTCAAACCCGCCCTGTTCAGCCCCAACTCCGAGGGCGCCTGCCCCACCTGCAACGGCGCCGGCGTCATCTACACCGACCTGGCCATGATGGCCGGCGTCGCCACCACCTGCGAGGAGTGCGAGGGCCGACGCTTCCAGGCCTCCGTGCTGGAATACCGCCTCGGCGGCCGCGACATCAGCGAGGTCCTCGCCATGTCGGTGACCGAGGCCGAGGAGTTCTTCGCCGACGGCGAGGCCCGCACCCCCGCCGCCCACGCCATCCTCCACCGGCTCGCCGACGTCGGACTCGGCTACCTGCGCCTCGGCCAGCCCCTCACCACCCTCTCCGGCGGCGAACGGCAACGGCTCAAGCTGGCCACCCGGATGGCCGACAAGGGCGGCGTCTACGTCCTCGACGAACCCACCACCGGCCTGCACCTCGCCGACGTCGAGCAACTGCTCGGCCTGCTCGACCGCCTCGTCGACGCCGGCAAGTCGGTCATCGTCATCGAGCACCACCAGGCCGTCATGGCCCACGCCGACTGGATCATCGACCTCGGCCCCGGCGCCGGCCACGACGGCGGCCGGGTCGTCTTCGAAGGCATCCCCGCCGACCTCGTCGCCAACCGCGCCACCCTCACCGGCGAACACCTCGCGGCCTACGTCGGCAACCGCGACTGAGCCGACCGGGTGTGCGGCGCCCTTCCGGGGGCGCCGCACACCCGACCACCCGCGGGCGACCCCCGCACACCCGGCCCGGGAACCCCCGCACCGGCACGCCCGGGGGAGCGGGCCACCCGCGCCCCGGCACACCGCCCTACGGACGCAGGTCCACCGAGATGATCGGCGACAGCGCCCGCAGGAAATCGGCCGCGTCGAAGATCTCCCCGGCGGAGGCCACCCCGACCGTCCTGGTCCGCCCCGTGAGGATGCGGTCGACCGCCTCCACCACCAGCGGCGCCGTGACCGCGTAGATGTCCTGCCCCGACGCCACCGCCCGCCGCTCCCGGCCGCCGGCCCGCACCACCACGTCGACCAGGAACGTCTGCGCGGACCGCCCACTCCCGTCAGCCGGCGCCGGCCCCGGCGTCTCCGCGGCCGCGAGGTCCCGGGCCGCCTCCACCGTCATGTACGTCCGCACCTCCGGGATGGCCAGGTGACTCGGAATGGTGACCACGTCGGCCATCGAAAACTCCCCGATGACGGCCCGCGCGCCCACCGGATCCGGGAAGGACCACTCCAGCGTCGGCGCCGCGTCGTCGCGGTACTCCAACCGCCCGCCGGCGTACCGGACGCGCCGCCCACCCCGCCGCTGCCGGGAGACCACCCCCGCGGCCCGCGTCCCCGCCGTCGGGTGCCAACCGCTCAGCCCGTACGCCACGTGCGCCTCGTCGGCCGCAGCCCAGTCGCCCAGCGCGGCGGTGGCGAGCAGATCACCCAGACCGCCGTAGAACGCCATCGCCGGCACCACCACCGCCCCCGCGGCCCGCGCCCGCTCGCCGAAGTGCGCGAACGTGTCCAGGTTCGCCTCGATCTCGGCCGCCACATCCACATACGGGATACCGGCCCGCAGCGCCGCCTCGATCACCGGCGCGGCCGTCGTGGCGAACGGCCCGGCACAGTTGACCACGGCCGACGTGCCGGCCACCGCCCGGTCCAGCGCCGCCGGATCATCCACCGACGCCGGCCGGGCCTCCAGCCCCGACTCGTACGCCAACGCCTTCAGCTTGTCCACGTCCCGTCCGCTGAGCACCGGCACGAACCCGCACTCGCGCAACCGCGCCACCACAAACCGCCCGGTGTGCCCGTACGCGCCGAACACCGCCACCGCAAGCCCCGAAGTCATCGTCTTCTCCTGTGCTCAGACCAACCGTCCCCACCATCCTCACGGCCCGGAACGCTCCCCACGAGTGTCTGGAACGCCAACACCCGTACAATTTCGGACGTGCACACCGTCGCGCTCGCCGTCACCGACGGCATGCTGCCCTTCGAACTCTCCCTGGCCTGCGAGGTCTTCGGCACCGACCTCAGCGCGACCGGCATCGTGGACCACTGGTACCGCCTCGACCTCTGCGGACCCGCACCGGTGCCCGCCGGCCGATTCCGGATCGAACCCGACCACGGCCTCGACCACCTCCCACACGCCGACACCGTGATCGTCCCCGGCTGGGCCGACATCGACGTCCCACCCCCGGCCGACCTGGTCGACGCCGTCCGCGCCGCCCACCACGCCGGCGCCCGCGTCGCCTCCCTCTGCACCGGCGCGTTCGTGCTCGCCGCCGCCGGCCTGCTCGACGACCAACGCGCCACCACCCACTGGGCCCACACCCGGGACCTCGCCACCCGCCACCCCCGGGTACGGGTGGACCCGGACGTCCTCTACGTCGACAACGGCCGCGTGCTCACCTCCGCCGGCAAGGCCGCCGCCATGGACCTGTGCCTGCACCTGGTCCGCCTCGACCACGGCTCCTCGACCGCCAACGCGGTGGCCCGCCGCCTCGTCGTGCCCCCGCACCGCGACGGCGGCCAGGCCCAGTTCGTCACCACCCCGGTGCCCGCCCCCGGCAACCACCCCCTCGCCGACCTCTTCCCCTGGGTGCTGCGCCGCCTGGACCACCCGCTGACCGTCGAGGACCTGGCCCGCCAGGCCCGGATGAGCTCCCGCAACCTGGCCCGCCACTTCCGGTCGGTGACCGGCACCACGCCGCTGCAATGGCTGCTCACCCAACGGATCCGCCACGCCCAGGAACTGCTGGAAACCACCGACGACAGCATCGACGCCATCGCGGCGGCCACCGGCATGGGCACCGCCACCACCCTGCGACGACACTTCCACCGCACGGTCGGCGTACCTCCGGACAGCTATCGCCGCACCTTCCGCTCCCGGACCCGCAGCCAGCGGTGACCCGCCGGCCCCGCCCGGGCCCGACCACGACCGCGACCCGGGCAGGGGGAGTGGGCCGCCGCTGAGCGGCGCCCGCGTTGTCGGTGGGTGCTGCCAGGATGCGCGCATGGAGCCGACCGAGATTGTTCAGCAGCTGTGGGATCGCATGCAGGCCCGCGACTGGCCCGGGCTCACCGCGCTGCTCGCCGAGGACCTGGTGGTGGAGTGGCCGGTCAGCGCCGAGCGGATCGTGGGCCGCGACAACTACGTGCGGATCAACGCCGAGTACCCGGAGGGGTGGGCGATCAAGGTGCTGCGGATCGTCGCCGACGGCGACGCGGTGGTCTCCGAGGTGGAGGTCCCGCACGACACGATGGGGGTGCACCGCGTGGCGTCGTTCTGGACGGTGCGCGACGGCACGATCGTCACCGGCCGGGAATACTGGACGAGCCTCGGCGCGGATCCCTCACCCCAGTGGCGGGCCGCCTACGTGCAGCTGATCTGAGCCGGCTTGCGGTTCGATAATGTACATTATGTCAAGTAGACCCGAGCCGGCCCTCCTCCGGCAGGGTCAGCGGGGCCCGCCACCAGAGCCTCCCTCTCGCCGCCAGGCCGGCGGTACGCGTCCACGCGTCGAGCCGGGCGAGAAATCCCACCAGGTCGGCGTGGACGCGGGCCAGCAGCCCCGGCAGGTCGGCCCGCGCGAACTCGACAACCGGTCCGCTCCGCTCCGGCGGCGGCCACCGTGCTGTCAGACGCGGATCAGCGCGCCGCGCACCTCGACCTCCGGACCGGGATCGTGTCCCAGCCAGGGCTGGCCGCCGTCCAGGACGGACGTCCACTCCCGCCAGTCCTCCAGCCCGGCGCAGCAGCCGGGCGTCACCGACACCCCCGGTGGCCGTGTCCTGCACGCGTAGCCCGCCGGCGATCGGCGCCGGTTCTACCGGTTTCGCCCGCTCCCCTGCCACCCAGGCTCACGTGAATGTGAATATTCGTGCATAATGTCCCTTATGCACGATATTGCGGACGGGTCGGTAGCCAGGTTGATCGAGGAGTTCCTGACCGACCGGGCCACCCGCAAGCCCTCCCCCCACACCCTCGCGGCCTACCGGCGGGACCTGACGATCGTCGCGGCGCTGACCGGCCCGGACGGCACCACTCCCCTCCCCATCGGCCGGGTGCCGATCTCCACCCTCTCCCCCCAGGTCATGCGGCGGGCGTTCGCGCGGTTCGCCGCGCCCCGCGCCACCGCCTCCGTGCACCGCGCCTGGTCCACGTGGAACAGCTTCTTCACGTTCCTGGTCGCCGAGGGCGTCGTACCGGGGAATCCGATGCCGGCGGTCGGCCGGCCACGCGCTCCGCTCCCCCGCCCGAAGCCGCTGCGCGGTGAGGACACGCCGGAGGAGCTGCTCGCCGCCGTGGCGCGCGAGCGGGGCCGGCAGCGTGACCCGTGGCCGGAGCGGGACCTCGCGGTGCTGGCCCTGGCGCTCTGCGCCGGGCTGCGCCTGTCGGAGCTGTTGGCGCTGCGGGTGGCGTCGGTGGCCGGCCGGGACGGTGAGCGGCGGGTGGACGTGGCGGGCAAGGGCGGGCGTCCGCGTACGGTGCCGATCGAGGCCGCGGTCGACCGGGTGCTGGTGGACTACCTGGACAGTCGGCGGCGGCGCTTCGGGGCGCGCAGCGTACGCCCGGACTCGGCGTTGCTGGTGGACCGGCGGGGTGCGCCGCTGCGCCGCGGTGGCCTGCAGTACCTGGTGGAGTCGTGCTTCCGGCGGGCGGGCATCGGTGACCGGGTGCCGAAGGGGGCGCGGCTGCACGCGTTGCGGCACACCTTCGCGACCCGGTTGGCCGAGGACGGGGCGAGCGCGGCGGAGATCATGCGGTTGCTGGGGCACGCGTCGTTGGCGTCGTCGCAGACGTACATCGAGGTGACGGCGGGTCAGCAGCGCGCGGCGGTGCGGTCGAACCGGACCAACCAGGCGCTGGCGAACGTGCTGAGCGGCGGGTGAGCGGAGGCGGCACGCGGACGGTGGCGTCGCGGGTGCCGCCGGGGCGGGCAGGATGGGTGGATGCGGGTCGGTGAGGCGCGGGCGGTGGCGGTCGACTGGGTGCGGGAGCAGGCTCGCCGGGACGGCGGGATCGAGGGGGCGTTCTTCAGCGGTTCGACGGTGGGTCTGCCGGCTGACGCGGTGTTGCCGGAGTCGTCGGATGTGGACGTGTTGCTGGTGCGGGCGGCCCCCGGCGGGAAGCTGGGCAAGTTCCGGCATCGGGGGGTGCTGCTGGAGGTCAGTACGATCGGCTGGGCGGAGCTGGGCTCGCCGCAGGACGTGCTGGGGTCGTGGGTGTTCGCGCCGTTCTTCCGTACCGATGCGGTGATCGTGGATCCGACGGGCCGGCTGGCGGCGCTGCGGGAGCGGGTGGCGGCGGGTTTCGCGGATCCGGTGTGGGTGCGGCGGCGGGTGGCCGGGGTGCGGCGGCGCGTCGAGGAGGGGTTGGCCCGGCTGGACGGCGACGGGCCGTTGCACGAGCAGGTGTTGGGGTGGGTGTTCCCGACGTCGGTGGTGGCGTTGCTGCCGGTGGTGGCGGGGTTGCGGGATCCGACGGTGCGGCGGCGGTACGTGGTGGCGCGGGAGGTGCTGTCCGGGTACGGGTTCGCCGACCGGTACGAGGAGTTGCTGGCGTCGCTGGACGGCGGCGGGATGGGTGCGGGTCGGGTGCGGGAGCATCTGGCGGGGTTGGCGGGCACGTTCGACGAGGCGGCGCGGGTGGCGGCGGGTACCGGGTTCGCGTTCCGGGCGGATCTGAGTGCGGCGGGGCGGCCGGTGGTGGTGGACGGCAGCGCGGAGTTGATCGGTGCGGGCGCGCACCGGGAGGCGATGTTCTGGATCGTGGTGACGTACGCGCGGTGTCATGCGGTGTTGGCGGCGGTGGCGCCGGGGCGGGAGCGGGTGTTGCGGGCGCGGTTCGCGGCGGCGGTGGCGGATCTGGGGGTGGGATCGGCGGTGGCGCGGCGGCGGCGGGCGGATGCGCTGCTGGGGGCGTTGCCGCGGTGGCAGGCGGTGGCGGATGCGGTGGCGCGGCGGGCTGTGGCAGGCTGAGGGCGACGCGACTGGCGGCACGGGGATGGCAGCAACCATCGGGGAGCTCGTCGTGGGGGTCGACCGCCTGGGCCTCCGCGGGGGGTGTGGCATGTCTTCTTCGGGTACGACGGCTCGGTTGTTGCCGGGTGGGCCGGTGGCGGAGCGGGTGTTGGCGGAGGTCGCGGAGGCGGTGGCCGGGTTGCGGGCGTCGGGGGTGACGCCGGCGCTGGCGACGGTGCTGGTCGGTGACGACGACGCGAGCGCCGGGTACATCCGGATCAAGCAGCGGCAGGCGGCCGAGTTGGGGTTCGCGTCGCCGCATGTGCACCTGTCGGGGTCGGCGTCGCAGGCGGATCTGCACGCGGTGCTGGAGGATTTCAACGCGGACAAGGGTGTGCACGGGGTGTTGGTGCAGTATCCGATTCCGGGGCACCTGGATTATGACCGGGCGTTGGCGGTGCTGGATCCGGACAAGGACGTCGACGGGATGCATCCGGTGAACATGGGGCGTCTGGCGTTGGGGCTGCCGGGTCCGTTGCCGTGTACGCCGGCGGGGATCGAGGCGTTGTTGGCGTTTCACGGGGTGCCGGTGTCGGGGCGTGAGGTGGTGATCCTGGGTCGGGGTGCCACGTTGGGTCGGCCGTTGGCGATGTTGTTGGCGCAGAAGCGGCCGACGGCGAACGCCGCGGTGACGGTGGTGCACACCGGGGTGGCGGACTGGTCGCGGTACACGCGGCGGGCGGAGATCCTGATCGCGGCGGCGGGGGTGCCGGGGATCATCCAGCCGGAGCATGTGCGTCCGGGTGCGGTGGTGGTCGGTGGTGGGGTGCGGTACGAGGGGCGGCGGTTGTTGCCGGACGTGGACGAGTCGTGCGCCGAGGTGGCGGGGGCGATCACGCCGCGGGTCGGTGGGGTGGGTCCGACGACGGTGGCGATGCTGTTCCGTAACGCGGTGCGGGCGGCGCAGCGGGCGTCCGGGTTGGGGTGAGGTGGCCCGGCCGCAGGGCCCGCGGCGGGTGGGTTCCGTGGTGCCGGCGGTCAGCCGAGGTCGACGATGAGGGGCCGGTGGTCGGAGATGGTCGACAGCGGGGTGTGTACGGCGGTGACGGGTGGTAGCCGGTCGAGGCCGCGCCGGTCGGCGAGGACGTGGTCGAGTTGGACGCGGGGCTGTCCGGCGGGGTAGGTGGGGCGGCGACCGAGCGGCCGCCAGCCGGTGAGCAGGCGGGCGGCGCCGGCGGGGAGGTTGAGGTCGCCGAGGAGGATGCGGGGGGCGGGTAGGGCGCGCAGGGCGCGGACGACGCGGCGTAGTTGCAGCATGTTCCAGCCGGGGACGAAGGACAGGTGGGTGGCGGCGACGGTGAGTGGGCCGTGTGGGGTGTCGAGCACGGCGGCGAGGACGACGCGGGGTTCGTCGCGTAGCAGGACGAGTCCGCCGCCGGGGCCGGGGGCGTAGATCGGTGAGCGGACCGGGGCGGGGCGCAGTCGGGTGACCTGCCAGGTGCGTACGGGGTGGCGGCTGATCAGGCCGACGCCGTAGAGGGGTTCGCCGTGTCCGTCGTCGTCGTGGGTGAGGGGGCGGAACCGTTCGCCGGGGGTGCCGACGACGGCGGCGGCGAAGCGGTGTTCGGGGGCGTCGAGGGCGCGGGCGGCGATGGCGGTGAGGTCGAGGTTGCCGCTGCGGGACTGGTCGCGGTCGACTTCCTGCAGGGCGAGGACGTCGGCGTCGAGGGCGGTGACGGCGGCGGTGAGCCGGTCGGGGTCGACGAGCCCGTCGGTGAGGGAGCGGCCGTGCAGCAGGTTGAAGGTGGCCAGGCGCACCTGGACACCCTACGTCGCTGTGGCAGGCTTGCCGGGTGTTGAAGGCGCTGGTCTGTTCGATGCTGGTGTTCGTGGTGGTGGCGTGGTTGGGCCTGTGGTTGCGGCGCCGGCGTCGCTGGTGAGTGGGGTCGCCGTCCTGGTGGGGGGCGGTGAGGCTGGCCACAGGGCGGCTCGGTGGGGCCGGTTCGGTGGGCAGAATGGCGGCCCGTGGATCCTCTGTCGTTGACCACCCTGTTGACCGCGGCTGCCCTGGCGGGCTGGGTGGATGCCGTGGTCGGTGGTGGCGGGTTGTTGTTGCTGCCGGCGTTGCTGGTGGCCGCGCCGGGGGTGCCGGTGGCCACGGCGTTGGGCACGAACAAGCTGGCGGCGATCTTCGGTACGTCGACGGCGGCGGTGACGTATGCGCGGCGGACGAAGTTGGATTGGTCGGTGGCCGGGCCGTCGGCGGGGTTGGCGGTGCTGACGGCGGGGTTGGGTGCGGCGTTGGCGGGGGCGGTTCCGGCGGGTGCGTACCGGCCGGTGGTGTTGGTGGTGTTGCTGTCGGTGGCGGTGTTCGTGTTGACCCGGCCGCGGTTGGGGGTGGTGGCGCGGCCGCACCGGCGTACGGCGGCGCGGGTGGGCGTGGCGGTGGCGGTGGCCGGGTTGGGTATCGCCCTGTATGACGGGTTGATCGGTCCGGGCACCGGCACGTTCCTGGTGTTGGCGTTCACCGCGTTGGTGGGGGCGGATTTCGTGCACGCCTCGGCGATGGCGAAGGTGGTCAACGCGGGTACGAATCTGGGTGCGCTGGTGGTGTTCGCGGCGACGGGGCACGTGTGGTGGCTGCTGGGGGCGGCGATGGCGGTGTGCAACGTGGCGGGGGCGGCGGTGGGCGCGCGGATGGCGTTGCGGCGGGGTTCGGGTTTCGTGCGGGTGGTGCTGCTGGTGGTGGTGGCGGCGCTGGTGGCCAAGTTGGGCTACGACCAGTGGTTGGCGGGCTGAGACGGGGCGGGTCGATCACCTGTGTGATCATCGTCGGGTGCCCGTACGCGCCGAACACGACCGGGCGGTCCTGGCTGAGCTGCTGAGCCGCGATCCGGTCCTGCACGCCTACCAGTTGGGCGATCTGGACGACTTCTTCTGGCCGTACACGTCGTGGTTCCGCCGTGGGGACGAGGTGGCGCTGCTCTACCACGGTGTCGACCTGCCGACGCTGCTGGCGTTCGCCCCGCCGGAGCGCACCGGTGAGCTGGCGGCGCTGGTGACCGAGCTGGCGCCGGTGCTGCCGGCCCGGCTGTGGGCGCACCTGTCCCCCGGTTTGGACGCCACGGTGGCCCGCTGGTACGAGCTGTCCGACGTGGCCGCGCACCACCGGATGGCGTTGACCGACCCGGCCCGGCTGGGCCGGACCTGCCCGGTCGGGCGGCCGCTGGACCGCGACGACCTGCCGGCGCTGCGTGACCTGTACGCCGTCGCCTACCCGGACAACTGGTTCGATCCGCGGATGGTGGACACCGGCCAGTACGTGGGTGTCGACGACGGCGGTGAGCTGGTGGCCGTCGCCGGGGTGCACGTGTGGTCGCCGACGTGGCGGGTGGCTGCGCTGGGCAATGTCACCACCCATCCGCGGTCGCGCGGCCGGGGCCTGGCCGCCGGTGCGGTGGCCGCGCTGTGCGCCCGGCTGGCCGACACGGTCGACCATGTCACCCTCAACGTGCGGGCCGACAACCTCGCCGCGGTGCGTCTGTACGAGCGGCTGGGTTTCACCCGGGTCGCCGAGTTCATCGAGTGCGGGCTGCGTCGCCGGCCGTGACGGCCTGGCTCGCGGGTGCGGCCGGGAGACAGGTGAGGTGATCCTCGGGCTGGGGGTGGCCGGGGCGCCGGTGTCCCCCGGCCCGAGGGGTCACGGGGTGCGGTTGGGCGAGTGGAACCGGCCGGCGCGGATCTCCCGCAGCGCCCGGCGGCGGGTGTCGCCGCGCAGGGTGTCGACGTAGAGGCGGCCGTGCAGGTGGTCGGTCTCGTGTTGCAGGGCGCGGGCCAGGAAGCCGCGGCCGGAGATGGTCAGCGGTTCGCCGTGCTGGTCGAAGCCGTGCGCGGTGGCCTGCAGGGCGCGGGGGGTCGGGAAGTACAGGCCGGGGATGGACAGGCAGCCCTCGTCGTCGTCCTGGAGTTCGTCGGACAGCTCCAGGGTCGGGTTGATCATGTGGCCGCGGTGGCCGTCGGCGTCGTAGACGAACACCTGGGCGTTGACCCCGATCTGTGGGGCGGCCACTCCGGCGCGGCCGGGCGCGCCGAGCAGGGTGTCCATCAGGTCCTGGACCAGGGCGCGCAGGTCGGCGTCGAAGCTGGTCACCGGTTCGCTGGGGGTACGCAGCACGGGGTCGCCGATGATCCGGATCGGGCGCATAGTCATGCCCGGAAGGCTATCCGTCCGTTACCCGGGGTGGGGTGTGCACCGGTGGGTCAGCCGGCGTGGCGCTGTCCGATCAGCGTCTGTACGCCGTCGAGGAGGCGGGCCAGCCCGAACTCGAAGGCCCGCTGCGGGTCGGCGGCGGCCTGGTACTCCTCGCCGGCGGCGGTGCCGACGCGGGCGGCCAGGGGGAATCGCCGGGCGTCGAGGGCCCGCTCGAGGTAGGGGGCGTGGGCGTGCCACCACTGCTGGTCGGTCAGGCCGGTCTGTTGGGCGGCCTGGGCCATTTCGACGGCGGCGCGTACGGCGCCGTGCACGTAGTTGTCGACGAGGGTGACCACGGCGTCCATTTCCAGGTCGGTCAGGCCGATGCCGTCGACGGCGCGTAGTTCGTACTCGTACTTGGCGATGAGGTTCGGGCCCAGCGGGGGGCGGGTGGTGGCGACCTGCAGCAGCCACGGGTGGCGCAGGTACAGCGCGTGGTTTTCCCGGGCGACCAGTTCGAGGCGGCCGCGCCAGCCGCCGGGCACGTCGTCGGGGCGGGCGGTCTCGCCGTAGACGGTGTCGAGCATGAGGTCGAGCAGTTCGCCCTTGCCGGGTACGTGGGTGTAGAGGCTCATGGTGCCGGCGCCGAGGCGTTCGGCGACGCGGCGCATGGACAGCGCGGTCAGGCCCTCGGCGTCGGCGAGTTCGATGGCGGTGTGCACGATCCGGCCCACGGACAGGTCGCCGCCCTTGCGGCTGGGCTTGTCGCGGGTGCGCCAGAGCAGGGCGAGGCTGCGGGCGGGGTCGCCGGTGCCGCTGTACTCCGTGGTCACGCGCCGACTGTACCGACCCGGTTGTCCCTGGCGGTGCGGCGCTGGCAGCGGCTCAGCCGCTGACGTCGCCCCTGGCCGGCGGGCGGCGGTCTTCCGCTGGCGGCGCGGCCGGCGCCAGGCCGGTGTCGGCGATCCGGTCGCGCAGCGGACGGCGGCGCAGCGCGGCGAGCACCGCGTACAGCTCGTCGGCCAGGGGTACGGGCAGTTCGGCGTCGAGCTGCCGCATGGCGGTGCTGGTGGCCGCCCATTCGGCCTCGATGACGGGTCGCAGCGCGTGCGCGCGTGGGGTGAGGGTGACGATGCGTTGGCGGGCGTCCGCGCCGGGGGCGAGGGTGACCAGGCCGGCGCGGTTCATCTGGGCGGCGGTCTGGCTGGCCGCGGAGTGGGTGACGCCGACCCGGGCGGCCAGGTCGCGGATGGGCAGCGGCCCGTCGGTGAGCAGCACCCGCACCAGCGGCGAGTAGCGGGGCCGGTAGTCGGCGAGGTCCAGGTCGGTGTAGACGGCGGCGACGTCGGCGTCGAGCAGTTCCAGGACGTGGCGCAGCAGGGTGCCGAGCGCCTCGCGGTCGGGTGCGGTGCTCACCCTGCTAATGTAACAGCGCTGTTGTATCCGGCGTGGGAGGGGAACCGCGTGTATCCACCGATCGAGCCGTACGACCACGGGCTGCTCGACGTCGGCGACGGGCAGCGGATCCACTGGGAGACCTGCGGCAACCCCGACGGTCGCCCCGCCCTCGTGGTGCACGGCGGCCCCGGCTCCGGCGCCACCGCCTCCTGGCGGCGGCTGTTCGACCCGGCCGCCTACCGGATCATCCTGTTCGACCAGCGCGGCTGCGGGCGCAGCACCCCGCACGCCAGCGACCCGGCGGTGGACCTGTCCGTCAACACCACCGCCCACCTGCTGGCCGACATGGAGCGGCTGCGCGCGCACCTCGGCGTGGACCGGTGGCTGCTCTGCGGCGCCTCGTGGGGCTCCTCGCTGTCCCTGGCCTACGCCCAGCGCCACCCCGAGCGGGTCAGCGCGCTGGTGCTGTTCAGCGTGGTCGCCAACACCCGCCGCGAGATCGACTGGGTGACCCGGGACATGGGTCGGATCTTTCCCCAGGAGTGGGCCCGCTTCCGCGACGGCGTACCCGCCGCCGACCGCGACGGCGACCTGCCCACCGCGTACGCCCGGCTGGTCAACGACCCGGACCCGGCCGTGCGGGAACGAGCCGAGATCACCTGGTGTGACTGGGAGGACGTGCACGTCTCCCTGGCCGGCGGGTTCGAGCCCGACCCCCGCTACGCCGACCCGGTGTTCCGCGCGGCGTTCGTCCGGATCGTCACCCACTACTGGAGCAACCTCGGGTTCATGCCGGACGGGCAGCTGCTGCGCGACGCCGGCCGGCTCGCCGGCATCCCGGGCGTGCTGGTGCAGGGCCGCCTGGACGTCAGCGGCCCGCCGGACATCGCCTGGCAGCTCACCCAGGACTGGCCGGACGCCCGCCTGGAGATCGTCGAGTCCGGCGGGCACGGCAGCCGGCACGGCGTGGGCGAGCGGGTCGTCGCCGCGCTGGACGCCTTCGCCCGCCCCTGACCGGCCCCGGCCGTGTCCCGGCCGCCGCGCCTGACCGACCCTGGCCGCGTGCCGGGTCAGGCGGTCGCGAGCAGGGCGCGGATCGGGGCGGCCTTCGCGGCGGCCTCGGCGACCTCGGCGGCCGGGTCGCTGCCCCAGGTGATGCCGCCGCCGGCCCACAGGTGCAGCCGCTCGGCGTCGGCGGCCGCGGTACGGATGGTCAACCCCAAGTCGACCCGGCCGGGACCGACCCAGCCGAGCGCGCCCATCCCGGCCCCGCGGCCGACCGGCTCGAGGTCGGCGATCTGGGCCAGCGCGGCGAGCTTCGGCGCGCCGGTGACCGACCCGCCGGGGCAGACCGCGCGCAGCAGCGCCGCCAGGCCCAGCCCGTCGGCGGGCGCCGCGGAGACCGTCGACTCGGCCTGCCACAGGTCACACCAGCGGCGTACGGCGAACAGCTCGTCCACCCGCACCGAGCCGGTGCGCGCCACCCGGGCCAGGTCGTTGCGCTCCAGGTCGACGATCATCACGTGTTCGGCGCGTTCCTTGGCGGAGGCGAGCAGTTCCCGGCGGCCCGCCTCGGTGGCCGGCCGGGTGCCCTTGATCGGGCGGGTGACCAGGCGGCCGTCCTCGACGGCGATCAGCGTCTCCGGGGAGGCGCAGCCCAGCGCCCAGCCCAGGCCGGACAGCGCGCCGCCGTAGCGGGCCCCGGGCAGGGCGGCCAGCCGGGCCAGCGCGGGCAGCGGATCGCCGGTGTACGCGGCGGCGGCGTGGCCGACGAGGTTGACCTGGTAGACATCGCCGCGGCCGATGGCGGCGCGCACCGCCGTGACGGCGGCGGCGTGGTCGCCCGGGGTCCAGCTGTCCCGCCAGTCCCCCAGCCACCACCCGGCGGGCCTGGCGGCGGCCGGAGGTGCGGGGCGGTCGGCGTGGCCGTGCACGACGACCACCAGGTCCGGCAGGGCCGGCGCGGGGGTGGGCGCGCCGGTCGGGCCGCCGGCGGCGTACGCCCCGGCGGCGGCGGACAGGTGCAGCGCCGCCCCGCACACCCCGTCCGGGTCGTGGCGGGCCGGGCGGGCCAGGTCGCGCAGGTCGACGCCGTGGGCGGCGAGGAAGTCCTCGACCAGCGTGGTGGGGTCACCACCGTCGCCGACCCGCCATTCCAGGCGGGCCCGTTCGACCAGCCGGTCCCGGCACCCGGCGGGCGCGGCGGGCAGATCGACGGCCATGCGTGGGAGCGCTTCCACACCGTCCGGGCCGTTACGGGTCATCCGTTCAGCCCATTCTGGATGAACAAGACGCAACCTTGCTCGATGGCGCGCGCTTTTGCTTGGTACTGTGCGTCACTGGTCATGTGAACCATGACACAGTGCCCCCACAGTCCGGAGAACCCGATGTGCCAGCACCAACCCACCTGCCCCTCCGCCGAGGCGACCGACCGGGAAGCCGCCCGGGTCATCGCCTGCTTCCGTGAGCAGGGCTGGAGCCTGCTCTGTAACGGGGTGATCGTCTTCGAGGACACCGGTGAGCTGCTCCCCGACGGCAGCAGCATCGCCCCCCACCGCGGCCCCGCCCGACACGCCCTCGTCGCCTGACCTCATCACGCTGCGTAACCGCAGCGTGCCCCGTCGACCCAGGCTAGCCCGCCGCCGCCGGGCCGCCCTCCCCAGGTCGACGCCGGGGCGGCCGCACCCGACCGCCCCGGCCGACCCCGATGATCAGTCCTCGAACGCCTCCGGCGCCGGACACGAACAGACCAGGTTCCGGTCGCCGTAGGCCCCGTCGACGCGCCGCACCGGCGGCCAGTACTTCCCGGCCCGGTCGACGCCGCCCGGGTACGCCCCCACCGACCGCGGGTACGGGTGCGGCCACTCGTCACCGGACACCATCGCCGCGGTGTGCGGGGCGTTGGCCAGGGGGTTGTCCCCGGCCGGCCACCGCCCCGACCCGACGTTGTCGATCTCGGCCCGGATGGCGATCATCGCGTCGCAGAACCGGTCCAGCTCGGCCAGGTCCTCGCTTTCCGTCGGCTCCACCATCAGCGTCCCCGCCACCGGGAACGACATCGTCGGCGCGTGGAAGCCGTAGTCGATCAGCCGCTTGGCCACGTCGTCGACGCTCACCCCGGTCGCCTTCGTCAACGGGCGCAGGTCCAGGATGCACTCGTGCGCCACCAGGCCCTTGTTGCCGGCGTACAGCACCGGGAAGTGGTTACGCAGCCGCGCCGCCACGTAGTTCGCCGCCAGCACCGCCACCCCGGTCGCCCGGGTCAGCCCTTCGGCGCCCATCATCCGCAGGTACGCCCACGGAATCGGCAGGATGCCCGCCGACCCGTAGCGGGCCGCCGAGATGGCCGGCCGGCCCTCGGCGCGCTCCCCGACCGGGTCACCGGGCAGGAACGGCGCCAGGTGCGCGCGCACCGCCACCGGCCCCACGCCCGGGCCGCCGCCGCCGTGCGGAATGCAGAACGTCTTGTGCAGGTTCAGGTGCGACACGTCCGCCCCGAACCGGCCCGGCTTGGCGAACCCGACCAGCGCGTTGAGGTTCGCCCCGTCGACGTAGACCTGACCGCCGGCGTCGTGCACCTTCGCGCACAGCTGCGCGATGCCCGTCTCGTACACGCCGTGCGTCGACGGGTACGTCACCATGATCGCGGCGAGCGCGTCCCGGTGCTTGTCGATCTTCGCGTCGAGGTCGACCAGGTCGACGTTGCCGTCGGCGTCGCAGCCGACCACCACCACCCGCATGCCGGCCATCACCGCGGAGGCGGCGTTGGTGCCGTGCGCCGACGACGGGATCAGGCACACGTCCCGGTGCCCCTGCCCCCGGGAGCGGTGGTAGGCGCGGATGGCCAGCAGCCCGGCCAGCTCGCCCTGCGAGCCCGCGTTGGGCTGCACGCTGACCGCGTCGTAGCCGGTCACCTCCGCCAGCCAGTCCTCCAGCTGGGCGATCAGGTCCCGGTACCCGGCGGTCTGCTCCGCCGGGGCGAACGGGTGCAGGTGGGCGAACTCGGGCCAGGTAATCGCCTCCATCTCGGTGGTGGCGTTCAGCTTCATCGTGCACGACCCGAGCGGGATCATGCCGCGGTCCAGGGCGTAGTCGAAGTCGGCCAGCCGGCGCAGGTAGCGCAGCATCGCCGTCTCCGAGTGGTGGGTGCGGAACACCGGGTGGGTGAGGAAGTCCGAGGTGCGGGCCAGCCCGGCCGGCAGCGCCTCGTCGACCTCGCCGTCGAACCCGTCGACGCCGAAGGCCGCCCACACCGCCGCCAGGTGCGCCGCCGTGGTGGTCTCGTCGCAGGACACGCCCACCCGGTCGGCGTCGACCAGCCGCAGGTTCACGTTGCGCGCGGCGGCCGCGGCGACCACCTCAGCCGCCCGCCCCGGCACGCGCGCCGTGACGGTGTCGAAGAACGCGACGTCCGCGACCTCGACGCCGCCGGCGCGCAGCCCGGCCGCGAGCCGCGCCGCCGCCCCATGGGTACGCCGGGCGATCTCCCGCAGCCCGTCCGGGCCGTGGTAGACGGCGTACATGCCGGCCATCACCGCCAGCAGCACCTGCGCGGTGCAGATGTTGCTGGTCGCCTTCTCCCGCCGGATGTGCTGCTCACGGGTCTGCAACGCCAGCCGGTACGCCGGGTTGCCGGCGGCGTCCTTGGACACGCCCACGAGCCGTCCGGGCAGCATCCGCTCCAGGCCCGAGCGCACCGCCAGGTAGCCGGCGTGCGGCCCGCCGAAGCCCATCGGCACCCCGAAGCGCTGGGTGGTGCCGGCGGCGATGTCGACGCCGATCTCCCCCGGCGGGCGCAGCAGCGTCAACGCCAGCAGGTCCGCCGCGACGGTGACCAGCGCGCCGGCGCCGTGCGCGGCGCCGACCAGGGCGGCGTGGTCCCGGACCGCCCCGGAGGCCCCCGGATACTGCAGGTGCAGGCCGAAGAACTCGCCCGGCAGCTCGTCGTGGTCGACGTCGACCACCCGCACCTCGATGCCGAGCGGCTCGGCCCGGCCGGTGATCACCGCGAGGGTCTGCGGGAGGGTGTCCGCGTCGACCACGTACACCGGGCTCTTGCTCTTCGACGCGCGGCGCGCGAGGGTCATCGCCTCGGCCGCGGCGGTGGCCTCGTCGAGCATGGAGGCGTTCGCGGTGGCCAGCCCGGTCAGGTCGGTGACCATGGTCTGGAAGTTCAGCAGCGCCTCCAGCCGCCCCTGGCTGATCTCCGGCTGGTACGGCGTGTACGCGGTGTACCAGGCGGGGTTCTCCAGCACGTTGCGGCGGATCACCGCCGGCGTGTGGGTGCCGTGGTAGCCCAGCCCGATCATGGAAACGGCCACGGTGTTGCGGGCGGCGAGGGCGCGCAACTCCGCGAGGGCCTCCCGCTCGCCGGCCGGGGCCGGCAGGTCCAGGGTGCCGTGCCAGCGGATCACCTCGGGAATGGCGGCGTCCATCAGCTCGTCGATGGAGCTGTAGCCGACGGTCTCCAGCATCCGGCGCTCGTCGCCCGGGCCGGGACCGATGTGCCGGTCGGCGAACTGCTCTGCGGTCATGCGCTGCGCTCCTTGTGGGGGCGAGGTCGACGGGTCGGCCTCCCCCTGAGTCGCGCTGACGCGCTCCACAGTGCCTGCCCACGCGGTCCTTTTGCCTGAGAGGTTCCGGGGAGAATCTGCCCCTTCGGCGCCGTCCGGGTGGTTTCCGGGCGGTCTCTCCCGCGTGGGTGGTACCGGCATGGTCAACGCTACCAGCGACCATGTTTCCGGCTCATGTCCTACCCCATCGGCGCGCGCCCACACCGGGCCGCGGTCGAACCGGCGGGCCGCCGCGAGCGCTCCCCCGCGCGGCCGAACCGCTCGCTCCCGTGCGTTCCGTCGCGCGGCCGAACCGGTCGCCGCGTGCGTTCCGCCGCGCGGCCGAACCGGTCGTTCCGTGCGCTGCTCGGGGCCGGGCGGCCCCTACACCGTGGCCGGCTGCCCGCCGGTGGGCGCGAGGCCGGCGCGGGGCGGTCCGGGCCGCCCGGTGCGTCCACCCGGTCCTGCCGGGTGGACGCTTCCCTGCCGCGTCGGGCCGGCGACCCGGTCGGCCAGGGCGGTCAGGGTGGCGCCCAGCGGCGCGTCGAGGGCGACCGTGGCGTACCCGTCACCGCGGGTGGGTCCCTGGTTGACGATGGCCACCGGGATGCCGTGCTTGGCCGCGCGGATGACGAACCGGCGGCCCGACATGACCGTCAGGGACGAGCCGAGCACCAGCAGCGCGCGGGCCCGCTCGACGCGGGTGAAACACTCGGCGACCCGGGGCGCGGGCACCGTCTCGCCGAAGAACACCACGTCGGGTTTGAGCATGCCGGTGCCGCAGATGCCGCAGTCCACGGTGCGGAACCCGGCCACCGCCTCGTCGGGCAGGTCGACGTCGCCGTCGGGGTTGACCTGGGCGATGTGTGCGTCGAAGCCCGGGTTGGCCTCGCGCAGCCGCCGGTCCAGCTCGTCGCGGGAGGTCAGGTTGCCGCAGTCCAGGCAGGTCACCTCGTCGAGGCGGCCGTGCAGTTCGACCACCCCGGTGGCGCCGGCGGCGGTGTGCAGGCCGTCGACGTTCTGGGTGATGATCCCGGCGAGCAGGCCGGCGGCCTGCAACCGGGCCACCGCGTGGTGCCCGGCGTTCGGGGCCGCCCGGGCGATCAGCCGCCAGCCCAGGTGGCTGCGCGCCCAGTACCGCCGCCGGGCCTGGGCATCGCGGGTGAACGCCTGGTAGGTCATCGGGGTGTGCCGGCGGGCCGCGCCGCTGGGCCCCCGGTAGTCGGGAATGCCGGACTCGGTGGACAGGCCGGCGCCGCTGAGCACCACGACGTCCCCGGCGGCCACCAGCCGGGTCAGCGCGTCGAACGTCTCGGTCACCGGTCCATGCTGCCTCGCCGGTCGCCTCGGCGACGAGCGGGTCGGCCCGGCCGACCGCCGCCGGTGACCGCGATCACGCCGCCGCGCCCGCCCAGGCCGGGGTCGCCCCCGTGTGGCCCCGCCGCGCCGATCGGCCCGCAACCCTCAGTCCGCCCGACCGGCGACGGCGTGCCGGCGTGGCGATCGGCCCGCAACCCCCGGTCCGGCCGCTGGTCGGCCGCCCGACCGGCGACGGCGTGCCGGCGTGGCGCTCGAGCGGCGGGCGGCCGGCGGCGCGGCTAGGTTGGGGGCATGCGTGTCGTCATCGCCGGAGGCCACGGCAAGATCGCCCAGCTGCTGGAGCGGGAACTCGCCGGGCGCGGCGACACCGCCGTCGGGCTGATCCGCAACCCCGGGCACGCGGCCGCGCTGCGCGCCGCCGGCGCCGAACCGGTCGTCTGCGACCTGGAGCACACCGACGTCGACACCGTCGCCGGGCACCTGGCCGGCGCCGACGCGGTGGTGTTCGCCGCCGGCGCCGGGCCGGGCAGCGGCGCCGCCCGCAAGGACACCGTCGACCGGGGCGCCGCGGTGCTGCTGGCCGACGCCGCGCAACGCGCCGGGGTCCGCCGTTACCTGCTGGTCTCCTCGATGGGCGTGGACGCCCCACCGGCGCAGGGCCGCGACGAGGTGTGGGCGGCGTACCTACGGGCCAAGAAGGCCGCCGAGGTGGACGTCACCAGCCGGGACCTCGACGTGACCGTGCTGCGCCCGGGCCGGCTCACCGACGACGAGCCGGCCGGCCGGGTCACCCTGGCCCCGCGCGTGCCGCCCGGCCCGGTCACCCGCGCCGACGTGGCGCGGGTGCTGCTGGCGCTGCTGCACACCCCACACAGCGCCGGACTCACCCTGGAACTCGTCGGTGGGCAGACCCCGATCGCCGACGCCGTCGCGGCGGCCGGCCGCTGACCGCCACCCGGCCCGGCTCGCCTCGTCCGCACCCCCACCACAGCGCCCGCAGCGACCACCCGCGCGAGGTCGACGCCGACCAGGAACGCGGATCCGTCCCGGCCGGCCCGCGCGGCACTGCCCGCCGGGCCGGCCGGGACGTCAACGCTGGTGCCGGGGCAACGCCGGCTGCGGCTGCCCGCCGGCGACCGGCGTAACCTCCCGGGCGAGCCGCGCCATCGTGGCGGCCAACTGCTCGCTGCCGTCATCGAGGTGCCGCGCCGCCGCCCGCATGTGCGAGATCATCATGTCGCCGAAGATCCGCAGCGCCTCCCGGGTGGCCACCGAGTCGTCGAAGTCCGCGCCCGCGCTGCTGCGGTACTGCGCGACGGCCCGCTCGGCCTCCTGCTTCGCCTCCTCCGCCGCCGCCCGCATGTAGCTCTCGTACTGCATCTGGGCGTACTCGGCGACCCGCCGGGCGTAGTCGTGCGCCTGCGCGATGATCTGCTCGGCCTCCCGCTGCGCCGCCGACAGCAGGTTGACCTCCTTGGCCGCCGGCACCGTCGCCTTCGGGTCCGTGCTCGGCAGCACCCCGTGCCGGTGCAGCTCCAGATGGTCGTTGAGCCGCTCATTCTCCGCCCGCAGATGCGCGATCTGCGTGGCCAGCAGATCCAACTCGTCGGCCACCTGCATCCGGAACCGGTCCACGTCGGCGTGCTCGTAGCCGCGGCGGGTGAACGACGCGCTGTCGAACACCCACCGCCGCACCCGGTCCGCCGTCAGGCGCACCTGCACGCCACCGGAGAACTGGCCGCTCTCGTACCTGCTGATCGGGGTCGCGCTCACCGGACACCTCCGGAATCGTCAAGGGCGGTCGCGGTCCGCCACGCCGGCCCGTACCAGTGCTGGCCGAAGCCCTCGTGATGCACCTGGTCGGCGTGGTAGCCGGCCTGCGTCAACGCCGTCACCGAGTGGCTCACCATCTCGTCGGAGCCACACACGTACACGTGCCGGGAACGCCAGTCCCCGTCGCCGAGCGCCCGGTCCGCCACCTGCACCAGCTCACCCGGGCGCCGCGGATCCGACCCCACCACGTGCGTCACCGTCAACCACGGGTACGACGCGGCCAACTTGTCGATCGCGTCGTTGTCGTAGAACTCCATCCGGGACCGGGCCCCCACGTACAGGTCCACCCGGCGCCCCGGCGCCTCGGCGGCGACCTGCTCCACGAGGGACTTCACCGGCGCCCAGCCGGTGCCACCGGCCAACAACAGCAGATCCGCCGTCCCGGCCGACCACAACGTCAACCGGTCCCCCACCGGCGCCGCCAGGTGGATCTGGTCACCCACCGCGCACCCGTACACCAGCCGCGACGACACCACACCACCGGGCGCGGCCCGCACGTGCAGTTCCAACGTGCCGTCCTGGCGGGGCGCGTTCGCCGGCGAGTAGTACCGCCAGGTCCGCACCGCCGGGTGCGACACCCCGATCGACTGGCCCGGGGTGAACGGCAGCAGGTACTGCGGGCGCACCGTCAGCACCGCCACGTCGAACGTGCGCCGCTCGTGGGCGAGGATCTCCGCCACCCACCACGGCGGCGACTCCGCCTCCGCCGCCTGCGCCGACTCGATCATCACCTGCGACACCAGCCCGTACGCCGCCGCCCAGTCCGCCGCCAGCTCGTCGGTCCACACCTCACCCAGGAAGTGCCGCAACGTGGCCAGCAGCGCCTCACCGACCGCCGGATAGTGCTCCGGACGCACCGCGAACTTGCGGTGGTCCGCGCCGAGGTCCCGCAGGAACCCCACGAGCCGATCCACCTGATCCACATGGGACACGATGTGCCCCAACGCGCTGACCAGGCGGTCCCGCTGCCCGGCCATGTTCGTGGGGAACATCTGCCGGGTCTCCGGATACGCCAGGAACAGAGTCGAATAGAAGTAGAGCGGCACCTGGTCGCCGTGCGCGGCGACCAGCGACCAGCTCCGCTTGAGTCCTGCCGCGTCCACGCTCAGGCGGTCCTCGCCGACACGACCTGCTCGCGCACCTGACCCAGCACCGCCTGCACGTCGGCGAGGATGTCCCCGGGCACCCCCAGCTCCGTCAACGTGACGATCAGGTGCTCGCCGACCCGGGCGTAGTGCGCCGGGGTGATCCCCAACGGCTGGTGCGCCTCGGCCAGGCCACGACCGGTGTACTCGTTCGGCCCACCCAGCACCACGGCCAGCATCAACGCCAGGTGCCGGCGCTGCTCGGGCATGTTCACGTTGGTGAAGTAGCCGGCCAGCTCCGGGTCGGCCAGCACCTTGTCGTAGAAGAGCTCCACCGCCGCCTTCACCGCCGCGGCGCCACCGATGCGCTCGTAGTGGGAGATCGGGGTGGTCTCTTCCGTCACCGTCGTCATGGTCGTTTCCTCTCGGACAGGGGCACGCGGCCGCCGGCCGCGTAAGGGGTGTCGGCCACCGACACGCGACACACCGCGGTCCACCGGACGTGCCCGTGCGAGCGACCGTGACGGACCATAGCGTGCTCGCCCGAACGGGTCAGCCCTGCCCTATCCGATTCCCGACAACTGTCAACTACGGACAGTCAACCTCGCCCGCTGCGCCGGTCGCGACCCGCGTTCATGCCACCACACCGCGTCAACGACCGGCCCGCCGCCGGGACCGCCCGGTCCCTTTCGGACACCCGACGGCGCACCCCGGACCAGCACCCGCACCGGCACCGCCACCTGCGCACCCGCGCCGCACCACCGGCACCACGATTACCGCCCGCCGGCCACCCCGCCCGACACGTCCCGTGACCAAAAAAGTGGACCGCGACCTACCCCTTTCGGCGCGTCGCGATCCACGAAACGGATGACGAACCCGTCAACCGGCCCGACGGCGCGCCCGACGCGCCGCCAACTCGTCACCGACCCGCTCCGCCGGCTCCTCCGCCGGCGCCACCGGCTCCTGCCCACCGACCGGCTCCGCCGGCAGATGCGACAACGACCCCTGGATCTCCTTGAACGCGCCACCGATCGCGATGCCGAACACACCCTGGCCGCCCTGCAACAGGTCGACCACCTCCTCCGGCGACCGGCACTCGTACACCGTCGTCCCGTCCGAGATCAACGTGATGCCCGCCAGATCGTCCACCCCGCGCGAGCGCAACGCCTCGATCGCCTTGCGGATGTTCTGCAACGACACGCCGGCGTCCAACAACCGCTTCACGACCTTCAACACCACCAGGTCGCGGAACGAATACAACCGGGACGTCCCCGAGCCCGACGCGTCGCGCACGCTCGGCACCACCAGCCCCGTCCGGGCCCAGTAGTCCAACTGCCGGTAGCTGATACCGACCGCGGAACACGCCGTCACACCCCGGTAACCCACCTCGCCGTCACCGGCCGGCGGCGGCGTCACACCCGGCTGCTGCTCCGTACCCGAATCAGGATCTCGCGGCTCATGCATCCGGACAACCTCCCCGCCCGTGCGGTGCCGCGCCGTCTCCCCGTACGCGCACCCCTCGACAACCGCAACCCTATAGCGGCCCGCGGGAGTAACCACGCAGGAACGACCGCGACACGCCGCGCCACCCCAGGAAGATCACCCACCGCAGACCGCCGTCACCCACCGTGACCGACGGTCGCCGCGGCGCTCAGCCCGCGAAGTCCTCCGGACGCACCTGATCCAGGAACTCCCGGAACTTCTCCACCTCGTCCTCCTGCTCGTCCGGGATGACGATCCCCGCCTCAGTGAGGACCTGCTCGGCACAACGAATCGGCGCCCCGACCCGCAACGCCAACGCGATCGAATCGCTCGGCCGCGCCGACACCCGCACCCCGTCACCGATCAACAGATCGGCGTAGAAGACGTTCTCCTTCAACTCGGTGATCTCCACCGCCCGCAACGGCGCCTGCAACGCCGCCAACACGTCCCGCAACAGATCATGCGTCAACGGCCGCGCCGGCTTGACCCCCTGCTGCTCGTACGCGATGGCCGTCGCCTCGACCGCACCGATCCAGATCGGCAGATAGCGGTCCCCCTCGACCTCCCGCAGCAGGACGATCGGCTGGTTGCTGGGCAACTCCACCCGAACTCCGACCACGCTCAGCTCGCGCACCGCCCGCCTCCGTGTCGTCGTCGCCTAACGCACCGCGCCCTTCCCTGCACGGTACACGGACCGCGACACGAGAGTCCCATGCGCTACGTGCACCACGCCTCGCCGGAAGGGGTTACCCCCGCAAGCCTACGACACGCTTCCCGAGCCAGATCTTTCCCAACCCCCGCCCACGGCAGAGGCCGGGCGCCCCCACGACACCCGGCCCCACCACACCACTCAACGACCCAACGTCGACCGCAGCCCCACCCGCACCAACGCCGCGTGCAACTGCTGCGACAACGCCACCAACTCCCGCGCCGTCTCCGCCGCCCGGGCCCGCGCCGCCGGATCACTCTGCCGCGCCAACGGCGCCACCAACTGCGCGAACAGACCCACCTCCCGATCCGCCGCCGTCCGGTACCCGCGCAGATGCCGCGGCTGGAACCCGTACGCCGCCAACCCCGCCACCGCCCGCGCGATGATCAACGCGTCCGCGTCATACCACCCCGGCGGATCCGGCACCAACACACCGAGCCGCTCCAACTCCGCCAACGTCGACTCGTCGATGCCGCTACGGGCCACCAGATCCGCCCGCCCCAGCCGCACCTGCCCCGACTCGGCGGACTCGTCCACCTCCCGACCCGGCACCTCACCACCGGGACCCACCGCCACCAACGCCGGCCGCTGCCGACCCGGCGCCGCACCGGACTCGTCCCACTCCGCCAACTGCTCACGGATCACCCGCAACGGCAGATACTGGTCCCGCTGCGCGGTCAACACGAACCGCAACCGCGCCACATCGTCCCAGCCGTACTTCCGATACCCCGCCGGCGTCCGCTGCGGCTCCACCAGGCCCTCGGCCTCCAGAAACCGCAACTTCGAGATCGTGACGTCCGGAAACTCCACCCGCAGCTGCGCCAACACCTCACCGATGCTCATCAGCGCAGCGGCACGCGCCGCCTCGCCAGGCGTCGAAGCCGCCGGCTCGTTCACCCCCGGCCGGCCTCCTCCGGACGCGGACCGGCGATGAACACCACCCGGAACTTGCCGATCTGCACCTCGTCACCATTGCTCAACGTGGCCGCCTCGACCCGCTCCCGGTTCACGTACGTGCCGTTCAGGCTGCCCACGTCCCGCACCGTGAACGTGCCACCGTCCCGGTGGAACTCGGCGTGCCGCCGAGACACCGTCACATCGTCCAGGAAAATGTCACTGTCCGGATGCCGCCCACTCGTCGTCACATCGTGGTCCAACAGGAACCGGGCACCCGCATTCGGACCCCGGCGAACCACCAGCAGCGCCATCCCCGGCGGCAACGAACCGGACATCCGGCTCGGCACCACATCGGTGTCCGGACCCTCCAGCACTTCGTCAAGCGAACCGAGATTGAGCGTCGAAGTGACGTCGAGCGGGGGGAACTCGTCGTCTGGGCGCGTCATGGGGACCACCTCACGGATCTGTTTCGGTCGGCGTCGGGTAATGGCGGGTCTGGCCGCCGGGCAGTCACACACCCGGCGGCTGGCTCCCCGTGCCCGGGAAGGCGCATTCCACAACGCTCAACTATTGGCTTCTCGGTCGACTGGGCGAGCCTAGCCAGCGCCGAAATGCAGGGCAACCGGACGCGCGGAGACAAGCCCCACCGCCCGGAACGACAACTCAGCTCTCAGTGAGCTCGCGGTACGCGCCGGCGGACAACAGACCCTCGACCGCCGTCGGATCATCCGGGGTGATCTCCACCAGCCAACCCGCACCGTACGGATCCGTGTTGATCACCTCAGGCGTGTCAGCCAACGCCTCGTTGCGCGCCGCCACCGTCCCACTCACCGGCGCATACAGCTCCGACACGCTCTTGGTCGACTCGATCTCACCCAGCGGCTCACCCGCCGCCACCACCGCACCCTCGTCCGGCAACTGCACGAACACGATGTCACCCAGGGCGTCCTGCGCGAAGTGCGTGATACCGACCCGGACGGCGCCGCCGTCACCACCCGCCACCCACTCATGCTCGGCGGTGTACCGCAGATCCTCAGGAATCACCAGCTGCGTCCTTCATCCATCGGCGCACCGGGCAAACAACCGGCGCGAGCCGCGACCGGTCAGGAAACCGGCCGGGCGTGTTCCAGCTTCAGCGGCGCGTGCAGCTGCGAAACCTCCACAACCTCACGATCCACAGCAGTCACGTTACCGCCGGCGTCCTGCACCGTCGCGACCACCCCGCCGGGAATGTTCAACGCCGTACGCATCGTCGCCGGATCACCGATCACCGAGATCGTGACCGGACCCCGCAACCGCCGCCCATCCACCACCAGCACCCCATCGGCATCCACGAAATACGTCGACGCGATCACCCGCACCGCGGTGCCGTCCACGCCCGCGATCTGCATCGCCTCCGCGCCCGCGCCCCGCAACTCCTGCACCGCGTCCAGGATCCGCGCCGACGACACCGCCTTCTCCGGACCCTCGAACCGCACCAGCAGACCCGGCCCCACCGCCGGCAACGTACCGGCCAGAATGCCCAGCTCGTCCGCCCGCCGGGTGGCCTCCTCCAACGCCGCCTGCCGACCCTGCTCACCCGAACGCAACTGACGCTGGCTCTCCTCCAACGCCTCGATGTCCTGCCGCAGCCGCCGCTCCCGCGAATCCAGATCCGACGAGATCCGCACCAGGTCCTCCTCCCGGGTAGCCGCGAGCGTCGGATCCGTCGACGTCGTCTTCAACTGCACCACCAGCGTGAACCCCAGCAACGCCAACAGCACCGCGATCATCGCCCCGGCCGACGTCAGCCGCCGCGACACCGACGCCCGCGCCGGCTCCACCGGCTCCTCCGCGACCGCACCCGGCTCCTCCGCCGGCGCCGGCACGTCCTCCCGCTCCGCCGGCTCCACCGGCGCCAACGGGCTCAACTCGTCCGGATCGGGCGCGTCCGGGCGCGGATCCGGCTCACCCGCCGGACCCGACGGCCGCGCCGGCTCCGCCGGCTCCGGCCACCCCGTCCCCGTCTCCCTGTGCTCCTCGCTCATCGCCACCAACCTACGCCCGGAACAGGTGCCGACGGATCGCCGCGACGTTTCCGAAGATGCGCACCCCGAGCACGACCACCACACCGGTGGACAACTGCCCACCCACGCCCAACTGGTCACCCAGATACACGATCAGACCCGCCACCAGCACGTTCGAGATGAACGACACCACGAACTGCTTGTCGTCGAAGATCCGGTCCAGCTTCGCCCGCACCCCGCCGAACACCGCGTCCAACGCCGCCACCACGGCGATCGGCAGATACGGCTGCAACGCCGCCGGCACCGTGGGGTCCAGATACACCCCGAGCACCACACCGGCGAGCAACGCCAGCACCGCGATCATCGGCCACCTCCGGAAGGGCTGGAAGAGGTCCCCGAGCCGGACGGCCCGGGACTGGTCGAACCGGCGGCACCCGAACCCGACGGCGACGGGCTCGGACTCACCGAGGGCACGGCGTAGCGTAGCCGCGGCTGCGGGGCGGCCGGCAACGTGAGGTCCTCCGCGTCCTTCACCCCGAACGACAACCCCGTCTTGCGCGCCACGTCCCGCATCAGGTCCGCCGCCCGGCTGTCGTCGAACCGGTCCCGCATCGACCCCGGACCGATCGCCACCACCTCGTACGGACTCGTCACCGGCCGGTAGTCCACCAGGATCGCCTCACCCGCCGACCGGATCGTCGTCGTCGCCGTCAACCGCTGCCCGTTGATCGCGATCGCCTCGGCACCCGCCGCCCACAACGCGTTCGCCACCTTCTGCAGGTCGGAATACAACACCCGGGGCGGGCCCACGTTCGTACCCGTCACCCCGTCGTCGTCGCCCGCCGCGTCGGCCAACCGCACGACCACTCCGTCACCGCGCACCCGCCCCAGCCCGGTGCCCGCCTCCAGGTTCCGCAACCGGGACGCCTGCGAACCGCCCAGCGCCGCGTCCCGCTGCCGGCCGACCTCCTCACGCAACTGGTCCGCGCGCGCGGTCAGCCGGTCGGTCTCGACCTCCCGCTGCTTGATCTCCGCGACCAACCCGGCCCGCGCCTTCGCCCGGCCCGGCTCCTCGGCCACCGTCTCCCGGTACGCCACCGCGAACAGGAAACCGATCACCAGCACCACCACCAGGCTCACCGGGCGGCCCCACACCCGGCGCAGCCGCCCCGGCGGGACGTCCCGTCGTCGGGCCGCCGCGTCGGCGTACCCGGGGTCGAGCGGATTGCGGAACAGCTCGGTCAGGAAGTCCGGCGCGTACACCCGCCCCGACGGGTCCCCGCCGTCCCGGCCCGGTGCGCTCACGCCACCGCTCCGGCCCGCCGCGCCCGCACCAGCCGGCCGGCCTGCACCACGTACATCGCCCCGGCCACCCAGTAGAGCACCAGGCCCCACCAGGCCAGACCCCAGCCGATCGCGCCGGCCACCGGGGCCGTACCCGGCGCGGCGTCGGCCAGCAGCAGGACCGGGAACGCGGCCAGCAGCAGGAACGTGGCCGTCTTGCCCATGTAGTGCACCGGCGGCGGCCCGTACCCGTAGCGGCGCAGCACCCCCAACGAGACGAGCAACAACAGCTCGCGGGCCAGCAGCGCCGCCGTGAACTGCCACGGCACCACCTCCCGCGCGGTGAACGCCAGCAGGGTGGCCAGGATGTAGAGCCGGTCGGCGAGCGGGTCGAGCAGCTCACCGAGGCGGCTCACCTGCTGCAGGCGGCGGGCGATCCAGCCGTCCACCCAGTCGCTGGTGCCACCGATGGCCAGCACCAGGACCGCGACCACGTCGGCGCGGGCGACCAGGAACAGGTAGAGGAAGAGCGGCACGCCGGCGAGCCGGACGAAACTGATCAGGTTGGGCACGGTGAGGACGCGGTCCCCCACGACCGCCGTCGTACCGCCCGGGTGCTCGGACGGAGCCGGCTGACGCGACACCGAACCCTCCCTTCGCAGCACGGTCCGGCGGCCGACCGTGATCGGCCGCTCCAGGCTCGTGCGCGTTGCCGGCCGGTCAGCGCCGGCGCCCTCTGCGATCCCGGGCTGGGACCTCCCCGATGCGGCCCACCACCGTGGGCCGGCCAGTTGCGCTGCCACTATATCGGGCGCTTCGGTGTGCCCCGGTCCCCCGCCGAGGCGGTCGTGGCGGTGCCGGGTGTGATGGGCCGCACCTTGCGTAAGGCTTCCTAGGATGCTAGTTGGGCACGGTGGGCGGTGCGCACCCCGTGGGCGGGTCGCGCTTCGGATCAGGCCGAGCGGACGGTGGCGGTCGTGGCCTCGGCCGCCGCGGTGGCCGAGGCCGCCTGGCTGAACGCCGACAGGGCGAGCAGCAGCTCGTGCTGCACCCGGTGCGGCATCCGGTCCAGCACCGCCTGCACCGCCTGGTGCCGCCGCTCCTGCAGCTCCCGCAGCAGCGTCTCGGCCGCGGCGGTGGGCACCAGCCGGACCTCCCGCCGGTCCCGTGGGTCGGCCACCCGGCGCAGCAGCCCGACGGCCTCCAGCCGGTCGCAGAGTCGGCTGGCCGAGGAGGGTACGACATCCAGCAGCTCCGCCAGCCGGTTCACGTTGCTGTGCGGGTGCGCCATCACCAGGGAGAGCACCCGCAGCTGGGTCGGGGAGACGACGTTGTGCCGGGAGGTCGCGGAATCGAGGACACCGATCAGCGCCTCGGCGGCCGCGTCGATGGCCGCGGCAAGATTCGGCGCTCGCTCCACCCGTCGTCCCCTGCGATCGTCCCGCTCGTGTTCGTCCCGTCGGTGCGGTCACCGCCCGCCCACGTCTCCCGGTGGGCTGGACCCGCGCCAGTCCAGGCAGACGACGACCGCGTCGTCGCGGAGGTCCGCGTCGGCGTGGTAGGCGTGCAGCTCGCGCATCACCGTACCAACTGCTTCGGTCGCCGGCTGCAACCGAGTGGACCGCATCGCCCGCGCCATGGCCCGCTTCCCGTACGCCTCCCGGCCGTCCGGCTGGGCGGCGTAGACGCCGTCGCTGACCACGAAGAGCCGGTCCCCCGGCTCCACCGGGAATTCCTGCACGTCGTAGCGGGTCTCGGCGAACATGCCCAGCGGCAACTGCTGCTCCAGGGCGATCGGGGTGACCGTGCCGCCGCGCAGCCGCAGCACGTGCGGCGAGCCCGCGTCCACGGCCCGCACCACACCCCGCTCGCGGTCCAGCTCAAGCAGCAGCGTGGCCACGTGCCGGCCGCCCCGGTGCTGGTAGAAGATGGTGTCCGAGGCCAGCTCGGCCTGCTCGACCAGGCCACCGCCCGAGCGCCGCGCGTTGCGCATGGCGTTCACCGCCACCGCGGTCAGCAGCGCGGCGGCCAGCCCGCTGCCGGCGCCGTTGAGGACGGTGACGGTGAGCCGGTCACCGTCCACCGACCAGTCGAAGTGGTCGCCGCCCACGGTGTACGCCGGCTCCAGCTGCCCGGCCAGCAGGACGTCGCCGTGCCGGACGCTGCGCCCCGGCAGCAGGTCCCACTGCATCTCCGCGGCCATGCTGAGCCGCTCCCGCCGGCGCGCCCGCCGGTACCGGTCGGTCTCCCGGTCCGCGGCACGCAGCGCCACCGCCAGCTCGCCCGCGACGTCCCGGACCGCCTGCACGGTCGCGGCGGCCGGCACCGACGGCAGCTCCACCAGGAGCACGCCGAGCCGCTCACCCCAGACGGACAGCGGCAGGTGGACCCGGCAGCGACCGTCCTCACCGGTCTCCAGCACCGGCTCCTGACTGCTGAAGCAACGGCGGACCGCCCCGGGGCCGGGCGAACGACCGGGGACGAGCAGCGGGCACAACCCGGCGAACCGGTAGTCGGCAAGGAAGACCTCGGTCCGCGCGGCGCCGAACACCTGGCGCAGCGCCCGGTCGGCCGCCTCCGCCAACTGGTCGGGCGGCGCCTCGCGCAGCACGCGCGACACCTGTCCGGCCATGTCCGGCATACTGATCCTCCAGGGACGATTATTGCTATGGAGCAAGCATCATACGGAGGCCCACCGGGCCGACGACGCACCGGCTCCGCCGACCCGTGACTCCTCCGGTCCCGATCGGAGCGACGCCGCAGCGTCCAGCGGTCAACGCCCAAGGCCCGGACCAGCGCCGCAGCCCCGGCCGGCCAGGCGCCGCCCGGCCCGGGACCAGCGCCGCAGCCCCGCCCCGGACCAGCGCCGCAGCCCCGTCCGGACGGGCGCCGTCCGGCCCGGGAGCGCCGCCGCCCGGCCCGACGGGCGCGGACCGGAGCAACGCGCGGCGGCACAGAGCCGGCGAGCCACCTGGACGGCGGCGGCCGCAGCGGGGACGGCGAAGGGCGGGCGGTCAGCCGGCCGGCTTGGCGGCCACCGCGCCGTAGAACGCGTCGGGCACCGCCTCGGGCACGCCGTCCGGCCGCCACCGGGCCACCGGCACGATGCCGTCGGCCGTGGGTCGCCACCGCCCGAGCAGCGGCGCGAACGCCGCCGGCGGCCGCATCCGGAACGCCGGCCCCATCATGGCCAGCGCCTCCGGATGCCCGGCCAACTCCTCGCTGTCGAAGTCGACGGCCAGGAAGCTGCCCGGCGCGACCGCCTCGTACAGCTCGTCCAGGGTGCGGGCCAGGGTGGCGTCGTCGAGGAACGCGGCCAGGCCGAGAAAGACCACCCCGACCGGTCGCCTGCCCCACCCCGGCACGAAGCGGTGCAGCTGAGCCGGGTCGATGGTGCCGACGTCGGTGGCGTCGCCGAAGCCGTAGCCGGCCCGGTCGTTCCCGGCGAGCAGGCGCTGGCCGAGCCGGATGGTGACCGGGTCGACGTCGGTGTAGAGCACCGTGGCGTCCGGGGCCACCTCGTGCACGTTGCCCCGCGTCGGCAGGCCCGCCCCGAAGACCAGGAAACCGTCCACCCCGGCCGCGGCGATCGACCCGACCGCCCGGCCCAGGAAGGCCCGTAGCGAGCGGAAGATCGCGGCGCACGGCCCGTACGCGCCCTCGAACGCGCGGGCCGCCGCGACGTCGACCGGGAAGTGGTGCTCGCCGCCGAGCCAGTAATCGATCATGCGAGCGGTGCTCGGCTGGTCGGGCTCGGCCATCGACGAGGCTCCCTTCCTCCGGCGATGGCGCCAGCGTACCGAGGCAGCGGCTGCGGCGGTATCGGCCCGACGCCACCGGCGGCCCGCGATACTGGCCGCGAGCGGGTGAGGGGGTACGGGGGTGAACGCGGCGAACGGCGCGGCCGTCGTGGTCGGCGTGGACGGCTCCGAGCCGGCCCTGCGGGCCGTGCGCCTCGCGGCCGTGGAGGCGCGGCGGCGGCACCGGCCGCTGCGGGTGGTCCATGGGTTCATCTGGCCGCTGCTGCGCGTACCCGTGGCGCCGGCCGCGGGCGGACCACCCGGCGGCGGCCTGCGGCACCAGGCGCAGGAGCTGGTCGCCGCGGCGGTGGCGGAGGCCGAGCGGGTGGCGCCCGGGCTGCGCGTCTCCGGGGAGATCATCGACGGGCAGGCGGCGGCGGTGCTGGTCGGCGAGTCCTCCACCGCCGCCATGATCGTGCTCGGCGATCGCGGCCTCGGCGGGTTCGCCGCCCTGGTGCTCGGCTCCGTCGCCGTCCAGGTCGCCGCGTACGCCGGCTGCCCGGTGGTGGTGGCGCGGGGCACACCCCGCCCGAGCGGTCCGGTGGTGGTCGGGGTGGACGGTTCGACGCTGTCCCGGGCCGCGGTGGAGTTCGCCGCCGAGGAGGCCGCGGTGCGGGGCGCCCGGCTGCACGCCGTGCACGCCTACACCCACCCCCGCTCCAGCGGTCCCGGGGACATGCAGCCGCTGGTGTACGAGGAGGGGCAGTTGCGCGGCGAGGAGGACCGGATCCTCACCGCCCCGCTGGCCGGCATCGCAGAACGTCACCCGGGGGTGCCGGTGACCCGCGAGGTGGTCCACGGGCGGCCGGTCGCCGTGCTCACCGAGGCCTCCCGCACGGCCCAGCTGGTCGTGGTCGGCGCGCAGGGCCGGGGTGAGCTGATCGGCCTGCTCCTCGGGTCGGTCAGCCAGGGCGTGCTGCACCACGCCGACTGCCCCGTGGTGGTGGTCCGCTCCCCCGACTGAACGGTTGGCGCCGCGCCGGACGGGTAGACGGTCGGGACGCACAGCGACCGGAGGAGGCAGGGATGCCAGGACCACGGCCGGGCAGTAACGCCTACGACAAGGAACGGGCGCGGCTACGCGATCTGATCGAGCAGTCCGGCCGCGCGGCCGACCAGGAGGCCAACCAGGTCGCGAACCGGATCCTGCAGGACGACCGCGGCCAGCGGGGCATCGTGCGGGGCGAACGCACGTACGGCCCCAAGGGCGAGCGCGAACCGGGCGATCCGAAGTGAGGTCGGCCCCGGTGGTCGACGGCGCCATCGCCGGCGCCGTCGGCAGCGCCGCCCTGGACATCGTCAGCTACCTCGACATGGTGCTGCGGGCCCGACCGGCGAGCCAGGTGCCGGACGAGACCGCCGGCCGGCTGGCCGAGACGGCCCACGTCAACCTCGGTGCCGAGCCGCAGGCGGCCAACCGCCGCTCCGGGCTCGGTGCCCTGCTCGGCTACGCCACCGGAATCGCCGCCGGTGCCGCCTTCGGCCTGCTGGCCGCCCGGCGGCGCATCCCGCTGCCGGTGGCGGCGGGGCTGCTCGGCGGCGGGGTGATGGCCACCACCGACGGCTCGATCGCCGCGCTGGGCATCAGCGACCCGCGGACCTGGCGGCGCAGCGACTGGCTGTCGGACCTCGTGCCGCACCTGGCGTACGGCATGGCGACCGCGGCCACCCTGCGGAGGCTGCGGTCGCCGTCGCGGCGGGGCGGTTAGCCCCGCCGCGTGCTCTCGTCGTCGGCCACCGGCTCACCGGCGGGCCCGTACGGCGAGACCTGGCCCTTGGGCACCGGCCGGCCGGTGTCGGCGTTCGAGGTGCCGCCCTTGCCGTGCGGCCCCCTGCTTCCGGACTGCGGAATGAGTTCCCGGCTGTCCTGGCTGGTCGCGCCCTTGTCGTTGCGGCGCAGTTCCTCCTGCTGCGGCTTGACCACAGGTCTCTCCTTCCGGTGGCGCGCACGGCGTGGGCCGCGCACCCGGTCTGCGTACCCGCCGCCGCCCGGCGCATTCGGGCCCGGCCCGGGGGCGTCTGGTCCGGACCGGGGCGGGTACCCCCAGCGGATGCCAGACGATCGGAACGTGGCGCGGGTGCTGCTGGACCGGCAGGGCCGCACGTACGCCGAGGAGGCCGGGATCTCGCTGGCCGACCGGCCCGCCCCGCTGTACCAGCTGCTGGTGCTGACCACCCTGCTGAGCACCCGGATCCGGGCCTCGGTGGCGCTGGCCGCGGCGCGCGAGCTCTTCGCCGCCGGCTACCGCACCCCGCAGGCCATGGAGGCGGCGGCCTGGCAGGACCGGGTGGACGCGCTGGGTCGCGGCCACTACCGGCGCTACGACGAGCGGACCGCCACCATGCTCGGCACCGGCGCCCGGCTCTGCCTGGACCGCTGGCACGGCGACCTGCGCCGGATGCACAAGGAGTCCGACGGCGACCGGGCGGTGCTGCGCCGGCTGCTCACCGAGTTCCCCGGCATCGGCCCCACCGGCGCGGACATCTTCCTGCGCGAGGTCCAGTCCGTCTGGCCCGACGTGCGTCCGTACGCGGACCGGCGGGCCCTGGCCGGGGCGCGGCGGCTGGGCCTGCCGGCCAACCCGGGAAGCCTGGCCGGGCTGGTCCGCGAGGCGGACTTCGGTCGCCTGGCGTCGGCGCTGGTACGGGTGGCGCTGGGCGAGGAGTCGGCCGGGGAGGTCAGCCGCAGCGCCGCCGCGGCCCGGTAGCCCGCCGGCACCCGCGGCCCGCCACGTCGGCGCCGTCCGGGGACCGGCCGAAGCGGGTCATGCTGTAATGCCGGCACCGCGCGCGATCGACCGCTTCCTGCCCGGACCGGTGCCACGTCGGCCGCTCGAGGCCGCTCCGGTGCGCTACTTGGCCGGGCCGGGCTTGGTCAGGTTCCAGGCCAGCGCGGCGGCGAGCAGGGCCAGCAGCACCACGCCTCCGGAGACGCCGCCGCCCTCTCCCCCGCTGGAGCGGTGGCCGGTGGCCCCGAAGTAGATGACCGCCAGCCCGGCGAGCACCGCGATGAACGTCCGCATTCCTCGGTCCCTCACGTCCCGGACGGTACGACCGTTACCCGCCGGTTCGGGCCGTTTCGCGGCGGATTCCCCCGGCCGGGTGGGTCATCCCATCGGGCAGCCGACGGCGGGACCGCGCAGGCGGACCCGGCGGATCGCCCGGTCGGCCACCTCCACCACCTCCGCGCTGAGCCCGGGTAACCGCACCGTCTCCCCCGGGCCGGTGGGGATCCGGCCCAGGCCGGCCAGGACCAGGCCGGCGACGGTGGTGTACTCACGGGACAGCGGGAAGGTCAGCCGCACCCCCGCCTCGGGCAGGTCGTGCAGCGGGAAGTCGCCGGGGAGCAGCAGCGCCCCGTCCGGCTCGCGGACCGCCTGCCGGACGTCTCGGTCGGCCTCGTCGTACAGCTCGCCGACCACCTCCTCGAGCAGGTCCTCCAGGGTGACCAGGCCGTCGATGCCGCCGTACTCGTCGACGACCAGGGCCAGCTGCTCGTGGCGCTGCCGCAGGTGACGCATGGCGTCGGCGACCGGCAGGGTGCCCGGCAGCAGCACCGGGGGGCGGGCCCGCTCACCCACGGTGGACCCGTCGGCGTCCACCAGGTCCCGGATGTGCACCACCCCGCGCACGTCGTCCAGGCCGCCAGGGCCGGTCACCGGCGCCCGGGACCGGCCCACCGCCACCAGCCGGCGCATCGCCTCCGTCGCCGGCAGGGACGCGTCCAGCACCGTCACGTCGCGGCGGGTCACCAGGATCTCCCGCAGCGTGCGCCCGGCGATGTCGAACGCCCCGGACAGGATCTCCCGCTGCTGCGCCGACAGCCCGCGCTGACCGACCAGCATCTCCCGCAACTCCTCCTCGGTGACCTCCTGCCGGCTGGCCCGCGGGTCCCCGCCGGCCAGCCGGACCAGCAGGTCGGTGGCCCTGCTGAGCAGCCACACCGCGGGGCGGGACAGCCGGGCCAGCAGATCCAGCGGCCCGGCGCTGAGCAGCGCCCACCGTTCCGCCGACTGCATGGCCAGCCGTTTCGGGGCCAGCTCGCCGACGACCAGGGTGACGAAGGTCAGCACCACGGTCACCAGCACCACGGCGACCGGGTGGGCCGCCCCGCCGAGAAAGCCCAGCGGCCCGACCAGCGGCTGCGCCAGCGACACCGCGGCGGCCGCCGAGGCGAGGAAACCCGCCAGCGTGATGCCGAGCTGGATGGTGGCCAGGTAGCGGTTCGGTTCCCGGGACAGCCGGGCCAGCACCGCGCCGGCCCGGCCGGTACGGCCCAGCCGGCGCAGCTGCCCCTCGCGCAACGTCACCAGCGCCATCTCGGCACCGGAGAGCGCCGCGTTGACCAGCACCAGCACCGCCACCAGGGCCAGCTGCCCGGCCATCAGTCGGTCTCCAGGTCGTCGAGTGAGATCGCGTGGGTCATCAGCCACCGGGCCAGCGCGGACATCCCGAACAGCCACAGCGGCGCCGACTCGGTCGTGCCGTTCGTGGCGAAGATGGCGAACCGCAGGTCCGGTGCCCGGTAGGCCTCGATCCGCCACCGGTGCTGTCTGTCCCGCCAGACCGCGGAAGGGTCCATGCCGTCACGGTAGGTGACCGCACGCCACGCCGGTGCCGCTTGGCGCAGCCGCCGCGCCCGGCCGGTCAGCCTTGCCGCTTGGCCCAGCCGCCCCGGCCGGTCAGCCGGGCGGGGCGACCACCTCGCGGGCGTCGTCCGGCAGCCGGCGGGTGGCGCCGCGACGGTCCAGCAGCTCCAGCAGCGGCACGGCCACCCGCCGGGTGGTCGCCAGCGCCTGCCGGGCGGCGCTCAGGGTGAACGGCTGCGGCAGCCGGGCCAGCACCCGGACCGCGTCGTCGAGGGCACCGGGCAGCAACACCACGTTGTCGGCGAGCCGGAGCAGGGCGCCGGCCCGCACGGCGGCGCCGATCTCCCGGGGGCCGAGGCCCAGGTCGGCCAGGTGGTGCGCCTCCGGGGCGAGGAACGGGCGGTCGCCGTACTCGGCGCGGACCCGCTCGACCGCGCGGGCGACCGGTTCGGGCAGCGCGTCGACCGGGGCGGCGCTGACCCGGCCGGCCCGCACCCGCAGCGGCGGCCGGACCAGCGCCTCCACCAGGGCCCGCTCCGGCAGGTCGAGGCGCCGGCGCAGCACGTCCACCGGCACGCCCGCCTCCAGCGGGTGCGCGCGGGCGTACCGGGCCACCTCCGCGGCGAGCCGCACCCCGAGGTCCCGCCAGTGCCCGGGGTCGGCCAGCCAGTCCCCCACCACCGGGGTCACCGTGACCGGCACCCCCATCCGGGTCAGCGCGCCGGCCCGCACCAGGCGTCGGCGGCGCAGCTCGCCGGCCAGGTCGGGGCGGCCGTCCAGGCCGGCGAGCACCTCGGCCCGGGCGGCGGCGGCGCCGCGCCGGCGCAGCGGCGGCGGATCCACGTCCAGCACCGTCACCCCGCCGGCGACGTGCCGCCGGCCTGGGTCGCGCAGCGCCGCCCGGTCGCCGATGAGCAGCGGCAACGGGCGGGCCAGCCGCAGCCGTACGGTGTCCGGCCCGAGCGGCCGGACCCGCGCCGGCACGGCGGCCGACCCGACGTGCAGGGTCAGGCTCGCCGGCAGGTCGGCGGCCGGATCACCCGCCAGGCGCACGTCGACCAGGTCGGTGCGGTGGAACCGGCCCGGGGTGAGCAGGGCGTCGCCGCGGGCCACCCGGTCCCGGGGCACCCCGCGCAGGTTCACCGCCACCCGGGACACCGCGCCCACCTCGTCCCGGGCGCTGTTGAGCGCGTGCAGGCCCCGGACCCGCACCGGCTCGCCGGCGGCGGCCAGCTCCAACTGGTCACCGACGCGCACCCGGCCGCCGCCGAGGGTGCCGGTGACCACCGTGCCGCTGCCCCGGATGGTGAACGAGCGGTCCACCCAGAGCCGCACCGGCGCGTCCGGCACCGGGTCGGGCAGCCGGGCGCCCAGCCGGTCCAGGGCGGCGCGCAGCTCCGGCAGGCCGGCTCCGGTGGCCCCGCTGACCGCCACGGCCTCCACCTCGCCGAGCGAGCTGGCCGCGATCTCCGCGCGGGCCCGGGCCAGCGCCGGGCCCGGATCGGCCAGGTCCGCGCGGGTCACCGCGAGCAGCCCGTACGACACCCCGAGCGCGTCCAGCGCGGCCAGGTGCTCGGCGGACTGCGGCATCCACCCCTCGTCGGCGGCGACCACCACCAGCGCGGCCGGGACCGGGCCGACGCCGGCGAGCATGTTCGGCACGAACCGTTCGTGGCCCGGCACGTCGACGAAGGCGACCGTGCCGCCCGAGGGCAGGGTGGTCCAGGCGAACCCGAGGTCGATCGTCATGCCCCGGCGGCGTTCCTCCGCCCACCGGTCCGGCTCCATCCCGGTCAGCGCCCGCACCAGGGTGGACTTGCCGTGGTCGACGTGCCCGGCGGTGGCCACCACCCACACGTCAACCACCGACCCGCAGGATCGCGGTCCGGACCCGCTCGTCCGCGTCGGCCGGCACGCAGCGCAGGTCGAGCAGGAGCCGGCCGTGCAGCACCCGGCCCAGGATCGGCGGGACGCCGGTGCGCAGCGCCTCGGCGTACCGCTCGGGCAGGCTCAACGCCCACGAGTCCAGCGCTACCCCGGGCGCCCCGCCGCCACCGACGACCGCGGCGCTAGGCACCACCTCGGCCTTGCAGCCGTCCTCGCCGAGCCGGTCGCGCAGCCGCTCGGTGCGCTCGCGCAGCATCGCCGGGTCGGCGTGCAGCGCCTCGCCGGTGGGCGTACCCGGTCCGTGCAGGGTGGCCGCGAGCGCGGCCAGGGTGAGCTTGTCGACCCGCACCGCCCGCGCCAGGGGGTGCCGGCGCAGCCGCTCCACCAGGTCGGCGTCGCCGAGCAGCAGGCCGGCCTGCGGGCCGCCGAGCAGCTTGTCGCCGCTGGCGGTGACCAGGTGGGCGCCGGCGCGCAGGGTGCTGGCGGCGTCCGGCTCGTCGGGCAGCAGCGGGTCGGGGGCGAGCAGCCCCGAGCCGATGTCCACCACCACCGGCACGCCGAGGGTGGCCAGCTCGCGAACGCCCACGGCGGAGGTGAAACCGCTGACCACGAAGTTCGACGGGTGCACCTTGAGCACGAAGCCGGTCCGCGGGCCGACGGCGGCGGCGTAGTCGGCGCGCGCGGTGCGGTTGGTGGTGCCCACCTCGCGCAGCCGCGCTCCGGTGCTGGCCAGCAGGTCGGGCAGGCGGAAGCCGTCGCCGATCTCCACCAGCTCGCCGCGGCTGACCACGATCTCCCGGCCGGCGGCCAGGGCGGTGGCCGCCAGGACCAGCGCGGCCGCGCCGTTGTTCACCACGTGCACGGCCGCGGCGGCGGGCACCGCGGCGGCGAGCGCGTCGAGGGCGTCCCGGCCGCGCCGGGCCCGCCGCCCGGTGCGCAGGTCCAGCTCCACATCGGTGTGCCCGGCCGCGGCGACGAGCGCCTCGACGGCGGCGGCCGACAGCGCGGCCCGGCCCAGGTTGGTGTGCAGCACGACGCCGGTGGCGTTGAGCACGGCCCGGGGAGCCGGCGCCGGCAGCCCGGCCAGCGCGGCGTCGCGTACCTCGTCGGGGCTGATCTCACCGCGGCGGGCCCGCTGCTGGGCGGCGACGACCGCGGCCTTGACCCGGTCGCGGCCGAGCGTGTCGACGGCGGCGGCCAGCCCGGGGTCGGCGAGCAGCGCGTCGGTGCGCGGCACGCGCCGCCGCGGGTCGACGTCACGCATCGGGTCTCCCAGGAACGGTTTGGCGGAGACGGACGGGAATCGAACCCGCCTGGCCCGGGTCCCGGACCACACCGGTTTTGAAGACCGGGAGGGGCACCAGCCGCCTGAACGCCTCCACCCCGCACTTAACCACATGCGAACTCCGGCCGCCCGGAGAGGACCGGACCCGCCCCGATCAGGGCCCGGGAGTCTGGAAGTGCGGTCGCGGGTCGCCGGCGGCGGTGGGCAGGCGGGTGACCGGCGGGAGCACCAGCGCGACGAAGGCGAGGATGCCGATCACCGTGAAGGGCAGGGTGTAGCTCTTGCCGCTGGCGTCGTAGAGCAGCGCGGTCAACAGTGGACCCACCACGCCGCCGATGCTCCACGCCACGATCATCGCCCCGTAGATGGCGCCGGCGTTCGGGGTGCCGAAGTAGTCGGCGGCCGTCGCCGGCATGGTGCCGAAGCCGCCGCCGTAGGCCAGGTAGACCAGCGCCGCGAGGACGGCGAAGAGCCAGAACGCGGATGCGTGCGGCAGGATCAGGAAGCAGACGCCCTGCAGCGCGAGCATGCCGATGAACGCGGGCATCCGGCCGATCCGGTCGGACAGCCACGCCCAGGCCACCCGCCCGCCGCCGTTGAACAGGCCGAGAACGCCGACCAGGCCGGCGGCGGTCGCGGCACTCACCCCGGCGACCGCCTGGGCCGCGTCGGCGGCCTGCGAGATCAGCGCGATGCCGCAGGTCACGTTGAGGGTGAGGATCAGCGTGAGCAGGTACCACTGCCGGGTCCGCAGCGCCTCGCCGAACCGGTAGACCCGGGTGCCGGCCACCGCCCGGCCGCCGACCGCCGGGGTGTAGCCCGGCACCTGGTAGCCGGCCGGCGGGTCCCGGAAGAACGACGCGCCCAGCAGCACCGCCACCAGGTAGGCGATGCCGAGCGGCAGGAAGACGCTGGTCTTGTGGTCGGTGCCGGCCAGCAACGCCTTCGCCACCGGCGCGGTGATCACCGCGCCGAACCCGAAGCCGGCCACCGCGATGCCGGTGATCAGGCCACGCCGGTCGGGGAACCACTTGCTGAGCATGGCGATCGGGGTGATGTACGCGGCGCCGAGCCCGATGCCGCCGAGCACGCCGTAGGTGAGCAGCAGCAGCCACAGCTGGTCGCCCGAGGACACCAGCGAGGCGAGCATGGTCCCCACCGCGTAGAGGATCCCGCCGCCCAGCGCCACCGGCCGCGGCCCCCGCCGGTCCTGGATGCGCCCGCCGATCAGGCTGCCGATGAAGATGGTCCCGATGGCCACCTCGAACGGCAGCACCACCTCGGCCTTGCTCCACCCGAACTCGGCCTGCAGCGGCTTGTTGAACACGCTCCAGGCGTAGACGGCGCCCAACGCGAGCTGGACCAGCACGGCCGCGACCACGAGCCCCCAACGGCCCCGGGTCGGTGGTCGATTCCCCCGCGGGTTCGCGGCTGTTGTGGCCATGAGCGGTACCCCCGTCGGCTCATGGGCCCGGCGCCCTCCCGGCTATCCCCCGCCGGGGCCGGCGCCCGACCCGCTGTGTGGATCCTGGCTGTCCCGTTCCCGCACCCGTTCCCGCTGCGGCACCACCGTGTACTTCGGGTCCCGCGCCGAGGCGACCCCGCCGTGGAAGATGCCGAACCGGGTGCAGACCGACGCGGCCAGCAGCGCGCCGCCGGAGAGGGCGGACAGCACCCGGCTGCGCCGGCCCATCAGCGCGCCGGCCAGCCCGGCCGCGGTCAGCGACCGGCCGGCGCGCAGCAGCCGGCCGGCGGTGCCGACGGCGTAGGGCTCGCTGAGCAGACCGAGCCGGTTCTCCACCCGGTGCGAGCCCCACAGCTCCAGGGCCGCGCCCGCCACCGCCATCCGCCGCGCCGGGCCGGCCTGGGTGGTCGGCGCGGCGATCAGCCCCACCCCGGCGCCGCTGGCCAGGGCGCTGCCGGCGAAGATGGCCGGCAGTTCCGGGTACGCCTCGTGCCACGACGGCACCGCCGTGTCGGCCAGCAGCACCCCGGTGTACGTGGCCAGGGCCGGCGCGGTCACCGCCGCGGCCAACCCGGCGGCCTGCCCGGCCGGCGGCAGCAGCCGGCGGCCCAGCCCGAGCAGCCCCCGCTCGGGCAGCAGCGGGGCGGCCTCGGCGACCGCCGCGACGCCGGCGGCCGGCCCGAAGGCGGCGAGGATCCAGGTGCCCACCGACATCGGCGAGGTCAGCTTCGCCACCCGCAGCATATGGTGGAAGCGGCTCGGCCGGCCGAGGTCGTGGATGAGGAAGTAGGTGCTGGCGCTGACCGCCGCCAGGGCGGTGACCCGGCCGGCGCGGCGCAACGCCGGCCGCCCGGTGAGCTGGCCGCCCGCCGCCAGCAGCGACGACCCGGCCGCCAGGCCGCCGGTGAACAGGTACGCGGCGATGTCCCACTTCCACACCGGCGCCTTGAGGACCGGGCGGCCGTAGTAGGAGGTGAACTCGGCCGGCGGCACGTTCACCTGCTCCCCGCCACCTCGGCCACCTCGGCGCCGGCGGGACGGGTCGGCCGGTTGCCCGGTGTGGCGCTGCTGGGCCAGGACCGGGCCGGGAGCCGGCGTCACCTTCGCACCTTGGCCGGTGTGCCGGCCCGGGCCGCCGAGCCGGTCCGGGCCGGCGACGGCCAGCCGCTCCCGGAAGCGGCGGAACAGCTCACCCACCGGACGGTCCGGGCTCACGACGACCCTCCCACGAACGCGGCGACGGCCGCCGCCGCCATGGCCAGCGCGGCCAGCCCGGCCCGCTTCCACATCTTCGGCAGGTCGCGGGTGGTCACCACCGGGTCCGGCGGCAGGCCGTACACCTCGGGCTCGTCGAGCAGCAGGAAGAACGCGCCGTCGCCGCCCACGCCGTCGGTGGGGTCGTGGCCGTACAGCCGGGCCTCCGGCACCCCCCGCTCGTGCAGCGCGGCGACCCGCTGCGCGGCGCGTTCCCGCAGCTCGTCCACCGGGCCGAACTGGATGGACTCGGTCGGGCAGGCCTGCGCGCAGGCGGGGGTCTGCCCGGCGCCGAGCCGGTCGTAGCAGAGCGTGCACTTCCACGCCCGGCCGTCGCCCTTGCGCTGGTCGATCACCCCGTACGGGCAGGCGGAGATGCAGTAGCCGCAGCCGTTGCAGATGTCCTCCTGCACCACCACGGTGCCGAACTCGGTGCGGAACAGCGAGCCGGTCGGGCAGACGTCCAGGCACGCGGCATGGGTGCAGTGCTTGCAGACGTCCGACATCATCAGCCAGCGGAAGTCGGTGCGCGACTCGGGGCCGGTGCCCCGGCCGGGCGGCTGCGCTCCGGGCATGCCGAGGAACTCGGGGCCGCCGGCCATCCGCGCGGCGGCCGCCGGCTGACCGGCGGGCATGCCGGGGGTGGTACCGGTGTCCGCCGCGGTCCCGGCGGCCACGGCGGCGCTCGCCGGGCTGACCGCCTCGCCGGTCGGGTTGCCCGCGAACGGCGCGGTCCGGTGCCCGGCCGGGCGGGGCTGCTCGACGAAGGCGACGTGCCGCCACGAGTTGGCGGTCAGCGCGCCGGTGTTGTCGTAGGACATGCCGAGCAGGTCGAAGCCCGAGTCCGGGACGCCGTTCCACTCCTTGCAGGCGACCTCGCAGGCCTTGCAGCCGATGCAGACGCTGGTGTCGGTGAAGAAGCCCAGCCGCGGCGGGGCGTCCACCCAGCCGGCCTCCGGCGCCGGGTCGAGCGGGCCGGACAGGCTGTTGGCCTCGATCATCAGCCCTCCCGTTCGGGTGCGTCGGTGGTGACGATCGGCGGGCGGCCCCCGGTCAGCCCGGCCCGGCGCCGGTAGTCGTCCACCAGCGCCAGCAGGGCCGCCCCGGTCGGGCGGCGGCCCGGCCGGATGTCGCAGGTGCCGACCTTGCTCTCCTGGATCAGCACGTTCGGGTCCAGGGTGATGCCGAACAGGTCGTTGACCGAGTCGCCGGTGACGATGCCCTCCCGGCCGAAGTGGTACGGCAGCCACACCTGGTGCACCACCCGCCCGTCCAGACGCAGCGGGGTGAGCCGGTCGGTGACCAGCACCCGGGCCTCGATCGCCGCCCGGCCGCTGATCAGGTGCGCCCAACCGAGGTGGTCCAGGCCGAGCTCGCCCGCCAGCTCCGGGGAAACCTCGACGAACATCTCCGGCTGCAGCTCCGCCAGCCGCGACACCATCCGGCTCATCCCGCCGGCCGTGTGGTGCTCGGTGAGCCGGCTGACCGTGAACACGTACGGGAAGACGTCGGTGTGCGACTGCGGCGGGCTCGGGTTGACGGAGTTCACGGGATGCCCGTAAACCTTGCGGGTCGGGTTGGCCTGCTGCCCGTACAGCGGATTGCGGATCGGCGACTCGGCCGGCTCGTAGTGCGTCGGCATCGGCCCGTCCTGCAGCCCGCTGGGCACGTACAGCCAGCCCTTACCGTCGCCCTGCATGATGAAGGCGTCGTCGCCGGCCAGCCCCTGCACGCCGCTGGCCCCCTCCGGCGGCCGGTACGTGGGCGGCTTCGTCTTCTCGAAGTCCGGCACGTCGTAGCCGGTCCACTCGGCCCGGTCGGCGTCCCACCACACGTACTTCTTCCGCTCGCTCCACGGCCGGCCGTCCGGGTCGGCGGAGGCGCGGTTGTAGAGGATTCGGCGGTTGGCCGGCCAGGCCCAGCCCCACTCGGCGGCCACCCAGTCCTGGTCGTGCCGGGACTTGCGCCGGGCGGCCTGGTTGACGCCGTCGGCGTACACGCCGGTGTAGATCCAGCAGCCGACCACGGTGGAGCCGTCGTCCTTGGCCTCGGTGAACGCCGACAGCGGGCGGCCGGTGGCCACCTCGTACCCGTTGATCTCCTTCAGCACGGCCTCCGCGCTCGGCTCGGCGTGCTCGCCGTGCGTGGGATAGTCCCAGGCGAGGTCGAGCACCGGGCGGTCCCGGTGCCGGTCCGAGGCGGCCAGCTTCTCCCGGATGATCCGCCCGAGGTGGAAGAAGAACCACAGCTCGGAGCGGGCGTCCGCCGGCGGGTCGAGCGCTTTCTCCCGCCACTGCAGCAGCCGCTGGGTCTGGGTGAAGGTGCCCTCCTTCTCCACATGCGAGGCCGCAGGAATGAAGAAGACCTCGGTCCGGCACTCCTCCGGCACGATCTCGCCGGTCTCCACCTCGGGGCTGTTCTGCCAGAACGTCGCGCTCTCGATCATGAACAGGTCGCGGACGACCAGCCAGTCCAGGTTGGCCATGCCCAGCCGCTGCGCCTTGCCGTGCGCCGAACCGACCGCCGGGTTCTGGCCGAGCAGGAAGTAGCCCTTCACCTTGCCGTCGATCATGTTCAGCACCGTCTGGTACGTCCCGTGGTCGCCGGTCATCCGGGGCAAGTAGCCGTAGCAGAAGTCGTTCTCCGGCGTGGCCGCGTCCCCCCAGTACGCCTTGAGCAGGCTCGCCCCGAACGCCCGCGCACCGGACCAGAAGCCCTTCTGCCCGGGGTGCCGGATGGCGTCCACCCAGTCGGTGAACGTCGTGTGGTGCGTGCAGTGCGGCATCGGCAGGTAGCCGGGCAGCAGGTTGAACAGCGTCGGAATGTCGGTGGAACCCTGGATGCTGGCGTGCCCGCGCAGGGCCAGCACCCCGCCACCCGGTCGGCCCATGTTGCCCAGCAGCAACTGGATGATCGCGCCGGTGCGGATGTACTGCACGCCCACGCTGTGCTGGGTCCAGCCCACCGAGTAGATCAGCACCCCGGTGCGCTCCCGGCCGGAGTTCTCCGTCCAGGCGCGGGCCAGCTCCAGGAACTTCTCCCGCGGGATGCCGCAGGTCCGCTCCACCATCTCCGGGGTGTAGCGGGCGAAGTGCCGCCTGAGGAGCTGGTAGACGCAGCGCGGGTGCTGCAACGTCTCGTCCCGCTGCACCTGACCGCCGACCGGGATGCCGTGCGACTCGTGGCGCAGGCCCGCCGCCACGTCCCGCTCCTCGTGGGCGGCCCGGTAGCCGGTGGTGTCCTCCTGGCCGGCGTACTGCCAGCTGCGCTGGTTGTACGCCTCCGTGCCCGGGTCGTAGCCGGAGAAGAAGCCGTCCAGGTCCTCGGTGTCGGCGAACTCCTCGCTCACGATCGTCGCGGCGTTGGTGTACGCCAGCACGTACTCCCGGAAGTCCAGCTGGTTGTCCAGGATGTAGTGCACGATGCCGCCCAGCAGCGCGATGTCGGTGCCGGCCCGGATCGGCAGGTACGTGTCGGCCAGCGCGCTGGTGCGGGTGAACCGGGGGTCGACGTGGAAGACCTTCGCCCCCCGCAGCTTGGCCTCCATCACCCACTGGAAGCCCACCGGGTGGGCCTCGGCCATGTTCGAGCCCTGGATGATGACGACGTCAGCGTTGGCGACATCCTGCTGGAAGACCGTCGCGCCACCGCGACCGAAGCTGGTCCCCAGACCGGGGACGGTGGCGGAGTGTCAAATCCGCGCCTGGTTCTCGATCTGTAGTGCGCCGAGCGCCGTGAAGAGCTTCTTGATCAGGTAGTTCTCTTCGTTGTCCAGCGTGGCGCCGCCCAGGCTGGCGATGCCCAGGGTGCGGTTGAGCGGCCGCCCGTCCTCGTCGGCGTCCTCCCAGGTGGCCTCGCGGGCCGCGATCACCCGGTCGGCGATCATGTCCAGCGCCGTGTCGAGGTCGAGATCCTCCCACTCGGTCGCGTACGGCCGGCGGTAGCGGACCGTGGTCTGCCGCAGCGGGCTGGTGACCAGGTTCTTGCTGGCCGAGCCCTTCGGGCAGAGCCGGCCGCGGGAGATCGGGCTGTCCGGGTCGCCCTCGATCTGGGTGACCTGGCCGTCCTTGACGAAGACCCGCTGCCCGCAGCCCACCGCGCAGTACGGACAGACCGAGCGGGCCATGTGGTCGGCGGTCTCGGTGCGCGCGGTCAGGGCCGCCGAGCGGGCCGACTGCGCCGCCGCGCCCCGGCCGAGCGGGTCGGTGCCGGTGAGCTGCCGGTAGACCGGCCACCCCTGGATGAAGGTCTTCACACCCATCCCGGAACACCCCCTCCCGGCTGCGGAAGCTGACATTCGCACCCTAGGCCAGCGCCGGCCCGCCCGCGACCCGAGCGGCGATACCTCCCTCGACCCAGCGCGGCCGGCCGGGGCACGCGGCCCGCCGGGGTGTTCCACTGCCGAAACAGCGGCGCCCCGGCCGGATGGCCGGGGCGCCGCTGGGCGTCGGTGTGCAGGTCGCCTCTCGGCGAGTGGCGCGACGCGGCTCCAGCCGGACGGTATTCCGCGAAGGCAAATTAGGTGAGGCCCGGGGACACTGGTCACACCGACGCTCTGCACAACGGTACGGGGTCCGTTCCTCTTCCGCTGGCGTCCGGTGACGGCGGTCACGGCGCCCGACGTGCGGCGGGAAAACGACGGACAGGGGTTACCCTGACACCATGCCGGCCGTCACCAGCGCGCACCTCGCCCGTCCCGGGCGTCCCGCCGTGGTGCCCCGCACCCTGGCCGAGCTGACCGGCCCGACCCGCGGCGTCGTGGAGCTGCCGGTACGGCTGATGTGGAGCAGCGAGCGGGTCTTCGACCTGGCCGACCCGGACGACCTGCTCTGGATGTATGAGAACGTGCTGCGCGAGACCACCCGGGTCGACGACCTGCGGACCCTGGTCAACGCCCGGACGCTGCGCCGGGTGTGGCGGCGGCTGAACCTGCCCCGGGGCGTCCGGCTGGCCTGGGAGAGCCGGCACCGGGGTCTGCGTACCGCGTGACCCACCTGCACGACTTCTACCGCGAGGTGGCCCGGGTGGCGCTGGCCGCCGCCGGTCCGCACCGCTTCGTGCTCGGCGGCGGGGTGGCCTGGGCGGCGCACGGCCTGGTCACCCGCCCCACCGAGGACGTGGACCTGTTCGCCGACGTGGAGGGGGCCGCCGCCGCGGCGGCGGCCGGCGTGCGGGCGGCCCTGGAGCGGGCCGGCTACCAGGTGGTGGACGCCGACCCGGACAGCGAACTGGGCGAGCTCTTCGACGGCTTCGACCGGGACATGCGGGACTTCGTGGTCAGCCGGGACGGCCGGCAGATCCGGCTCAGCCTGGCCCGGCTCGACCGGTACCGCAGCCCGGTGGTGATGGACCTCGGCCCGGTGATGGACGTCCGCGACCTGATCGCCAACAAGACCGCCGCCCTGGTCAACCGGCGGGAGGTACGCGACTACATCGACGTCTCCGCGGCCCTGGACCGGTACGCGGTGGCGGAGCTGCTGGAGCTGGCCCGCCAGGTGGACCCGGCGCTGGACCTCGAGGACGTCCGGGCGGCGGGCCGCTACCTGGACACGGTCCCGGACCGCCGGTTCACCCGGTACGGCCTGGACGCCGCCCGGATCGCCGAGGTGCGCCGCCGGATGGCGAGCTGGCCCCGCTGACGTGCGGCCCGGCCGGCCGGAGCTACCGTCCAGCGGCGTTACCCACGCCCCAGCCGCCCGAGGCCGGCGCACGACCAGCCGCCAGGCCGCCGGCGCTCGCCCAACCTCCGGGCGGCCGGCCCACGACCGGCGGCCAGGCGGCCGGTCCACATCCGGCGGCCACGCGGCCCGCCGGGAGAAGCTCGGCCGCCGGCCTGGGAGCGGCCGCCACGACGTTCCGCCGCCCGGTCTCCGGCGGATCCGGCAGGACGTGCACTCGACAGCGATATGCCCCTGCGACATATTCATGCCGCAGAGGCATATCGCCGAAAAGTGGTGCGATCTCGCGATGCTCCGTGTCGCCCCTGACGGGCGGGCCGAGCGAAAACCCGGTGCGACCCCTCCCGCCCGTCTCCCCGCGCCCGCCGGCCCGGCGGGCTCACCGGGTGAGCTTGCCGCCGGTGACGCCGAGGATCTCCCCGGTGACGTAGCTGGACTCCTGGGAGGCGAAGAAGACGTACGCGGGGGCCAGCTCGGCGGGCTGGCCGGGGCGGCCTAGCGGGGTGTCGGTGCCGAACTGCTTCACCTTCTCCGTCGGCATGGTGGCGGGGATCAGCGGGGTCCAGATCGGGCCAGGCGCCACCGCGTTGACCCGGATGCCCCGGTCGGCCAGATCCAGCGCGAGGGCCTTGGTGAAGTTGGCGATGGCCGCCTTGGTGGTGGCGTAGTCCAGCAGCTGCGGCGACGGGTTGAACGCCTGGACCGAGGTGGTGTTGATGATGGTCGACCCGTCCTTGAGGTGCGGCAGCGCCAGCCTGCAGAGCCAGAACATGGCGTACACGTTGGTCTTGAAGACCCGGTCGAACTGCTCGGTGCTGATCCCCGCGAGGCCCTCGTCCTGCGACATCTGGAACGCGGCGTTGTTGACCAGGATGTCAATGCCGCCCAGGTCGGCCAGGGCCCGGTCGATCAGGTTCCGGCAGTTCGCCTCCTCCCGCACGTCGCAGCGGACCGCGACGCCCTTGCGGCCGGCCTGCTCGACGATGCTCACCGTCTCCCGCGCGTCGGCCTCCTCCTCGTCGCCCAGGTAGGAGATGAGCACGTCGGCGCCCTCCCGAGCGTAGGCGATGGCGACCGCCCGGCCGATCCCCGAGTCACCGCCGGTGATGACCGCGCGCTTGCCGGAGAGCCGGTCGCTGCCCCGGTACGACTCCTCGCCGTGGTCCGGTTTCGGGCCCATCTCCTGCTCGGAGCCGGGCGCGGACTGCTGCTGCGGCGGCTGGCCCTGCTGCTGGCCGTACTGCTCGGTGGGGTCCTGCCGGGTGTACTGGTCCTCGCTCACCGGGGTCTCCTTCGCCTCGCTGCGGTGCGTCGGGACTGGCCCTACCCCCGGGCCGGGCCGGGAAACGACCGGCCTGCGACCGACGTGTTACGCCCGGTGGCCCGCCGGCGCTGGTGCAGTGAAACACCTCGGGGCGAGGTGGCGCCGGTGACCCCGCGGTCGTTATGGTGCGCAACGGCGCCCACGAGGCGCATCCACCCCCATGGAAAGGCACGTCATGACCTCCTCCTCCGGCGCCTCGCGCCGTCAGGTGCTGGCCGTCGCGGCCGCCGCCGCGACCGCGCCCCTGCTCGCCGGCGCTCCCGCCCAGGCCGCCGGGGCGACGGCCAAGGAGCCGAAGACCTGGGACCTGACCGTCCTGGGCACCTCGGACACCCACGGCAACGTCTACAACTGGGACTACTACCGCGACGCCGAATACGACGACAGCAAGCAGAACGACGTCGGCGTCGCCAAGCTGGCCACCCTGGTCAACCAGATCCGCGCGGAGCGCACGGGCAAGGCCACCCTGGTGCTGGACGCCGGCGACACCATCCAGGGCACCCCGCTGGCCACCTACTACGCCAAGCAGGAGCCGATCACCAGCACCGGTGAGACGCACCCGATGGCCAACGCCATGAACGTGCTCAGGTACGACGCGGTCACCCTCGGCAACCACGAGTTCAACTACGGCCTGCCGCTGCTGGCCACCTGGATCGACCAGCTCGGCTTCCCGGCGCTGGCCGCCAACGCGATCAACGAGAAGACCGGCAAGCCGGCCTTCCTGCCGTACGTGATCAAGGAGGTCCGGCTCGGCGGGCACGGCGCGCCCAAGCTGAAGGTCGGCATCCTCGGCCTGACCAACCCGGGCGTGGCCATCTGGGACCGCGCCAACGTCGAGGGCAGGCTCGTCTTCGCCGACATGGTCGCCACCGCCGCCAAATGGGTGCCGGTCATCCGCGAGCGCGGCGCCGACCTGGTCATCATCTCCGCGCACGGCGGCGACAGCGGCACCTCCAGCTACGGCCCGGAGCTGCCGAACGAGAACCCGGTCGCGCTGATCGCCGAGCAGGTCCCGGGCATCGACGCGATCCTCTTCGGCCACGCCCACAACGAGGTGCCGGAGAAGTTCGTCACGAACAAGGCCACCGGCGCGCAGGTGCTCACCTCGGAGCCGTCCAAGTGGGGCCAGCGCCTCACCCGGATGGACTTCACGCTGACCCGGGTCAAGGGCCGCTGGCAGGTGGTCGCCAAGTCGGCCACCACCCTGAACACCAACACGGTGGTCGAGGACCCGGCGGTGCTCGCGGCCGTGCGCGGCCAGCACGCCAAGACCGTGGGGTACGTCAACACGGTGGTGGCCCGGTCCCTCGAGGAGCTGTCCACCGTCGAGTCGCGGTACAAGGACACCCCGATCCTGGACTTCATCAACCACGTCCAGGCCGAGGTGGTCGCCGCGGCGCTCGCCGGCACCGCGTACGCCGACCTGCCGGTGCTGTCGCAGGCCTCGCCGTTCAGCCGGACCGCGGTCTTCCCGGCCGGCGACGTACGGATCCGGGACGTGGCCGGACTGTACGTCTACGACAACACCCTGGAGGCGGTCGTGATGACCGGCGCCGAGGTGAAGGCGTACCTGGAGTACTCGGCGAAGTACTTCAAGACGTGGGCCGCCGGCCAGATCATCGACCTGGCGAACATCAACGACCCCAACGTCCCGGACTACAACTACGACGTCATCTCCGGGCTCGACTACGACATCGACATCGCCAAGCCGGTCGGCCAGCGGATCACCCGCCTGGTCCTGCCGGGCACCGACACCCCGGTCGCCGCCGACGCGCAGTTCGTGGTCGCGGTGAACAACTACCGGCGCAGCGGTGGCGGCAACTTCCCCGGCATCGTGAAGACCCAGGTCTACAACCAGCAGCAGGAGATCCGCCAGCTGCTGATCGACTGGGCGCAGGCCAAGGGCGAGATCCGGCCGAAGGACTTCTACGTGCCGAACTGGAAGCTGGTCCGCGACGGCGTACCGGTCTTCTGATCCCCACCACCGTCGACGGGCTCCGGGTGCCGCACCCGGGGCCCGTCGGCCGTCTCCGGCACGGGCTTCAGCCGGCCCCGTGCCGCAGCGTCCACTCCTCGGGGTCGCCGGCCGGTTCCGGGCGGTCCCGGCGCGGATCCGTCTCGGTCAACGCCACCCGCTCCTCGGGACGGACCGCGGGCGGCAGCTCACCGAAACGCACATGCCGCAGGAACGCGTACTCCTCGTCCGTGAACGATTCCGTCGGCTCGCTCATGACCGACATTGTGCGCCCGCATCAACGCCGGCGGGAGGGGTAAGCGCGCCGGACCGTCGACGAGGTGGAGGCGAACGATGCGCGCGGTACGGTTGACCGCTCCCGGGGTGCTGGAACAGGTGGAGGTGCCCACCCCGACCCCCGGCCCCGGCGAGGTGCTGGTACGCGTCGGCGCGGTCGGCGCCTGCCACTCCGACCTGCACATCCTCGACGCGCCGGCCGGGCTCTTCCCCACCCCGATGACGCTCGGCCACGAGATCGCCGGCACCGTGGACACGCTCGGCGACGGCGTGTCCGGCTGGTCCCCCGGCGACCGGGCCGCGGTGTACGGGATCATCGGTTGCGGCCACTGCCGGGCCTGCCTGCGCGGCAACGAGAACCAGTGCCGCGTGGTCCCGGTCGGCGGTATCGGGCTCAGCCGTGACGGCGGGCTCGCCGAGTACGTGGCGGTGCCCGCCTCCCGGCTGCTGCGCGTGGGCGACCTGGACCTCACCCAGGCGGCCCCGCTGACCGACGCGGGGCTCACCCCGTACCACGCGATCGAGCTGGCCCGGGAGAACCTGCGACCGGGAACGACCTGTGTGGTGATCGGGATCGGCGGGCTGGGGCACATGGCGGTGCAGCTGCTCGTGGCGACCACCGCGGTGCGGATCGTCGCGGTCGACACCAGCGTCGCCGCGCTGGACCTGGCCGCCCGGCTCGGCGCGCACGACGTGGTGCAGGCCGGGCCGGACAGCGTCGACCGGATCCGGGCGCTGGTCGGCTCGCCGCCCGACGGGGCGGACGTGGTGCTCGACTTCGTGGGGGCCGACCCCACCCTGACCACCGCCCGGCAGGTCGTCGCCACCGGCGGCCAGGTGCTGCTGGTCGGTCTCGCGGGCGGCACGCTGCCGGTCCGCCCGGTCGCCGACGAGCCACCCACCCTGCCGCTGGAGACCAGCGTCGAGGTGCCGTTCTGGGGCACCCGCGCCGAACTGCGCGAGGTGATCGCACTGGCCCGCGACGGCGTGCTCCGCGCCGACGTGCAGACCTTCCCGCTGGCCGAGGCGCCGGAGGCGTACGACCTGCTGCGCCGCGGCGAGATCCACGGCCGGGCGGTCATCGTGCCCTGAGACCGGGGCCGGGCCGCCACGGCGGAAGCCGGTCCACCAGGGCCAGGCCGGCCCGGACCGGCCAGCGGGCGAGGGTCCGCTCGAAGCTGGTCCGGCCGTGGCAGAACCGGACGAACATCCGCCAGCCCGGCGGGCTGGCCAGCAGGGCATGGAACACGTCGGGCCGCCGCTCGAAGACCGCCAGCAGCCGGTGTCCCGCCCGCATCGCCGGCACCAACTGGCGGTGCACCTCCCGCTCGTAGGCCGCCAGGTCGCCGCCCGCGACCGCCTCGCCGGCCAGCCGCCCGGAACGCAACGCGTAGCTGATCCCCTCCCGGCTCCACGGCTCCAGCAGACCCGCCGCGTCACCGGCCACCAGCACCCGGTCCCGGCGCAGCGGCGCGTCGTCGGCGCGGCACCGGGTCAGGTGGCCCGAGTCGTGCTCCGGGGTGACCCCGGACAGGCCCAGCCGGGCGACGAAGTCCCGCAGGTAGGCCCGGGTCCGCTCGCCCTCGCCCCGGGCCGCGATGACGCCGACGGTGAGCCGGTCGTTCTTGGGGAAGACCCACGCGTACGACCCGGGGACCGGCCCCCAGTCCAGCAGCACCCGGCCACGCCAGCGGTCCTGCTCGGCGCGGGGCACCGGCAACTCCAGCTCCAGCCCCAGGTCGACCTGGCGGAAGGTGACCCCGACGTGCCGGGCGGTCACCCCGGAGGAGCCGTCCGCGCCGATCACCGCCCGGGCCCGCAGCACGTTCCCGTCGGCCAGTCGCACGCGTACCCCGTCGGGGTCCTGCTCGACCGCGCGGACCGCCACGCCCTCGCGGACCTCGGCCCCGGCGGCGATCGCGGCCACCCGCAACCGGTCGTCGAACTCCTCCCGGCGCACCATGGCCAGCAACGGACCGGAGTGCCGGCGGGTGAAGGCGCGTCCCCCGTCCCGGGTGACCGTGACCCGGTCGACGTGGTCGTCGGCGGGCACCTCCATCCGACCGGCCACCTCGGCCAGCGACGTCCCGATCAGGCCACCGCCGCAGGTCTTGTAGCGCGGATGGGTGGCCCGCTCGACCACCAGGGTGCGGACACCGGCGCGGGCCGCGGCATGGGCGGCGGAGAGGCCGGCGGGCCCACCGCCGACGACGACGAGATCCCAGATGATCACTGATGCAGCCTAGGGCAACGGCCGGCCGGAACGCCCGGCGCGCCGCGCCGGGCGGATCCCGCGAACGGGTGGGCATCATCGGACGCCGGAGGGGTAACCGCCGGGCGCAGACCGCCCGCCGGTCGGGCGGATCACCCCGAGGAGGGAAAGATGCCACAGGTACGGCTGTCCGCGGTCGAGGAACGGGTCTACCAGGCGGTGGCCGCCCTGGAGGTGCGGGGCCACGTCCCCTACCCCGACACGATCGCCGAAGAGACCGGAATGTCCGAGGAGGAGCTGCGCGAACCGCTGCACCAGCTCACCGAGCGGGGCCTGCTGCACCGGGAGGACTCCCCGATGGCCGGCCTGGACTTCGGTCCCCGCTGGTGCGCCCGCCAGCCGGCGTGATCCGCCCGGTTTGCCCCACGGGCCGCCGGGTAGCGATCGGGGATGCGTGATCGACGGTCCCCGGAGAGCACGGTGAGCGCGGACCGGTCGTCGACGCCGGCGGACCTACCCGCCGGGTACGACGGCCGGCGGCGCTGGCAGGCACTCGGCGTCGGCCTCGTCGCCGCGTTCATGACGCTGCTTGACGTCAGCATCGTCAACGTCGCCGTGCCCTCGATCGACCGGGCGCTCCACGCCACCCCCAGCGACCTGCAATGGGTGCTGTCCGGGTACGCCCTCACCTTCGGCCTGGTGCTGGTGCCCGCCGGCCGCTTCGGCGACGCCCGGGGCCGACGGATCGGCTTCGTGGTGGGGGTGACGCTGTTCACGGTGACCAGCGCGCTGGCCGGCCTGGCCCGCTCCCCGGAATGGCTGGTGATCGCCCGGCTCGTCCAGGGCGCCGCCGCCGGCATCGTCAACCCCCAGGTCAGCGGCGTCATCCAGCAGCTGTTCCGGGGCGCCGAACGGGGGCGCGCGTTCGGCCTGCTCGGCGCCACCATCGGCATCTCCACCGCCGTCGGCCCGCTGCTCGGCGGGCTGCTCATCCAGCTCGGCGGCGAGGAGCACGGCTGGCGCTGGGTCTTCTTCGTCAACATCCCGGTCGGCATCGTCGCCGTCCTGCTCGGCTGGCGGCTGCTGCCCGGCCGGCCCACCGGGCAACCCGACCGGCACCGCCTCGACCCCGTCGGCGTGCTGCTGCTCGGCATCGGCGTGACCCTGGTGCTGCTGCCGCTGGTGCAGCGGGAACAGTGGCAGACCCCGTGGAAGTGGATCCTCATCCCGATCGGGCTGGCCTTCCTGGCTGCCTTCGCCGCCTGGGAGCGCTGGTACGCCCGGCACCGCCCACCCCTGTTCGACCTGCGGCTGTTCGCGCTGCAGTCGTACACCCTCGGATCGCTGATCGGCCTGGTCTACTTCGCCGGCTTCACCGCGATCTTCTTCATCTACACCCTCTACCTGCAGGTCGGCCTCGGCTACAGCGCGCTCGCCGCCGGCCTGGCCATCACCCCGTTCGCGCTCGGCTCGGCGGCCGCCTCCGCCGTCGGCGGCCGGGTGGTCACCCGGCTGGGCCGGCCGCTGGTCGCCACCGGCCTGCTCGTCGTCGTGGCCGGCCTGCTCGCCACGTTCTGGGTGCTGCGCGGCGAACCGCACCAGTCGGTCGGCCTGCGTACCGCCCTGCCGCTGCTGCTGGCCGGCCTCGGCAGCGGCCTGGTCATCGCGCCGAACCAGACCCTCGCCCTGTCCGAGGTGCCGGTCCCGCAGGCAGGCAGCGGCGCCGGCATGCTCCAGACCGGACAGCGGATCGGCTCCGCCGCCGGGATCGCGGGGGTGGGGGCGCTCTTCTTCTCCACCCTCGCCGACACCCGGGGCGACTGGGCGACCGCGTTCCGGCACGCATTGCTGCTGGCCGCCGGGATCATCGCGCTGGCGCTGGTGGCCGCGATCCTCGACATCGCCGGGGGGCGGCGGGCGGGACGGGCTGCTGCGGGGCCGTCGGCGGCGGGGTCCTGAGCGGGTCTGGTTGCGGCTTCGTGCTGGTTGCGGCTTCGTGCTGGCTGCGG
>NZ_KQ058880.1 GCF_000982955.1 Micromonospora sp. HK10 | reverse complement strand
CCGGCCGGCGCGGGCGGTGTCCGCGCCGGCCGGCGCGGGCGGTGTCCGCGCCGGCGCAGCATCCAACGGCCGGCGGGCCACCGAGCCGGCGTGCCGTCGATCCTGCCTGTCCGATCGATCCTGAGCAATCCACCCAGCCGCTTTTCTTGATCTAGCCATTTGCATCTAGCGATGTGGTGAACGGCCGTCATAGGGTTCCGTCAGCACCCCGGAGAACGCACGTGTTGGGCGGATTTCGCCCACTTTCACGCTGGGCGGTGGCGGCTCGTGACAGCACATCCCATGCCGGAAGATCTTGCGGCGGCAGCGCCGACCTGGGTGGATGACGTCCTGTTCACCGGGCGACCCACCGACATTTGTCTCCGTCTGCCGGAGCCGATCGACAAGGCCAGCCTGCACCGGCTGGTCGGCGCGGCGCAGACCCGGTTGGCCGAGGCCGGCCTGCGCCCCGGCGGCGCCGCCGCGCTGCGGCTGCCCCCGTCGCTGGCATACGTGGTGCACCTGCTGGCCACCTGGCGCAGCGGCGCCCAGGCGATCCTGCTCGACCACCGGCTCACCGACCACGAGGTCGACCGGGCCCTGCGCCGGCTCGGCCCGCAGGTGGTCGTCGCGCCGGTGCGCACCGGCGGCGGCGCGCTGCGGATCTTCGTGGACGTCACCGCCGGCGTCACGCCGTACGGCGACGGCCCGGCCGGCAGCCCGCACGCGGTGATCCAGCTCAGCTCCGGCTCCACCGGACCGTCCAAGGTGATCGGCCGCACCGCCGAGGACCTGGTCGGCGAGGTGCACCGCTACACCCGCATCGACGGCGTCGCGCTGCCCGGCGAGCGGATCATCCTGCTGCCCTCCATGGTGCACGTGCTCGGCCTGGTCGGCGGCCTGCTCTACGGGCTGCACGCCGGCGTCGAGCTGTGCCCGCCCGAGCGGCTCAGCGGCGACGCGATCCTCGCCGCCGTCGCCGCCCAGGACAGCCCGGCCACCGTGCTCGGCGTGCCGTTCCACATCGGCCTGCTCGCCTCCACCCGACCGTCCGGGCCGCTGCCCCAGCTCCGCCGGATGACCACCGGCGGTGAACTGGTCCCGGCCGCCGTCGCCCGCGCCTTCACCGACCGCTACGGCGTGCCGCTGGGCAACATGTACGGGATGACCGAGGTCGGGGTCATCGGCACCGACCTGCACGGGGCGCACCGCCCGGCCATCGCCCCCGCGCCCGGCATCCGGGTCCGGGAGTCCGGCGGCGAGCTGTGGGTCAGCTGCCCGGCCAACCCGTACGTGGGGCTCGCCGACCCGACCCGCTGGGCCGACGGCTGGCTGCACACCCGCGACGCCGGCGTGGTCGACCCGGACACCGGGCTCGTCACCATCAAGGGCCGGCTGGACTCGCAGGTCTCCGTGGGCGGCATGAAGGTCGACCTCACCGAGGTCGAGGCCACCGTCGCCGACCTGCCCGGGGTGACCGCCGCCGTGGTGGTCTGGGACGACGGCATCACCGGGTACGTGCAGACCGACGGCTCGCTGTCCGAGGACACCCTGGACAAGCTGCTCGCCGAGCGGCTGGCCGGCTACAAACGGCCCCGTACCCTGCACCTGCTCGACCAGTTGCCCCGCACCACCACGGGCAAGCTGGTCCGCTCCGCGCCGGCGCTGCGGGACGCCGCGTCATGACCGGCCCGCTACGCGAGGGTGACCTCGACCGGCCCGGCCGCCCCGGCGACCGCGACGGCGAGCACCAGGCCCGCCGCGCCGGCCGGATGACCGACCCGTACCCCGGGACAGTCGGGTACCGGGCGCAGCACCTCGCCGCCGTCCGGCACGGGCATCCGGCGGCGCAGCCCACCGTCGCGCAGCCCGGTGCCGAGCGCCTTGCCGACCGCCTCCTTGGCCGTCCACAGGCGCAGGAAGTCCAGCTCCCGGCCGGCCTCGGCCCGGGCGGCCAGCCACGCCGCCTCGGCCGGGTGGTACCAGCGCCGGGCCAGCGGGGCGGCGGGCAGCGGCCGGCACCGCTCGACGTCCACCCCGACCGGTCCGCCCGCCCGGGCGGCCACCACGACCATCCCGTCGACGTGGCTGACGCTGACCGGAAGCGTCCGCCCGCCGGCCGTGTACACCTCCGGGCGCCCGCCGGGCGCCCGTCGCACCCCGATCTCCGCCTCGGGCCGGCCGAGCAGCGCGCCACCCGCGCGCCTGAGCAGTCGTCGCGTCAGCTCCCGCTGGTCGCCGACGGCGCGGCCGGTCCACACGTACACGGTGTCCCGACCGGGCACCGGTAGCTGGTTCACGGAAAGAGGTTAACGCCATGCGAGACGAGGTCCGCGCCTTCGTCATCGAGCAGCTCACCGACATGAACTACGACGTCGAGGACGTCGACGACGACACCACCCTCGGCCCGTCCGGCGTCGACCTCGAGTCGCTCGCCCTGGCCGACCTCGCCGTCCGCGTCGAGGACCGGTACGGCCTGAAGTTCGACGACGACGAGTCGGAGAAGCTGGCCCTCATGACGGTCGGCGAGTTCACCACGATGGTCGCCGACCGGGTGGCCGCGAACAGCGACATCGCCTGATGACCGGTCAGCCCGACCTGGGGCGAGCTGACCTGGTGAGCATGCTCGCCGAACTGACCGCGAAACCCGTCGACCAGGTGTCCGACCGGGTCGGCTCGATGGAGCTGGCCTGGCTCGTGCACCTCGTCGAGCAACGCTACGACCGCCGGCTGGAGCTGACCGACGACCAGCTCGCCGGCATCCGTACCGTCGACGACGCCCTCGCGGTGTTCCGCACCTCGCTGACCGTTCCCGCAGATGGCTGAGCGGGAGCAGCTGAGGATCACCGGTGTCCACGCGCTCAGCGCCCTGGGTAGGGGCGCCGACGCGCTGCTCGCCGGGGTGCTCGCCGGCACCCCGGCGTTCACGCCGGTGCGCCGCTTCGACACCACCGGCCGCCGGGTCACCGTGGCGGCCACCCTGCCGGACGTCGGCACCCTCGCCGACGAGCTGACCGATGCCGTCGACCACGCCTGCCGGGCGGCCGGCCTGGACCGGGCGCACCGGGCCGGCGCGGCGCTGTTCCTGGCCACCCACGGCGGCCCGGCCTCGCTGCCGGCGCCGGACCGCCCCGGCGGGGACACCGGGCCGGAGGTGCCGGCGCTCGCCGGCCACCTGGCCCGCCGCTGCGGCCTGGGCGGGCCCACCCGGGTCTACACGACCGCCTGCGTCTCGGCGAGCACGGCCGTGGCCGACGCCGCGACCCTGATCGGCCGGGGCGACCTGGACCGGGTGGTGGTCGCCGCCGGCTACCTGGTCGAGCCGGACCAGTACGCCCTCTTCGACGCCGGCCGGGCGCTCGCCGCCGACGGGGCGGTCCGCCCGTTCAGCGCCGGCCGGCAGGGACTGCTGCTCGGCGACGGGGTGGTGGCGGTGGTGCTGGAAGCGGCCCGCGCCGCCGCCGCCCGGGGCGCCCCGACGCTGGCCACGGTGACCGGTTGGGGGCGGGCCGGCGACGCGTACCACCCGTGCCAGCCGGATCCGCGCGGGCTCGGCCTGGCCCGGGCCGTCGCGGCGGCGCTGCGCCGGGCCGGGCTGCCGCCCGAGGCGGTGGGTTACCTCAACGCCAACGCCACGGGCACCGCGTACAGCGACGCCGCCGAGGCGGCGGCGCTGGGCCGGGTGTTCGGTGCGGCGGCCGGGCGGCTCCCGGTCAGCTCCACGAAGGCGGTGCACGGGCACGCGCTGGAGGCCTCCGGGCTGCTCGAACTGGTGGTCACCGTGCTCGCGCTCGGGCACGGCAAGCTGCCGGTCAACGCCGGCTGGCTCGGCCCCGACGAGAACTGCCCACTGGACGTGGTGACGGACGCGCCCCGCTCGACCAGCACCCGGCACGCGCTGACCCTCAACGCCGCCTTCGGCGGCGCCAACACGGCCCTCCTGGTGAGCACGCCGTGAGCGCCGCATACGCCGCCCGGCGCCCGGACACACCCGGCGCGCGAGAGGCCGCCCGGTCCCCGGGCGCACCCGGCGCGCGAGAGGCCGCCCGGTCCCCGGGCACACCCGGCGCGCAAGAGACCGCCCGGTGCCCGGGCACATCCGGCGCGGGCGGCACACCGGTCCCGTGGGCCCGGCCGGCGCCCTCGGAGGACGGGGTCGTGCTGGCGCGGGCCCGCTGGCCGGAGAACGGGGACGGGCCCCCGGCGCCGGTGCCCGGCTTCGTGCACTCCGGGTTCGCGCCGCTGGTGGTGGCGGTCGCCGACCGCTGCCTGCGCCGGCGGTACGGCGACGGGCCGCTGCCGGCCGGCAACCGGACGGCGGTGCTGCTGGTCAGCGCCAGCGGCGACCGGGCCAGCGCCACACACGTAAGGGCCACGGTGGCGGCCGGTGGCCGGGTCGGCCCGCTGTTCTTCTTCCAGTCGGTGCCGAACAGCGTGGCCGGGCACGTGGCGGCGCGCTGGGGGCTGGACGGGCCGGTGGTGTGCCTGAGCCCGACCGGCGACGGCTGGAACGAGGGCGCCGCCGAGGCGGACCTGCTGCTGTACGACGGCGACGCCGCGCAGGTGTTGCTGGTCCTGATCGAACAGGCACCGGACGGTACGCCGGGCGAGGCGACCGCGGTGCTGCTGGGGGAGGGAACACGTCAATGAGGACGAAGGGACTGCGCGGCGCCCTGGCGGCCGACACCGAGCTGGGCGCCGGAAACGTGCTGGCCCGGGTGCTGGCGCACGGCGCCGACCCGGACGGGCCGGGACTCACCTTCGACACCGCGGTCGACGGCCACCCGGCCGAGACCCCGCTGACCCTGGGCCGGCTCGACGAGCTGGTCGGCGCCCGGGCCGCCTGGCTGCACGAGCGCGGGGTCGGGCCGCGTGACCCGGTGGCGGTCTGGGCCGGCACGGCGGCGGACATGGTGCTGTCGTTCCTGGCGCTGGCCCGGCTGGGGGCGATCCCCGCGCTGATGAACGGCCGGCTGCGCCCGGAGATCGCCGCCGAGTACATCCGCCGGCTGCGCGCCGCCGGGGTGCTCGCCGACGCCGCGCACGCCGCCGCCCTGCGGGGCCACGACCTGGGCGCGCCCCTGCTCGGCGAGCCCGCCGAGGCGGGCGGCGGCGACCCGGCCGCGGCCCCGCCGCACTACCGGCACCACGACGACGACCCGATCGTCATCACCCACACCTCGGGCACCACCGGGGTGCCGAAGGCGGTGCTGCACTCGCACGCCAGCCTCTTCGCCGCCACCCGGCACCTGCTGTCCATGCCGCAGGCGCAGGGCACCAGCCGGATCCTCAACGCGCTGCCCGCCCCGCACACCGCCACCGTGCTCATGGTCAACCAGGCGCTGGGCAACCGGGCGGAGATGTTCCTCCTCTCCGAGCAGGGCGGCGAGCGGGTGCTCGACGCGATCCAGCGCTGGCGGCCGGACGGCGTGTTCGGCTTCTCCGTCACCTGGGCGGAGCTGGCCCGCTTCGACCTGTCCGGGTACGACCTGGACTCCGTGCGGCTGTGGTTCAACACCGGCGACTGCTCCCACGAGCCGCACGTACGGCGGCTGGTGCGGGTGGGCTCACGGGACGTGATGACCCGCGCCGGGGTGACCCGGGTGCCCGGCTCGGTCTTCATCGACGGGCTGGGCTCCAGCGAGATGGGGCACTCGATGTTCCACATCACCCACACCGCCGACACCGACCGGTACGGCCGCTGCGTCGGCCGCCCGTACCGGTTCACCCGGGTGGCGGTGCTCGACCGGGACGGCAACGAGCTGCCCCCGGGCCAGGTGGGCTGGCTCGGCGTCGACTCGCCGTCGCTGTTCCGCGGCTACTGGAACGACTCGGTCACCAGCTACCGGTTCCGGCTGCGCGGCTGGTACCTCACCGGCGACCTCGTCCACGCCGACGAGGAGGGACGCTACTACCACCTGGACCGGGCGGTGGACTCGGTCGAGGTGGGGGACGGGCGGCGGTTCTTCACCGCGTTGTCCGAGGAACGCATCCTGGCCGCCTGCGCCGACGTGACCGACTGCACGGTGGTGATCGTCAAGGCGGATGACGGCACGGTCACCACCGACGTGCTGCTGGAGGTGGCGGCCGGGGCGGACCCGGCGGCGGACCGCACCGAGCGGATCCGCGCCGCGCTCGGCCCGGAGGTGGCCGCCACGCTGCGCCGGGTCGTGCCGGTACGCGCCGAGGACATCCCGGTCACCGTCACCGGCAAGGTGCGCAAGGTGGCGCTGCGCGAGCGCTACCTGGCCGAGGCGCCGTCGTGACCGCGGTGATCACCGGCATGGGCCTGTTCACCCCGGCCGGGCGGGGCGTCGAGGAGACCTTCGCGGCGCTGACCACCGGCCGGTCCGGGCTGCGCCGCCCACCGGAGGGGCACCCGGCCCGGGACAGCCTCGAGGTGGCGGGGGTGCTGCCGGACGTGGATCCGCGCAGCGTGGCGTCCGGCCCGGAGACCAAGGTGCTGGACCGCATCGTGCTGCTGGCCCTGCTCACCGCAGCCGAGGCGCTCGCCGACGCCGGCATCGAGGTCGGGCGGGACGTCGACCCGGAGCGGATCGGGGTGATCGTCGGCGGAGTGGGCGGCATGTCCACCCTGGAGAGTCAGGTCCTCGCCCGGGCGGCCCGGGGGCGGGCGGCGGTCAGCCCGTACCTGCTCACCGGGATCCTGCCGAACATGCCGTCGGCACGGATCGCCATCGCCCACGGCATCCGCGGCTACAGCTCGTCGGTCGGTACGGCCTGCGCCTCCGGCGCGCAGGCGGTGGCCGACGGGGCACGTCTCATCCGCACCGGCGAGGCCGACGTGGTGCTCTGCGGGGCGAGCGAGGCGCCGCTCTTCCCGACCTTCGCCGACACCTTCGGCAACGCCCGGGCGCTGGCCCGGGGCTGGCACGACCCGGCCGAGGCGAGCCGCCCGTTCGACAAGCGGCGCAACGGCTTCGTCCTCGCCGAGGGCGCGGCGCTGCTGGTACTGGAACGCGCCGAGCACGCCGCCGCCCGGGGGGTCACCGGTTACGCCGAGGTCGCCGGGTACGGCGCGAACACCGACGCGTACCACCCGACGGCGCCCCGCCCGGACGGCGCCGGTGCGGCCGCCTGCATGCGCCGCGCGCTGGCCAGCGCCGGGGTGGATCCGGCCCAGGTCGGTTACGTCAACGCCCACGGCACCGGCACGAAGCTCGGCGACATCGCCGAGACCACGGCGCTGGCCGAGGTGTTCGGCGCGGGCGGGGTGCCGGTCAGCTCCACCAAAGGGCTCACCGGGCACCTGCTCGGCGCCTCGGGGGTGCTCGAGGCGGCAGCCACCGCGCTCGCGCTTCGCCGCGGCCTGCTGCCGCCCACGTACCACCTCGACGACCCGGACCCGGAGTGCGCGGCGGACCACGTCCGCGCCGCGCCCCGGGCCACCCGGGCCGAGCACGCGCTGACCAACTCGTTCGGCTTCGGCGGGCAGAACGTCAGCCTGCTGCTGCGCCGGCGAGCCGCCGCCACGACGGCACCGCACGACGACGGATCGGGGAGGTGATCCGACGCTCCCCGGGCGCGGTGCGCCCGGACACCAGGAACGGGGGGAAAAGGGGAAGGGAAAGATGCACATCAACGGCATAGATCATGTCGAACTGTACGTGGGGGACGCCCGGCAGGCCGGCTTCTACTTCGGCACCGCGGTCGGTTTCCGGCTGCGCGGCCAGGGCGGACCGGAGACCGGGCTGGCCGACCAGCGCTCGCTGCTGCTGGCCCAGGGCGGGATCCGGATGCTGCTCACCTCGGGCCTGACCGCCGAGCACCCGGCGTCGGCGTACGTGCAACGGCACGGCGACGGCATCGCGGTGCTCGCCCTGGAGGTCGACGACGCCGCCGGGGCGTACGCGGAGCTGGTGGCCCGGGGGGCGACCGGGGTGACCCCACCGCGGACCTGGACCGGCGCGGACGCCGAGGTGGTGGTCGCCGAGGTCGGCGGCTTCGGTGACGTGCTGCACCGCCTCGTCGAGCGGCGCGGCGACCGGGACGCGTTCCTGCCCGGGGCGATCGAGGCGCTGCCCGCCGGCGCCGGCGACGACCTGCTGGCCGAGATCGACCACCTGGCGGTCTGCGTGCCGCCCGGCCAGCTGGACGAGACGGTCGGGCACTACGAGAAGGTCTTCGGCTTCGCGCAGATCTTCGAGGAGCACATCGAGGTCGCCGGGCAGGCGATGAACTCCAAGGTGGTGCAGAGCCCGTCCGGGCGGGTCACCCTGGTGCTGCTGGAGCCGGACACCGGCGCCCGGCCCGGCCAGATCGAGGACTTCCTGCGCTGGCACGCCGGCGCCGGGGTGCAGCACCTCGGGCTGCGCACCGACGACATCGTGACCGCCGTCGGCGCCCTCGCCGGCCGGGGCGTCCGGTTCGCCGGCACGCCGGCCACCTACTACGACGACCTGGAGGCGCGGGTCGGCAAGATCGACGCGCCGCTGGACCGGCTGCGCGACCTGAGCATCCTGGTCGACTCCGACCACGGCGGCCAGCTGTTGCAGATCTTCACCGAGTCGATGCACGTGCGCCGCACCCTCTTCCTCGAACTCATCGAGCGGCGCGGGGCGCGCACCTTTGGCAGCGGCAACATCAAGGCGCTCTACGAGGCCAAGGAACGCGAACTGGCCGCGGCGGGGGCGACCCCCACCGCCGTGGCCGGCACGGCAGGAAGGGCTGGGGCATGACCACCACACATCCGACACTGACCGCCGAGGAGGAGGCGCTGCTGCCCTCCGAGGCGGACCTGCGCCACTACGCCGAGCACGGCTGGTACCTGTCGAAGAAGCTGCTCACCGACGCGGAGGTGGACGAACTCGTCGCGGCCACCGACCGCTACTACGCCGGCGAGCGCGACCGGCACCTGCCGGTCCGTCCGCCGCGCCTGGCCTACTGGGACCCGAGCAGGGGCGACGTGCAGCGGCACAACGACTACGTGCACTACGAGCACGACGTCATCGGCCGGATCCTGCGCAAGCCGCTGATCGGGGCGGTCGCCGCCCGGCTGGCGCGGGCCGACGAGATCCGGGTCTTCCAGTCCACCCTGATCTGGAAGCCGCCGATCTCCGGCGAGCCGTCCAACATCGTGCCCTGGCACTTCGACAAGCACTACTGGGCGTCGTCGTCGTCGGAGGACATGCTCACCGCGTTCATCCCGTTCCACGACTGCGGGGAGGAGATGGGCACCATCACCATGGTCGACGGCTCGCACCGCTGGCAGGAGGTCGGCGCCGACGACACCGTGGTCCGGCACTTCGCCGACCGGGACCGCGACCAGCTCGAGGTGATGCTCGCGGAGAACGCCGCGCACAACGGCGCGGAAATCCGCAAGATCCCCATGGTGATCCCCAAAGGACACATGAGCTTCCACCACTGCCGCATCTACCACGGCAGCGGCGCGAACGTCAGCGGCCGCCCCCGGCGGGCCATCTCCCTGCACCTGCAGGACGGCGGCAACGCCTGGCGGGAGTATCCGCTCTCCGACGGCACGCTCGCCGCGTACAACCACGACGTGCTGGTCCGCCGCACCCCGCAGGGGCGGCCCGACTACGCGGACCCCGACTTCTGTCCCGTCATCTGGCGCCGCGGCGCCGCGCAGGGAGGCTGACCATGTCACGCTACGACTGGGGTAGCACGCACCCGGGCATCGACCGGCTGGAACAGGCGGTGACCGCCCGGCGCGACGTGGTGGTCAAACACCCGCTCTACGCCAACCTGGACACCCACCAGGCGCTGGTCACCTTCATGGAGCACCACGTCTTCGCGGTCTGGGACTTCATGTCGCTGCTGAAGTCGCTGCAACGCCAGCTCACCTGCGTCACCGTGCCGTGGATCCCGACCGGGCCCACCGGCAGCCGCCGGCTGATCAACGACATCGTCATGGTGGAGGAGAGCGACGAACTGGGCGCGGGCTACCTCAGCCACTTCGAGCTGTACGTGCGGGGCATGGCGGAGGCCGGCGCGGACACCGGCGCGGTGGACCGCCTGGTCGAGCTGCTGCGCGCCGGCCGCCCGGTGACCGAGGCGCTGGCCGAGGCCGGGGCGCCGGCGGCGTCCCGGGCGTTCGCCGGCACCACCTGGCGGATCATCGAGAGCACCCCGGTGCACTGCCAGGCGGCGGCCTTCGCGTTCGGCCGGGAGGACCTGATCCCGGAGATGTTCACCCAGGTCGTCGCCGTCAACGAACGCAGCAACCGGTTGCACACGTTCGTCGACTACCTGGAGCGGCACATCGAGGTCGACGGGGAGCAGCACACCCCGATGGCCATGCAGATGCTGGCCGACCTGTGCGGCGACGACGACACCAAGTGGCAGGAGTGCGCGGACACGGTCAACGAGGCGCTGGCCGCCCGGGCCCACCTCTGGGACGACATCCTGGCCGCCATCAAGGAGGGTCGCCCGACGTGACCCACGCCGACCCGGTCCGGCTCTACCGCACGGTACGGCTGATCCGCCGCTTCGAGGAGCGCGCCATCGACCTGGTGCGCGCCGGGGAGATCGTCGGCGGCATCCACCCGTACCTCGGGCAGGAGGGGATCGCCGCCGGGGTCTGCGCCGCCCTGCGCGACGAGGACCTGGTGACCGGCACCCACCGCGGGCACGGCCACGTGCTCGCCAAGGGCGCCGATCCGGCCCGGATGCTCGCCGAGCTGTGCGGCCGGGTCACCGGGCTCAACCGGGGCCGGGGCGGGTCGATGCACGCCGCCGACTTCGGCGTCGGGGTGCTCGGCGCCAACGCCATCGTCGGGGCCGCCGGCGCGATCCTCACCGGAGCGGTGTGGGCGCGCCGGCGGCGCGGCGACGACGTGGTCGGGGCGACCTTCTTCGGCGACGGCGCGGTCAACGAGGGGATGCTCCTGGAGGCGTTCAACCTGGCCGCGCTCTGGCGGGTGCCGGTGCTGTTCGTCTGCGAGAACAACGGCTACGCCACCACCATGCCGGTCGCCGGCGCGGTCGCCGGCAGCATCGCCGGCCGCGCCGCCGCCTTCGGCATGCCGGCGGCCGCCGTCGACGGCCAGGACCCCGAGGCGGTACGCGACGTGACCGCCGCCGCCGTGGCCCGGATGCGCGCCGGCGGCGGCCCCGAACTCGTCGAGGCACACACCTACCGCTTCGACGCCCACCACACCTTCGAACATCAGGTACGCCTGGACTACCGCCCGCCCGAGGAGGTCGCCGCCGGCCGCGCCCGGGACCCGGTCGACATCCAGGGCGCCCGGCTGCCCGCCCCGGTCCGGGCCGAAGTGGACGCCGCCGTCGAGGCGGAACTGGCCGCCGCCGTCGACTTCGCGCTGGCCGGGCCGCACCCGGACCCGGCGACCGCGCTGGACCACCTGTACGCCAGCGGCCGCACCGCCCGCACCGGAGGTGGCTGATGCCCCGGCTCTCCTACCGCCGCGCGCTCACCCGGGCGCTCGCCGACGAGATGACCCGCGACGGGTCGGTCTTCCTGCTCGGCGAGGACATCCGGGTGGCCGCCGCGAACGTCACCTCCGGCCTGCTGAAGCGGTTCGGCCCGGAGCGGATCCTCGACACCCCGCTGTCGGAGCAGGCGTTCACCAGCTTCGCCACCGGCGCCGCGCTGGCCGGGGCCCGCCCGGTCATCGAGTTCCAGATCCCGTCACTGCTGTTCCTGGTCTTCGAGCAGATCGTCAACCACGCGCACAAGTTCCCGCTGATGACCGGGGGGCAGTGCGCGGTGCCGGTCACCTATCTGGTGCCCGGCTCCGGGTCCCGCACCGGCTGGGCCGGGCAGCACTCCGACCATCCGTACAGCCTCTTCGCCCACGCCGGGGTGACCACGGTGGTGCCGGCCACCCCGGCCGACGCGTACGGGCTGCTGGTGTCGGCGATCCGCTGCGACGACCCGGTGGTGGTCTTCGCCCCCGCGGGGGCCATGGAGGTCCGGGCCGACGTCGACGCGTTCGACCCGGTGCCGCTCGGGCGGGGCGTGGTACGCCGGTCCGGCTCGGACGTCACCGTGGTCGCCGTCGGGCACCTGGTGCACGACGCGCTGGCGGTCGCCGAGGAGTTGGCCGGTCAGGCGTCGGTGGAGGTCTTCGACCCGCGCACCGTGTACCCGTTCGACTGGGACGGCCTGCTGGCGTCGGTGGCCCGCACCGGACGCCTGGTGGTGGTGGACGACGCCAACCGGTCCTGCGGGATCGCCGGGGAGATCATCGCCACCGTGGTCGAGCGGTTCCGGCTGGCCGCGCCGCCCCGGCGGGTCACCCGCCCCGACGGCGCCGTGCTGCCCTTCGCGCCCGCCCTGGACCGGGCCGTGCAGCCCGGCCGCGACCAGCTCACCGCCGCCATCCACCTCTGCCTGAAGGACGGATCATGATCGACCCTGACTACCGGTGGCCGCCGCTCGGCCAGGCGTGGGCCGACCTGCCCGGGCCGACCCGCGCCGGGATGGTCGCCGCCGGCGCCGCCGCCTGGGAGAAGATCTTCCACGGGCGGGCCACCTACAACAAGCAGTGGCGGCTGGCCCGCCCGCCGGTGCTCACCGCCGACGCGTTCCGCGAACTCAACGAGGTCTGCGACCGGATCGCCCAGCTCATCCTCGAGGCCTGCCAGCGCCGGGCAGCGACCGCCGGGGAGCTGCGCCGGCTGCTCGACGTGCCGGTGGGGGAGACCCGGCTGCTCGACGAGGACGAGCCGCTGCACGACGGGCTGCTCGCCGCGTACCGGCCGGACGTGCTCTACTCCGGCGGCGTGCCGTGCATCGTCGAGTACAACATCGACAGCAGCCTCGGCGGCGGCTTCGACGCCGACACGGTGATCTACCGGTACGCCGACCTCTACCGGGCGCAGGGCCTGCTGGACGGGCTGCGGCCCGCGCCGTCCCTGCTGGACCAGCGCTTCGTGGCCATCCGCGACACCCTGGACCTGCCCGACGGGGCGCGGGTGGCGCTGCTGATGGACTTCGAAGCCGACTATCCCGGCCTGGACGACCCGGAGACCTTCATCCGGATCCTCTCCCCGCTCGCCGACCAGGCGAAGCGGTTCGGCATCGACCTGGTCATCGCGCCCGTCGCCTCGGCCACCCTGGACGAGCGGCGGCGGCTGGTCGTCGGCGGCGCCCCGGTGGACGCGCTGTTCCGGCTCTTCGTGCCCAACCGGGTCACCCCCAGCGCCGGCCTGGACGCGGTCGCCGGCGCGCTCGCGGCGGGCACCCTGCCGATGTTCGTCAGCAGCGCCGCCTGGCTGCTCAGCAACAAGCTGAACTTCGCCTGGCTCTGGGCCGACCTCGACCTGCTGCCGGCCACCGACCGGGCGCTGATCCGCCGGTACGTCCCGCACACCGTGGCGCTCACCGCCGACCAGCTCGACCGGGCGCTGGCCGAGCAGGCCGACCTGGTGGCCAAGCCGGCCGGCGGCTCGGCCGGGCACGGGGTGCTCATCGGCCGGGAGATGAGCGCGGTGGCCTGGGAGGACGGGGTACGCGCCGCGATCGACGCGGGCGGCCACATCCTGCAGCGCTACCACGAGGCGGACCGGGTCTCGATGGACTTCGTGCAGATCGAGACGGGCGAGACGGTCAGCGCCGACGTCCCGTACAGCCTCGCCCCGTACCTGTTCGGCCGCACCGGCTCCGGCGCCCTGGCCCGGGTCGGCTACCCCGGCTGCGAGGAGGTCCTCAACCTGGCCCGCGGCGTCCTCATGACCGGCATCCTCCTCACCCCCTAACCCCCTCCCACCCGCTGTGCCCCCACCCCCACCCCCACCCCCACCCCCCACCCCTCCCCCCCCCCACCCTGCCGCGTTGATCAAGGAGTTTGCGTCAAGCCGCCGCGGATCCGCGACGCAAGCTCCTTGATCAACGCGGCGGGTGGGGGCCCGGGTGGGTGGGAGGTGGGGGCCCGGCGGGGTGGGTGGGTGGGGGTTAGTGCGGTTGGGGTGGGGTTGACGGGGGCGGGGCGGCGAGGAAGTCGGCGATCGGGTCGACGAGGTGCGGGGGCGCGGCGGCGATCCCGTTGTGCCCGCAGCGCGGCACGGACAGCGTCCGCGCCCGGGGCAGCACGGCGGCCAGTAGCTCGTTCACCTCGGGGTACCAGGGGGCGGCCTTGGCGCCGCAGGCCAGCAGGACCTCGGCGGTGATCCCCGCGTACTGCTCGGGTGGTCCGTCGTGAGCCAGGATCTGTCGGGTCTCCAGCAACGTCATGGGCAGCAGCGCGGCCATCGTCCGGCCGATCGCGGTCCGCAGGAAGAGCCGGCAGATCGCGGTCTGCACGCCGAGCGGGAGCCGCGAGGCCGCATCCTGCGGGTTGACGCCGGCGCCGACCAGGGCCATCGCGCGGGGGAGATTGCCGGCGCGGATCGCCTCCTCGGCGGGGTCGAGGAACGCCGTGGGCAGCCCGCGGCCCGCGAGGCGCAGCGGCGCGTCGTAGACCACCACCTGGTCCAGCGGCAGCCGCAGCGCGGCCCGCAGCACCACGAACGCGCCGTAGCTGTGCCCGATGACCCGGCGGGCCCCGGTGTGCGCGAGTACCGCCCCCAGGTCCTCGATCTCCTGGTCGACCGTGTACGGCTCCCGCCGGGCCGGGGCGTCCGCCCGGCCCCGGCGGTTGTAGCGGTGCACGGTGAACCGGTTGGCGAGGCGCGCGACCAGCCGGCGGTACTCGTCGACGGTGACCCCGCCGCCGTGCACCAGCACCACGGCCGGGCCGGTGCCCGTCGTGTGCAGGGCGATGGTCGCGCCGTCCGGCGCCGTGATCCGCTCCGCCATCCCGTGACTCCTCACCGACCAAAACCGCGAACAGTGTTTGCAGTTTACACTGGCGCGGTGAGCGACGCATCCAGCGATCCCGGCGGGCGGTCCATCTGGAGCCGCCCGGAGCGTGGCGCCCGGGGACCCGCCCCGACCCACGGCCGGGACGCGATGGTCACCGCGGGAATCGATCTGGCCGACGCCGGCGGCCTCGCAGCGGTGTCGATGCGCGCCGTGGCCACCGCCCTCGGCATGGCGGCCGGATCGCTCTACCGGCACCTGTCATCGCGGGACGATCTGGTCGCTCTGATGGTCGACCGGTGCGTGGGGGAGGTGCTGTCCGCCGAGGGCGAGCCCGCCCTGATGCGGCCCTACCCGGAGGGCCCCGGAGACTGGCGCGACGCCGTGGTGCTGCTGGCCCGCCGCCAGCTGGAGCTGTACCGGCGGCACCCGTGGCTGGTCGACGCGACCGCGCACCCAGGGACCCCAGGGCCGAACACCCTCGCCTGGTTCGACACCTGCCTGCGTGTCCTCGAGCCGGTCCCGGCCCCGGTCCCCGCGAAGTTCGAGGCGATCGCCATGGTCACCGGCGTGGTCTCGCTCTTCGCCCGGGCCGAGGCCGCGTCCGGGCCGGTCCACTTCGACCACGTCGACCCCGCGGCGTACCCGCACCTCGCCGCGGCGTTCGCCGCGCCACCGGTCGCCACTCCCCGGCAGGATCTCTTCGAGCGGACCCTGCGCGGCCTGCTGACCGGACTGCTCACCACCGACTCCGACTGACCGGCATTCTCGATCGACCTCACGGTGGGCACCCGGGGAGAATGCGCCGGTGAACGGGAGGCGGGGCCGGCTGGCCGGCGAGGACCTGGCCGCGGTGCTGCGCCAGGTATACGGCATTAACCGAACCCTGCGGGACGTCGCGCGCCTCACCGGCGGCACGAAGAAGGGCGCCTACCGGCTCACCCTCGACGACGGTACGAGCTGCGTCCTGCACCATTGGGACGACGTCGAGAACTGGTGGCCTGCCACCGATGAGGACACGGACGGGCCGTTCGCCGCCGCGACCGGCCTCGACCTCTTCGTCGCCGCGCACGCCGAGCTGGCCGCCGCCGGCGTGCGCGTACCCGAGATCCTGCTGCTCGATCCCGACGGCGACCTGGCCGTGGTGGAGGACGTCCGTGGCGGCAGTCTGGAAGCGCTGCACGCCCGAGACCCCGGCCGGGCCGCGCCCGTGCTCGCCCGGCTGGCCGGGCTGGTGCGCGCCCTGCACGGCCGCCGCAGCGACCGGTACGGCCGCCCGGCCGATCCCGCGCCGGCCGGCGCGCCGCCACCGCCCACGGTCGTCCACGACCGGGCGCTGCGCCACCTGGCGGAGGGCGCCCGCCGGGTGCCGGCCATCGCCGCAGCGCGGGACCGGATCGCCGCGCTCCTCGACACCGCCCGGGCCGCGGTGGCGCCGCGGACCGGGTACGCCCTGATCCACGGTGAGTTGGGCCCTGACCACGTGCTGGTCGACGCCCACGACGAGCCGGTGCTGATCGACCTCGAAGGGGTGATGTTCTTCGACATCGAATGGGAGCACGCCTTCCTGGAGCTCCGCTTCGGCGACAGCTACCAGCACCTGGCGGTCGACGGCCTGGACGAGGCTCGCCTGCGCCTTTACCGCCTGGCGCTGGACCTGTCCCTGGTGGAAGGGCCACTGCGCCTGCTCGACGGCGACTTCCCTGACCGAGCCTTCATGCGGTCCATCGCCGACCACGCGACAGACCGCATCCTGGCCCGCCTCACTCCCTCTTGACGAAGGAGTTCGCCTCGCCGGCGGGTGCGGTCACTTGCCGACCCAGCGCGCGGCGGAGGCGGCGAGCCGCTCACCCTGCACCGCCTCGGCGGGTATGAGGTCGGTGATGCGCCGGAGTTGCTCGGGGGTCAGCGTGACGGCGGTGCTGGCGACGTTCTGCTCCAGGTGGCGGATCCTGGTCGTGCCCGGGATCGGGACGGTGCCCTGGGCGAGGAGCCAGGCCAGCGCGAGTTGTGCCGGTACCACCCCCATCTCGTCGGCGAGTGCGCGCAGCCGGTCGACAAGGGCCAGGTTGGCGGCGCGGTTGGCCTCGACGAAGCGCGGGTTACCACTGCGCAGGTCCTCCGCACCGAAGGCGGTGTCGGCGGTGATCTGCCCACTGAGCAGGGCTCGACCGAGCGGTGAGTAGGCGACGAGGGTGATTCCGAGCTCGCGACACGTCGGCAGGATCTCCGCCTCGACCTCCCGGCTGAAGAGCGAGTACTCGGTTTGCAGTGCGGCGAGTGGGTGGACGTCGTGTGCTCGTCGCAGCGTCTGCGGGCTCACCTCGGACACGCCGAGATGGCGTACCTTGCCGGCGGCCACCAGCTCGGCCATCGCGCCGATGGTGTCCTCGACGGGGACGTCCGGGTTGCGCCGATGGAGGTAGAACAGGTCGATGTGGTCGACGCGGAGCCGCTCCAGCGATTCGTCGCAGGACTTCCTCGCCCACTCCGGCGAGGAGTCCACCCGCATCGGGCCGCCGTCCCGCCGGATGCCGAACTTGGTGCACAGGAAGACCTCACTGCGCCGGCCACGGATGGCCTTGGCGATGAGCTGTTCGTTGTGACCGTCACCGTAGGACGCCGACGTGTCGATGAGGTTGATGCCGAGGTCGAGGGCGCGGTGAATCGTGCTCAGCGACTGCTCGTCGTCCGGGCGAGGGCCGTAGAGGGCGCTCATTCCCATGCAACCCAGGCCGATGGCCGAGACGGCGGGACCCGATTCACCCAGGGTGGTGCTGCGCATCGTCGTGCTCCAGGAGGTTTCGGTAACGGTCGATTTTCCGGTCGATCACGACGAGATCCCGCTGGAGGGCCGCCATGCGGTCCAGGGTGCGCTGACGGTGTGTCTCGAGCAGGGTCAGCCGGTCGCGCCGGCTGGCCGGTCCGGCGTGGATCAGGGCGACATAGTCGTGCATCTCGGTGAGGGGCATGCCGGTCGCCCGCATCTTGATCAGGAGTTCGAGCCGGTCGAGGTCGAGCGCGCGGTACCGCCGCTGCCCCGCGGCGTCGCGCGGGACCGCCTCGAGCAGCCCGATCCGCTCATACCAGCGCAGCGTGTCCGGCGACAGACCGACCCGGTCGGACACCTGCCCGATGGTCGGTCCGTCGAGGTCGGCGGCGTCGATCTCCATGACGGCAAGCATGCCCCCTGGAGCTCACTCCAGAGCAAATAGTGGTACGTCGATCTCGCGCGCCGGCGGTCAGGGGCGGTGCCACCGGGCCGGCGGCGCGTCAGCGGCGCGCGGTCAGGCCGGGGTGGCCAGGCGGGCCCCGAGGGCCCGGACGGTCTCGGCGGCGGCGATCGCGTCGCTGCGCGCGCTGCCGTGCCGGCCGTCGCTGCTGTACAGGGACGGGTCGGCGACCGCCGGGTGGTCGGTGAGGTGCACGTGGACGGTGCCCAGTCGCGCCGCCAGCCGTCCGGTGTGGGCGGCCAGCCGGCGCATCCGCGCACCGAGCCCGGCCCGCAGCGCCGCCGGCACCGCCGGGCTGTGCGACACGTCGAACATGCCGACCGTGATCACGTCCGCCCCGGCGTCGCGCAGCGCGGTGATCATCGCGGCCAGTTCGGCGTCCACCGCGTCCGCGTCGTAGCCGGACCGGAACGCGTCGTTGCCCCCGCAGACCACCAGCGCCAGATCGGGATTGAACGCCAGCGCCGGGCCGAGTTGGGCCGCCCGCACCTCGTGCGCCCGCAGCCCCCGCCGGCCCAGGTTCAGGTACGCCAGCCCGGGCTGGACCGCGCGCAGCTCGGCGGCGATCCGGTCGGCCCACTGCACGTCCGGATAGCCGTCGACCGGCTCGCAGAGGCCCTCGGCCACGCTGTCGCCCAGCACCACGAACCGCCGCCACGGGTGACCGCGCAGCAGCTCCGCGGCCTCTCCCTCGCGCAGGCAGTACGGGTCGGTGGCTTCGGTCAACGTCGATCCCACGCCCGCACGCTAGCCGATTCGCACCGCCCCGTCGATCAAGCGCTGCGGCCGGTGCCGGCCGCCCTCCCCGAACGGTCAGCGTGGCCCGAGGGCGAGCAGGAGCAGCGTGGTCACCAGGCCGGCGCCGGCCACCAGCAGCATCGGGCGGGGGGTCAGCACCGCGTGCCGGCGGTCGGCCAGGAACCGCGCCGGCGCCAGCCCGACCAGCGGCCCGAGCAGGGTGATCACCAACGCCAGCACCGGCATGCCCACCGCCAGGTCGCCGCCGGAGCCGTGCCCCAGCGCCCGCGCGGCCAGCCCCAGCGCGTACGCGACGACCGCGCCGCCCACCCCGCAGGCGATCAGCAGCGGATTGGTCGAGCCGGGCAGCTCACCCGGCTGGCGGGTGCGGTCCAGCAGCTCGCGGACCCCGCGCAGCAGCGGCACCGGATCACCCGTGGCGTCCCGGGCCGGACCTGGCGGGTCACCGAGCCGCCGCCCGCCCGCGCCGATCCGCGCCCGCAGCTGCCCCCACAGGTGGGCGGCCTCCGCGTCGACCCGTTCCACCAGCTCCCGGGCCTCGGCCAGGTCCGCCTCGGCCCGTCGGACCTGCTCGGTGGCCTCGGCCACGGCCCGCTCGGCGGCCGCGCACTGCTGGGCGTACCAGGTGTGCGCCTCGGCGCGCTGGGCGTCCACCCGGGCGGTCAGCTCGGCGAGCCGGCGGAGCTGGGCGGCGTACGTCTCACTGCGGACCGGTTCGTTCATCGGGACGGACCATAAGGGATGATCACCTGTCCGGTGCGGTGCACCGCCCGGTCGAAGTAGAGCCCCCGCCACGGGCGCGGGTACCAGTCCGGCCCGCCGGTGCCGGGATAGAGGGCGCCGCTCAGCTCGGCCCCCTGCACGTCCAGCGCCACCCAGGCCCCGATCTGGTCCAGGCGGGCCCCCGCGCCGCCCAGGTCGGCCCGCATCCGTCCCACCCCGCGCCACCAGGCCAGCACGTGGGTACGCCGTTCCGGCCCGTCGTGCAGGATCCGGCGCAGCTGCTCCAGTCCGGTGCGCCGGCCCGCCCTGCCGGCGAGCTGCCCGGCCGCCGCGTCGACCGCGTAGAGCAGCAGGTAGTGCGGGCTGCTCGGGGCGCCCGGGGCACCGAGCCCGTCGCCCACCTCGGCCATCAGCTCGGGCACGGTCTCCTCGTCGTACCAGGCGGCGTCGTCGGCCAGGTCCTCGTAGAGGGCCCGGGCGGCCGGGTCGGCGTCCGGGTCGAGGCAGGCGATGGAGAACCGGGCGGTGCCGGGGCGGTGCTGGCCGGCCAGCGAGCGCGCCGCGGCGTCGAGCACCGCGCACGCCTCGTCGATCCGGGTGCCGAGGATCGCGAGGTTGCGGCCCGGCGCCCGGGGCAGGCGCAGCACCGCCGAGCGGGCCTGTACGTCGATGATCTCCCCGAGCAGCGCCACCGGGCTGCGCGGCACGCCCTGCTCGGGGGCGGTCAGGGCGCGGAAGTCCGGCGCCTCGGCGAGCCTCGGGACGGCGTCGCCGTCGAAGAGCCGGGCCGGGGCGGCGTCCTGGGGGCGCATCCGCCACAGCCGGTGCTGCAACTCGCTCCAGGTCTCCCAGTCGCTGGCCGACGGGATGCGGGCCACCTCGTTCCCCTCGGTCAGCCCGGATTCGGCGTTGACCACGGCGTGGTGGCGGGGCAGCGACTGCGCCGCGTCGTTGCGCTCGGCCAGGATGCGCAGCGCCTTGGGTAGCGCGATCCGCAGGGTGAACTGGGCGACCAGGGCGGGCCGCCCCCAGAGCGCCTCGATGCCGCGCACGTCCTGCGAGGCGAGCACCAGGTGGATGCCCTGCGACCGGCCCCGGCGGGCCAGGTCCTCCAGCAGGTCGGCGGCCTCCCGGGCGACCACGTCCCGGCCGGCGAGCAGCGCCTGGAACTCGTCGACCACCGCCACGATCCGCGGCCAGTGCCCGGTCGGGTCGACGGCGCGCAGCTCGGCCAGCTTGGTGACCTCGTGCTTCTTGGCGGCGTCGGCCCGCCGGCGCAGCTCCTCGGCGAGGAACCGCAGCAGCGCGAGGCCGAACTCCCGGTCGGTGTTCACGTTGATGCCGACCAGCCGCATGTGCGGCAGCCAGCTCGGGTCGCGCCGGCCCTGGGCGAACCGGGCGAAGGACACCCCCTCCTTGAAGTCGAGCAGGTAGAACTCCAGCTCGGCGGGGGAGTAGCGGGCGGCCAGCGCGCCGATCCACGCGAAGATCAGGTTGGTCTTGCCGGTGCCGGACGGGCCGCCGATGAGCGCGTGCGGCGGATAGTCGCCGAGGCTGAGCAGCACCGGGCGGCCGTGCCGGCCCTCGCCGATCGGTGCGGTCAACCCGTGCGCCGAGTCCTCCTGCCAGTACTCGGCGGGGAGCAGGTCGGTGAAGGGCGCCGGCGGCGGCCCGGCGTTGACCCGCGACGCCACCTCCCGGCAGGTCTCGGTGACCAGCGCGGCCGGCGGCGGCGGGTCGAGCAGTACCGGCAGCCCGGCGATGCGGGCGTCGTCCGGCTCCACCACGATCCGGGTGACCGTCGGGTCGTCGGGCAGCGCGACGCCGCGCACCACCAGGTGCACGCCGCAGGCCGCGCCGGTGCGGACCACCCGGTCGAGCTGGCCGCGTTCGTGCCGGGACAGCTCGTCCCCGCCGAGCAGCACCGCCACCCGCCACGGCTCGGGGCGGCGGCCGGTGGCCGCGGCGAGGGCGCGCAACGACGGGTACTCGCCGGCCAGCACCGTCTCGTTGATCCGGCGGATCTGCTCGACCAGGTCGTCCAGGAGCCGGCCCAGCCCGCCGGGGCCGACGAAGGTGAGCAGCCCGGCGGTGCCGAGCGGGGCGAAGCCGGCCAGCCCGCCGCCCAGGTGCTCGGGGTCGTAGCCGAAGAGCCGGACGCCGCCCGGTTCGGCGCGACCCACCGAGCGCAGCAGCAGGGCGGGGACCACGGCCCCGAGGCCGTCGCGGTCGCTGCCGGCGAGCTGCGCGTGCCCCGCGTCCAGCAGCGGCACCAGCGCGGGCACCGGCTCGCCGCCGGGGACGCGTACCGTGCCGATCCGGACCGCGCCGGGGGTCTCGGCCCGGCCGGCCGGCGTGGGCCGCCACCCGGCCCAGCCGGCCGACGCCGCGCCCGGCGCCTCCCGGCCGGCCGCCGCGCCGGCCCGCCGGGTCAGCTCCGCGATGCGCGCCGCGTGCCGGGCGTCGATCTCGGCGAGCCGGCCGTCGCGGGCGGCGCCCACCCGCTCGGGTACGGCCGCGGCGGCGCGGCGCACCCGGGCCAGCCGGTCCCGTCCGGCGGCCAGGTCGGCCTCGGCGGCGGCGAGCCGGCCGCGGGTCGCGCCGAGGGCCTCGGAGAGCAGCCCCCGGACCCGCGACACCAGTTGGGCGCGGACGTCAGCCACGGGACGGCTCCCGCCCGTCGGCCTCCCGGGGCAGGTCCCGGCCGAGCCGGTCCAGCAGGACCCCGGTGACCACACCGGCGGTGACGGCCGGGTCGGCGGCGTGCGGCTGCTCGTCGTCGCCGGCCCGGCGCGGCGGCGGCATCCGGCACACCCGGGTCAGCAGGGTGTGCAGCACCGGCGGCGGCAGCCCGGGCAGCAGGTCGCGCACCCGGCCGTCGAGTTCGCGGCGCAACCGGGACAGGTCGTCGGCGCGCGGCGGATGGCCGAGCAGCTCGCCGGCCAGGTCGCGGAGCAGCGGCGGGGCGATCGCGGCCAGCCCCAGCCCGATGTCGGCGTGCGCCCCGCGCAGCTCCCGGTGCAGCCGGTCCCGGTCGCCGGAGCGGACCCCGGTGACCACCCGGCGCAGCAGCTCCCGGGAGTCGCCGGCCCGCTCGTCCGGCTCGTCCGGCCCGCCCTCCCGGCCCCCGGTCAACTCGGCCACCCGCACCGCCCACCAGCGCCGTACCGCCGGCTGTTCGTCCGGCGGCGGCCCGCCGGCCGGTCCGGGCGGCGGGGCGTCACCCGGGGGCGCGTCGTGCCGGGGCCGCCGGTCGCCGCCGGTCGGCGCGGGCGCGCCGTCGCCGGCCAGCCCGATCGCGGCCAGGTACGCCGACAGCTGTTCCTGGGCCACCCGCAGCGCGTACCCGGCGGTCTCGGCGTGCTCGGTCGCCGCGGACAGCTCCGGCACCCCCATCGGGTTCGCCGACTCCTGGCGTACCCAGCGCAACCGCTCGGTGGCCTGGCCGAACTTCTCCAGCGCGGCGGCGAGCTGCGCCAGCGGCAGCTCCTCGGCGGCGGCGCGCACCTGCGCGCCGATGTCCTCGACGATGGACACGGCCGGCCCTCAGAGGCTGGCGACGTAGAGCTGCGCCTGCTCCACCGCGACCAGCGTGGCGGCGAGGCATTCCTCCAGCTCCTGGGTGGCCTGGGTGAGCGACGCCTGGGCCGCCTCGACGGTCTCGTGACCGCTGCCCTCCAGCGCACCGGCGAGGGTCTGTTGCGCCTCGGCCAGTTTCTCGCCGGCCGCCTGCACCGCTGTCTGGCCGTCGCCTATCTGCTCGAGGGCGACATCAATGGCGGCCTTCAGCTCGGCGACGCTCGCCACGGCGGACCTCCTGGGGGCGGGGGAGATCTCCATTACAACCCATCCCGCCGGATGGCCGAACATCCGCCCTCGTGCCATTCGTGCCCGGCTGTCCGAATAGGCCGCTGACGTGCGCGAAGGCCGCCGGAACGCGGCTCCGCCGGTCCCGCCGGCGGGACAGTCGGTCCCGTGCACGGACGGTTCGGTCGGCGTACCGGCGTCAGTGCGGCAGCCAGCGCGGGCCGTGCACCTGCGCGCCCAGCGCGCCCACCCGGGCCCGCAGCTCCCGGTCGGCGGTGACCACCACGCACCGGCGGTCCGGCGCGGCCGCGACCAGCTCGACCATGGTGTCGTCGCCGGAGCCCGGCGCGGCCACCACGCCGACCCCGGGCACCGCACCGACGCCCCGGGCCGCGCCCTCCACCACCAGCACCACCTCCACCGGCGGCGGCAGCTCCGGCGGCACCCCCGCCTCGGCGAGCGGAACCAGCGCGTCGCGCAGCCGGGCGGCGGCGCCGGCCCGGTCCCGCCACCAGCCGTTCGGGCGCGAGCCCACCACGTTCGCCCCGTCGACGATCAGCAGCGCTCTGCTCTCCATTCCCCCAGCCTGCCACCGCCGGAGGCGGTGACTCCTCCGCCACGCCTGCCCAACGCCGGAGGCGGTGACTCCTGCCTGCCATCGGCCCCGGCCGGGGTCCCCACCACCCGCCCGCGTTTGTCGCGCCGACCGCCGGGTAGCCACCGCCGACCGTGCCGCGCCTTGTCGCGCCCCGGCCGTGCCGACCGACTGCGGAGGACAGAGATGATGGGACCCGGTGACTTCGGCAACGACCCGTGGGACGAGTTCCTGGCCCGCTACTTCGGCCGGAGCGAGGGGGGACGCCGGCCGGCGCACCGGGTCGACATCACCCGGCTGATGACCGCGGACGCGCGGGAGATGCTCGCCGACGCGGCCCGCCGGGCGGCCCAGAAACACAGCAACGACCTGGACACCGACCACCTGCTCTGGGCGGCGCTGCAACGGGAGCCGCTGCGTGACCTGGTCCGCCGCGCCGGCGCCGACCCGGACACCCTGGTCAACGCGCTCGGCGGGCGGGGCGAGGGGGCGCCCCGGGGCGAGGTGCCGCCGAACCTGTCGCTCACCCCGGCGGCCAAGCGGGCGCTGCTCGACGCGCACCAGCTCAGCCGGGCGATGGGGGCCAACTACATCGGGCCCGAGCACATCCTGATGGCGCTGCCGCTCAACCCGGAGTCGCCGGCCGGCCGGATGCTGGCCGCCGGGCGGATCCAGCCGGAGTCGTTGCAGGCGGCCAGCGCCGAGCGAGGCCCGATGAGCGGCCCGAAGCCGGACCGCGGCACCCCGACCCTCGACCAGTACGGCCAGGACCTCACCGAGCTGGCCCGGATGGACCAGATCGACCCGGTGATCGGCCGGGCCGACGAGATCGAGCAGGCCGTGGAGATCCTGTCCCGACGCACCAAGAACAACCCGGTGCTGATCGGTGAGGCCGGCGTCGGCAAGACCGCGATCGTGGAGGGACTGGCCGAGCGGATCTGCGACGGCGACGTGCCGCAGACCCTGCTCGGCAAGCGGGTCGTCCAGCTCGACCTGGCCGGCCTGGTCGCCGGCACCCGCTACCGCGGCGACTTCGAGGAGCGCCTGAAGAAGGTGATCGACGAGATCCGCGCCCACCGCGAAGAGTTGATCATCTTCCTGGACGAGATCCACACCCTGGTCGGCGCCGGCGGCGCCGGCAGCGAGGGCGGCATGGACGCGTCCAACATGCTCAAGCCGGCCCTCGCCCGGGGCGAGCTGCGGGTGATCGGCGCGACCACGCTGGACGAGTACCGGCGCAGCATCGAGAAGGACGCCGCGCTGGCCCGCCGGTTCCAGCCGGTGCTGGTCCCCGAGCCCACCGTCGAGGACACCGTCAGCATCCTGCGCGGCCTGCGCGACCGCTACGAGGCGCACCACCAGGTCCGCTTCACCGACGAGGCCCTGGTGGCCGCCACCGAGCTCTCCGACCGCTACATCACCGACCGGTACCTGCCGGACAAGGCGATCGACCTGATCGACCAGGCCGGCGCCCGGGTGCGGCTGCGTACCCGCACCCCGGCCTCGGACGTACGCGAACTGGAGCAGCAGCTCGACGAGGTACGCCGGGACAAGGAGCAGGCCGTCTCCGACGAGCAGTACGAGCGCGCCTCCCAGCTGCGCGACCGGACCGCCGAACTGGAGGAACAGATCCGCCGGGCGCAGGGCGACGACGGCGGCAGCCAGGTGCCCTCGGTCGGCCCGCAGGAGATCGCCGAGGTGGTCTCCCGGGCCACCGGCATCCCGATCAGCCAGCTCACCGAGGAGGAGCGGGACCGGTTGCTGCGCCTGGAGGGGCACCTGCACGAGAAGGTCATCGGCCAGGACGAGGCGGTCAGCGCGGTGGCCGAGGCGGTGCGCCGGTCCCGTACCGGGCTGGCCGACCCGGACCGGCCGATGGGCAGCTTCCTCTTCCTCGGCCCCACCGGCGTCGGCAAGACCGAGCTGGCCCGGGCCCTCGCGGAGGCGCTCTTCGGCGAGGCGGACCGGATGATCCGGGTGGACATGAGCGAGTTCCAGGAGCGGCACACGGTCAGCCGGCTGGTCGGCGCCCCACCCGGGTACGTCGGCTACGAGGAGGCCGGCCAGCTCACCGAGGCGGTGCGCCGCCGCCCGTACGCCGTGGTGCTGCTCGACGAGATCGAGAAGGCGCACCCGGACGTGTTCAACATCCTGCTCCAGGTGCTCGACGAGGGCCGGCTCACCGACAGCCAGGGCCGGACGGTGAACTTCAAGAACACCGTACTGATCATGACGAGCAACCTCGGCGCGGAGCTGATCACCGGCACCCAACGTTCGGTCGGCTTCGGCGCCGGCGAGCCCGGCAGCCAGCAGGAGAGCGACGAGCTGCGCGAGCGGCTGACGCGCCGGCTCCAGGAGACCTTCCGCCCGGAGTTCCTCAACCGGATCGACGAGACGATCATCTTCCGCCGGCTGGAGGCCGAGCAGCTGCGCCAGATCACCGAGCTGCTGCTGGAGGAGACCCGCCGGCGGATGCACGCCCAGGACATCCAGGTGGACTTCACCACCGCCGGGATCGACTGGCTCTCCGAGCACGGCTACCAGCCCGAGTTCGGCGCCCGGCCGCTGCGCCGGGTCATCCAGCGGGAGGTCGACAACCGGCTCTCCCGGCTGCTGCTGGAGCACGGGATCTCGCCCGGCCAGCGGGTCACCGTCGACGCGCGGGACGGCCAGCTCGCCTTCGACGTGGGCGCCGGCGACCGCGGCTACACGGCCGCGACCACGTCCCATCCGCGATGAACGGGACGTCCCGACGGATCGGAGGGCCGGAGATGACCGAACCCGAGGAGACCCGGGAGGACAGCGAGCGCAGCGAGCCGATCGTGGCGCCGCCGACGGCCAACCCGGCCCGGGTCAAGGTGCCGCCGGAGGGGCTCAAGCAGCACGCCGAGAAGGGTGAGGGTGACCCGACGCCGTCCGGGTCGCCGCCGGGAGAGGAGGCCTGATGGTACGCGAGGCGCGACTCGACCCCGAGGTCGAGGTGCTCTGGGACGACTTCCACGCCGAGGTGAACGTCCCCTCCGAGCAGCTGCGCCAGTGGCTGCTGACCCGCGGCTCGGGGGAGGAGGCGTTCGGCCCGAACCCGGACCTGGACCTGCCCGAGCCCGGCCGGCGGATCCTGCAGGTGCTCACCAAGCGCAAGGTGGACCTCACCCCGGACGACATCGAGGTGATGCGGGAGGCCGTCGACCGGATCCGCGAGCTGACCGCGGCGAAGCCGGGCCGCGGCAACGCCGACGACGAGTGGCGGCACTCGCTGCTCGACCTCGGTCACGACGTGCTCGTGGAACGCTGAGCGGAGACGGCGACGGCGCCCGGGAGACCCCGGGCGCCGTCGCCGTGCCGGCTACTCGGACTCCATGCTGGGCAGTTGCAGGCCGGCGGCGTCGGCCGCCGTCTGCCGGTCGGCGCGGGCCCGCTCCTCCCGGCTGAGCAGGTTGGCGTACTCGGTGATGTCGGCCGGTCCGGGCACCTCCGGCAGCCGGCGCAGGAAGGCCTCGACGTCCTGCGCGGCGGCGGTGTGCGCGGCGGCCGCCTGGCGCAGCAGTTCCCGCTGGTCGGCGGCCGGGTACAGATCAGTCATACCGCCGTGATACCCGCGCTCAGGCGGTTCGCACCCCGGCGGGCCGGGCCGGCGACACCGAAGTCCGGGTGGCGCGGCAGCCAGGCCAGGTAGTCCGGGTGGTTGGCCAGCGCGTCGGTGTACGCGGCCACCGCCGTCTCCAGCACCGTGTCGGCGACCCGGGCGGCCGGCGCGTCCGGGTGCCAGCCGAGCAGCAGCCGCCAGCGCAGCGGCACCCCGGCCAGCCGGCGGGTGACCAGGCCGGCCACCGGCCGGAAGGTGGCCTGGCACAGCGCCACCGCCTCGCCGGCGTCGACCAGGTCCAGGCAGCCGCGCACGTCCGCCTCGTACACCTTGCGGGGGGTGAAGCCGGCCCGGGCGCAGGCGGCCGCGAAGCAGTCGCCGAAGCAGCCGTCGCCGGGCGCGGCGACCCACTGCTCGCGACTCAGATCCACCAGGCGGATCTCCTCCCGGTCGGCCATCGGGTGGCACTGCCGCAGCAGCACGAAGACCGGGTCGACGGCGAGTTCCCGCCAGCACAGCCCGAACTCCGCGGCCGGCGCGGCGTCCCCGCACACGCCGGTGAGCGCGAAGTCGAGCCGGCCACCGGCGACCAGTTGGGCCAGCTCGTCCCCGGACCACGACGCGTACGTGCTGATCTGCGCCTCGGGGCGGGCGGCGGCGAGCCGGTGCACCAGCCGGCCCAGGATCGGGCTGTTCACCCCGCCGAACCGGTACCGGGTCACCGGGTCGCCGGCCCCGGCCAGCCGGGCCGCCTCGTCCTGCAGGCCCTTCATCGCCGGCAGCAGCACCCGGGCCCGGTCCAGCACCAGCTCACCCAGGGCGGTCGGCCGGGCGCCCCGACGGTCCCGCTCGAACAGCGGACCACCCAGGGCCCGTTCGATGCGCTGGAGCTGGGCGGTCAGCGCCGGCTGGGCCAGGCCGAGCGTCGAGGCCGCCTTGGTGACGCTCCCCGTCTCCGCGATCGCGCAGACCACCCGCAGGTGTCGCAGCTCCAGATTCATACGGTGACCGTAGGACCACGAAGCGGCATCCGGAAGGGTCCTTAAGGCATCGGCGCATGCCGATCGGTCGATCGGCTCCGCTCACTGCCCGCGCGGTCGCTCCAGGTCCGACAGCCGGGTCCGCCGTCCGGTCACCACGTCCCGGACCTTGTCCAGCACGCCCACCGCCGGCTCCACGATCTTGTTCCAGGGCGGGGTGGCCGGGGTGCCCGGGTGCGGCCGGGTCGGCGCGGCCTCCTCGGCGATCTCCCAGCGGTTGCCCAGCCGGATCAGTTCGGCGTCGCTGGCCACCTCCCGCAGCGGGGTGACCAGCGCGGCCACCCGGCTGACGTGCCGGCGGACCCGCTCGGCCACCTCGGCCAGCGCCGGCCCGTCCGGCGCGGACAGTCCCTTCAGGGCGGTCAGCAGCGCGGCGTCCGCCTCGATCTCCCGGTCCACCAGCTCCGCGCTCTCCGGCACGGCGGCCCGGGCGGCCGGAAAGAGGTACTGCTCCTCGGCCGAGAGGTGCCGGGACACCGCCGCGGTGAGCACGTCGAGCACCTCGCGCCGGCGCGCGTCGTCCAGACCCGGGTCGGTCACCTGCTCGGCCAGGCCCAGCAGGGCCCGGTGCTCCCGGTCCACCAGGTCGGCCAGGCTCCGCCCGCCCGGCCGGTACGCGTCCTCGGCGGTGGGCGGCAGCGGCGGCAGCGGAACGGTCATGGCGCCCTCCTCGACTGGTGGCGGCGGCGGCCGCCCAGGCCCGGCGCGGCGAACGCCGGGCCGCGACCCCGGCGAACCGATCGACGGGTGTTGCGACCCGGCGGTACCCGGCCACGCGGCCGGCGAAACCGGGCCCGGGCCGGGGCACACCGGCCCACCCCGCCGGCTGGTATGAAGAAGCGATGACGAGCGACGCCGCCCCCGCCCGACCCGACCCCACCGACGAGGTCGTCGACCTCTGCCGCGACCTGCTGCGCATCGACACCACCAACACCGGGGACAACGACACCAGCGCCGGCGAACGCCGCGCGGCGGAGTACGTCGCGGAGCGGCTCGCCGAGGTCGGCGTCGAGGCGGAGCTGCTGGAGTCCGCGCCCGGCCGGGCCAACCTGGTCGCCCGGATCCCCGGCACCGACCCCGGCCGCGACGCCCTGCTGGTCCACGGCCACCTCGACGTCGTCCCCGCCGACCCCGACGAGTGGTCGGTGCACCCGTTCTCCGGGGAGATCCGCGACGGCTACCTCTGGGGTCGCGGCGCGATCGACATGAAGGACTTCGACGCCATGGTGCTCGCCGTGGTGCGCGGCTGGCAGCGCGCCGGCGTCCGCCCCGCCCGCGACATCGTGCTCGCCTTCACCGCCGACGAGGAGGCCGGCAGCGACTACGGCGCGCACTTCCTCGCCCGGCGGCACCGCCACCTCTTCGACGGCTGCACCGAGGCCATCGGTGAGGTCGGCGGCTTCTCCTACTCGGTGGACGAGCAGCGCCGGCTCTACCTCATCGAGACCGCCGAGAAGGGCATCGACTGGCTGCGGCTGCACGCCAAGGGCCGCCCCGGGCACGGCTCGATGGTGCACGACGACAACGCGGTCACCGCGCTCGCCGAGGCGGTCGCCCGGATCGGCCGGCACCGCTTCCCGGTGGTGCTGACCGACACCGTACGGGCCTTCCTGGCGGAGGTCGCCGAGGTCCTCGACATCGAGATCGACCCGGACGACCCGGAGACCGCCATCGCCAAGCTCGGCCCGATCGCCAACATCATCGGCGCGACGATCCGCAACACCGCCAACCCGACCCGGCTGGGCGCCGGCTACAAGGACAACGTGATCCCCGGCCGGGCCACCGCCACCATCGACTGCCGCAGCCTGCCCGGCCAGTCCGAGCTGCTGGAACGGCAGCTGCGCGAGCTGGTCGGCCCGGACATCGCCATCGAGTACATCCAGCGCCAACCCGCCCTGGAGACCACCTTCGACGGCGACCTGGTCGAGGCGATGTCCGCCGCGCTGCGCGCCGAGGACCCGGGCGCCCGGCCGGTGCCGTACATGCTCTCCGGCGGCACCGACGCCAAGGCGTTCTCGCAGCTCGGCATCCGCTGCTTCGGCTTCGCGCCGCTGCGGCTGCCCGCCGACCTCAATTTCTCCGGCCTGTTCCATGGCATCGACGAGCGGGTCCCGTTGGACGGACTACAGTTCGGCGTGCGGGTTCTCGACCGGTTTCTCCGCGACTGCTAATCGTGCCCGTCGCGTCCGGCGTCGGCGCGGAACTTCCCCATCTGCGAAGGGACTGCCACACATGACCGACCAGCACGGTGAGCTGGACGCCGCACTGGAGCGGGTGATCGACGCCGCCCGCGCCCACCTGGCCGCGGTCCGCGCGGCCCAGGGCCGCATCGACGACGACGTCTGGCAGGCGTACGTCGCGTTGAACAACGCCTCGTTCGCGTACGACGAGCAGCTGCTCGACGCGTTCGGCGAGGTGACGCCGTGGGACGTGGAGTCGATCGACCCGAACGAGGCCGACGAGCGCTTCGGCGCGGCCGAGGGCGTCGAGGCCACCGACCCGCACCCGCGGGTCATCTCGGTGCGGCAGCGCCGCGACTACCGGGTGCCGAGCGTGTCCGCCCTGATCCGGGTGGCCGAGGCGGCCCGCCGCGAAGGCACTCCGGAGGAGGACGAGGCGGCCCCGGTCGAGGGGGTCGGCGAGGCCGTGCTGGAGCTGCTGCAGAGCGGCGACGGGTCGCTGTCGGCGCTGGACGTGCCCGAGCTGGAGCCGCTCGACGGGGTGGTCATGGTCAGCGAGGTCGGCACCCCGGTCGACCTGGAGTCGTTCGACGACGACGACGCGGTCGGCCCGTTCCAGCCCGCCGTCGACGACCGGCTGGTCGGCCGGCTCGACGAGCACCCCTTCCTGGAGCTCGACGAGGAACACGACCACGCCCACTAGGCCGTGACCCGTCCGGGGCCCCGCCGAGCGGTGCGGGCCCCGGGGGCGGTCCCGTCCAGCCCCGTCAGTACGACAGGCCCGGCTGCGGCTGGTTGACCCGGCGACGGCGCAGCACCACCTGCCGCGTCCCGTCCCGGTACAGCCGCACCCGGGCCAGCTCCCATCCGGAGAACTCCGCCTGGATCGCCAGCTGCGCCGCGGCGGTCAACCGGTCGACATTCGCGGGCAACCGCAGCGGCGCGTATTCGTAGTCCATGACCCCTATGCTGCCCAGCCCGGTGGCCTGCCGCCACCCCCTGACCGTGACCCGCGTCGCGCCCCCGGCGCGCCGGCCGTGACCCGCGTCGCGTCCGGCGTGGCC
>NZ_KQ058879.1 GCF_000982955.1 Micromonospora sp. HK10 | reverse complement strand
GCCGCAGCCGGCCAGCGGCGGCCCCTGGCCCACGCCGCCGGCCGGAACGGATGCCCCGCCGGCCGCCGGGCCTGGTTCGCCCACGCCGACCCCGCCGCCGACCGATGATCAGCCGGGACCGACGCCGCAGCCGGCGCCCGGGCCCGCCGCTGCGCCGCCGGCCGCGTGAGGCCGGGTCACTCCCACTCGATGGTGCCCGGCGGCTTGCTGGTGACGTCCAGGACCACCCGGTTCACCTCGGCCACCTCGTTGGTGATCCGGGTGGAGATCCGGGCGATCACGTCGTAGGGCAGCCGGGACCAGTCGGCGGTCATGGCGTCCTCGCTGGAGACCGGGCGCAGCACCACGGGATGGCCGTAGCTGCGCCCGTCGCCCTGCACGCCGACGCTGCGGACGTCGGCCAGCAGCACCACCGGGAACTGCCAGACGCCCCGGTCCAGGCCGGCCGCGCTCAACTCCTGCCGGGCGATCAGGTCGGCCCTGCGGAGCACGGCGAGCCGCTCCTCGTCGACCGCGCCGATGATCCGGATGGCCAGGCCGGGACCCGGGAACGGGTGCCGCCAGACCATCGCCTCGGGCAGCCCGAGCTGGAGGCCGAGCGTGCGGACCTCGTCCTTGAAGAGCGTGCGCAGCGGCTCGACCAGGGCGAACTTCAGGTCCTCGGGCAGGCCGCCGACGTTGTGGTGGCTCTTGATGTTGGCGGTGCCGGTGCCGCCGCCGGACTCCACCACGTCCGGGTAGAGCGTGCCCTGCACCAGGAACTCGACGTCGCCGTGCGCGGCGATCTCCCGGGCGGCGGCCTCGAAGACCCGGATGAACTCCCGGCCGATGATCTTGCGCTTCTGCTCCGGGTCGGTCACCCCCGCGAGGGCCCCGAGGAACCGCTCCCGGGCGTCGACCACCTTGAGCGTGATGCCGGTGGCCGCCACGTAGTCCTTCTCCACCTGCTCGGCCTCGCCGGCCCGGAGCAGGCCGTGGTCGACGAAGACGCAGGTGAGCTGGTCACCGACGGCCCTGTGCACCAGCGCCGCGGCGACCGCCGAGTCGACACCGCCACTCAGGCCGCAGATGACCTCCTTGTCGCCGACCTGCGCCCGGATCCGGGCCACCTGCTCGTCGATGATGTTCTCCGGCGTCCAGGTCGGCTCGATCCCCGCGATGTCGTACAGGAACCGGGTGAGCATCTCCTGGCCGTGCGCGGTGTGCCCGACCTCGGGGTGGAACTGCACGCCGGCCCGGCGGCCGGCCAGGTCCTCGAACGCGGCGACCGGCGCGCCCGCCGACTCCGCGGTGACCGCGAAGCCGGTCGGGGCCTCGGTGACGCAGTCGCCGTGGCTCATCCAGACCGGCAGGTCGGCCGGCAGGTCGCGGAGCAGCACGCCGGCCTCGGCACGCGCCCGCAGCGGGGTGCCGCCGTACTCGCGGCTGCCGGTGTGCGCGACCGTGCCGCCGAGCGCCTGGGCCATCGCCTGGAAGCCGTAACAGATGCCGAATACCGGCACGTCGGCGGTGAACATCCCGGCGTCGATCTGCGGCGCGTCGGGCGCGTAGACGCTGGCCGGGCCGCCGGACAGGATGATCGCGGCCGGGTTCTTGGCCAGCATCTCGGACACCGGCATGGAGTGCGGGACGATCTCCGAGTAGACCTTCGCCTCGCGGACGCGGCGCGCGATGAGCTGGGCGTACTGGGCTCCGAAGTCCACCACGAGGACGGGGCGAGGCGTGCTCATGCGCAGAAAGCCTACCGACAGTCACCCCCGCCCCCGGCCGCGCCCCGCACTCTCCGGGTGGCGCGCCGGCCAGGGGTGTCGTACGCCGCACTGTGCGCCCGCCGGGCCCACCCGGTACGCCCGGGATGTCCCTCGGGTCGGCGGCCTCGCGAGCCGCGCCGGTACCGTGCGCCGACACGGACGACAGGGGCACCACCATGACCGAGGTGAGCATCCGCGGGTTCCGGCCCGGTGACGGCGAGGCGCTGTCGATCCTGGTGGCCCGCTGCCTGCGCGAGGTGAACAGCCGCGACTACCCGGCCGAGCTGATCGAGCGGATGTGCGCCCACTTCACCGCCGACCGTTTCCGGGAGCTCAGCGTCGAGCGACGGATCTACCTCGCGGAGCGGGACGGGCGGGTGGTCGGCACGGTGTCCCGGGACGGCAACAAGGTCTACACCATGTTCGTCGACCCGGACCTGCTCGGCTGCGGCATCGGTCGCCGGCTGATGCGGCACATCGAGGACCTGGCCCGGGCCGAAGGCCACGAGTTCATGGAGACCGGCGCCAGCATCACGGGGCACGGCTTCTACCAGCGGATCGGCTATCAGGACGTCCGGGTGAGCGACACCGAGTTCGGAATCAACTACATCCTCCGCCGGCCGCTGTCAGGGGCGTAGCGCGGCGGGGGCGTGCGCCGGCACGGCCGGCTGCCGCGGCGGCACCGGGTCGAGCCGGCGGTACGCCGAACCCAGCGGCGGTCGGGGGTCGGCGTCGCCCTTGTTGGGCCAGAAAGACATCGCCCGCTCGGCCTGGGCCGTGATGGTCAGCGACGGGTTGACCCCCAGGTTGGCCGAGACGGCGGCCCCGTCCACCACGTGCAGGCCCGGGTGGCCGTAGACCCGGTGGTAGGGGTCGATCACGCCCCGCTCCGGGGAGTCGCCGATCGGTGCGCCGCCGGGAGTGCCGTCGATCTCCTCGGCGAGCAGCCGGGCCGCCTCGTTGCCGGCCGGGATCCAGGTCGGGTTGGGCGCGCCGTGCCCGGGGCCGGAGACCAGCCGGCGGCCGAACCAGCCCCGGTGGAACCGGGTGGTGAGCGAGTTGTCCACCGACTGCATGACCAGGGCGATCACGGTCCGCTCGGACCAGCCGCGGACGGAGACCATCCGGGCGGCCAGCCCGGGTTGCGAGACGATGCTGCCCAGCCAGCGCCGGATCCGGCGCGGCCCGCCGTCGACCAGCAACGACTGGAGCAGCCCCATGGCGTTGGAGCCCTTGCCGTAGCGGACCGGCTCGATGTGGGTCTGCGGGTCGGGGTGGAACGAACTGGTGATCGCCACCCCCTCGGTGAAGTCCAGCCCGCGCTGCCGGGCCTGCCGCGGCCCGACCGAGGCGCCGAGGATCGCCTCCGAGTTGGTCCGGGTCAGCTCGCCGAGGCGCGGCGAGAGGCCGGGCAGCGCGCCGGTGGCCTTCATCTCGTGCAGCAGCCGTTGGGTGCCCAGCGCCCCCGCGGCGAAGACCACCTGGTCGGCGTGGATCACCGCGCGGCGCTTGCGCAGCCAAGCACCGGTGCGCTCGGTGTGCACCTCGTAGCCGCCGCCGGGCGCCGGCCGGACCGCGGTCGCCGTGGTGAGCGGATGGACCTGCACGCCGACCCGCTCGGCCAGCCAGAGATAGTTCTTGACCAGGGTGTTCTTCGCGCCGTGCCGGCAGCCGGTCATGCACGAGCCGCAGTGGCTGCACCCGGTCCGCTCCGGGCCGACCCCGCCGAAGTACGGGTCGGGCACCCGCTCGCCGGGGCGGCCGATGTGCACGCCGACCGGGGTGGCGTGGAAGGTGTGCCCCACCCCCATCCGCTCGGCCACCGCCCGCATGGCCCGGTCCGCCCCGGTGACGGTCGGGTACGTGGTGACGCCGAGCATCCGTTTCGCCTGGTCGTAGTGGCGGGCCAACTCGTCGCGCCAGTCGGTGATGTCCCGCCACTGCCGGTCGGCGTAGAACGCGTCGAGCGGCTCGTAGAGGGTGTTGGCGTAGACCAGGGAGCCGCCGCCCACCCCGGCGCCGGAGAGCACCAGCACCCCTCCCCCGGCCTTCCGGTCGGTGGAGCGGAGCAGGGTGATCCGTTGCAGCCCGTAGCAGCCGAGCTTCGGCGCCCACAGGAAGCGGCGGGCCCGCCAGGACGTCTGGGGGAACTCGTCGTCGGCGAAGCGCCGGCCGGCCTCCAGCACCCCGACGGAGTAGCCCTTCTCGGCGAGGCGGAGCGCGGTGACGCTGCCGCCGAAGCCGGACCCGATGACGAGCACGTCGTACCGCATGCACGCATCATTACTGACGAGTAGCGGTAGCGCCAGCAAGGGTTTTTCGCAGATCATGCAGAGCGCTCGATACCGGGAATCCCGCCGATGCAACCTCCGGCGCCCCCTGGCGCGTCGAGTGGACACGGGGGAAGGAGCCTGGAAATGACCCGACGACAACGGCTGCTCGGCGTGGCCGCTCTGCTGGCGGTGCTGCTGGTCGCCGCGGGCGCGGTGGTGACCGCCCGGCTGACCGGGCACTCCTCGCCCGCCGCGGTCACCGGCTCCGGTTCGGCGAGCCCGGCGAGCCCGACCCCGCCGCCCACCCCGAGCCCGGCCAGCCCGACCCCGCCGCCCGGGGCCGGCCTCACCGGCCCGCTCAACCTGCTGCTGGTCGGCGTGGACACCCGGATCAGCGTGCCCGGCTGGGAGCCGCACGCCGACGCGGTACTGGTGCTGCACGTGCCCGCCGGGCTGGGCCGGGCGTACCTGTTCTCCCTCCCCCGCGACCTGGTGGTGGACATCCCGGCCTACCCGCGCTCCCGGTACCCCGGTGGCCGCACCAAGCTCACCCACGCGATGAGCTACGGCAGCCGGGTCCCCGGCGACAAGGCGCACCCCAGCACCGCCCAGGGGTACGACCTGCTGCGGACCACGGTCAGCCGGTACACCGGGCTGCGCATCGACGCCGGCGCGGTGATCACCTTCGGCGGCTTCGACAAGCTGGTGGACACCCTCGGCGGGGTGGACCTCTACGTCGACCAGCGGGTCGCCTCGAAGCACCGCCGCCCGGACGGGCAGCACCGGCCCCTGGTCGGCGGCAGCTACACCGGGCCGCAGATGGTCTACCTGCCCGGCAACCGGCACCTCACCGGCTGGCAGGCGCTGGACTACGCCCGGCAGCGCTACACCGCCGGCGGCGACTACACCCGGCAGCGGCACCAGCAGCAGCTCATCCGGGCGCTGGCCCGCAAGATCCTGGACCAGGGCCTGGCCCGGGACCCGGACCGGGTGCAGCAGGTGGTCGCCGCGCTCGGGAAGACCCTCGTCTACGTCGGCAACGGGCCCAAGCTCGTCGACTTCGCGTACGCCCTGGGCGGGCTGCCCGCGGACGGCTTCGTGCTGGTCGGGCTCCCCGGCACCGCGGTGGGCCGCGGCGGATCGTACCGGGGCGAACAACTCCAGCCGGTGGGTCGCCAGTTCCTCGCGGCGCTGCGCGGCGGCACCGAGGCGGCGTTCCTCACCGCCCACCCGGCGCTGCGGGTGAAGAACTGAGCGACCCCTACAGGGGCTTCGGGGCGGGCGGGCGTTCCGTGCCGTAGAGCCAGGTGTCGAAGAGCCGGTCCAGCTTCTTGCGCGAGATCCGCTCGGCGAGCGTCACGAAATCGGCGATGGTGGCGTTGCCGTGGCGCTGCTCCGCCGCCCAGGTCCGCAGGATGGTGAAGAAGGCGCTGTCGCCCACCGCGACCCGCAGCGCGTGCACCGCCATCCCGCCCCGCTCGTACACCGACGAGCTGAACAGGTTCGCCACCCCCGGTCGGCCCGGCGGGGTTCGCCACACCTGACCGGACGCGCCGTCGTACTTCTGGTCGAAGGTGTGCTGCACGCTCGACGAGCCGGTGTGCTCGGCCCAGAGCCACTCGGCGTACGTGGCCAGCCCCTCGTTGAGCCAGATGTCCTGCCATCTGGTCAGCGAGACGCTGTCGCCGTACCACTGGTGGGCCAGCTCGTGCGCGATCACGCCGGTGTTGTCGCCCTGCCGGAAGAAGCCGGCCGAGTAGACCGGGCGGCTCTGCGTCTCCAACGCGTACCGGACCCGGTCGTCGGCGACCACCACCCCGCCGTACGCCGAGAACGGGTAGGGCCCGAAGATGCTCTCCAGGTAGTCGGCGACCTCGACGGTGCGGGCGATCGACCGGTCCGGGGCGCCGTCGGCGACCTTCGTGGTGACCGCGCTGAACACCGGCCGTCCCTTGTGCTCGGCGGTGGTCACCCGGAACTTCCCGATCACCACCATGGCCAGGTAACTGGCCATCGGCGCGCTCTCGGACCAGGACCAGGTGACCCAGTCGCCGCGGACCGTCCGTCCCTTCGGGACGCCGTTGCCGACCGCGGTGAGCCGCTTCGGCACGGTGATCTCGACGTCGTAGGTGGCCTTGTCCGAGGGGTGGTCGTTGACCGGGAACCAGGTGCTCGCCGACTGCGGCTGGCCGAGGGCGATGGCCCCGTCGGAGGTGTGCAACCAGCCGCCCTCGCCGATCGCCTCGTTGTCCAGGGCGGCCGGCTCGCCGTCGTACCGGATCTCGGCGACGAAACCGTTGCCGGAGGTCAGGCCGGTGGCCGGGGTGACCACCAGCTCGTCGCCGCGGTGGGCGTGCCGGGCCCTGACCCCGTCCACGCTCACCGACCGCACGGTCAGCCCGGCCAGGTCCAGGTTGAACGCGGAGAGGTTGGCGGTGGCGGTGGCGCGCAGGGTGGCGGTGCCGCTGAGCCGGTCCGTCGCCGGGTCGTAGCGGATCTTGAGGGCGTAGTTGCCGACGTCGTAGCCGCCGTTGCCGTAACTCGGGAAGTACGGGTCGCCGGCACCGGGCGCGCCGGGCGCGAAGCTCCGCGAGGCCGTCGGCGCGGGCTCCGCCGGCACCGGGGCGGTCCGCTCGGCGTCCGGGTCCCCGCAGCCGCTGACCAGCAGCGCGCCGACAACCAGCACCCCGAGCAGTCGTCGCCGCGCCAGCGTCATCGCCTCGATCCCTTCCCCGGGCACGACACCGCGCCCCGCCTGGGCCACTCCGCCCGCGGCAGCCTACCGAGCGCCGGTCACGCGCGCGTCACGGCAGGGCGGGCGCGGTCTGCCCGACCAGCCAGGCGTCCAGCAGCGGGCGCAGCGGGCGGCCGGCCACCCGGGCGGCGTAGCCGAGGAAGTCGTCCGTGGTGGCGGTGCCGCCGCGACGCTCGGTCGCCCAGCCGCGCAGGATCCGGAAGAACGTCCCGTCGCCGACCGCGCGACGCAGCGCGTGCAGGGCGAGCGCGCCACGTTGGTACACCGCGTCGCCGAACATCCCGGCCCGGCCCGGGTCCACCGACGGCTTCGCCCAGTCGGTGGCCGCATAGGCGTCGGCGAAGGCCCGCGCGACGTCCCGGCCGCCGTCGTGCTCGTCCCAGAGCCATTCCGCGTACGTGGCGAAGCCCTCGTTGAGCCAGATGTCGCGCCACCGGGCCAGCCCCACGCTGTCGCCGAACCACTGGTGGGCCAGCTCGTGCGCGACCACCACCGTGTTCGGCCGGCCACCCCGGAAGAAACCCGGCCCGTAGACCGGGCGGGTCTGGGTTTCCAGCGCGTACCGGATCCGCTCGTCGGCGACCACGATCCCGCCGTACGCGTCGAACGGGTACGGCCCGAAGCGGGCGGCCAGGAAGTCGGCGATCTCACCGGTGCGGGCCACCGAGGCGGCCGCCGGCCCGTTCGCGGGCAGCCCGGCGGCGACCGCGCTGACCAGCGGCCGGCCGGCGTGGGTGCCGGTGGTGACCCGGTACTTCCCGATCACCAGGGTGGCCAGGTAGCTGGCCATCGGGTGGCCCTCGGACCAGCGCCAGGTGGTCCAGCCGGCCCGGCTCTCGGTGCCCTTCGGCACCCCGTTGGCGAGCGCAGCGATCCCGTCCGGGACGGTCACCGCGAGGTCGTAGGTGGCCTTGTCGGAGGGGTGGTCGTTGACCGGGAACCAGGTGCTCGCCGACTCCGGCTGGCCGAGCGCGACCGCCCCGTCGGCGGTGGCCAGGAAACCGCCGCCGCCCAGCTCGCCGCTGGGCAGCTGCTGCGGCACCCCGCCGTACGCCACCTCGACGGTGAACCGCCGGCCGGCCGGCAGGCCGTGCGCCGGGGTGACGACCAGCTCCCGGCCGTCGCGCCGGTGTCCCGCCGGGGCGCCGTCGACGCGTACCCGGTCCACGGTCAGGCCGGCGAGGTCGAGCTGGAACCGGGACAGGCCCTGGGTGGCGGTGGCGGTGACGGTGGCCTGCCCGGTGAGCCGGTCGTCGGCCGGGTCGTAGCGGATCGTCAGCCCGTAGTGGTCGACGTCGTAGCCCCCGTTGCCGGCTCCCGGCACGTATGGATCCCCGGCATCCGCCGCCCCGGGCCGAAAGTTCCCCCCGGCCCGGTCACCGGTGCACCCGCCCACCACGAGCGCCCCCACCAGGAACGCCCCGACGCCCCACCGGCTCCCCCGTCCCCGCAAAACCCCCACCCCGCGACCCTAGAACCCGCCGCCGCGTCGATCAGGGAGTTGCGACGGTACGCCAACCGGAAGAACCGGGACCGACGGTGGGGTCCGGGGTGGGGGGAGGCGTCAGCGGTCGAGCACCAGGCCTACTTTCTGGAATTCCTTCAGGTCGCGGTAGCCGCACTTGGCCATCGCGCGGCGCAGGCCGCCGAAGAGGTTGAGCTGGCCGTCCGGCTCGTCGGCCGGGCCGAAGAGCAGCTTCTCCATCGAGCCGAGCGGCTCGCCGGCCGCCTCGAACGCGCCGCGCGGCAGGGACGGGTGACTGGCCGCCGAGTGCCACCAGGCGCCACCGGCCGGGGCCTCCGCGCAGAGCGACAGCGGCTCGCCGAGCATCACCGCGTCGGCGCCACAGCCGAGCGCCTTGGCGATGTCGCCGGAGGTCTGGATGTCGCCGTCGGCGATCAGGTGCACGTACCGGCCGCCGGTCTCGTCCAGGTAGTCCCGGCGGGCCGCGGCGGCGTCGGCGATCGCGGTGGCCATCGGCACCCGGATGCCGAGCACCGACTCGGTGGTCGACCAGTCGTCGCCGCCGATGCCCACGATCACGCCGGCCGCGCCGGTCCGCATCAGGTGCAGCGCGGTCTTGTAGTCGGTGCAGCCGCCGACGATGACCGGCAGGTCCAGGTCGGCGATGAACTCCTTGAGGTTCAGCGGCTCGTCGGTGGTGGAGACGTGCTCCGCCGAGACGATGGTGCCCTGGATGACCAGGATGTCCACGCCGGCGTCGAGGATCACCGGGGCCAGCGCGAGGGTGTGCTGCGGGGAGACCCGGACGGCCACCGTGCCGCCGCCGGCCCGCAGCTCACGGACCCGCTCGGCGATCAGGTCGGGGCGGATCGGCTCCGCGTAGACCTCCTGGAGGCGCTTCGTCGCCCGGGCGTCCTCGTCGAGACCGGCCAGCTCCTCGAGGGCCTTGGTCGGGTTCTCGTACCGGGTCCAGAGGCCCTCGACGTTGAGCACACCCAGGCCGCCGAGCTGGCCGAGCCGGACCGCCGAGGACGGGCTCATCGTGGCGTCGGACGGGTGCCCGACGCAGGGGATGCCGAACTGGTAGGCGTCGAGCTGCCACGCGGTGGAGACGTCGTCGACGTCCCGGGTGCGGCGGCTCGGCACGATGGCGATCTCGTCCAGGTGGTAGCCGCGCTGCGCGGTCTTGCCCAGCCCGATCTCGACCACGTCACGCATGGGGACTCCAGGTGGTTGGGGGTGTGGGGTCAGCGGGTGTGGTAGTTGGGCGCCTCGACCGTCATCTGGATGTCGTGCGGGTGGCTCTCCTTGAGCCCCGCCGCGGTGATCCGGATGAGCTGGCCACGCCGGTGCAGTTCGGGGATGCTCTCGGCGCCGGAGTAGCCCATCGCCAGCCGCAACCCGCCGACGAGCTGGTGGGCGACCTGGGCGAGCGGCCCCCGGTACGGCACCTGACCCTCGACGCCCTCGGGGACCAGCTTCTCGTCGCTGGTCACGTCCTGCTGGAAGTAGCGGTCCTTGGAGTACGACTTGGCCTGGCCGCGGGACTGCATGGCGCCGAGCGAGCCCATCCCCCGGTAGGTCTTGTACTGCTTGCCGTTGATGAAGAGCAGCTCGCCCGGGCTCTCCTCGCAGCCGGCCAGCAGGCCGCCCAGCATCACCGTGTCGGCGCCGGCCACCAGGGCCTTGGCGATGTCGCCGGAATACTGGATGCCGCCGTCGCCGATCACCGGCACCCCGGCCGGACGGGCGGCCCGGGCGGCTTCCATGATCGCGGTGATCTGCGGCACGCCGACCCCGGCGACGATCCGGGTGGTGCAGATGGCACCCGGGCCGACGCCCACCTTGACGCCGTCCGCGCCCGCGTCGACCAGCGCCTTCGCGCCCGCGTAGGTGGCGACGTTGCCGCCGACGATGTCGATGGCGACGTCGGACTTGAGCCGGGCGACCATCTCCAGCACGGCCCGCTGGTGGCCGTGCGCGGTGTCCACGATCACCACGTCGACGCCCGCGTCGACCAGGGTCCGGGCCCGCTTGTACGCGTCCTCGCCCACCCCGATCGCGGCGGCCACCCGGAGCCGGCCGGCGGAGTCCTTGGTGGCCTCCGGGTACTGCTCGCTCTTGGTGAAGTCCTTGACCGTGATCAGCCCGCGCAGCTTGCCGGACCCGTCGACGATCGGCAGCTTCTCGACCTTGTGCTGGCGAAGCAGGCCCAGCGCCTCGTCCTTGCTCACGCCGACCTGGGCGGTGATCAGCGGGGTCCGGGTCATGATCTCGCGGACCGGGGTGGCCGGGTCGGAGACGAACCGCATGTCCCGGTTGGTGACGATGCCGACCAGCTGGCCCTCGCCGTCGACCACCGGGACGCCGGAGATCCGGTAGCGCCCGCAGAGCGCGTCGACGTCGCGCAGGGTGTCGTCCGGGCTGGCGGTCACCGGGTTGGTGATCATGCCGGACTCGGAGCGCTTGACCAGGTCGACCTGGAGCGCCTGGTCCTCCACCGAGAGGTTGCGGTGCAGTACGCCGATGCCGCCCTGGCGGGCCATGGCGATGGCCATCCGCGCCTCAGTGACGGTGTCCATGGCGCTGGAGAGCAGCGGGATGGTCAGCTCGACGTTGCGGGTGAGCCGGGTGCGGGTGTTGACCCGGCTGGGCACCACGTCCGACTCGCCCGGCTGGAGCAGCACGTCGTCGAAGGTCAGCCCGAGCGGCACCACCCGCGCCGAACCGGCGGGCAGCTCCGGCAGATGACCGCCCTCGAAGCCGGCCGGAAGTTCGGTGCTGGGCGAATTCTCCACGATTGCTCCCCTGAGCTGGTCGGACGGGCTGAGGCGAGACGGCGCGCGCGGGCACCGGCGCGCGCCGGGTGACGGCGCGTCGTCTCATCGTACCCATTGAGCTGCGCCGCCCTTGGTAGCGGCGGGCCCGGGTAGGCGCTGCCACAGGGACTCGCCGCGGGCGGGCCAACCGGCGCGTCGGGGACTACGGTGAGGGGGTGCACGACGAGCCCATCGACCCGTTCAACGGCGACCCGGCCGATCCGGCTGCCGGCCTGCACGACCCGCGCGAGGACGACCAGCTCGACCCGCTGACCGAGGTCGAGCGACAGGACGTCCTGGAAGACCTCGCCGACCTGGAGATCTACCAGGCGCTGCTCCAGCCGATCGGGGTCCGCGGCCTGGTCATCGAGTGCGAGGACTGCCGCGAGCCGCACTACTTCGACTGGGACCTGCTCCGCGGCAACCTGCGCCACCTGCTCAGCTCCGGCCGGCCCCGGGTGCACGAGCCGGCCTACGACCCGGATCCGGACCACTACGTCAGCTGGGACTACGCCCGGGGCTACGCCGACGGGGTGCACGACACCCTGACCGAGGGCACCGAGGACACCGAGGACGCCGCCGGGGAGTGACCGGCCCGGCGGGTCAGGCGACCAGGCCGGCGCGGAAGCCCGCCGCCACGGCGTGCGCCCGGTCCCGGGCGCCCAGCTTGCGGAAGAGCCGCCGGGCGTGGGTCTTCACGGTGTCCTCGGAGACGAACAGCTCCCGCCCGATCTCCGCGTTGCTCTTCCCCTCGGCCATGCCGAGCAGCACCTGAAGCTCACGCTCCGTGAGCCCGATGGCGCTGCGGGCGCCCCGACCGGCGGACCGGGGGGCGGTGGCCGCCGGCTCCGCGTCGCCACCGGCCGGGTCGGCCGGGTCGTCACCGCGCTGCGCCGGGACCACGGTGGGGTTGTTGCCGGGCGGCTCCGTCGAGCGGGCCGGTGGCGGTCCCGCCGGGGTACGCCCGGCCACCGCCGACCGGGTGGGTCCGCCGACCGCGGCGGCGTCCCGGGCCGGGTCGGTGACCCGGCTGCGCACCGGCCGTCCGGGCGCGGAGAGCAGCAGCAACGCCTTGGCCACCGCGCTGGTCAGGTCGTGGTCGGCGCCCTGGATCAGGCCGCGCGCCCCGGCATTGATGCTCGCCGCCGCGGCCTCGGACTCCTCGGTGCCGAGCAGCACCACGGCGGCCTGCGGCGCCCGGGCCAGCACCCGGCGGACGAAGCCCGCGCTGTCGGGCCGGGTGAGGGCGGTGTCGGCGAGCACCACGTCGACCGGCCGCTCGGCGAGCCGGAGCATCACCTCGGGATCGGAGACGGCCGTCCGGACGACGCCGGACAGCCCGAGCCGCGCCGCCGCGGAGGTCAGGTGCTGAGCCGCGAGTGGTGTCCGAACGCACACGAGAACGCTACGCACAGTGGTCTCCTCTCCGCCTCAGAGCAGACCACGGCGGCGTGTGCCGGGGAGGAGGTTCCGGGCAATCATCCGAACTTTTCCGGCAGATGGGGCATATGCCGCCGACTGTCCGAGCTTTTCGATCACGGATGTGTGAGCGGAGGAAAGCCCGGGTACCGAGGGGTCCAGGCCGGAACCGGTGTCCCGCGCGGACCGCCGCCCGGTTGCTCACCAGACGGATTCTCCGCGGTGCCGCGCGGGAGGAGGGGTGCTGATGTCGAACGTACGTAGGCTGCCTGGACCCATCGTCGACCTCTGGGACTGGCAGCGACTCGGTGCCTGCCGAGGCCGGGACAGCGCCCAGTTCTTCCACCCGGACGGCGAGCGGGGCTCGTCGCGGCTGCGCCGCGAGTCCGGTGCCAAGGCGGTCTGCCGGGCCTGCCCGGTCCGCGCCGAGTGCGCCGCACACGCCCTGGCGGTCCGCGAGCCGTACGGGGTCTGGGGCGGCTTCAGCGAGTCCGAGCGGCTCCGGCTGCTCGCGCTCGGCTGGGAGGACCTGGCCGACCGCCGGCAGAGCCGGGTGGACGTGGCCCGGCTGGAGGCCCGCCTCGGCCGGCCGCACAAGTCCGCCGTGCCGGACCAACGCAAGGTCGCCTGAGCCTTCTCACACCGACCACCGCCGACGCCGCACCCAGCCGGGTGCGGCGTCGGCGCGTCCGACCCCGCCGGCAGCCCTGATTCCAGGCCGGGACGGGCCCCGCCCCACCCGGGTCGAGCCGCGACCGTCGGTCAGTGCACCGTGACCGGGAGGGTGTGCCAGCCGGTGGCGCCGTCCGGGGCGACCGGGCTGCGCCGCTCCGGCTGCGTCTCACCGGTGGCGTCCGTGGCCCGGACCTGAAGGGTGTGCTCGCCCGGGGTGGCGTCCCAGCGCCACGACCACTGCACCCAGGTGTCCACCGAGACGGTGGGAGCCAGGGTCGCCTCCTGCCAGGGGCCGCCGTCGACGCGTACCTCGACCCGGCGGATGCCCCGGTGCTGGGCCCAGGCCACCCCGGCGACCGTCACCGGCCCGGCGGTGAGGCGGTCGCGCCGCCGGGGCGCGTCGATCCGCGACTCCGTCTTGATCGGCCCCTGCGCCGACCAGCCGCGCGGCACCCAGTACGCGTCGAAGTCCGCGAAGCTGGTCAGCTCCAGCTCGGTCACCCACTTGCAGGCGGAGACGTACCCGTAGAGGCCGGGCACCACCATCCGTACCGGGAAGCCGTGCGCCACCGGCAGCGGCTCGCCGTTCATCCCGACCGCCAGCAGCGCGTCCCGGCCGTCCCGCAGCACGGCCGTGGGGGTGCCGCAGGTCCAGCCGTCGACCGAGCGGCCGACCACCTGGTCCGCGCCCTCCTCCGGCTCGACCTCGGCCAGCAGGTCCCGGATCGGCACGCCCAGCCAGCGGGCGTTGCCGATCAGGTCGCCGCCCACCTCGTTGGAGACGCAGGCCAGGGTGATGTCGCGCTCGACCATCGGCCGGGCGATCAGCTCGTCGAAGCTCAGCTCGAGCGGTCTGCGGACCCGGCCGTGGATGCGCAGCCGCCAGGTCACGGGGTCGACCTGCGGCACCACGAGGGCCGTGTCGATCCGGTAGAACTCCCGGTTCGGGGTGACGAACGGGGCGAGCCCGCGCACCCCCAGGTCCGCCCCGGCGGGCACCGGCGGAGCCGGCGCGACCGGTGCGGGCAGGCGTACCGCCGCGCGGGCCGCCGAGACGCCACGCCGCCCGGCCAGCCAGTGCCCGCCGAGCCCGGCCACCGCCGCCGTGCCGGC
>NZ_KQ058878.1 GCF_000982955.1 Micromonospora sp. HK10 | reverse complement strand
TGCGGTACTCGATCCAGTAGTACACCCGGGGGGTGGGGCTGGCCGACCAGGTCAGGGTGACCTTGCCGTCGCCGGCGGTGGCCCGCAGGTTCGTCGGCGGCTGCGGGAAGACCGGCATGGGCGTCGCGGCGGCCACGTTGGTCGGGTCGCTCTCCCCCGCGGCGCTGCTGGCGGCGATCCGGAACTCGTACCGCTCGGCGTTGGTCAGGTACTCGGCCGTGAAGGTGCAGCAGCCGTCGACCGGGTACGGCATCTTCTGCCAGGACTGGTTGCGGGAGGCGTTGCGGTAGTAGACGACGTACAGCACGCCGGAGGTCGGGCTGGCTGTCCAGGTGAGCCGGACGAAGCTGTCCCCGGGTGTCGCCTTGAGGTTGCTCGGTGGTTGGGGGGCGATGCCGATGGCGGTGGCCCGGGCGGTCGCCGAGGTAGGCCCCTCGCCCGCCACGTTGGTGGCGCTCACCGTGAACTCGTACACGTGGGTGTTGACCAGGTACTGCCAGGTCGCCTCGGTCTGCTCCGTCGGATACTGCGACTTGCGGAAGGTGGTCTCGCCCGCGGTCACATCCCGCCAGTACACCCAGTAGAGGACGTTCGGGCCGGGCGCGTCCCAGGTGAGCCGGATCTGCAGGCTGCCGGAGGGCACGGCCCGCAGGTTCGTCGGCGCCTTCGGCAGCGCCACCGTGCTGCGGGCCTGCGCCGGGGCCGACGCCGGCCCCTCGCCGGAGAGGTTCTCGGCGGTCACCTTGAACTCGTACGTGTGCAGGTGGGTGAGGAAGCCCCAGGTCGCGGTGGTCTTGTCGGTGGGGACCTCGGAACGCTTGAAGGTGGTCTCGCCGGCGGTGACGTCTCGCCAGTAGACCCGGTGGTAGACGTTCGGCCCGGGGGCGTCCCAGGTCAGGGTGATCTCGCCGGTGGACAGCGGCTGGAGGACCAGGTTCGTCGGCCGGCCGGGCAGCGGCGGCATCGGTTTGACCCGGACCACGTTGCTGGCCAGGCTCTCCGAACCCCGCGTCGCGGTCACCTTGAACTCGTACTCGTGGGCGTTGGTGAGGTACTGGGCCGGCATGGTGCAGCACTCGGAGAGCGGCAGGGGCAGCTTCTGCCACTCCTCGTTCTCGGTGGCGTCCCGCTGGTAGACCCAGTACCACACGTCCTCGGTGGCCGACGGCTCCCAGGTGAGGGTGGCCATGCCGTCGCCGGCCGTGGCGCGCAGGGCCGTCGGGGCGGCCGGCGCGTCGAAGTACGCGGTCGCGGTGGCCGGCGCCGACGCCGGCCCCTCACCGCCACGGTTGCTGGCGCTCACCCTGAACTCGTACGTGTGGCCGTGGAGGAGGAAGCCCGCCTCCATCGCGCAGCACTCGGTGATCGGGAGCGGCAGCTTGGTGAACTCCTCCTCGTCGGCGGTGGTGTCGCGCTGGTAGATCCAGTACCAGACGTCCGGCTGCGGCTCGGTCCAGGTCAGCTTGATGGTGCCGGTGCCCTGGGCGGTCGCGGTCAATCCGCCGGGTGCGGGCGGCGGCGCGACCGTCGACGTCGCGGTGGCCACCTCCGACGGAGGGCTGACCGCCATGGCGTTCACGGCGGCCACGGTGAACTCGTAGGTGTGCCCGATGACGAGGTTGTCGGCGACCGCGCTGGTGCCGCTGTAGATCGTCGGCTCCCGCTCCACCGGCTCGGATTGCCCGGCGGTGACGTCCCGCTGGGAGACCCGGTAGCTGACCCCGTCGTCGTCGACCGGCTGCCAGGCCAGGTCGATGGTGCCGTCCTCGGCCGGGGTCGCGGTGAGGCCGGTGGGCGCGTCGTTCAGCGGCGGCGCCACCCGCACCAGCAGATTCGGCGAGCCGGGCCCGGGATCGCGGACCACGTCCTCCTCGGCCTCGCCGAGCAGCGCGGCGGCCACCTGCTCGGGCTGGTACTGCCGGTGCGCCTGCAGCACCAGCGCCGCCGCACCGGCGACGTGCGGCGCCGCCATGGAGGTGCCGCTGTAGGTCTCCACCGCCTCGTCGTCGGCCACGCCGGCGGAATAGATGTCCGCGCCGGGGGCGAACAGGTCGACGCAGCCGCCGACGTTGCTGCCGTGGGGCGCGTCGACCCAGCGTTCGTCGCCGGTGTCGGTGGCCCCGACGGTGATCACCGACGGGATCCGGGCCGGGATGCGCTGGCAGGCGTCGATGGCGTCGTTGCCCGCGGCGGCGACGACCGTCACGCCCGCGTCGACCAGGTCCGTGACGGCGGCCTCGATCCGGCTGGCCGTCGGGCCGCTGCCGGCCGGCATGCTGAGGCTCATGTTGACCACGGCCGGACGGCGCACGTTGCGGGCCACCCAGTCGAGTCCCTGGACGAGGTGCGCCCCGTCGATCCGCGATCCGCACGACACCTGCACGTCGACCACACCGGCCCGCTTGGCCACCCCGAACTCCCAGCCCGCCGCGGTGCCCGCCACGTGGGTGCCGTGTTCCCGCCGGCAGTCCGGATCGTCGCGGTTGAACAGGACGCTCGTGCCGAGCGAGGCGCGCCCGCCGAAATCGTGGTGGCTGTCCCGCACGCCGGAGTCGACGACGTAGATCGTGACGCCGTCGCCGGTGCCGGGGTGGACGTACCGGTCGTCCCGGACGCCGTCGATCCGGTCCAGCCCCCACGGCGGATCCACCTGCACGCCACCGCCGTCCAGGGTGCCGGCACGGGACTCCTCGACGACCTCGACCGCCGGGTCGGTGGCGAGGTGCCGGGCCTGGGCGTCGGTCAGGCCGGTCACCGAGAAGCCGCCCAGGACGGCCGAGTAGACCGCGTCCAGCGTGCCGCCGTAGCGGGCGACCAGGCGGCTGGCGACCTCGCCGGTGCCGTACTCGCCGGCGGCGGCGTTGGCGCGCAGGTCCACCAGGTAGGAGCCGGGAACCGCGGCGCCGTCCGGCGCGCTCTCGAAGCTGCCCTGCTGGGTCGGGCCGCCCCGGGCGATGACCGGCGCCGGCCCGGACCGGGCGCTCTCCCCGCTGGCGTTGACGGCGGCGACCGAATACTCGTACAGGTGGCCGTCGACCAGGCCCGCGTCGGTGAAGGGCGACGCCGGCAGGTCGTTCGGCAGCCGCACCGGATGGCTCTGGCCGTACGAGACGTCGCGCCGGTAGACCCGGTAGGCGGTGGCGCCGGCCGACGCGGTCCAGCTGAGCTGGACGGTGCGCTGCTGGTCGGCGGTGACGGTCAGCCCGGCCGGCACCGGCGGCAGGGTCGCCGGGTCCGGCACCGGCCGCGGCCAGTCGACCTCCACGAACCGGGGCCGGTAGAGGCGGGCGTCCGCCCGGTTGTCGCCGGCCGCCAGGCTGTTGACGTTGTACGACACGAGCAGCTTGCCGGGGCGGGCCAGTTCGGGGTGCAGCCGGGCGTCGTACACGATGATCTCTCTGCCCGGCCGCGGTTCGGGGGCCCGGAAGAGGTGGACGGGCCCGGTGAAGGGTCCGGTCGGCGACGGCGCGGTGTAGGCGACGACGTCCGCGTTGAACACGAGGTTGCCGTCGACGGTGACCAGGACGTACTGGTTCCCGACCCGCTGCACGCCGAAGGCGGTGGTGGTGCCCGCCATCAGCCGGCCGGCCTCCGACTCGGCGGCCGACCAGCCGGTGCCGGTCCAGAACTGCCACGCCCCGGTCAGGCCGCCGGCGGGCACCTTGGCGAGGTAGGTCGGCTTCACCGGCCCCGAGTCGTTGACCAGCCGGGTGCCGTAGACGTAGGTGGTGTCGCCGTCGGCCAGGATGGCCGAGCCCCAGGCGATCCGGTCGGCCACCGGCAGCGGGGTGAGCGAGCGCAACGTCAGTCCGGGCAGGTCGAACGACGCGAGGGCGGTGCCGGTCAGCTTCAGGTCGAGGGGGTTCGGCCCGGACCGCTGGTAGTGGTTGTAGAGCACCCGGAGGGTGGAGCCCTCGACGGTGCCGTCACCGACCCAGTAGCCGGCGTCCGCGGGATCGCCGTCGCCGCCGGCGCCGACGAGCGACAGCGGTTCCTCGACGGTGCCGCCGGTCAGCGTCCCGGTGAGCGTGGCGCCGTCCTGCACCACGATCGAGTTGTGGATCATCGGCTGGAAGTCGGGACGCGACCCGTCGGGGTTGACCGCGCCGACGAACGTGTCCGAGAAGAGCCACGCCACCCGGCCGTCGGGCAGCGGCACCGAGGCCGTGCTGTCGCCGCCGTTCCACCTGCCGCCGGTGTCGCCGTACGCGCGGAACGCCTCGTTGAGTTGCGCCGCCGACATTCCCTCCGCGGTGATCCCGGCCCTCGCCACGGCCCCCGGTGCCAGCAGGATCGCCACCGTCACGAGGATCGCCACGGCGGCCCGCCACGGCGCCGCCGGGACCAACGGCGGACGGCCGAGCATGACCCCCGTCGAATGTCCATTATGGTCAGTCGTCATGCTCGCCATCCTCGAATCATGAGCCATCGATGCGTGCGGCTGGGTGTGGCGATCCGGACACGGACCGCAAGTATCTGGACAGCCGGTTCAGCCGACGCCGATCCACGGCCGGGTCAGGTGGGCGGTCGCCAGCACGGCACCCCGGGCGCGCGCCTCGGCCAGCAGCCACTCCCGGCTGCGCCGGGCCGCCTCCGGATCCGCCTCGAACCGGTAGCCCACCCCCGGGTCGACCAGCTGCACCGCGTGCACCAGCACGTCACCGGTGACGATGAGCTGGTGGCCGCCCCCGTCCACGACCACCGACTGGTGACCCGGGGTGTGGCCGGGCGTCGGCACCACACCGATCCAGCCACCGGCACCCCGGCCCACGGTGGCCAGGCGGGCCACGCCGTCGGCCTGGTCGAGCTGGCCGGTCGCGCGCAGCGGGTTCACCACGTACGTCATCGCGGCCTCGTCGGCGGTCAGGGCCGCCACCTCCCGCCGCTGCACCACGTAACGTGCGTTGGGGAACATCGGCGTCCCGTCCGGCGCGACCGACCAGCCGAAGTGGTCCTCGTGCAGGTGGGTCAGGACGACGGTGTCGACGTCCGCCGGGTCGATGCCGGCGAGGTCCAGTTCGGCGGGCAGCCGGCCCGGCACCGGCGCCCAGCCCGAGGCCGGGCTGTCCGCCGGGCCGACCCCGGCGTCGACCAGCGTCAGCCGGTCCCGCGGCCCCCGGATGGCGAAGCAACGGAAGTCCAGGTGCCAGGTCTCCCCCGGGCCGAACGCGCCGGGGTCGACCGCCCGGGCCGACTCCCAGTCCTGCGGCGTCGCCGCCGGAAACGCCTGCTGGCGGTCGAGGAAGAACGGCCCCGACGCGTCCAGCAGTGGCGTCACCTGGAACGGGCCGACCGGCCGGGATCCGGGCATCGGTCGGCCGGCGCGGCGCAGCTCGCGGGCCCGGGTGGCGGCCCGACCGGCGTCCACCGCGCTCGCCGGGCCGGCGACGCTCAGCGACCCGGCCACCGTCACGGCCGTCGCGGCGATCAGGAACCGCCGGCGTCCGAACTCCGCGGCTGTCTCACTCACTGGTGGCTCCTCTTCCTCGCAGGTCGCCGGGGGGACCGGACCGGTCCGCTCCGGCGGGAACGGCGACGACGCTAGAGCCGGATTCCGCCGGGTGGGCCCGGCCGGGACGGCAGTGACCGGATCCTGGCGACGGCTGTCCCGATCGCGCCGCCGGTGCGGCCGGGCCCGTTTCTAGAATCGGATCGGCGCCGCGCGGCGGGCCCGGCTGACCCACCGGACGCCGGCCCGCTGGGCCGCGCGGCGAACGAGGCGGGGAGGTCTGCGATGCCGGTCGAGGGGCCGAGCGTGGCGATGCTGGCGTACCCGGGCGCGGGCAGCTTCGACTACGTCACGGTCAACGAGATCTTCGGGGTGGACTACGCGTACCGGTTCGGCTCGTGGTACCGGACCAGGGCCTGCGCCATCGCACCCGGGCCGGTCGAGCTGGACGGCGGGGTCACCGTGTCCGCCCCGTACGGGCTGGCCGAGGCGGAGACCGCCGACCTGCTCGTCGTGCCCGGCTGGACGAGGGAACACGAGGTGCCGCCCCAGCCGCTGCTGGCCGCCCTGCGCCGGGCACACCGGCGCGGGGCCCGGATCATGTCGATCTGCACGGGGGCGTTCATCCTCGGCCACGCCGGTCTCCTCGACCACCGGCGGGTCACCACCCACTGGGCGACCGCGCCGCTGCTGGCCTCGCTCTTCCCCGCCGCCACCGTGGACCCGCGGGCGCTGTTCATCGACGACCGGGGCGTCCTCACCGCCGCCGGCATGTCCGCCGGCATGGACCTGGCCCTGCACGTGGTACGCGGGGACTACGGCGCGGACGCCGCCGCCGCGCTCGCCCGCCGGCTGGTCCTCGCCGGCTACCGCAGCGGCGGGCAGGCCCAGTTCGTCGAAGCGCCGCTCAGCCCCGACCCCGGCGACCCGCTGCCCGAGTTGCTGGACTGGATCCGCGGGCACCTGGACCAGCCGCTGTCGCTGCGGTCGCTGGGCGAACGGGTGCACATGAGCCCGCGGACCCTGGCGCGGCACTTCCACCGCCTCACCGGGATGAGCGCGCACCAGTGGCTCACCCGGGAGCGGGTGCTCGCCGCCCAACGCATGCTCGAGGCCGGCGACGAGCCGATCGGCCGGATCGCCACCCGGACCGGGATCGGGTCGACCGCCAACCTGCGGCACACCTTCCGCCGAGAGCTCGGGATCTCGCCCCAGGCGTACCGCGCCCGGTTCCGGGCCCGCCGGTCGCCGGCCGCGACCTCGTGAACGGCGGACCGTGCACGTCTCGCTCGGCCGACCGGTCACTTCCGTACCCGGTCGCGGGTGGCGTTGCAGGTCAAGGGTGAGCAGCATGGAAATCTGTCAAGTTGGCGACACTTCGTCGATGCCACGGTCACGGCCTCGGCTAATACCATAGGCCCATGTCACCAAAGGTCTCGATTGTCGTCACGGACCGCCACCGTGACCTGGGCCCGAGAGCCGGCGCCGACGTGACCTTTCTGCCGCTCGCCGAGGACGACGGCGTCCCGGTCTACCCCGAGTCGACCCCGGCGCTGATGGAGGAGCTGGTAGCCGCGGGTCTGGTCGTCGACACCTGGCATCCCGCCGCGGAATGCGATTTCGTCTCGTCGCGTGGCCTGGTGACCGAGACTCTGCTCCAGATCGGCGTCGGGATCGGCTCCTCCGCCGGGTGGTACGCCCTGCAGTCGATGCTGCGCCGACGCACCGGTCAGGTCACTGTGCGCGCCGTCGTCGACGACGGCGTCCAGCGGCGGCGGGTGGAGGTGACCGGCGAGGCCGCTGACGTCGTCGAGACGCTGGAGACGCTCGACCCGTTCCGGTCGGAGCCCTCCTGATGGCGCTGGCCGCGGTGTCCCGCCGGGGCCCCGTCCGCGAGCGATGACATGAGGCCCGTTCGCGAGGCATCGCGGCGCTACTCGCCGGCTGTCGCTGAGGAACGCCGCCGGCTCGTCGGCCAGATCGCGACCGTCATGGAGGCGTCGCCGGTCATCCGCGACCCGAGCAGCCGCCAGTTACTGCTCCAGGAACTCAGCCACACATTGGCCGGCGCCCTGGGCTACCGGGAGCTGAGTGTGCTGCGGGCCCAGATCGTCGAGCTGGTGACGGTGTGCGTGGATCGCCCGGGCGGGCTGCGCTGCCTCGTCGAGTGCATGGAGCTGCTCGAACCCGGCAGCGACCATACCGTCGCGCTGCTGCGACTGGCCGACGAGTGGCACGCGATCGAGCTACTCACCGACTACGACGTTCCGTGGCTGCGGGGCCTGCTGTCCACGGTCGACGCGACCGGGGAGCTGCGGCGGTTCGTCGCCGAGACCCGCGCGGCACCGGCCCCACCCTGGTGCCGGACCGCCTGGGATCTCTTCACGCACCTCGCGTCGGCGAACTCGCACGGATCGGTGCCGCCGTGGCTTCCATTGCTGGAGAGACTGGTGACCGCCGTACCGGAGGCGTCCCTCGACCGGATGCGCGAATTCGTCGCGCGGCTGGCCCAGGACTGGGGGGTCACGGACCAGATCGACGCGCCCCAACCGGAGCCTCCGGCGCCCGTCGGCACGGCCTACCTGGTCATCCAGTTCGAGAAGTACGGCGGTGACGACGAGACCTACATCGTCTCGCACTGGTACCAGTGGGCGTCCCCGGTCTGGCAACCGATCCGCGGCGAGGACCGGCACGTCCCGTACGGCGAACTCGAGGCAGCCGTCGACCAGGTCATCAACGAGACCGAACGCCGTTGGGCGGATCAGGCCGGTGCGGTGACCATCGAGTTTGTCCTGCCCTGGCAGCTGATCAACGAACCGGTCGACACCTGGCGCAAGGAACTTCAATCGCTGCTGCCGAGTCCCCTCACCACGGAATACCCCCTGGTGATCAGGAGCCTGGAGCGCATCCGGGCCAGCCAGTGGCACCGGGTCTGGCGCAGCCGCTGGCAGGGCCTCGCCAGCACCGACGGCGGCCGGCAGCTGATCCACTGCGCGTCGCGGCACCAGGTCGATGTCCAACTCAAGGCAACCCTCAACCGCCAGAGCAGCGTCGCGGTCCTGGTGCTCAGCGAATCCCCGACCGCCGACAGCGACGGCGAACGCCAACTGCTCGTCGGGCTGCGGTCGGGAGTTCCGGCAATCGTCTGGCATCGCAACTCACCATCCACTGAGGACCTGTGCGAGACTGTCGCGTCGATGATCGGCGATCAGACGTCGGGCCGAGGGGTGGTCGAGCTTCCGCACCGTGCCGCGCGTCTCCGGCAGCTGGCGTGGAGTGAGGACCCCGAAGGGCTCGGCCAGCACATGGGACACGGCTTGGTGATTTTGTTCGACGACCCGGATCGGCAGCCAGGAGGAGCGGCCTCTGCCGACGGCGACAGGCGAAAGGTCTCGGCATGAGCGGCATCGACCACGGGACGTGGTTCGCCGCCGGCGGGGCCTGCCCTGGCCCGCGCTCACCGCGGCGCATCTCCACGTCGGCGGGTCCGAAATGAGCCGGCCGGCGCCGGCGGTCGCCACCCCTGGGAGCCGGCAGGCCGAGGGCCTCGGGGTCGAGCCGGCGCCCGACGGCCGGGAGCTCATCGTGGTCCTCGACCACGACCCGGTGCTGGACCTCTGGGCCGACGAGATCTCGACGTTCATCGCGGTGCTGCGGGCCCAACGCGCCTTCGCCTCGGTCGAGGTCAAGCGCCTGGCCGTGGCGGACGGCGCGGTGTGGGTGACCGACGAGCCCGACTCGGTGAACGCCCCGCCCGCGAGCCTGGTCGGTGCCGCCGGCCAGCGGGTCATCTTCCTGGTGACGCACGGCGGTTCCGACGCATGGCGGGCCGGGCTCGTCCACCCAGTGCTCGTCTCGTGGGCCGACAGCGCAACCGTTGCCGTGGTCAATCTGCTACCCCAGCAGCGCTGGCGCGAGCGGGCCATGGAGACGACCGAGGTGACGTGGCGCCTGGACGGCGCGGGATCGACCACCGCTCGGTCGTCGTGGCGGGTGAGCGGCCCGGACCTACGTCCCACCGACGGAGAGGACCACGCCCCGCTGACGGCGGTGCCGGTCATCGAACGTGGCATGGACTGGCTGCGGCGATGGAGCCGCCTGCTGGCCGAGCCGGCAACGGGCGAGCTGCGGATGCCTGCTCTGCTCCTGCCGCCCGACAGGCCGCCGAGCCGTCGTCCGGGCCGGTCGCTCACCGCTCACGACCTCGTCGCCCGGTTCCGGGCCACCATGTCGCCGACCGCGTTCGCGCTGGCGACCCGCCTGGCGGCCGCGCCACTCACCGTCCGCGTGGTTCGCGCCGTGGCGAGGGCCATGATCCGCTCGGGACCGGAACAGTTGACCGAGGTGCTGACGAGCGACCTGGTGCGGCCGGTTCCGCGGGCGGCGGCGAGCGGCGACACCAGCATCAGGTACGAATTCGTGCACGGCGTGCGCGAGCGGCTCCTTACGCTCGGGTACCGCGACCGCACCGTCGAGGTGCAGCACCTGGTGGAGTACGAACTCGCGCACGACGTGGAGGCGGTGCGCAACCTGACCCTGCGGGTCAAGGATCCGCGGAACGCGTCGTACGAACGGGTCACGCCGGCCGCCGAGCCGTACCTGCGGGTCGAACTGGCTGTCCACCTCTCACTGGGCGGGCCGAACCTCGTCGCAGCCGCGCGGCTGGGTCAGTCGCTCGGCTCGCCCATCCCACGGCAGGTACGTCGAGTACTGCAGCCACCTTCCGTAATCGCTCACAGGACCATGGAGTCCGGAATGTCTGACAGAGTGAACGCGCCGGACCCGGAGGGCTCGTTCGGCACCGCCGCCCAGATCACGCTGGACGCCGAGCGGGGCATCTTCCCGAGCAGGCGTCCGACCAACGACCTGCAGCCGGTACAACGGCTCGACGGGCAGTTACCGGCCATCGTCGGCAACCTGCCGCTGAGAAATACGAACTTCACCGGCCGGCGGGAACTGCTCGACTCCCTGCACCAGCGCCTCAGCGCCGGCACCACCGCCGTGCTGCCGGAGGCGCTGCACGGCGCCGGTGGGGTGGGCAAGTCCCAGCTCGCCATCGAGTACGTCTACCTCCATCAGCAGGACTTCGACCTCATCTGGTGGATCCCGGCCGAGCGACCGGCGCAGATCCAGTCCGCGCTGGTGGAGCTGGCGGCACGCCTGGAGCTGCCGGTCCCGTCCACCGCCAACACGGCGGTGCCGGCGGCCCTGGAGGCCCTGCGGATCGGCCGCCCGTACTCCAACTGGTTGCTCGTCTTCGACAATGCCGAGGACCCCGACAGCGTCGAGCAGTTCTTCCCCAAGGGCGGCCCGGGCAGCATCGTCGTCACCTCGCGTAACGGCGCGTGGCGGGAGGTCGCGAACAGTCTCCCGGTCGACGTGTTCGAACGGCAGGAGAGCATCGATCTGCTCCGCCGTCGCGGGCCGGACCTGGCCGTCGACGATGCCGACCGACTCGCCGCGGCTCTGGGCGACCTTCCCCTGGCCATCGAGCAGGCGGCGGCCTGGCGCGCGGAGACCCGCATGCCGGCCGACGAATACCTGGACCTCCTCGACGCGAGCCGGCCGGTCCTCGACGAGGAGAGCACCCAGCAGGACTACCCGGAGCTCGTCGCCGCGGCGTGGAACGTGTCGCTCAACTGGCTACGCGGCCAGGACCTGCCGGCACTCCGGCTGCTGCAGATGTGCTCGTTCTTCGCGCCCGAGCCGATCGGGAAGGTACTCCTGTCGAAGCCGCGCGCGCTTCGCATCCATCCCGATCTCGATCTCCTCGTCCGCAACCCGGTCCGCCTCAACCGGGCGATCCGCACGATCGGCCGCCTCTCGCTGGCGCGGATCGACCACCGGACGAACTCCTTCCAGATGCACCGCCTGGTTCAACGCGTACTGATCAACCAGATGGATCCGCAGGACCGGGACGCCCTGCGGCACGGCGCCCACATGCTGCTGGCCGGCAACGACCCCGACCAGCCCGACGACGCTGATCACTGGCCGCGGTACGCCCAGCTGTACCCGCACATCGTCGCCTCGGGAGCGGAGGGGTGCTCGAACGAACTCGTGCGGGACATGGTGCTGAACGAGGCGATGTATCTCTGGCGTTGGGGTGACCACCTCGCCGCCCGGGACCTGTCGCAGCGGGCGTGGACGGCCTGGAGAGCGGACGGCGACCAGGCCGACCCGGACAGCCTGCGCATGGCCAGCTGGCTCGGGTTCATGCATTTCGTCGTCGGTGACTACGCCGCCGCGGCGAGCCTGAACGCCGAGACGCTCGAGCTCTACCGGCAGACCCTCGGCGAGGACCAGGAAGAGACCTTGAACGCGCTGGGCGCGGTGGCCGCCGACCACCGGGTGGCCGGTGACTTCGCCGGTGCGCTGGACCGCTCCCTCGTCGTCTACGAACAGGCGAAGCAGATTTTCGGTGAGGAGGAGCCGTTCACGCTGCGCGCCGCGCACAATCTCGCGGTCAGCATGCGACTGTCCGGCCTGTTCGGTCGGGCGCTCCAGCTCGATGAGCAGTCCTACCAGCGCCGGGTGCAGATCTACGGCACCGACCACCTGGACAGTCTGAGTACCTTCGGCGGCATCAACCTCGATCGGCGGGAACTGGGCGACTACGTCGCGGCGCACGCGAACCAGGAGACCGTCGTCGCCACGGCCCGCCGGATGCTGAAGTACGACGACCACCCGGAAGTCCTGCGGCAGAGCCACATGCTGGCGAGTTTCCGGCGCAAGGCCGGTCACCACCACGACGCCCTCGACCTGTCCAGCGATGTGCTGCGCCGCTTCCGCACCCGTTACGGCGACGACCATCCGGACACGGTGCTCGCCACGCTGACGTTCGCCATCGACCAGCGGCTGACCGGCGACCTCCGCGCCGCCAGGGAAGCGGCGGAGGTGGCGGTGGAAGGGCTGCGCCGGCTGTACGGCGAGGACCATCCGCACACGGCGGGCGCGCAGGTCGACCTGGCGGTGACGCTCCGGCTGCTGGGCGAGTGCGAACAGGCCCGGGAGCTGGATCAGGCGGCTGTGCAGCGGCTGACCGGCCGGCTCGGCGATTCCCATGCCCTGGTGCTCGCCGCCCGGATCAATCTGGCGAGCGACCATTACGACCTCGGCGATGTCGCCGCGGCCCGCGCCCTCGACGCCGACAGCCTCGAACAGTGTCGTCGGGTGCTCGGTGACGCTCATCCCACCACGCTCGTGTGCGCGCTGAACCTCGCCATGGATCTCCGCGACCTCGGGCGCGACGTGGAGGCGAGCACGCTGTTCGACACGAGCCTCGAGCAACTCCGGCAGACCCTCGGTGCCCGGCACCCAGCGGTCGCGGCGGTCGGCGCCGGCGTACGGGCCAATTGCGACATCGACCCGCTCCCGCTGTAGCGGCAGGCGTTCGATCCGGCGGGTCAGACAGCCAGCCAACCCGCCGGATCGACGTTGTCGACCTGCCGATCCGGTAACCCCTCACCGACCCAGCTGGCCACCTCGAGCGGGTCGGGGGCAACCGTGGCGGATCCGCGCGACCGCAGTCCCTGGACCACGGCCAGGACGAGTTCCGGGCGGCCCAGCAGGGCCCGCGTCGCCGGATGGGCGGGCTGGTCGACCTGCGCGAGGCCGAGACCGACCCAGCCGTGCACGCTGAGTGGGTCCGGCGTCAGCTCGCCGAGATAGCCGGCGCGTGCCCGCTCGACATCACCGGCCACGAGGGCCAGGTCGGCCGCGGTTGCGCCGGCCACCCTCTCCCCCACCTCGTCGGGCGTGGCGCGCAGCCGGTTGAAGGCATCCGGGTCGAACAGCAGATATCGGCGCAGGACGGCCCGGGCGTCGAGCAGGCCCACCGGCGGTTCCGCCCGCACCTTCGCGGCGCCGACGGCGAGGAGTGCGCTCGCCAGCGGGTCACCCTGCTGCCAGGCGGCCGCGAGGGCCTCCTGGTCGGCGGGGTCCAGTTGGATGTTGTGACCCCGCCACATCGCGTGGTGGTCGAGCGCGGCGGCGTGCGCCGCGTCGCGCTCGGCGGCCGGCACGTCGTCTTCCCGGCACGCGTTCAGCTCCGCGTGCAGGGTGTCGACGAACCGCTGACCGTGCCCGGTCAGCCGGCCGGATGTGGCGAGCACCCGTAGGACGCCGAGGGCCTGCCGCCGCCACAGCGCGAACTCGAAGTCCGTCGCCGCCCGCTCGCCGGGCGGCGCCTGCTGGCGGTGGACCCGCCAGAACTGGGTGATGCCGGCGAACGCGTACGCACCCTGAAGAAGGCCGGGGAGCGGCCTGGGATCGTCCCGCCAGGGGGCGTAGTAGCGGAGGTGATCGTCTGCCTCGCAGAGGGTGAGCAGGTGGGACAGGGCACCAAGCTTCTGGTGCTGGGACTCGTGCACCAGGGTCACCGCCAGTTGCAGCGGGTCGTCCGGTTGGGAGAGCAGGATGCCGCCGAACGCCTCGGTGCCCGACGCCGACAGCGGTCGGAACCGCTCGCGGCGCGCCACCGGTGTCAGGGTCCGTACGATGCCGGCGATCGCCTGGGCGCGGCCGGGCTGCTCGCGCACCAGCAGTGCCCAGGCCCGCGCGAGATCCGCACGCCAGCTGGCGAGGTCGGACTCCGACAACGGTTGCGGCGGGGAAGGGCCCCGCAGATCGCGGTACAGGTCGCGATCGAGCAGCTCGACCTGGAGGCCGGCGCCGTCCGTACGGACCGCTATGACGATGGGTTCGTGCCAGTCCCGGTCCCCCGGTCGGCACCGCACGGTCCGGGCGCCGGTCTCCATCTCGACCTGTCCACCGGTAGCCCGGACCCGGACGACCTCGACCTCCGGCGGGACCGACGCGGCGCCCACGGTGGGCAGCACCGCGCTGCCGTGGCGCGCCGGGATGTCCAGCTCGAAGGAGAGGCCGGCCCGAACGGCGCCCGCCGCCGCGAGTGCGTGCAGGTAGCCGACGTCCAGCCACATCGGCACCGGGTCGGGGCGGTCGTTACGCAGCCGACGCAGGGTGTGCGCGGCCCAGCTGCCGACCTGCGGACGGGCCAGAATGTCCTCGGTGATCCCTGGTGCGGCACCGTATGCCCGGACCAGGAGTTCCCAGGCCTCGCTCGCGGGCACGAGCGGGCCGGAAGCGTCGGCTCGGGTGGCGCAGATGTCCAGCAGAGCACGCAGCACGATCAGCCGCCAGCTGCGCTCGGACCGCCAGAGTGCCGTGATGCTGTGTTCGTCTCCGGCCCCGGTGGCCAGGGCATGGAAGTGTGCGTGTTCGAGGTGGGTCGGACCTAACGGGAGGGAATCAGACGACATGCTCCTCCGAATCCGGTCCGGCGGACCGTATCCGGCTCGGGAAGGAGCCGCTGTAGCCGCTGATGCTGCCCCCCGAATCGGCGATTCTTTCCGATACTCGCGAGATCGCCGCAGTCATGCCGGTGAAGTCAACGGATCGCAGCGTCGCCACGGTCACCGCCGACAAGTCAAGCAACTCAGACTCGATACCGGCGAGGCGTTCCTCCATGTACGGCAACCCCCAAAATGATGACAGTCGATAACGCCATTATTACTTACCGGTGCAGGCGGCGAAAGCGCCGAGCGGCGGGCGCCACAGGCCGAATCCCGCTGCCGCCTTCCGATGTGGACGCTCGTGCAAACCACTGTCGTACGGTCAGGAATGCGGCACCAGCCGCGCCGCGGCGTCCTCGACCCGGGTCATCGCCGCGTCGTCGGTGGCGAAGAAGCGAACCGCCTCGACGAGCTCGGACAGGGCTCCCGGATACCGCAGACACGTTCGCACGACGCTGATGGCATCGGGCCGCGCCGCGCTGCTGCGCCGGATGGCCGCGTACACCGGGCCACGCAGCAGGGTCAGGATCTCTTCGCGCTCGTTCGGTCGCAGGAACTCCGGCACCTGGAGCAGCGCGTCCACCAGCGGGCCCAGCCTGGCCGGGGACGGTGCCGAGGGCGCCGGCGCCGCGGGCACCACGGTCCCGGTTTCGGAACGGTGCAGCAGCAGACCCTCGTCGCCGAGGGCGTTGCGGTGCCACAGGTAGGTCGGGGTCTGCGCGGTCAGACCACTCGCCCGCATATCGGCGAACCGTTCCCGCAGGGTGGACATGAGCCGCTCCGGTTGGGCGAGCCGACCGGCCTCGCCGTCGTCGAGCAGTCGCAGGACCTCCCGGCTGAACAGTCCGGTGCGCCGTACCCCCAGGTTGGCCGCGGCCTGGCCGAAGCCGGCGGCGAACAGGACGTCCTGACGCCGGCCGGCGACCGGCGTTCCGACGGGGAAGGTCTCGCTGCCGGGCATGGCCAGGCCCTGCGGTCGATCATGCAACTGGCACGCGTCGATGATCCACACCTGCTGATCGAATGTCGGCACGAGGTCCGACGCGAACGTGGCAAGCATCGAGTCGAGGTCGAGGGAAGCGGGGTCGGTGGCGCTGGCATCGGCGTAGTAGAGCCGCCGGCGACGGCCGGTGTCGACGTAGCCGTGACCGCCCCAGATCACGTAGAGGGTTGATGCCTGCCGCGCCGGCAGTTCCCGCACCAACACCTCACGGACGGTCGCCCGGTCGGCGGGGCGCAGGACAACTCCCGGCGGGACGGCGTCCGGGCCGGGACAGGGCGACGACAGCACGGTCACCTGCCCGGGCGGCACGTCCCGCGCCACGAACCAGCGGGCAAACCGGAGGGCGTCATCGGCCGGCCCGACCAGGCTCCACTCGCGGCCCGCCGCATACTGGTCGATGCCGACCGCGACCACGTGCACCTCGCGCGGATCGTGGTCGCGGCCCATCGTTCACTCCTCATCCACGTGCGCCCACCCGGGGCCCAATTCGCCGTTCGCAGGAGCGTGTCCGGGATCCCGCGCCGGCCGTGTTCTCGTCCCAGGGACTGGCGGTTTCGCCTGAGGCTCCCGCAACAGTAGTGAGCATCGGCCATGCCGGCCATCGGCATCGCGTGACCGGCGGCCGCGGTTCGCTCGGCGGCCGCATTGCCGGCTCATGCGAGGTCAGCCGCCGCCGGGAGGGCGGGAAACCGCCTTGCGCCGGCAGCGCGTCGCGGGCCATAGTCGCACCATGATCTCGTACCGGAAGGGCGGCGACGCCCTGGCGCGTTGAGCGCCCCCACGCGGCGCGACGACGCCGCGAATCCGCCACCGGCCGTTCGCAGCGGCAACCCGCTCGACCTGTGGCAGCAGGCCGTCCGGATCCGCCAGGAATGGCTCGACCACGCCCTGTCCACCCAGTCGGCTGACCCGCCGGCCGTCGAGCGCTGCCTGACCGCCATCTACGCCCGGGCAGCACGGCCGCGACCCCGGTTCGAATGGGTCGACTCGCCGGACCAGGCGCGTCCCCTGATCCGTGGTTGGCCCACCCTCGATCAGCTCGCCGAGCGCATCCGAAGCCCTCGGCCGCGCGGGACACCGCCGCTGGCGAGCGACATCGCCATGGTCGTCGCCCAGCTACGCGGCGCGCTGAGCGCGGGCGTCACGCACACCGATCCCGAGTTGTCGCCGGTACGCCGGGCGAAGACCACGCAACCCTGGCCCGAACTGGCGCCGGCGCAGGCGTTCGACCGTGGCGTGCCGCTCGCCGTGGTGCTGCACCAGGGGGTACGCACGGCCCTGCACCGGAGCCTCGCGCCCGGGTACTACCTGCCGGTGCGGGCGGCGCTGGCGGTCGACGGCCCGGTACCGGTCTGCTGGTACGGGCAGCAGGACGCGTCCTGGATCGCCTACTACGACGTGCTGCACCGGCTCGGCCTCGCCCGGTACGGCCCGGACGAGGCGGACCACCTCGACGCCTGGGCGGGCCTGGCCCGCTCCGGTGGTTGGTGGTGGCCCGGCGAGGACGTCTGCGTCGTGGTGAACCGCCCGCAGGAGATCCGCACCGAGCCGGTCCCCGGGGCGGTGCACGACCAGATCCGGCTGCAACCTCGCGGCGTGCGCTACCGCGACGGCTGGCAACCACGCACGACACCTTGACCTGACCTGAGCCGACGAGCCGGTCACGCGAACGCGACGGCCGGCTGACGGCACCGGACCGGCAGCGCGGTCGGCCCCGTACGGTGGTGCGGTGCCTGCCACCGCGAGAATGCCGATCACGGCCCGTACGGTGCGGCTGCTCATGCCGCTGGCCGCGCTGCTGGTCCTGGGCCTCGCGCTGCTGATCCGCGCTGTCGACGACGGGGCGCTGCGGCAGTACTCGGGCACCGCGCTGTACGCGTCGATGGTCTGGGCCGGGGTGCTGTTCCTGTGGCCGCGGTTGGCGCCGGTGCCGGCCGGGGCGGTCGCCACCGGCTTCTGCTGGCTGGTGGAGTGCGCGCAGCTGACCGGAGTGCCGGCCGAGTTGTCGGCCCGGAGCCTGGCGGCGAGGCTGGCGCTGGGGGTGCAGTTCGATCCGGTCGACCTGGCCTGGTACCCGGTCGGCGTGGTTCCCCTGGTGCTCCTGCACCACCTGGTATGCGCCCGAGCCCGCACCGAGCGGCGGCCGCCGCGCGACGTCCTGCCCGCGCCGGCCTCCGTCCCGTCTGACACCCGCCGGTAGCGGGGAGCGGGAGCAGGCTGGTCAGGCCCGGCCGGTGAGCCGGTTCACGGCCGGGCCTGGTCGGCGAAACCGGGGACGGCGCCCTCGGCCAGCTTGAGTCGGGTCCAGACGTTCATGTTGATGACGATCCCGATGATCTCGAGGATCTGGTCCGGCGGGAAGTGCTCGGCGAGCGCGGTGTGCCGGGCACCGACATCGTCGGCGGCGGTCGCATCCGCGACGCGGGTGATCGCCTCGGTGTAGGCGAGGGCGGCGCGGGCCGCGTCGTCGTGGAAGTCGGTCTCCCACCAGGCGGTCAGGGTATCGATCACCGGTCGGGGAATGCCGGCGTCCCGAGCCGCCTCGTAGTGGAGGTTGAGGCAGTAGGTGCAGTTGTTGATCTGCGACACGCGCAGCCGCAGGAGCTGGGCGAGCCGGCGGTCGACGCGCAGGTCGGCCTGGTAGCCGAAGGCGTCGGCGCCGTGCCGGGCGAGCCGGGTCAGGTCCTCGTTGGCGGAGCTGTCGGCCCGCCGGTTGGTGATGGTCACCTCGCTCACCTGGCTGCTCCTGTCGACGTCGGCGACCTCGCAGCCAACGTACCTGCCGCGAGGCGCGCCGGAGCGGGGGCGACCGAAAGTGGTGAGAGCCAGCGGTGGCTATCGCCGCATGGCGGGCCGCTTGCGGTGGGTCCACGCGCGCAACGCCCATTCGACCGGGCCGTACCGGAACCGCCGCATCCACCACCAGCTGGCCGCCACCTGCACCGCGAAGATCGTCAGCGCGATGAGCAGCGTCTGCGCCGGCGAGGTGCGGCCGGCCAGGCCCAGCCCGACGCCGGTGAAGACGAGCACGCAGATGAGCGACTGGCCCAGGTAGTTCGTCAGCGCCATGCGTCCCGCCGGCGCCAGCGCGTCCGCCACGCGCGTCCGCCGGCTGAACAAGCGCACCAGGGTCGCGGCGTAGGCCCCCGCGAGGAACGGCGCGGTGACGATGCTGACCATCAGTCCGGTCATGTTCGCGGTGCCGCCGCCGATCGCGAACAGGGCGGCGCCGGCCAGACCGACCGGATAGCCGATCCGCTCGCACCGGCGCAGCACGGTCTCGTGGCGGTGGACGGCGACGAGCATCCGGTGCTTGCCGGCGGCGAGACCGACGAGGAAGGCGGCGAAGGCCAACGGCCCTTGCACGGCAAGTGCGCCGAGCATTGCCGGCAACGAGCGCAGATGCTCCAGGACGACATCACCGATTCCGCCGTTCAGGGCCTCCGTCGAGCGCGCGCCGGCGGTGAGCGCGGCGGCCTCGTCCGGGACCACTGCGCCGCCGAGAACCGCGGCCACACCGACCACGAGCGCGATCACGCCCACGATGGTCGCCGCGGTGACCAGGGCGGTGCGCGCCTTGATCCGCCGGACGGCGAGCAGCACGAGGCCGAGCAGCGCGTACGTGGTGAGGATGTCGCCGTGGAACAGCAGCACCGCATGCAGCGCCCCGAGCGCGAACAAGCCGGACAGCCGGCGCAGGAACGGCCGACGGAAGTCCGCCCGACGCCGGGCCGCCGAGTCGAGTTGCAGGGTGAAGCTGTAGCCGAACAGGAAGGAGAAGAGCAGGTACGCCTTCATCGCGAACAGCAGTTCCAGCACGCCGGTGAGCAGCCGGTCGAGCGCGCCGTACGCCGGATCGTCGACCAGGTGGAACTCGTAGCCGGAGCTGAAGTACCACACGTTCACCAGCAGGATGAGCAGCAGCGCGCTCCCGCGCAACGCGTCCACGACGTTGATCCGGGCGTCCGCATCCCCGACCGCCGTCGCCGGGCCGGCGTAGCTGCTGCGAGGCGGGCCAACACGATTGAGATCAGTCATGTCGTACACCGTATTGGTGCACTAGTGGCGGTAGCAGTGGTGCTATCACCCGTATTCATCGTCGGGGTACCGTGACTGAACTAGTGCACAGGAGGTCGTTGTGGAGGAACCGCCGTACCGCCGGATCGCCGCCGATCTCGCGGACCGGATCGCGTCCGGCGAGTTCGCGCCCGGGGCGAGGATCCCGTCGACTCGGCAGCTCATGGCCGAGTACGGGGTCGCGATGGCGACCGCCACCAAGATCCTGGCGACCTTGCGCGAGCGGGGGGTCGTCGAGCCCGTACGCGGCGTCGGCACCGTGGTCGCCGCGGCGAGGGCGGGTAGCGCACCCAACCCCGACCGCGGGCAGGTGGTCGCCACCGCCGTCACCATCGCCGACGTCGAAGGGCTGCACGGCCTGTCCATGCGCCGGCTCGCCGGTCAGCTCGGCATTCCGACGATGGCCGTCTACCGGTACGTGGCCGACCGGGAAGAGCTGGTGCTGTACATGATCGACAAGGTCATGGCCGAGAACCCGCCGCCGGCGCTCACCCCGGCTCGCAACGGCTGGCGGGCCTGCCTCGAGGCCATCGCCCGGCTCCACTGGGCGATGTACCGTCGGCACACCTGGTTGGCCCAGGCGATCTCCTTCACCCGGCCCCTGCCGGCCCCGCACGCCATGGCCCACACCGAGTGGATGATGCGGGCGCTGGACGGGCGCGGGCTCGACCTGAACGCCCAGTTCACGGCGGCGGTGACGGTGGCCAACTACGTGCGCGGCACGGCGGTGAACCGGGCCGAGGAGGCGCAGGCCGAGCAGGACAGCGGTCTGACCGACACCCAGTGGTTGGCGGCCCAGGAGGAACGGATCGCCGCGGTCCTGGCCGACGGTCGACTCCCGTTGATGGCCCGCTTCGTCGCCGCCGACGACGGGGCCTGGAACCTGGACCTGCTCTTCGAGTTCGGCCTCCAGCGCCTCCTCGACGGCCTCGCCCCGCTCCTGCGGTGACGGGCCGCGAGCGGTCGCCACCGGTGGAGCGTCGAATCGTGCCCGGCGCCGGCGCGGCAGCCCGGGTCTCCCTGGGCTGCCGCACCGGTGGCTGCGGTCTACGGGCCGGCGATGACGACCGTGCCGGTGCCCGGGCGGTACATCAGCAGCCGGTCCGGGCGGCCCTCGTGGTCCAGGTCGTAGCTGATCACCTGGTCGGCGGTGCTGGTGAGGTCGAAACCGGCCACGCCCTGACGGGCCTTGAACGCGGCCCCGAAGGTGTCATCTGGTCTGTGCCGCACGACCCAGAGGATCCCGGTGCCGGGCCGGTAGAGGGCCAGGTGGTCCGGATTGCCGGTGTGCTGGTGGTCGAACGCGACGATCCGGTCCTGCGCCGAGGCGAGGTTGAACCCGCCGATGCCGCCGGTGCCGGTGCGGTGGACCGGCCACATGGTGCCGTCGGCCGCCCGGGTCACGATGAACACCGCACCCTGCCCCGGCCGGTACAGCACCAGCGTGTCCAACATGCCGGTGTGGTAGTAGTCGTACGCGATCACCTGGTCGTTCGCACCCGTCAGGTCGAACCCACCGATCCCGGTCGAGGAGCTGAACACCGTCGCGAAGCTGCCGTCCGGCTTGTGCTGCACGATCCGCACGACGCCGGTCCCCGGCCGGTAGATCAGCAGATGGTCCCGTTTCCCGGTGTGCAGGAAGTCGAACGCGACGATCCGGTCCTGCGGCATGGCCGGCTTGAAGCCGCCGATGCCGTTCGCCGAGGCGTACGCGGGCCGCCAGTCCGGGTAGGTCAACGTGTCGGAGACGGCGTCGTACAGTTCCTGGTTCTTCGGGACGTAGTTCTCGTCGACGACGCCGTACTCGCACGCCGGATCGTCGGGGCACCCCGACACGTCACTGAAGGTGAACAGGAACAGCGGCCCGGTGTACGGCAACGAGCGCCACAGCTTGATCCCGTTGACCATCCACTTCTGAAACAGTGCGGCGGGTTGGTTGAGGCTGCCCCGGGCCCCGATGTTGTAACCCCACTCGGTGGCCCAGATCTTCCGCGTGGTGTCCCCGTGACGCACCATCACGTCGTGCAGCCGGGCCAGCTCCCCGCAGAGCCGGCCCTGCGCGTCGGGGTACGGCGGGCCGAACGCGTTGAGCCACGGCTGGGTGCAGTTCGGCTCGTCGGGCGCGTGGAAGTCCGAGTACGGGTGGTGGGCCACCGCGTCGAACGAGTTGCCGAACCCGTTGGCGTACGCCCAGTCGAGCCAGGCCGACGAGGTCCGGTCCGGGTGGCCCGTCATCTCGTGGAGTCCCCCGGAGCCGCCGGCCAGGACCACGCAGGTCGCGCAGCGGGCGTGCACGGCCCGGTAGGCGACGTCGACCAGCTGCCAGTAGCGCAGCCGGGTGGCCGCGTAGTCGGCGCTGTCGAATGTGCCGTCGCCGTTGCCGTCCCACTTGCCGAAGGCGGTCAGGTTCGGCTCGTTCCACACCTCGACCGCGTCGATCAGCGACGACCCGTCCGGCGCCGTGAAGTGCGCCATCGTCCGGTCGACGATGCTCCGCCAGTCCTCGTCCCGCAGCGGGAACCACAGCTCGGGCTGCGGCTCGTCGTTGCGGTGGCCGTTGGCCCAGGGCGCGGAGAGGCCGAACATCAGCAGCACCCGCATCCCGCGGGCCCGCGCCAGGGTCACCTGCCGCTCCACCCGGTCCCACCGGGGTGGGCTACCCGGGATCCCCTCGACGTACCACCAGTCGAACCAGACCCGCACGATCGGTGATCGCCCGGGCACGAACTCCGCCACCCTGTCGAGGTGCCGGGCGACCTCCTGGTCGCTGTCCGCCTGCGGCATCAGGCTGGACTCGGCGAACCCGACGTCCTGGTTGGTGAAGGCCACGGGCGTACCCGCCGCGGTGGCGGAGGTGGACGTCGCCTGCGGCGCGACCACGGGGCCGCTGGCGATCAGGAACGCGATCAGTGTCGCGGTCAGCCGTGCAGAAAGCCTTGCCATTAGTGAGTAGCTCCCCCGCTCCCAACAATGTGGATCACAGGGTAGGCGGACGCGGACCGGAAATGTGTCCCCGAGCCGGTCGCGAGCAGCTCGATCGATTGAGCGTGTTATCGATAACATGCTATCTTTTGCCGCGCGGGCGAAGGGCACGCTCGCGTTCACCGATCCAACCGGCAAGGCGCGCCGAGGGTCAGGCCACCCACGCCGCCTCGCCGGTGGGGTGACCAGTCCGGGCGTTCCGCGGGGCCAGGCGACCACACGTGGTCGCCGGTCGACGCCGGTCCGGTCGCCTGCCCTTCCTCCAGGCCGTCGCGGACGATCCCGGCGCCGACGGACGGCCGCACGCGCGCGGGTGTGCCGGGCCTGGGACACGAGCATGCCGATCGGAGCGGAACGGGCGTCGCCATGCCCATCCGGCGTCGCCGGAGAAGAGCCTTCAGCACCTCGCTGACCCGTCGGTCGCGGAGCGCGCCCAGAGTCACCGGACCCGGCCCTGCACGACACCACCGGTACACGACGACCAATGGCAAGGAGCCAAGCAGACATGAAACGGAGACAACTTCTCTCATCCATCTCGGCCGCGGTGGTTCTCCTCGCCGCGACCGCCGGTGGCGTGTGGAGCGCGGGCTTCGGCAACGCGGCGGAGGCCGCGACGAACGGCACCCTCGCCGCGACCGCGGGCTGCGGCAAGGCGCCGACGCTCACCAACGGCACGCGCACGATCCAGAGCGGCGGGCAGAACCGGAGCTACATCCTGCGGATCCCGGACGGGTACGACCGGAACAACCCCTACCGGCTGGTGGTTGGCTTCCACTGGCTGAACGGCTCGGCGAGCAACGTCGCCTCGGCCGGCTACTACGGGCTCGCGCCGCTGGCGAACAACAGCACGATCTTCGTCGCGCCGCAGGGCATCGACGCCGGCTGGGCCAACACCAACGGTCGGGACCTGACCCTCTTCGACGACATCCTCCGGCAGGTCGAGGGTGACCTCTGCGTCGACACGACCCAGCGCTTCGTGCTCGGTTGGAGCTACGGCGGGGCGATGAGCTACGCCGTGGCCTGTGCCCGGCCCACCGTGGTCCGGGCGGTCGCCGTCCTGTCCGGCGCCAACCTGAGTGGATGCAACGGTGGCACCTCGCCGGTGCCGTACTTCGGCATCCACGGCACCCACGACAGCGTGCTGAACATCTCCATGGGTCGGTCGCTGCGCGACACGTTCGTGCGGAACAACGGCTGCACCGCGCAGAACCCGCCCGAGCCGGGCCAGAACACCCTGCGCCACATCACCACCGTCTACTCGGGCTGCCGGGCCGGTTACCCGGTGCAGTGGGCCGCCTTCGACGGGGACCACACCCCCAGCCCGGTCGACGGGTCGTCCAGCCCGAACGACTCCAGGACCTGGACCTCGGGGGAGATCTGGCGATTCTTCACCCAGTTCACCTCCACCACGCCGCCCACCACCGCTCCCCCGACCACCGCACCGCCGACCACCGCTCCCCCGACCACCGCTCCCCCGACCACCGCACCGCCGACCACCGCTCCGCCGACGACCGCACCGCCGGGCACCTGCGCCGCCACCTACCGCACGATCAACACCTGGCCCGGCGGCTTCCAGGCCGAGGTCACCGTGGCCAACAACACCGCCACCACGATCAACGGCTGGACCGTACGCCTGACCCTGGCCAGCGGCCAGGCCATCAGCAGCCTCTGGAGCGGCATCAACACGGGCACCACCGGCAACGTCACCGTGCGAAATGCCGACTACAACGGCACGCTGGCCGCCAACACCTCGACCACCTTCGGGTTCACCGCGACCGGGAATGGCGCCACGCCGGCCAGCAACATCACCTGCACCAGCCCCTGACCGGGGCACTACCCGGGGCCCGGTGCCGGCTGGCACCGGGCCCGCGGGGCAGGTGGGCCGGGATGGCCGCGGGACACCGCGCACCGCGCCGACGCCACGCGGGGTCGCGGCTGCTGGTCAACCGCCGCGACCGTCCAGGTGGTACCGCCCGGGTGGCCTGCGTGCGGCTCCGCACCCGCCCGACACCGTGGCGGATCAGGCGCCGCGCTCCGCCGGACCCCGGGAAGACCTACGTGACGCGGTAGGCGGTGTAGCGCACCCGGTCGGCCTCGCGGATCGCGGAGGCCACGAAGATGCACTGCTCCAGGACGGCCAGCGCGGGCACCGAGGTCTCCAGTCGTACGCCCAGCCGGAAGTAGTACTCGGCGGGGTCGACCGGGTCGCCCCGGAGCAGCGCCTCGAGGACCTCCGGCCGGCCGCTGCGGACCCCGAAGGTACGGATGTAGACGTGGCCGCCGTCGGCGGTGCGCGCCGAGTAGCGCGTGTCGATCTCGATCCCGCCGTCGGGTCGGACCAGCTGCCAGTCGGCGCCGCCGGGGAGGATGTCCGCCGTGAAGAGGCCGGTGACCTGTCCGCCGACGATCGGCACGACGCGGCGGTGACCGGCCCGGGTCACCCCGTGGTCCTCCAGCGCGCCGAGCCGGGCCTCCACCTCGAACGCGGCCTCCAGACCGGGAACCGCCGGCGCCCTCACGGGGTGCCGACCGGGAGGTCGACACGGCGGGGGCGGGAATGGGGGTGGCGGCCGTCCCGGTCGGCGCGGTGCGCCGGCCGCCGTGGCGGCGTGCTCATGAAGCCTCCTTGACCTGCGTGAGGGCGTCGCGCAGGCGTTCCAACGCGGGCACCGCGGCGGCGAGGGCCGCCCGGTCCGCCGCGGGCAGGGTCGCCGCGGCGCGGGCGACCAGATCTCCGCTCGCCAGGTCGAAGCGGTCGAACAGGTCGAGGGCCTTCTCGGTGGCGAGGACGTCGACGTGCCGGTGGTTGCCGGGACGGGGGCGGCGCTGCACGAGGCCGTTGCCCTCCATGGCGGTGAGCAGGTTGCTGACCGTCGAGCGGCTCAGCCGGAGTCGTTCGGCGAGTTCGCCGGGACCGGCCACCGTGCCCCGGGGCAGCGCCCGCACGATCTCGATCTGCGCGTCCGGGATTTCCGGCAGGTGCTCGGCGGCCCGGGCGGCGGCCAGCAGCGTACGGCGCAGCGGCGAGATCACCGAGGCCAGTCGCGCGGCGTCCAGCTCGGTCGGGTCCGGCCGCGTCACGGCAGGATGCCCGAGAAGACCGTCGGCGTCAGGGAGGCCCGTTCGTTGAGGGCGGCGGGCAGGAAGCCGGCCGCCTTCTTGTAGCCGGTGGCGATCTCGGTGAGTTCGTCCGGCGGGATGACGTCGTGGATGTGCGCGAACCCGTCGGGGGCGCGCTCGTGGGCGAGCACCATCACCTGCTCCGGACCCTGCCGCCGGTTGCTCAGCACGAGCGCGGTGGTCGCCGGTCGCCGGTCCGCCTCGTAGGCGTCGAGCGCCGCCCGGACCGTCGGCGCGGTGGCCAGGTGGAGGGCGAGGGTGCGCGCGTCCAGGATCGCCTGCGACGCTCCGTTGGATCCGTTCGGATACATCGGGTGTGCGGCGTCGCCGAGCAGCGTCGTGTTCCCGTGGGTCCAGGTGTCGAGCGGGTCCCGGTCCACCATGGGGTATTCGAGGATCTCGTCGGCGGCGGCCAGCAGCTCCGGCACGTCGAGCCACGGGAACCGCCAGCCGGCGAAGAGCGAGACGACCGGCGCCGGGTCGACCGCCCGGTTCCAGTCCGCGTTCGGCCCGGCGAAACCGGGACCGCGCCGCTCGGCGACCACATTGATCAGGTCGGGACCGATCGGGTACGCGACGAACTTCTGCTCCGCGTCGCCTGCCATGATCATGGTGCGTCCGTCCAGGAATCCGGGTGCCCGCGCCGTCCCCCGCCACAGCGTCAGCCCGTTCCAGAGCGGCGCGCCCTCGCCGGGCTGGTACTGCCGGCGCAGCGCGGAATGGATGCCGTCCGCGCCGACGATCAGGTCGGCCGCGACGCGGACCTCCCCGGCCGCCGTCTCGAAGCGGGCGACGCCGTCCTCGACGCCGACGAGCCGGTGCCCGGTGCGCACCGCGTCGGCGCCCAGCCGTTCCCGCACCACGCTGAGGAGTTCCAGCTGGAACCGGCCGCGGTGCACGGAGAGCTGCGGCCAGCGATATCCGGCGTCGAGCCCGCGCGGCTCGCTCCAGATCAGCTGCCCGTGCCGGTTGTAGTAGGCCAGCGTGCCGGGTGCGGCGCCCAGGCCTGCCACGCGTTCGCCGAGGCCCAGTTCGGTCAGTTCCCGGACGGCGTGCGGAAGCAGGTTGATCCCGACGCCGAGCGGCCGCAGTGTCGCGGCGCGCTCGTAGACGGCGATCTCGCGGAACCCGGCCCGGTGCAGGCTGAGCGCGGTGGTGAGGCCACCGATACCGGCACCCACGATCACGATCGCCACGCCGCCGCTCCCCTTCCCGCCGCACAACCAACCGCACAGTTTGGTCACAAAATCGTCGCACGTCAAGACGTTTCTCAATGGAAAGTACGACGGGCCGGCACCCCGCTAATCGCAATGCCACCGGTGATATCTGCATTCTTGACAACCAATCTGTTCTGCCTGACGCTGATCGACGCGGCCGGATGGTCCACGTCACCTCGCCGGCCCCCAACTCGTCGGGGCGCACCAGCGCTGCGCACGGAAGGGCTCGTCCATGAAGAAGGTCACCGCCCTCGCTGTTCTCGCCGGCATCACGATCGCCCTGACGGGTTGTACGGATTCCGATGCCACCTCCCCGTCCCCCGAGGCGAGCGGCGACCTGCGGAAGGTCCGGGTGGCGGCGCTGCCCATCAGCGAGACCGCGGCGCTGTGGGGCGGCATCAAGGCCGGCATCTTCCGGGAGCAGGGACTCGACGTGGAGGTGCTGCCCGCACAGGGTGGCGCGCAGGCCATCCCGGCCCTGATCAACGGCGACATCGACTTCGCCATCGGTCAGCCGTTCGGCCCGTTCCGCGCCGATCTGCAGAACCTCGGCGTGGTGATCGTCGGAAACTACGCGTCGTCCTACGCCGACGGTGACGACATCAACGCCGTGGTGGCCTCGGCGAAGTCCGGCATCACCCGGCCGGCCCAGCTCGCCGGCCGCAAGGTGTCGGTCAACAGCCTGGGCGCCGCCGGCGATGTCACCATCATGGCCGCGGTGGAGAAGGACGGCGGCGACCCCACCAAGGTCAAGTTCGTCGAGGTCGCCTTCCCGGACGCCCCGGCCCAGCTCGCGGCCGGCAACATCGACGCCGCCTGGGTGACCGAGCCGTTCATCACCCAACTGCGCAAACGCGGCGACGTGCTGGTGGTCGCGCCGTATCAGGCCACGGTCCCGGGGCTCGCCACCCTCACCACGATCACGTCGGCCAAGCTGACGAAGTCGGACGCCGCCCTGGTCGCGGACTTCTCGGCGGCGATGAAGAAGACCCTGGCCTGGGCCAAGGATCCGGCCAACGAGGCGAGCCTCCGGCAGGCCATCAAGGACAACCTTGAGCTACCGGATGCGGTCGCGGACTCCGTGCGGCTCCCGGCGTTCGGGTGGGAACTCGACCGGGCGAGCCTGCAGCAACTGGCGGCGCTCGCCCAGAAGTACCACGTGCTCGACCGGCAGCCCGACCTCGACCGCCTCATCCAGCAGCAGTAGCCGGCCGTGCGGAAGGTTCTGCTGGGCGCCCTCGGCCTGCTGGGGTTCCTCGTCGGCTGGCAACTGATCCCGACGTTGGGACTGGTCGACCCGCAGTACCTGCCGTACGTCACGGACGTGCTCGGCTGGCTCTTCCATGAGCTGCGGGACCTCGCGTTCTGGCGGCGGCTCTCGTACACCATGACGGCGTGGGCGACCGGCCTGGCGATGGCGACGTTCGCGGCGGTCGTGCTGGGCGCGGGGATCGGGCTGGTGCCGTTCCTCCGGCGGGCGACGCACACGATGGTCGAGTTCCTGCGACCGGTGCCGTCGGTCGCGCTGATCCCGCTCGCCGTGCTGATGTTCGGCCTGCACCTGCGCGCCGCCCTCGTCATCATCGTCTACGCCGCGTTCTGGCAGGTGTTCGTGCAGGTGATCTACGGGGTCGCCGATGTCGACACGGTGGCCCGGGACACCGCACGCAGTTTCCGCCTCACCCGCCGCGAGCGCCTGCGGTACCTGGTCCTGCCGACCGCCCTGCCGTACCTGCTGACCGGCCTGCGCCTCGCCGCGGCGGTCGCACTCATCCTGGCCGTCACCGCGGAGATGGTGATCGGCAACCCCGGCCTGGGGCGCATGATCGAGCTCTCCCGCTCCGCCGGGGACGCCGTCGGCCTGTACGGGCTCGTCGCGGTCACCGGGCTGCTCGGTCTGCTGGTGAACGTCGTGTTCCGCTTCGTCGAACGCCGCTCGTTGGCCTGGCACCAGTCGGTGCTCGCCGAGGGGGCCGCCCGATGACCGCCCTCGGCGCGAAAAAAGCCCGGCTGCCCGGCCCGGTCCTCCGGGCCGTCGAGAACGTCCTGTTCGCGCTCGGGCTGCCCGTGCTGACCGTGCTGCTCTGGGGCATCTGGTCGGCCGGGTCGACGAACCGGTTCTTCGTCGGCCCGCTCACCATCCTCGACGCGTTCCGGCGGACCTGGATCGGCCCGGCGTTCGTCGACGACGTACTGCCGAGCCTGTACCGGCTCGCCCTCGGCCTCGTCGCGTCCATCCTCCTCGGCGTCGCGGCCGGTGTCGTCATCGGCCGGCTCCGCCTGCTCCGCGAACTCCTCGAGCCGCTGCTGGAGTTCTTCCGGGCGCTGCCGCCGCCGGTGCTGATCCCGGTCATGATGCTCCTGCTCGGCATCACCGACACGATGCGGGTCGTCGTCATCGTGTCCGGCGCGGTCTGGCCGATCCTGTTGAACACCATCGACGGCGTCCGGGCGACCGACAGCGTGATGCGGGAAACCGCCGACTCGTTCCGGATCACCCGCTGGGAACGGCTGTGGCTGCTGGTGCTCCCGGCGGCGAGTCCGCGCATCATGACCGGCGTACGGCAGGCGCTCTCGGTGGCGCTGATCCTCATGGTGATCTCGGAAATGTTCGCCTCGTCCGCCGGCCTCGGATACCGGATCGCCTACTTCCAGCGGAACTACCTGGTCGCCGAGATGTGGAGCGGCATCCTCCTGCTCGGGCTCATCGGCGTCCTCCTCGCCGTGGCCTTCGGTCTCGTCGAACGCCGCGTCCTGCGCTGGTACCACGGAATGAAGGAGATCACCCGTGCCTGACGGGAGCCCGCTGCTCAGGGTCGAGCATCTGCGGAAGGTCTACGCCTCGGCCCAGGGCGAGGTCGAGGCGATCGGTGATCTCAGCTTCACCATGGCTCCCGGCGAGCTGATGTGCGTCGTCGGTCCCTCCGGCTGCGGAAAGACCACCCTGCTGAAGTGCCTCGCCGGGTTGCTCCGGCCGACCAGCGGCCTGGTCGAGATGGAAGGCTCGCCGGTGACCGGCCCGAGCCCGGCGATGGCGGTGGTCTTCCAGGAGTACGGCCGCAGCCTCTACCCGTGGCTGACGGTCCAGGGCAACGTGGAGCTTCCGCTTCGCCACAAGAAACTCTCCCGCGCCGAACGCCGGCGGATGGTGGCCGACGCCATCGAGGCGGTCGGCCTGGCCGGGTCCGCGGACAGCCACCCATGGCAGCTCTCCGGCGGGATGCAGCAACGGGTGGCGATCGCCCGTGCCATCGCGTACCAACCCGAAGTGCTGATCATGGACGAGCCGTTCGCCGCGGTGGACGCGCAGACCCGCGCGGACCTGGAGGACCTCGTACGCGAGCTGCACCTGACCCGCGGCATCTCCACCATCTTCGTGACGCACGACATCGACGAGTCGGTGTACCTGGGCCAACGGGTCCTCGTGCTGTCCAACTCCCCGACCCGGGTGCAGGAGGACCTCGTGATCGATCTCCCGGCGGAGCGCGATCAGCTCACCACCCGGGCCCTGCCCCGCTTCACCGAGCTGCGGACCCACGTCTACGCGCAGATCCAGCGGGCCAAGCGCGGGCCGGTCACGGCGCCACCGGTGGCGCGGTGACCACACGGACGACGGGCAGCCGCAGAGCCGCCCGGCGACCACGACCGGCCTGGCCACCGGCGGTTTCTGGACCGCGCACCGCAACGCTGGCCCCGCAGGACGGGACCAGCGTTGCGGAAGGCCTCAACTCCGCAGGCTCCACTGCTGGTTGGTGCCGCCGTGGCAGTCCCAGAGGACGATCTTCGTGCCGTTCGCGGTGCCCCAGTTGTACGCGTCGAGGCAGCGCCCGGACTGCACGCCGCTGATCGTGCCGTTCGCGTTGACGTTCCACTGCTGGTTGGTCCGACCGTTGCAGTCCCAGATGATCACGCGGGTGCCGTTCGCGGTGGCGCCACCCTCGGCGTCCAGGCACTTGCTGCCGAGCACCTGCAGCTGTTTGGCCGTGGTGTAGGTCCACCGCTGCATGGTGCCGCCCCAGCAGTCGTAGAGCTGCACCTGGGTGCCGTTGGTGGTGCTGCCGTTCGGCACGTCCAGGCAGCGCCCGGACTGCGCGCCGACGATCGCGGTGGTCGACCCGCCGCCGGTGCCGCCCGGGGTACCGATGCTGCCGGGGACCGCCTGCAGGGCGGCGTACCAGACGGCGGCCATCTTGTCGTAGCCGGTGGCGGTGGGGTGGATGCCGTCGATCAGGTCGCCGGTCGTCACGGCGCTGTGCATGTCGACGAGGTGGACGTGCTTGCCGGCGTTCACCTTGCCCTGCACGATGCCGGGGATGGCGGCGTTGAAGGTGCGAACGGCCGACTCCTGTCCGCTGTTGGCCAGCGGAGTCAGCTGCGCCACGAACACGTCGGCCGCGGGGGCCGTGTTGGTGATGCGGTCGATCAGGGCGGACAGCCGGTTCGGCGCCGTGGAGACGTTGTAGTTCTGCAGGATGTCGTTGGTGCCGATGTGCAGCAGGACCGTCCGCGGCTGGTAGGCGTTCAGCCAGCCGACGATGTTGGCGTCGATCTGGTCGATGCGCCAGCCGGGGTGGCCCTCGTGGTCGTGGTCGCCCAGACTGCCGGGCCCGTTGAACTGCGAGCCGACGAAGTCGGTGGTGTACCGGGCGTTGGCGAGGCGCTGCCACAGTCCGATCCGGTAGCCGCCCGGCACCTGCGTGCCCTCGGTGATGGAGTCGCCGAGCGGCATCACCCGGACCCCACCGTTGGATTCGGCGTGGGCCGGGGCCACCGCACCGACGATCGTGAGGGCGATCGCGGCGGCCGCGGTGAGCCATCGCGTCATTCTTCTCATGCCTGCTCCTTCCAGATCGCGTACGGCAGGGGGCGCAGAACGACGCTGCGCGGAAGCCATCGTCCTCAGCGGACGGATGTTATCGATAACATCGACGGCAGTAATTAGAACACGGGACCGGGGCGGTGTCGATGACCGCCTCCCCGGCGGCCTCGTGGGCCCTTCCTGGCCGAGGGGTTACGACGTCCGGGGTCGATGCCGGGGCGGGACGCCCCGGGTCGCCGCGCATAATCATGGACCTGCCGATGTCGGCGGCCCAGCCCGATCCCGAGCACCGGAGCGTATCCGTGGTAACGCCGTACGAAATGGAGGACGTGGTCCCCGAGCTCGCCGGCGCCGTGCGACTTCCCCGCCGCCAGGCCGGCAGTTCGCCGCAGGGCCTGGCGATGACCCTGATCGCGGACTACACCGCGCGTACGCGTGCCTGGCTGCCCTCGGCGGCGATCGTCGCGCTGCTCGCCGAGACCGGGGTCAGCACCGCCGGCGCCCGTACGGCCATCAGCCGGCTGGCCCGCCGGGGGGTCCTCGAGAACTGCCGGGACGGGCGGCACAGCTCGTACCGGCTGACCCGGTCGGCCGCCGACGAGCTGATGAGTGGCGGGGCGTGGATCGCCGGGTTCGCCGCCGGCGCCGACTCGTGGGACGGGTGCTGGACGCTGGTCGCCTTCTCCCTGCCCCAGGAGGCGAACGGGCACCGGCGCGCGCTGCGCGACCAGCTGCGCTGGCTGGGCTTCGCGTCGCTCTTCGACGGGCTGTGGGTCTCCCCCGACGCGCTGAACCCGACCGTCGAGACCCGCCTGCGGACCTTCGGCGTCGGTGCGATGAGCATCTTCCGGGCGCGTCACGTGGACCTGGCCAGCCCGAGCAACCGGTCCCCGCTCGAGGCCTGGGACGTGGCCGCCATCGCCCACCAGTACGAGACCTTCATCCAGCGGTGGCAGCCGCTGCTCCGGCCCGTACGAGCCGGGCGGATCACCGGCGCCCGGGCGGTCGCGACCCGCACCGAGGTGATGGACACCTACCGGCGCTTCCCCGTCCTCGACCCGCAGCTGCCGATCCAGCTCATGCCCCCCGGTTGGCCCCGGGCCCGCGCCCGGGAACTGTTCGTGGCGGTCTACGACGGCCTCGCCGCGCCCGCCCAGGAGCATGTCCGCGCGGTCGTCGCCCGGTTCGCCGACGCACCCGACCTGGGCATCCGCGCGCACACCACCCGGGATCTCAGCGCGGGCGCCGGGTAGCGGCCGGTCCGGTCCAGATCGGCAGGTCGATCCGGGACGGGTGGGCGCCGTCGTGGGAGATCTCCTGCTCCGCCCGTACGGTGGTGGCCGCGCTGGCGGCGGGTTCGCCCGTGCCGGGGTTGCGGGCGTAGCGCGGGTGCGCTCCGGAGCTGACCTGCACGGCGATGCGGTGGCCGGCGGCGAAGCGGTGGAATGCCGGCCACAACGGCACGTCCAGCGCCACGAAACCGTCCTCGTCGGGCCGCGGGTCGGTCGCCACGGTGCCGATGCCGCCGATCCGGCGGATGCCGTCGCACACGCTCATCGAGCGGCCGTCGGGGTGCACGTCGCAGATCCGGATGAACAGGTCCGCGCTGGCCGCCGTCGAGCGGAACCGGACCCGGGCGACCGGCTCCCCGGCGAGGACGGTCGCGTGCTCCAGCGGTGCGCTGCGGAAGACGACCACGTCGGCACGGCGTTCGTGCGCGCTGTTGTCGACCGGCCCGGGGTTCGGGCCCATGCTCGGGCCGCCCAGGGCGGGCGTGGGCCGGTCGGGATCGTAGCTGTACCGGGTGACGCCCGCGTCGGGGACGGCCGGATCGAGCAGCCCGGTCGGGTGCAGGTGCCACCGCTGCGCCGCGGTGCCCGGCGGTGGCCAGGCGGGCAGGTCGTGCCACTGCTCCGCGCCGGTGAGAAAGGCGCGCACGGGCGCCGGCCGGGTCGCCGGTGCGCCGGCGAAGTGTTCCTTGAGGAAGGCGACCGACTCGGCGAGAAACGGGTTCTGGTCGCTGTGGTGCCCCCACGGGCCGACGGTCAGCCGCGGCGGGCGACCGGCCGCGACGAGTTGGGCGTAGTTCCGCAGCTGCCAGGGCAGGAAGATGTCGTACCAGCCGGTGGCCAGGTACACGGGCGCACGGACGTCCGGCACCGAGGCGGTGTGCGACTGCTGGGTCCAGTAGTCGTCGGTGAGCGCCTCGTGGGTCAACCAGTCCTGGTACCAGCCGATCGGGTGGCCGGCCACCGCGGTGTCGCCGCGGGACAGGGGCAGCACGTCGAAGGCTTCGGCCAGCTTCCGGTCCGGCCGCCGCGCGAGCCGCGCCCGGACCAGGGCGCCGCGCACTCCCCGCAGGTCCATCAGGCGCGACCAGCCGAGCGAGCCGCCCAGCGAGAAGGCCCCGTTGGTCCAGGTGATCGGGCCGAAGTCGGCCATCGTGACGTTCAGGCACAGGGCGTCCGGGGCGTTCGCCGGGTCGTCGCGCCACATCCGTCCCGCCACCGCCCACTGGGTGTAGCCGAGGTAGCTCTCCCCGTGCGTCGCGACCGTGCCGGTGCACCAGGGCTGCCGGCGTACCCACCGATGGGTGGCCATGCCGTCCCGCTGCTCGTCGAGCTGGGGCCGGAACCTGCCACCGGAGCCGCCCGTGCCCCGGCAGCTCTGCACCAGCACGGTGAACCCCTCGCCGGCCAGCACCGAGGCGTGGGTGAGCGAGTCGTGCCGGCCGTACGGCGAGCGGATGACGATCGTGGGCAGCGGCGGTTCCACCGCGCCGACCGGCAGGTAGAGGTCGGCGATCAGCTCGACGCCGTCGTCCATCGGTACGCGCAGCTTGCGCCGCACGGTGACGGCGTACGGGGGCGCCGTGGCCGCAGGGCGGCGGGCACGCCGGAGCCGACCGGACAGTCGGCGGCGGAGACTTGTCATCACTCATTCCTCGGTTCCGGAGATGATCGACGATACGACGGCCCGGAACCCGGTGCGCGGGAAGGACACCGTGCCGGGCGGGCTATGCAGACACGCGTCCGTGTCGCATGCTGACCCGGCGCCGGCCGCCGCGCCGCGCACCCGCGTCGCGCCCGTACCAGGGAAGGGGTCGAGAGATGGAACCGGTGCCCGCGGAGGGTGACGCCCTCAGCTACCGCAACCCGATCCTCCCGGGTTTCTGGCCCGATCCGAGCATCTGCCGGGTCGGTGACGACTACTACCTGGTGTGTTCCAGCTTCGAGTACACGCCCGGCGTGCCGATTTTCCACAGCCGGGACCTGTGCCGCTGGCGCCAGATCGGCAACGTGCTCGACCGCCCCAGCCAACTCGAGCTGCCCGCCGACACGCTGGCCTCGCGGGGCATCTACGCGCCCACGATCCGCCACCACGACGGTCGGTTCTGGATGGTCACCACGAATGTCACGCTCGGCCGGCACCTGATCGTGACGGCGACCGACCCGGCCGGCCCCTGGTCGGATCCGGTCTACCTGGACCTGCCCCACGTGGACCCGTCCCTGGCCTGGGACGAGGACGGCAACTGCTGGCTGACGGTGTCCGGGGTGGAGTCGTACCGGATCGACCCGCGCACCGGAGAGGTGTTCGAGGGGCCGGTGGCGATGTGGTCGGGGACGGGTGGCCAGTATCCCGAGGCGCCGCACCTGTACCGGGTCGGCGACTGGTGGTACCTGCTGGTCTCGGAGGGCGGCACGCACACCGGCCACGCGGTGAGCGTCGCCCGTGCCCGCTCGCCGCGCGGGCCGTTCCAGCCCGGGCCGGCCAATCCGATCCTGACGCATCGCGGCACCGACCGTCCGGTGCAGGCCACCGGACATGCCGACCTGGTCGAGGCCGCCGACGGCAGGTGGTGGATGGTGCTGCTGGGCATCCGGCCGCGGGGCCAGTGGCCGCCGTACCACGTCCTGGGTCGGGAGACCTTCCTGGTGCCGGTGCGCTGGGTCGACGGGTGGCCGGTGGTCGACCCGGTCCCGACCGACACCGGCGCGGCGGGTACGAGCAGGTGGGACGACCGGGATGACTTCGACGGCGACCGGCTGGGGGCGCAGTGGATCTCTCCCCGGAACCGGTCGGCCTCGGCGTGGTCGCTGACCGACCGGCCCGGCTGGCTGACCCTGCACGCGACCGGGGCGAGCCTGGACCGCAGCGGTGCCACCATCGTCGGCCGCCGCCAACAGCACCACGACTGCCGGGTCAGCGCCCGCATCGATCCCGGCACCGGGCGATCGGGCCTGACGATCCGGATCGACGAGGCGCACCACTACGACCTGGAGATCGCGCGCGGGCAGGCCCGGGTCGTCGGCCGGGTCGGGCCGTTCCGTCAGGTGTTCGGGGAGTGCCCGGTGCCCGCCGGGCCGGTCACCGTGGCCTTGACCATCCGGACCGACAACGTGCTGCCCCCGACGGTCACCTCGTCCGACGCCCTGACGCAGGCGGGAAACGTGGGCGTCCTCGCCGCCGGGAGTGACACGATCAGCTTCGAGGTGGAGACCGGGGCCGGCTGGTCCTGCCTGGCGGAGCTCGACGGGCGCTACCTGTCCACCGAGGTCGCCTCCGGATTCACCGGCCGGGTCATCGGCATGTACGTCACCGAGGGAACCGCCCGGTTCGACTGGTTCGACTACCGACCGGCACGGTGACCGGCCGGCGCCGCCGCCCGCCCGCTGCCGGGCGGGGCGGAGGGCCACCCCTGGTGTCGCCGGCCGCCCGGCCGCGGCCGGGCGCGGACAGCGGCCCCGCGGTGCCGCCGTGGCCGTCGTCGTGGTCAGGGCAGTCGCACCACCCCGGCCTGGATGGGCCCGTTCTCGGCGTAGTACGGGCCGGTCACCACGAGGACGAGGCCGGGTTCGCGCCACGATCCGGTGGTCGCCAGCGGCAGGGTGAACCGGCTGTAGCCGCCCGGGATCGCGCAGGGCACCCGCTCCCAGGCGTCCGGGTCGCCGAGGTCGCGGTTGAGGAACAGGTCCTGGTCGCTGTTGGCGGTGACCACGATCGTCCCCTTCGGGCCGCCGGAGTCCGACCAGGAGACGACCGGGGCCGCCGAGGGGACGTAGCCGGCCTGGTCGTGCAGCACGAGGGCGGGTGCCGGACCGAACGCCTCCGGGTCCTTCGCCAGCTTGTAGTGGACGGCGTAGAAGTTGTCGCCGGTGTCGCCGCCGCCCTCGTACGTCATCACCCACAGGTTGTGGTGCACCTGCGCGACGGTGGTCATGCCGGGGCGTTGGCTGTAGTCCGTGCCGACCGCGTCGTTCACCACCGGGCCCCAGGTGCGCAGGTCCCGGCTGGTCTGATGGGCCAACTTCTGCCCGTACTTCGGGTCCCGCTGATCGGAGTAGTAACAGATGAGCCGGTCCCGGTGCAGCAGCAGGAACGGCTCCCAGATCGGCGTGTACCCGTTCTCCGGGACCGGCGCGCCACCCTCGGCGACCGTGCTGAGGAACGTCCAGGTGGCCCCGCCGTCGACACTCGCGTACAGCTGGATCGTCGTGCTGGAGAAGTTGTCCAGCGAGTTGCCGGCACACAGCACCGCGCCCTTCGGCAGGCCGGCGAAGGCCCGCGGCAGCACGTACAGGTGCGGCTGCAGCCACCATCCCGCGGCCTCGTCGGCGCCCGGCACGTTGCTGTGCCGGTGCCAGGTGTGACCGCCGTCGTCGCTGCGGAAGATCGGGAACCCGGGCGCCCCGAACTGCTGGAAGGTCGCCAGCAGGGTGTTCGATCGCTCGAGCCGCACGGCGCGGGCGTACGACGCACCGTTGCCGGGGTCCGCCACCACCACCGGCCCGAACGGGCCCGTGCCACCGGGCCCGGGCGGCTTCGGCGCCGCGAAGGCCGGTGCCGACAGGCCCAGCGACAATCCGGCGAGCGCGAGCGTCCCCTGCCCCAGCAACGCTCGGCGCGACAGGTGAGGGCCGCGCACCGGCCCTCCCGGTCGAGCGGCGGCCGGGCTCAGCTGGGATCGGATGTCATCCCGCACAGTTACCTCCCGTTGGGCGACACGACGTGATGGAGCGGGCTGACCGGCGGTGCCGGGCCCAGGAACAGCGGCGGCAGCTCATCCCTTGAACGCGCCCTCCATGATTCCCTGCACGAGGCGGCGCCCGACGAAGACGAAGAGCACCAGCAGCGGAATGGTGGCCAGGAATGAGCCCGACATGGCCAGACCCAGGTCGATGTCCCGGTTCTGCTGCAACGCCTTGATGGCGATCTGGACGGTGTAGTTCTCCGGCGACTTCAACACGATGAACGGCCACAGGAAGTCGTTCCACGCGTAGACGAAGGTGAACAGCCCGAGCACGAACGCCGCCGGTCGGACCAGCGGGAAGGCGATCCGCCAGAAGATCTGCCAGGTGGTCGCGCCGTCCACGCGCGCCGCGTGCATCAACTCGTCGTCGATGCTGCTGCCGATGTGCTGGCGCATCCAGAAGATGCCGAACGCGCTGACCAACCCGGGCACGATCACCGCCTGCAGGGTGTCCACCCAGTTGAACTGGGAGATGATCAGGTACTGCGGGACCACGGCCAACTGCGCCGGCACCGTCATGGTCAGCACGACGATCAGGAACAGCGTGTTGCGTCCCGGAAAGGACAGCTTGGCGAACGCGAAGCCGGCCAACGCGCAGAGCACCGCCTGGCCCACGGCGATCGTGGTGGCGACGATGAGGCTGTTCAGCAGGGACTGCACGAACGGCACGATGGTGAACACCAGCTTCGCCAGGTGCAGGAAGTTGCCGCCGGGGGTGAGGTGCGGTGGGAGGCTCGTCGCCGTGGCGGAGTCCGTGGTGGCCACCACGAACATCCAGTAGAGCGGAAAGACACTGATCAGCCCCATGAGGGTGAGCAGCACGTACGACGCGAGCGGGACGCGGTTGGCGTGGCGCCGCCGGCCCCGCGTGGGCGCGGGGGTCGCGGGTCCTGGCTTCATGGGCGCTCCGTGCGGATGCGGGTGGCCAGCAGGTAGTTGAAGGCGGAGAAGGCCACCACGATGACGAAGAGTGCGACCCCGACGGCCGCGCCGTAGCCGAAGTGGAACTGCCCGAAGGACTGCTCGTAGAGGTACAGCGTCACGGTCTGGCACTGCCGTGCCGCCCCGCAGGTGAGGCCACCCACCGGGTTGACCAGCAGCGGCTCGGTGAAGACCTGGAGCCCGCCGATGGTCGACGTCACGACGGTGAACGCGATGATCGGCCGCAACGAGGGGATGCTGACGTGCAGGAACTGCTTCCAGCCGTTCGCGCCGTCGGCGGCGGCGGCCTCGTACAGTTCCCGGGGCACCGCCTGTAGCGAGGCGAGGTACAGCAGGGTGTTGTATCCGGTCCAACGCCAGGCGATCATCGTGGCGATCATGATGTGGCTGCCGAACAGCGACGCGGTGAAGTCGATGTGCTCGAAGCCCAGCAGCTCCAAGAACCAGTTGATCATGCCGTAGTCCCGGTCGAACAGCTGCGCGAAGACGATGGTCGTGGCCGCCACCGAGGTGACGTAGGGAACGAGCACCGACATCCGGAACAGCGTGGCCAGCCGCAGCCGCGCATGGTTGAGCAGGTGCGCCAGGCCGAGCGCCAGGAGCAGCTGCGGCACCGTCGACAGCACCCAGATGCTGAACGTGTTGCGCAGCGCCCCCCAGAAGCGCGGGTCGTGCACGAGCTCGGTGAAGTTCTCCAGCCCCACGAAGCGGTGCTCGCCGATCGGGTTCCAGTCGAACAGGGAGATGTAGAAGGTGAACAGCAACGGGAAGAGGCCGAAGATCAGGAAGAGCACGAAGAACGGCGAGATGTACGCGTACGGCGCCAGCCGCTCCCGTACGCTCTGCTGGACCCGCCGCCGGCGGCCGGGTGTCCGCAGGTGCGGTGCGGCGGCGGCCGGGCTGAGCATGGTGGTCAAGGCGTCACCTTCCCGAGACGCCGCAGCCGGGCGAGACCCGACTGCGGCGCATCAGTCGTCCGTCAGCCGCGTATCGCGTTCTTGACATTGGTCAGCGCGGTGTCCCAGGCCTTTGCCGGCTCCACCTTGCCCTGCTCGACGCTGGTGAGCGTGTTGAGGAACTCGGTGCCGATCGGGCCGTCCTGCGGACCGAAGTAGAACGGCTTGATCCCCAGCACCGACTGGGTGTAGATCTTGCCGATCGGCGCGTTGCTGAAGAACGGGTCGGTCCTGCCGACCAGCTGCGGGTCCGTGTAGACCGACGGCGTGGTGGGCAGCGACCCCTGCATCAGGAAGTGGTCCAGCTGGCCCTTGGGCGACTGCATCTCGGAGATGTAGTTCCATGCCGCCTTCGGGTTCTTGGCGCGCTTGGGGATGGCGAGGAAGCTGCCACCCCAGTTCCCCGAGCCACCGGGAATGGTGGCGATGTCCCACTTGCCGTTCGTCTCAGGGGCGTTCGTCTTCATCTGGCTGAGCATCCAGGACGGCGAGCACACCACCGCGTAGTCGCCCTTTTTCATGGCCGCGGTCCAGCCGGTCGAAAACGACCCCTGCTTGGCGGAGATGCCCGCGGAGAAGGCCTTCAGGGTCAGGTCGAACGCCGCCTTGACCTGGGCGTTGCCGTAGTCCAGCTTGCGGTCGGCGCTGTAGTAGCGCTCGCTGCCCTGGTTGACCGCCTGGAAGAAGACGCTGGTCGGCGTGTTGTCCACGAACGGCTTGCCCGTCTTCTGGACGTACGTCTTGCCGACGTTGATGAAGTCGTCCCAGGTCGGCCAGAGCTTGGCGACCTCTTCCCGATCGGTGGGCAGGCCGGCCGCCTTGAACAGGTCCGTACGGTAGGCGACCGCCAGGCCGCCGACGTCGGTCGGCACACCGATGATCTTGTTGTCCTGGGTGGTCGACTGCGCCATCACCCAGTCGAGGTAGTTGCCCTTGATGTCGCCGGCGCCCATCGTGGTGAGGTCGACGAAGTTGTCCGGAGACTGCATGAACTTCGGCAGGTCGTCGGCCTGGATCAGCACCAGGTCGGGCACCTTGCCACCGGCCAGCGCGGTGGTGAGCGCCTGGGCGGTCTCGGTCGTGCTGCCCACCTCGGTGAGCTTGACGTGCACGTCCGGGTGCGCCTTGGTGTAGACGTCGACGTCGCCCTTCTGGTTGATGTTGGTGAACGACCAGAACTCGAAGGTCTTCGAGTCGGACTTGCCACCCGATCCCCCACAGCCGGCGGCGGTGAGCGCGACGGTGGCGAAGATGGCTGCGGTGGTCAGGAGGCGTTTCAACGGCCCTCCATACGGTGATCGTGAGCCGCGGCGGTCGGGCTGACCGCGCGGATCGGGGTGGCGGTCCCACCCGCGGTGGACACCGCGGACAGGCGCTGGCGAGTGGCCGCATCGACGGGTCAGCGGTGGCCCCGTCGTTGGCGGAATCGCCGGTCGGCGCTGTGAAAATTATCGAGACATTTGCATGTCGCGATTTCGTTCGCTGAGGCTACTAAGTGCCACGTCATCCGTCAACGACCCTGCTGCCAGCAGGACCGCGGGCCACCAGCGCGGCTTGCTTACCGGACGGTACCGAAAGTTTCGGCCCTTTTCCCGGGCGGCCGGGGTCGCCGCGGCCCACTCCGGGCTGGCATGCTCGGCCTCGCCGCCGTCCGGGGCGGCCCGTCGGGCGGGAGCGTGCAGATGCGGGTGGTGCCACCGGAGCTGAGGTTCCTGGCCGCGGCGCAACGCTGGCAGGAGGCGCTGCCGGTGGGCAACGGCCGGCTGGGCGCCATGGTGCACGGCCGGTTCCCGGACGAACGGATCAGCCTCAACGAGGACACCTTCTGGTCCGGTCCGGGTGAGACGGCACCCCCCGACGTGCCCCCCGGACTGCTCGAGGAGGTCCGCGACCTGGTCCGGGCCGGGCGGTCCGTGGCGGCGGGATCGCTGCTGCGCGGCACGCAGGGCGCCGACGCCGAGGCGTACCAACCGGTCGGTGACCTGCGGATCAGCCACCTGGGTCCGGCCCGCCCGGACGGCGCGGCCTACGCGCGCCGGCTGGACCTGCGCGACGGTGTCGCGGTGGTGGAGCGCGGCCCGCTCCGGCAGGAGGTGTTCGCGAGCGTCGGGCACCAGGTGTTGGTCGTGCGGCTGTCCACGACGGACCCGGACGGCCTCCGGCTGGACCTGCGGTGGTCGACGCCGCAGCCCCGGGCGGAGATCCGGGGGTACGGGCCGGCCGGGCTGGCGCTGGCGCTGACCGCGCCGCGCCACGTGGTGCCCTGGCCGCGTACCGACGGGGTGGTGCTGGGCGACGGGGAGAGCCCGGCGATGCGCGCCGCCGCCCTGTGCACGGCCGCGGTCGAAGGGCCCGGGGCCGCCGTGCGGATCGAGGAGCGTGCCGACGGGCCGGTGCTCACCGTACGGGCGGCCACCGCCGTGACGGTGCTCGTCGCGATCCGCACCGGCTTCACGAACTGGGACGTCCCACCCGGCCGCGACGCCGAGGCGTGCCTCGACCGCTGCGCCACCGAGGTGCGCGCGGCGGGCGCGGCCGGGTGGGCGGCGCTGCGCGCGGCGCACGTCGCCGAGCACCGGACGCTGATGGACCGGGTGCGCCTGGTCCTCGACGCCACCGCGCCGGAGCTGTCCACCGACGTCCGGCTGGCCCGCCGCGCCGCCGGCGACCCGGACGAACAGCTGTGCGTGCTGGCCTTCGCCTTCGGCCGGTACCTGCTCGCCGCCGCCTCCCGCCCGGGAAGCCAGCCCGCCACCCTGCAAGGCATCTGGAACGACCAGGTGGCGCCGCCGTGGAACTGCCAGTACACGGTGAACATCAACACCCAGATGAACTACTGGCCGGCGGAGACCACGGCGTTGGCCGAGTGCCACCAGCCCTTGCTGCGACTGGTCACCGACCTCGCGGTGGCCGGCCGCGCCACGGCCCGCCAGATCTACCGGGCGCGCGGCTGGACCTGCCACCACAACACCGACCTGTGGCGCATCACCGTGCCGGTGGGCAAGGGGCACGGTGACCCGAAGTGGGCGCAGTGGCCGTTGGCCGGAGCCTGGCTGTCCCTGCACCTGGCCGAGCACTGGCGCTTCGGCCAGGACCTCGGCTTCCTGGCCGAGGTGGCGCTGCCGGTCGCGCTGGACGCGGCGCGCTTCGTGCTAGACCTGCTCGTCGACGCTCCGGACGGCCACCTGGTGACCTCACCGTCGACCAGCCCGGAGAACGAGTTCGGCACCGGCGACGGCCCGGCCAGCGTCGACGCCGGTACGGCGATGGACCTGACGCTGGCCCGTGAGCTGTTCGAGTTCGTCCTGGAGGCGCAGGCGGCGCTGGCGGCCGCCGGGCTACCGCTCGGCGACGCGGCGATGGCCGGCCTGCATGAGGTACGCGCCGCGCTGGCCCGGCTGGCGCCGCCACGGGTCGGCTCGCGCGGACAGCTCCTGGAGTGGTCGGCCGAGTACCCGGAGGTCGAGCCGCACCACCGGCACCTGTCCCACCTGGTCGGCCTCTACCCGGGGCGGACGATCGCCCGCGATCCCCGGCTGCGGGCGGCGGCGCGCAGGTCGCTCACCGAACGCGGTGACGCCGGAACCGGATGGTCGATCGCCTGGAAGATCGGCCTGTGGGCCCGGCTCGGCGACGGCGACGCCGCGCACCGGCTGCTCGGCGCGTACCTGACCCCGGCCGGCGCGGAGCACCAGGGCGGGGTGTACCCCTCGCTGCTCTGCGCCCACCCGCCGTTCCAGATCGACGGGAACTTCGGCGTCACCGCGGCCGTCGCGGAACTGCTCGTGCAGAGCCACCTCGTGCATGACGCCGCCCCCGTCATCGAGCTGCTGCCCGCCCTGCCCACCGCGTGGGCCACCGGCTCGGTGGCCGGCCTGCGGGCCCGGGGCGCGGTCACCGTCGAGGAACTCGCCTGGGCGGACGGGTCCGTGCTGACCGCGACGCTGGTGGCCACCGCGGACACCACCGTCGAAGCCCGGTGGCGCGACCGGGACGGGAGCCGGCGCGCCCGCCGGCTCACCCTCGCCGCGGGGGAACGCGCCACCCTCGCCTAGTGCGCGGCGCGGGTGGGTTCAGCCGCGCGTGTCGAGGTCGACGGCCTGGGCGAGGTAGTCCCGCAGCGCCGTCTCGTTGATCCCGTCGCGCGTTTTGATTTTCACGTGGCGGGTCTTCTTGCCGACGCCCTCCAGGAGGCCGTGGCGGTCGGTGAACTCCGCCCCGCGCTCGAAGGCGAAGGTCAGGTGGGTCTTGCTCGGGCTGATCACCGCGAGAATCTTCCGGCCACGCCAGGCGGGCGAACCATAGGTGAGGCATTCGGTGGCCTCGGGAGCGGCATCGGCCACCAGGGCCCGGAGGTCGGCGACGATCTCCCGGTACCGGGGGTCAAGCTTGGTATCGACGTACGTGTCGACGTCGCTACTGCTCATGGCTGTTCGCTTCCCTTCGGCGTCGGTCGGACCGCTGGGTGCATCATGATCGCGCGAGCCGTGAGGGTCAAGGTCCGTCCGGTGGCTGCCCCCCGCACAACCAGGCCCGTTCTTCTCCCCAGTCAGGCCGCATTAGCCGCCATACCGGGAAAGCTCCCGCATTGATGGCGTTTTGTATTCATCGGCGACGACGGGTCAGCGTGGCAAGGACCTCGCGGGTACGGTCTCGGCAATCGCCGCTGCGCGCAGCGGCCGTAACGGGGGAAAGGCACACGTCATGAGATGGCTGAAAGCCGGCCTGCTCGCCGCGACACTGGTCGCGGCCACCGCCGTCTACTACCTGCCGGCCGAGCCGGCCCACGCCGCGGTCGCCCTGGTGTCGGATCCGGCGGCGCTGGTCAATCCCCTGATCGGTACGCGATCAGCGGCGGGCAAGGACGCCGGCAACACCTCGCCGGGGCCGAGCATGCCGTTCGGCATGCTGCAGTGGGCGCCGGACACGGCGCCGCGGGTGCCCGGCGGCGGCTACGACCACGCCGCGACCGCCACCTCCGGTTTCAGCGTCAACCGGATGAGCGGGGCGGGCTGCTTCGCCTACAGCAATCTGCCCTTCCTGCCCGTCACCGGCGCGCTGCCCACCGACAAGGACAACGCGACGGTCGGCTTCTCGCACACCGACGAGTCGGCGTCGACGGGCTACTACTCGGTGAAGCTGGCGAACAACGTCCGCACCGAGCTGACCACCTCGCTCCGCTCGGCGCTCGGCCGGTTCACCTTCCCGTCCGGCCCGACCGCCTCTCTGCTGGTCAAGGCCAGCGCGGGAGCCGCCGCGTCGAACGCGGGCGTGACGGTCGCCAGCACGACGGAGATCACCGGATCGGTGACCGACGGCCGGTTCTGCACCAAGGACAACGTCTACACGATGTACTTCGCGGTGAGTTTCGACCGGGCCTTCACCGCCAGCCAGAAGTGGACGCCCCGGCCCTTTGTCACCGGCGACGGCGGGATCGCACTGACCTTCCCGAGCGGCTCTGTCGTCAAGGCCAAGGTGGGCATCTCCTTCGTCAGCGTGGCGAACGCCCGGACGAACCGCGACACCCTCAGCGGCTGGGACTTCGCCGCGACGCAGGCCGCGGCGCGCAGCGGCTGGAACCAACTGCTGGGCCGGGTCGGGATCGGCGGTGGCACCACCGACGAGCAGAAGATCTTCTACACGGCCTTGTACCACTCGCTGCTGCACCCGAACGTGTTCAGCGACGCGAACCGGCAGTATCGCGGCTTCGACGGGCAGGTCCGCACGCTGCCGTCCGGCCAGGACGACCAGTACGCCAACTTCTCCGGCTGGGACGTGTACCGGTCGCAGGTGCAACTCGTCGCGTTGCTGGCTCCGAAGCGGGCCAGTGACCTGGTGCGGTCGATGCTCAACGACTACGACCAGAGCGGGCGGCTGCCGAAGTGGTCCGTCGCCAACGGCGAGTCGTACATGATGGTCGGCGATCCGGCCGTGCCGGCCATCGCCGCCATGTACGCCCTCGGGGCACGCGACTTCGACACGGCCAAGGCGCTCGCCGCGATGGTCGCGCAGTCCGAGCGGCCCGGCAACGCCCGACCGGGCACCGTCTACCTGGACGACCCCGGCTACCTGCCGGAGGACGGCGGCTACGGCTGCTGCAACCACAACGCCACCACGGCGACGTCCCTGGAATACCACAGCGCCGACTTCGCCCTGGCGGCCTTCGCCAAGCAGCTGGGTGACACCGCGACGCACGCCCGGTTCGCCTCCCGGGCACAGGGCTGGCGGTACCTGCTGAACCCCACCAGCGGGTTCGTCCAGCCCCGCCGCCAGTCGGGCGAGTGGCGGCCCGGCTTCGACCCCACCGATCCGTCCTACGACGACTGGGCCGAGGGCAACTCCTGGCGGTACACGCTCATGGTGCCGTTCAACGCGCGGGGCCTGTCCGCCGCCAAGGGCGGCAACGCGGCCGTGAACCAGTACCTGGACACGCACTTCACCACGCTCAACAACACCGCCGGCTCCGGGGCCTGGATGGGCAACGAGCCGAGCTTCGGCGCCCCCTGGCTGTACGCCTACACCGGCCAGCCCTACAAGACCCAGCAGGTCGTGCGGCGCGTCCAGACCCAACTGTTCCGCAACGCCCCCGACGGCCTACCCGGCAACGACGACCTCGGCTCGATGTCGTCGTGGTACGTGTGGGCGGCGCTGGGCATGTACCCGGCCGTGCCCGGCACCGCCGATCTCGTCCTGGGCAGCCCGATGTTCCCGCAGACCGTGCTGACGCTGCCCGGCGGCGGCACGTTGACGGTCAACGCACCGGCCGCCCAGGCGTCCGCCCCGTTCGTCCAGTCGATGCAGTTCAACGGCGCCACCTGGAACAAGGCATACCTGCCGACGACGGCGCTGACCACCGGAGGCACCCTCGACGTCGCCCTCGGCACCGCCGCGAACACGACCTGGGCGGCGGACGCCGCCGCCGCGCCGCCCTCCTACGACACCAACGCGGTGGCCGTGGCGGACAACGCCGGCAGCAGCGCCGACGGCGCCCCGGGCGGAAGCAACTACGACCAGTGGACGTCGAGCTACTCCGCCGAGGCGCTCGCCGCCGCAGGCATCGTGCCCGGGAGCCGGCTGGTCCGCGACGGCGTCACCTACACCTGGCCGAACGTCAAACCGGGCCAGCCGGACAACGTCATCGCCCAGGGCCAACGGCTCACCGTCAGCAGCCCGCCCGGGGCCGCCGCGATCGGGGTGCTCGGCAGCGCCGAGGGGCACGTCGACGGCGCCGCCGGCACCGCGACGATCCACTTCTCGGACGGCACGAACCAGCAGGTCGCCCTCGGCTTCAGCGACTGGACCCTGGCCGCGGGCCAGACGACCCCCCGACCCGGGACCACCGTGGCGGCCACCATGCCGTACCGCAACCAGGCCCTCGCCGGCGGCAAGGACCCGGTCACCACCTACCTCTTCGCGGCCTCCTTCGCGATCAGTCCGGCGAAGACCGTGGTCGGGCTGACGCTGCCGACGCCGGCCGCCGGCCGGCTGCACGTGTTCGACGTCGGATTCGGTGGGCACCGCACCAACGCGGGCATCAGCGACGACGCGTACCCGGGCGGCGCGGACGTGGACGGCGCCAGCTACAGCTACTCCCGCCAGGCCCTCGCCGCCGCCGGGCTGAGCGCCGGCGCCACCGTCACCCACAACGGGGTGAGCTACGTCTGGCCCAGCCTTCCCGCCGGGAAGCGGGACAACTACCGCTCGGACGGTCAGCGCCTCACCGTGGCGCCCGTGGCCGGCGCCACGAAGATCGGCTTCCTCGGAGCGGCCACCGGCTGGCCCGACGGGGTGGCCGGCCAGGCGACGATCACCTACACCGACGGGACCTCCCAGCAGGTCACCCTCGGCTTCAGCGACTGGACCCTCGGCGGTGGCAGCCGCGCGGTCGGCCACGGCAACACCGTGGTGGCCCGGGCCGCCTACCGCAACAGCGCCCGCTACGGCCGGCAGACCGCCACCACGTACGTCTTCGCCAGCACCTTCGCGCTCAGCGCCGGCAAGACGGTGGCCACGGTGACGCTGCCCAGCAACACCTTCGGGCAGCAGCACGTCTTCGCGGTCGGCACCGGCTGAGCCGACACCGGGCCGCGCCCGGCGCCCGGACAGACGAGTGAGCTGTCCGGGCGCCCGGCCGCGCCCGGCGCCGGACACTCCGACCAGACCCGGGTGTCCTCCTGACAGCTCCGGCTGATGATCCGGTCGGTCTATCGCCAGACTGTTTCGGCCGTGTCACTGTGGGTCGACGACAGGGCTGCGACGGCTTCACCTTCCTCCGGGTCGAGTGCCACGCCGTGCGCGAACGCTTTCATCGCCGGGCGACGAGAGGACACCGATGGCCGAAGCCGACGACGAACTGCAGGAGATGATCCGGTCGCTGGATGAGCGGATCGTCGAGGTGCGGGCGAGGGTGGCGCACGCGACGGTGCAGGGCGGGTCGCCGGCCCCGCTACCCGAACGGTCCGCGCTGATCGCGGCCATGTCCGCGGCCGCGCTGGCGGCGGCCAACGCCGACACGGCCCAGGTTCCCGTCGCGCTCGGCAAGACGAGGGTCGACGGGGCGGCGACGGCGGCCGCCGAGGCCGTCTTCAACCGGTCCGCGCTGCGGATCCGGGTGACCGCCGGCGAAGGAGAGCGCGACGGCAGCCCCGGGGCCAGCAGCGGGCAGACCCTGGGCCGGCAGACGGGTGGCGACGGCGTCCTCGACGGCGTCTTCGACTACGTCGACGGCACCACGCTGGCGGTGCTGGGCGAGCCGGGGGCGCTCGCGTTGGGTGGCCTGGGCGGTGGGCTGCGGCCGGTGCCGGACCTCTCCGCGTACGCCGTACTCGCGCCCCAGCCGGTCCTGCCCGAGCTGGACGTGCTGACCACGCCGGAGACGCATGCGCTGCCGATCCTCCGGCGGATCGCGGACGCGACCGGGAAGCCCCTCGACACGCTGACCGTCTTCACCCACTCGATCGCCGGGAAGCCGTTGCACCGCACGCTCGTGGACCTCATGCGGCCCGCCGTGGGCCGGGTGATCGTGCCGCCACTGGTGACGATCGAGCCGCCGTACCTGCTCACCCTCGCCGGTCTCGCCGAACCCCGGATCGACGCCATGGTCGGCAGCATCGGACTGTCCGAGTTGGCCTTCGCCGCCCTCCTGCTCGATCTCGTGGCACCCGATCACGGTTTCGTCTTCCGGGTCGCTTCGGTGGCGGGGCCGCGACGCCACCCGGCGTCGGTGACGCTCGACCCCCTCTTCGCCTTCACCGACGAGGAGGAGCGGCAGTTGACGGCAGCCGGGTGGCGTACGGACCGGCAGTACACCAGCGCCGACCTCGTTCCGGCGGGCAGCGCCCGGCTGGCGGCGATCTTCGCCGTGACGGACGAGCCGATGCTGGGCCTCGCCGGAGCGGGCCCGGCGAGCGGCGGCCGTACCCAGGGGCTGCTCCTGGAGCCGGGCGGGCAGGTGACCCGGATCGACGTCCACTACCGCTGACCGCCCCCGACGATCAGGCCCCCTCGGCGACCTCCCGCCGCGTCGCCAGCGAAGGTAGGTACCAGTGAACTACGACACGACCATCCTCGCCTCGCCGAACGACGTGCCGGCACCTCCGAGCACCGACCGCCTCTCGATCAGTGGCTGCACGGTCATCTGCTATCACGCCCACCGCCTGGCCTCCCCGGCGCACCTGTCCACGGCGTTTGAGCGCGGCGCCCTCCAGGCGATCGACGACGACCGGTCGTACGCCTCGAAGCTGCGACCGGGAGCCGGGCTGGAGTACTCCACCTTCATCGATGCCGGACCGATCCCGGCCGCGCTGGCCCGCATCGTGCACAGCAGCCACGCGTCGAGATTGCAGCAGTCCGTGCTGTGGCTCGGCGAGGAGTACGTGGTGTCGGCCATTCCGATCCTGTTGTCCATGCCGCGTCCGGAGCGGGTCGGAGTGGAGCTGAACGCGCCGCTCACGGTGGACCGCCTGTTGCGGTTCCTGTCACTGCTCGCCGATCCGGATGTCGCCGGGACGCTCCGGCAGCAGTCGGCAGCGGCCATCGTGGCGCAGATCGGCATCACCGCCGACGAGATCGAGCGCAGTTGGTCGGTTCCCGGGTCGTTCGCGATCCAGATCTGGAACCTTGACGGCACCGATGGACGGGAGACCACCAGCCTGTACGAGGGCATCCGCGAGTCGGCGGAGTACGCGTGGGAGATTTCCGCGATCCTGTCCTACAGCTCCGACCACTTCAAGGAAGACGGACTGTGGCTGCGCCGCAGCCGGCAGCAGATCTACGGGCTGGTGCGATCAGGTTTCAGCTTCTTCGACGACCACATGGTCTTCGTCAACGCCGACTGCTGCCTGGAGATGGCCCATCTGCCGGCCTGGCTGCGCGACCGCTCCGACTTCCGGTTGCGGCAGTACGGGTACGACTCCTCCTCGATCTTCGTCTGGTGCAGCGGGGTGCTGCGGGCCGCGATCGCCGAGGATCTCAGCGAGCGCTACCGGGATGCGCTCGGCGAACTCAGCACCCGTCAGGACGTCACCGCGGGCGAGCAGGTCGACATGATCCGGCTCCACATCCGGCACACCCGGTTGTTGGATCGGATCGTCAACTTCCGGGAGCAGCTCGTCGAGGCCCGCAACCGGGCGCTGGACGAGCAGATCATCAGCAACCGGTCCAGCAACCGCGCCTTGAACGCGCTGACCAGGCACATGGACAAGTACGGGGCGCTGGCGGTCAGCCTGCACCGCGTGCACGAGGAGCGGGAACGTTCCCGCCGGGACTCGCTCATCGCCGTGCTCGCGGTCGTCCTCGCCGTCGTCCAGATTCCCAGCTTCGTGGAACAGATAGGCGACTGGGCGGACGAGCACGCCTGGAGCCGACTGGGCGTTTCCGGCGCGCTCATCGTCGCACCGCTGGTCCTGGTGTGGCTGGCGCTAAGACGCGCCACGCGGTGAGGCGGCCGGTGCGGATCCCAGCAGCACCACCGGTCCGGCCCGACGCAGTCGACCGAGGTCGTCGCGGTGCGCCAGCACCAGCTCGCCGAGGCGTCGCACCGCGGGCGCCAACGCGCTGTCGTCGTGGGTGACGATCTGCGCCGCCGACAGCTCGGCGACGAGCCGGGTCAGCAGGCGCTCCCGGAAGGCGTTGTCGGTGCTGGCCAACGAGCCGGAAAGGATCAGCGTCGGCTGGCCGCCGTCGGCACCTACCGCGCGTAGCACGGTCCGGACCCCGACCAGCACCTCGCCGACGGCGTTGTCGACGAGAGCGCCGGCAACCGGATCCCCGTGCGCGGCGACGGTGAGAACGCTCCGCGCGAACGACGCCACCGTGGGGCGGGCAGGCGTCTGATAGACCTTTCGGAACAGGTCCTCGCGCAGCGAACCGGATGGGGAACCGCCGCACCAGTCCCGGGCCGACCCGGTCAGCGCCGTCGCCGGGCCCCGTCCGTCCAGCGCCCGGGCCACCGCCCGCAGCCCCTGCAGCCCGAGGTCGAACCCGCCGCCCTCGTCGGTCAGCAGATAGTCCAGTCCGCTGGCCGCCGCGAACCGGTCGGTGCCGTGCCGGGCCAGGTACTCCGTGCCGGTCCCCACGATCACGGCGACCGTCAGCGTCGCGTCCACGCCGAAGAGCAGCGGCAGGATGTCCCCCGTGACCGCGACCGGGGCCGCGACGCCGGCCTGCCGCAGCGCGCCGTCCAGGAGGTGGGCGAACTCGTCCGCCGCCGCCGTGGTCGAGGCGGCACCGTGCGACGCCACGGCGAACGTCACGGCGTCCGGCCGGGTGTCGGCGGCCGCGAGCGCCGTGGCGACGAGGTCATGCAGGGTCCGCGCCGCCTGCGCCGGGCCGACGCTGCGCGGGTTGGTGCTGTCTCCATCGGCCCGACCGGGACCCGGGCCGGTCACCACCACCGTGGTGCGGCTGCCACCACCCTCGACGATGATCCAACAGTCCGCGTCGGCGTTTCCGGGCTGCGGGATCGCCTCCATCGCCGAATAATATCCCGATGCGCAGCATGCTCCCGGTTCCGTTTCCGGACGACGCGGCGGCACCCTCGGTCGCGCGGCCCCGGAAGGGCACGGGTCAGCGGCCGTTGTGGGTGCCGGTCGGGATCGACGGCTGAGTGAGCCGTGGACAGCGGACCCGACAGCCGTCTTGCCGTACCGTGGCGGGAGCTCCGCCGCCGCACGGCCTACGAGCGCTTCGGCCGGGCCGTCGTGGAGGTGGACTACCGTCTCCCCTCCGGTCGGGACGAAACCTTCAGCATCCGCGCCGAACGGGACACCGTTGCCGTGCTCGCGCTCACGCCCACGAGCGAGGTGATCCTCACCCGACAGTTCCGGCCCGGGCCGGGGCGGTTCATCTACGAGTTGCCCGGCGGCTATCTGGAGGACGGTGAGGACCCTTCCGACGCCGGCGCCCGCGAGCTGCTGGAGGAGACGGGGTACGCGGGCCGGGTGGACATCGTCGGGCAGTGCTACGGCGACTCGTACTGCACGGCCCGCAAATACTGCGGGGTCGCACGCGACTGCCGTCCGGAACGCGCGCAGCAGTTGGACGCGGAGGAATTCGTCGAGGTCGTACTCGTGCCACCGGTCCAGTTCCGTGAGCTACTGCGGGCCGGCGAGACCATCGACGTCGACCTGGCGTATCTGGCCCTCGACGCGCTGGCCATGTTGTAGCGTTTCTTGCCGGCCACCGGTAGACGACCGGTACGCGAGGAGGACACATGCCGCCCAGTGGCAGGCCGCCGCGGGCACTCGGTGTCATGTTCGACCGTGCCCACCGGCCGACGGCACTTCCCGACTTCGTACGCACCCTCGACGCGATGCGGGTCGACGATCTGTGGCTGGTCGAGGACATCGGCTGGGCCGGCTCGGTCGCACTCACCGCGACGGCACTGGCCGTCAGCTCCCGGTTGCGGATCGGCATGGGCATCTGTCCCGTTCCGCTCCGCAATCCGGTCGTGCACGCCATGGAGCTCGCCGCGCTCGCCGAGATGTACCCCGGTCGCCTGGTGGCCGGGCTCGGACACGGCACGGCGGCTCGCCTACGCCGCATCACCCGCCCGGCCCGGAGCCGGCTCGAGCAGCTCGACGCCACGTTCACCGCCGTACGGGGACTGCTCGCCGGCGAACACGTCACGCTCACCACCGACACCATCGCGCTGACCGACGCCTGCCTCGAACACGTGCCACCGGTGCCGCCTCCGCTGTACGCCGGAGTGGTCGGGCCGCGTTCCCTCGCCCTGTCCGGGCGGATCGCCGACGGCACCATCCTCGCCGAGGGCACCACGCCGGAGATCCTCGGCCGCGACCTGGCGCACGTCCGGGCCGGCGGGGCGGGTCGACCACACGAGATCGTCGTCTACCTCCACCTGCTCGTCCATCCCGACCCGGATCATGTGGCTGCCGTGGCCGCGCCGATCGTGAGCAAGTTCGCCGACCTGCACCGGGCCACGCCCACCCCCGCGATGGTCGCCTCGGGGACACCGAAGTCAGCGGCACAGCGGATCGCGGCGCTGTGGGAGGCCGGCGCGGACACGGTCGTCCTCCGCCCGGTCGGCGACGACCACCTCGGCCAGGTGAGCCAGGTCCTCGACGCGCTCGGGCGCTGAGCACCCGCCGTCCCTCCACCTGACGGCGGGACCGGGGACGTGGGGCGCGGAGCACCCGCCGTCCCCCTACCTGACGGCGGGACCGGGGACGTGGGGCGCGGAGCACCCGCCGTCCCCCTACCTGACGGCGGGGCCGGGGGCCGGGTCGCCGGACGCGGCCGGCCGCAGCACCGCGTGCACGACCCGGTCGATCTCCTCATCGGTCAGGTCCGCGGAGGTGGGCAACCAGGCGCACGACCGCGAGACCGCTGCCGCGACCGGCCACGGCCGGGGTGCCCGGTCGCGGTACAACGCCAGCTCCGGCAGGGCCGGCCAGATGCCCCGGACATCGACACCGCTGGCCCGACCCAACCGCACCAACCGCTCCCGGGTGCCCGGATCGGTCGCCACAGTGTGCAGCCAGCACGACGCCCGTACCCCCGGCCGCACCGGCCGGCGGCCGAACCCGAGCCCGTCGGCGTGGGCGGTGTATCGCTCGCCGACCCGACGGCGGGCCGCCACCAGTTCCTCCCACCGTTCCACCTGGGCCAGCCCGAGCGCTGCGGTCAGGTTCGTCATGCGCCCGTTGCGGCCGGCGACCTCGTGGACGTACGGCCGCTGCGGGGTCATCCCGTGATGGGCCAGCAGGCGTACCCGGGCGGCAAGCTCGGCGTCGTCGGTGGCGACGCAGCCCCCCTCGCCGGAGGTGACGGCCTTGTTCACGTGGAAGCTGAACACCGACGCGAGCCCGAAGCTGCCCGCCGGGGCGTCACCGACCGCAGCCCCGTGCGCCTGCGCCGCGTCCTCGATCACCGGCAGGCCGAGCCGGGCCAGCGCCGGATAGTCGCACGGATGTCCCAGCACGTCGACGGCGATCACCGCTCGGGTGTGCGTCGTGATCAGCTCGCCCGCTGCCACCGGGTCGAGTGTCCAGTCCGCTGGCGAGACGTCACACAGCACCGGTGTCGCGCCCACCGTCAGCACGGCCGCCGCCGGGGCGGCGAAGGTGAGCGCGGGCACGATCACCTCGTCCCCAGGCCCGACACCCAGGGCCGCGAGCGTCAACTCGAGGGCCGTCGTACCGCTGGAGACCGCGACGACGTGCGACCGGCACAGCCGCTCGGCGAGGGCCGCCTCGAACCGCTCCACGTACGGCCCGGTGCCGGACACCCAGCCGGAGGCCAGCGCATCCTGGACGTACGCCTGCTCACGCGGCCCGAGGCTCGGCCGGGACAGCGGTACCAGGGTGGTCACTTCCGCACGTCCAGCTGGAGCGCTTTCGCGCCGCCGGATGGACTTCCGTCGCCGGTCGCCGCCGTCAGGGCCGCCAGCACGTCGGAGAGCGTGCGGGTCAGCGGCCGGCGCGCCTGCCAGCCGATCTCACGGTTGATGCGGGTCGGATCGCCGACCAGTGACCGGGCGTCGAGCCGGCGTTGCAGCGCCGGGTCCGGAAGGACGGTCAACTCCGTGTCCGCCAGCGCGCACAGCTGGCGGGCCAGCTCGGCGATGGTGGTGCCGACGCCGGTACAGATGTTGTACGTACCTCCGGGGGCACCCAGCTGGGCGATCCGGGTGAGGGCGACCACCGCGTCTCGCACGTCGACGAAATCACGCTTCGCATCCCAGTTGCCGCTGGTGATGCTGGACAGCCCGGCGGCCCGCGCACCGAGGATCCGCCGGGACAGCGCGGGCACCACGTAGGACGGATGCTGGCCCGGTCCGATGACGTTCGTCGGGCGGGCGATCAGCACGCGCATCCCGTAGGCAGCGGAATAGTGCCGGGCGAGGGTCTCCGCCATCGCCTTGCTCGTGCCGTACGGTGAGATCGCCTGCACCGGTCGAGCCTCGTCGACCGGGCCGTCGAGCGCCGCGCCGTCGTAGACACTGGCCGTGCTCATCACCAGCACCCGCGCGGTCGGCGCGGCCATCCGCGTCGCCTCGAGCAGGGCGGCCGTGCCGAGCACGTTGGTGGACCAGGTCTCGGACGGTCGCGCCCACGACTCGGTCACGCTGGCGATCGCCGCCAGGTGGTAGACCGTTTCCGGGCGCACCCGGGCGATGATCGAGCGGAGCCCCTCGGTGTCCCGGACATCGCAGTCGACCAGGTCGATCGGTGTGACGTCGGCCCCGAGCTGATCGAGGAGCCGGCAGAGGTACGTGCCGATGAACCCCGCAGCTCCCGTCACGAGCACCTTCATCGACGCCCATCCCCGCTGCTCGTGCTGACCGTGCGATCGAGCATAGCGATCTATAGGGACCGGGACGAGTCTGTCACCGTGCCGGATGGACGGTGCCGCTCGACGCCCGGTACCCGTACCGGCCGGGCGGCGTCGCCTACCGGACGTCGAACACGCCGCGGGCACCGCGCTCGGCGTCGACCATCGCGTGGTTGACGAAGGGGTAGTGCCCGGCAGCGGGGAACGTCAGCTCGACGAACCCCCCGGCCGCCGGACCGAGCTGGAGCACCTGCGCGCCGCCCGGGTCGGTTGCCCGGTTCTCCCAGTGCCCCTCCCGGTAGACGGTGTCGAACTGGGCGCCGACGACGTGGAACGAGGTGTCCCGGTTGGGTCCGGCGTCGAGCAGCCAGACCCGGACCCGCTCCCCGGGGCGGGCGGTCAACGGCCGGTGGTCGTACTGGGCGGCGTAGCCGTTGAAGACCACCGCGTCGGGGCGCTCGGCCTGCATCTTGGCCAGGTCGCCGGGCTCGCCGTCCGGCCCGAGGTAGAGCTCGGACTGGACGAGCACGTACTCCCGGTCCACCCGGGGCAGGTCGGGCGGGTCGATGATCACGGTGCCGTACATGCCGTTGCCGATGTGGTGCAGCATCGGCATGGTCGAGCAGTGGTACATCCAGATGCCGGCCCGGGTGGCGGTGAACCGGTAGGTCAGCCGCTGCCCGGCGTCGATCGGGCGCATCACCTCGTCCGGGGCGACCGCGCCGGCGTGGAAGTCGATGCCGTGGTCCAGCGTGCCGTCGTTGACCAGGGTGATCTCGAACGTGTCGCCGACCCGGCCGCGCAGCACGGGTCCCGGCACGGTGCCGTCGAAGGTCCAGAGCCGCTGGCGTACGCCCGCGGCGACCTCGCGCACCACCTCCCGTACGTGCAGTTCCCGGCGGTGCAACCGGCCCGGTGGGGTGGCCGGCGCGACGGCGTCGCGGGCGGTGAAGGCCGGCCCGGGGTCGGCCATCACGTCGATGCTCGGCTGCGGCGCCGCCGACCCGGTCGGGGCGTGCGCCGCCGCCGACCCGGTCGGGACGATCCGCAGGGCCATGCCCGCCTGCCGGTGTCCCGGCAGCGAGCACCAGCCCTCGGTCGGGCCACCGATGATGCCCGCGTCGAGGCGGGCCGACCCGCCCTGGCCCAGCAGGGCGGTGCGGGCACCGTTCTCCAGGATCAGGTCGTGCCGGCGGTGGTCCCGGTTGCGGAACTCGACCACCAGGCGGTCGCCCGGGGGCACCTCGATCCGGGCCGGGTGGTAGCGCATGCCCTCGGCCACCACCTCGACGGTGGTGGTGTGCCCGGTGGGGGTGACCGCCGTGGCGGCGCCGGCCGCGGACGGACCGGCCGTCATCCGCTGCGCGGCCACGCCGACCAGCACGGCGACCAGGACGAGGGCGAGGCCGGTGGCCACGCCGCCGAGCGGGCGGGCCGGGGTGGGTGCGGTGGTCACGGGGTCATCTCCGGGCGGTGAGCAGGACCCGGGCGGCCGGTGCCAGGAACTGCACCAGCGCGGCGAGGATCAGCAGGGACGTGGTGATGCGGACGTACGGCGGGCTGGGCAGCGCGAAGACCGCCAGCGCGGCGTTGGCCATGGCCACCCGCTGCGGCCCGTGCCGGTCCAGCAGCGCGGCCCGGGCCCGGACGGAGGCCGGTCCCCCGCCGAGGACCACCGGCAGCAGGTACGTCAGCGCGCCGACCAGCACCTGCCCGACGAAGCCCACCAGCAGCGGGACCAGCACCTGCCCGAAGCGGTCGGCGGCGGTGACGGGCCCCGCGGCGGCCAGCAGGGTGACCGCGTCGACGCCCAGGGCGACCAGGAGCCAGCCGGCCGCGGCCGCGAGCGACCAGGTGGCGAAGGCGTACGGCGGGCGCGCCCGCGCCACGGCCAGCGCGGGCCGCAACGCGACCAGGACGCCGAGCACGAACAGGCCCAGGCCGACCGCGGCGACAGCTCGCCACCAGGCGAGCAGCCCCAGGCCGAGCAGGACCAGGCCGACCGAGGCCGGCGGAAGGGCGACGGCGGCGAGCCGGGCCGCCCCGTCGACCATCCGGGTACGCAGCATGGTCGGCCAGAGGGTGAGCAGCGTGCCCAGCACGGTCAGGGTGACCCAGCCGAGCAGGTTGACGTGCGCGTGGAACAGCAGCAGCCGGGGCCGGTGGGCGTCGTCGACCACGAGCATGCCGGCGCCCACCGGGACCCCCGCGAGCAGCGCCAGGCCGGCGGCCAGGTAGTAGCGGACGGTCACCCGGAACCGGGCCGGCAGGGCCCGGCGCAGCCGCCGCGCGAGCCACGCGAGGTGGGCTGCCACCGCGGCGAAGACGAGGGCCGCGCCACCGACCGCGATCCAGGGCCGGCCGGCCGTCCCGCCGACGAGGACGGCGCACACCCCGAGGTTCAGCCCGGCGAGGCGGACCGCCTCCGACCGGCGCCGTCGCGGCACCGGGGCGCGCAGCACCGCGGCGGTGAAGTGCGCGGACCAGACCAGGATGGCGTTGGTGACCGCGCCGAGCAGCAGCAGGTGGATGGCCAGCCAGCGCCAGGACGGCAGGAACGGATGGACGAAGCCCAGGACGACGAGCCCGCCCAGGTAGGTGACGGGCAGCAGGCCGACCCGCCGGTGCCAGCCGGCCCGGCCGGTGCTCGCCGCCGGCCCGGTGCTCCCGGTCGGCCCGGCGGGCGGGGGCGACGGGACGGCGGCGGTGGACGGGGCCGGGCCGACGCCGGCGGCCGGCGCGGGGCCGGCCGTCGAGGCGGGACCGGCCGTCGAGGCGGGACCGGACGTCAGTGCGGGGCCGGCCAGTGGGGTGCGACCGGAGGCCGGGGTGCGATCAGCCGTCGGCGCGGGGTCGACCCGCGCGGCGGCGGGCCGGGGACGGCTCATGGGTGCACCGCCGGTACGGGCGCAGCGGTGGGCCGCCGTCGGACGCCGGTCAGGACGCCGGCCGTCGCGCAGCCCAGGAAGGTGAGGACGGCGAGGACGTTGACGACGCCCGCCCAGCGCCAGACCGGCTCGACGGCCAGCCCGTCGCCGAGCACGAGCCGCACCAGCAGGCTGCCGTGCAGCAGGGCGAGCGGCGCGTAGAGCCAGGGCCGGTAGGGCAGCGGACGGCGGAGCACCCCGGGCAGGATGACCGGGGCGTGCACGAAGATCATCGACATGGTGAAGCCGAGGAAGGCGGCGTGCAGGGTGGCGTCATAGCGGGGACCGGCGGTGACCGGGCCGGCACCGGCCCAGAGCAGGCCGGCGACCGCCAGCCAGGCGTACCCGGTGAGCAGGCCGACCGCGACGAAGCGGGGCAGGCCGCGCCCGCGCACGGTGCGGCGGGCGACGTCGTACGCCACCAGCCAGCCGACCACGGCGAGCAGGCCCACCCCGAACAGGTGCGCCCCGGCGTCCGGCCACAGCACGGTGGCGGTGACCCCGGCGGTGAGCGCGCCGAGCGCGACCAGGAACCAGCGGACCCCGTGCGGCGGCAGCGCGAGGTGGGCCAGTTCCAGGCGCTCGCCGGCGATGGTGGCGACCACGAAGGTGGCCAGCCACGGCACGATCTCCGGCACGGCGGCGCCGGCCAGCCAGAGCAGGGTGGCGGCGTACCAGGCGAACGCGCCGAGCCCCTGCGCCAGCAGGGACGGGCCGGGCTGCCGGTGCCAGAGCCGCCGGTAGACCAGCAGGAGCAGTACGGCGGCGAGCATCAGCAGCAGCCGGGCGGCCAGGCTCGGGCCGCTGAGCAGCAGGGCCACCCCACCGGCACCCGAGCACGCCGGGGCGGACAGGGCCCACCGGGTGCCCAGCGCCACCGCCCGTTCCAGGGCGATCAGCGTGCCGACGAAGCCGAGCACCATCAGCGGGCCGTGCACCTGCTCCAGCGACGCCCGCGGGGTGGGCAGCGGCAGGCCGAGCAGCAGCAGCGCGGCGTACAGGCCGCTGAGCAGGGCGAGGCCGCCGGCCGCGAGGAGCGGGAGCCGCGGCCCAGTCCGGGCGCTCATCGGGGGGTCGGTGCGACGCCGGGCCGGCGGCGGCCCCGGGCCGGCGCGGGCTCCGGCAGGGCCAGGCGCACCACACAGGCGTCGGGTGCGCCGAACGGCTCGACCACGGCGCCGGCCGGCGGTGCCCCGGCGTGCTCCAGGGCACCCCGGACCACGCCGACGTGCAGGTTGCAGATCGCATCGGGGTTGCGCTTGACCAGCTCCAGGAAGGGACAGGTGTGCAGGTGGATCTCGGTCCGACCGTCGCCGCTGTGGTGCAGCCGAGGGCTGAAACCCAGGCTGCGCAGCACCTCGAAGAGCGTGTCGAGCGGGTCCGCGCCGGGCGGGGTGGCGGCGGCCAGGTGCCGGCCCCAGTCCTGGCCGGCCCGGGTGGCCTCGGCGCGGACGTCCCCTCCGGTGCGCCGGGACAGGTGGTCCAGCAGGGCGGCGGCCAGCGCCCGGTACGGCGCCGGCGCGGGGGCCTCGTTTCCGGCGGCGAGCCGGTAGCGCCACGCCGGCCGGCCGGGTTGCCCCCCGCTGGCCCGGGCCTTGACCAGCAGACCGGCGCCGACCAGCCGGTCGAGGTGGGCGCGGGCGGTGGACGGGTGCAGCCCGGTCCGCTCCCCCACCTCGGCGATGGTCACGCCGCCCTCGGCCGCCCGGACGATGCCCAGGATCGAGACCCGGCTCTCGGTGCCCAGTGCGCGGTGCCGGTGCGGGTCGATCGTCTCCCCGACCGGCCCTGTTCTCAGGGTTTCCACGGTATATAACGTTACAACGTCGTCTGACGTCAAAACTACGGGAGTCGCCATGTCCCACACCCGCTCCACCGCCGACCGCGCCGCCGCCCGGGCGGTGGTCGGCCACCACGGCCAGCTCGCCGCGGCGCTCGACCGGTACGTCCAGGATCTGCTGACGGCGGCGGCCCAGGGCGACGCCGGCCGGGCCGACCAGGTCCGCGACGACCTGACCGGCTGGCTCCGCGACGAGCTGCTGCCGCACGCGCACGCCGAGGAGACGGCCCTCTACCCGGTGGCCGCGGCCCGGCCGGAGGCGACCCTGCTGATCCGCGGCATGCAGGCCGAACACCGGGCCATCACCGGCCTCGTGGTCGCGCTCGAAGCGGCCGAGGAGCCGGTCCGGGCGGCCGCCACCGCGCAGGCCCTCGCCGGCGTCCTCGCCGTCCACCTGGTCAAGGAGAACGAACTGGTGGTACCGCTGCTGGTGGACGCGGCGGACGTGTCGTTGGCGGCGCTGCTGGACGGCGTGCACGACCTGCTCGGCGTGGCGGACGCGGCGGACTCCGCGGGTTCGGCGGGCTCGGCGGACTCCGCGGGTTCGGCGGGCTCGGCGGGCTCGGCGGGCGGCTGCGGCGGAGCCTGCGGGTGCGGCGGGGACCGGGGTGCGGCGGACGCCCCGGCCCCGACCTTGACCATCGACCCCCGGCTCGACGTCCGGACGCTGCCGCACGACCGGCGGCACGCCACCGTGCTGGCGGCGCTGGACGCGCTGCCGGACGGCGGGGCGCTGGTCCTGGTCGCGCCGCACGCGCCCCGGCCGTTGCTGGCCGAGATCGAGTCGCGCTACCGGGGTGACATGGCCACCGAGTGGCTTCAGGACGGACCGGAGACCTGGCAGATCCGGCTGTCCCGCCAGCCAGCCACCGCCTGAGCGGCCCGCCGCCGGGACGGCCGGGTCGGGGCCGCTGCCTGAGCGGCCCGCCGCCGCTGGGACGGCCAGGTCAGGACCCGCCGTCCCGGCGCGCCGGGCCGTTCGGCCCTGTCCGCCGCGATTACCGGCGAGCAGCCTGGGTTGGGACCGGGACGGCGTACGGCCACCCGGAGGGGGAGGCGATATTCGGTGTGCAACTACTGCGGATGCCGGGACTTTCCCCTGATCGGCCGGCTCTCGACCGAGCACGAGTCGATCTCCGACGCGGCGGGCCGGTTGCGGTCCGCCATCCTGCGCGGTGACCCGGCCGCCCTGCGGGTGCTCGACGACCTGCTGGCCCTGCTCACGCCGCACACCACCGTCGAGGAGGACGGCCTCTTCGCCGAGTTGCGCGCCGAGGGCAGCCTCGCCGAGGCGGTGGCCCGGCTCTGCGCCGAACACCGCGACATCCACGGCGTCCTCGGCGCGGTCGACCGCGCCGCACCGGACTGGCCGGCGGTGCTCGCCGCCCTCGACCGGTTGCACCGGCACATCGACAACGAGGAGCACGGCCTCTTTCCCGCCGCGGTGATCGCCCTGCCGATCCCGGCCTGGGACCGGATCACCCCGACCGCCACCCCGGCCACCGGGAGCGCCCGGTGAGCTGCCGTCCCCGCGCCTGCCCGGCCGCCTCGGCCGTCGGCCCGCGCCGGTTGGCGGGTCGCCGCTTCGCGGTGCCGATGGCCGGCGCCCACGTGCGGCGGGTCTTCGACGAACGGTGTCGCCCGGCCTGACCCGGCCTCCCCCTCCCGGCCCGCGACAGCGACCGGTCCCGGGACGCCGGCACGCCGGTCCTGTCCTGCGGGCCGGTCGCTTCCCGCGCCGGCCCCCTCTCCCGGGGCAATGACACCCATGCTCGACGACATCCGCGCGGCGGCTGTCGGCGCCCACGGTGCCCGGCCGCCCGCTACACCCTACGGCACCGGCTCGAAGCCCAGCTGCGCCGCCACCACCCGCAGCTGCGCGGCGTCGTCGACGTGGCATCGGATCGCGCGCGAGGCACTGGCCGAGCACCAGCGGCAGAAAGATGATCCCGAGTGCCCCCATGGGTTCGGGGGCACGGCCAGGTTGTCGCGCGCTACCAACTTGATGACCCAGACGATTCACGGTCAGGCTCGCCTCGCGGTGCTGCCGGCATTCGCGGTCCCGGGACGGGGAACCGGGGCTCCCCGGCCGGGTCCGCCGGACTGAGTCGTTCACGTCATCAAGTTCGCAGCCGCACCGCGAACGGCCGTCGAGGACCGGCCGAAGGGACAGCAGGCGGACGGGCGGTTGGCGACGCAGCCCGTCCGGAGCACCGCGGCTTCACTCCAACTCGCCGTCGCCACGCTCGGCTTCCTGGTCAACTTCTGGGCGTGGGCGCTGCTCGGGCCGCTCGGCCGCGTCCCGCGGGGTGCTCGCGGGTCCACGAGTAGTTCGGCCAGGTGTGCCAGCCCTCGGGTGCCCGGCAGCGCGGTGCCCTCGGGATCCACCACCACGGGTACGACGGGCCCGGCGGCGTCCAGCCAGTCGGTGCGCCATCGCCGCGAGCGGCGCCAGCCGGTCGTGGTCAGTGGTATTCCGTTGGGGGCCGTCGTCGCGCCGAGGATCCGGGTGGTGTGCAGCGGCGCGGGGTTGCCGAACCCGGGTGGCGGCAGCTCCGGCGAGCTGAGGTACGGCCTGATGGGGTAGGGCGGATAGGTGAGGCTGGCGACGAGGGCGCGCACGTCGTAGGCGTTACTGAGGTGCTGGCCACGCACCCAGATGGCGTCGAACAGGAGACGGCGCAGGTCGTGCTCGACACCGTCGGTGACCGCCTCGGCGTATGCGGAGACGGCGGCCAGCGTGTTGCTGACCAGGGTGGGGGCCGCCTCGGGCGGGTGCTCGCCGGGCAGGGCGAGCAGCTGGCTCTCGACCAACTCGCGTCTCCACCCGTCCGGGTCGGCGGCGACCGGGGTACCGGTCATCGACAGCCCGGGGTTGTGCTCGACCGCCCGCCAGGCGACCTCCGCACGGCGCTGTCGCAGCAGCGCGTCGACGCGTTGGCTGGCCAGGTAGGAGTAGGGACAGTTGAAGTCGCCGTAGACGATCAGACGCATCGGTGCCTCCCGGGAGACCGGGTCGTGGCGGTGGCTAGGTGCCCTCGCCGGTCAGGGTTGTCGGGCGGGGATGTCCGGCGACGAGCGGAGTGTCCACTGCCAGCCGGCCCACTTTGGCGGCCCCGCCCGGAGACCCGAGTGGGGCGGCGGCTCCCGGCAGCGGCTCAGCGAAGAACCGGGCGTTGTCGTCGGTGAACACGGACCACCGCTCGGGAAGGTCGTCTTCGTAGAAGATCGCCTCGACGGGGCAGACCGGTTCGCAGGCGCCGCAGTCGACGCATTCGTCCGGGTGGATGTATAGCGCCCGGCCGCCTTCGTAGATGCAGTCAACCGGGCATTCCTCCACGCAGGCCCGGTCGAGCACGTCGATGCACGGCTCGGCGATCACGTAGGTCATGGCGCCTCCTGGGGTTTTTACTATGGGCATCGTATAAAACAGCGGGGTGCGGGGCGAGGTGATGTACCGCGCACTTGGCCACTCGCTGCCCGGCACCCGTTCCGCGACGAGCAGTCAGGCGGCGCACCGACCACGCGCCCGTCGATCTGCGCGACGACCGGCAGGGTCGCCAGGTCACGGGTGACTGCCGGCGGGGCGGGTCCGACGGCCCGCCCCGCCGGGCCTTCCGCATCTACCCGCCGGTCCGCCGGCGCCGTGCAATGAGGGCATGGCTGATGGGATGAGCCGTCGTCTCCTCGCCGGCACCGGCCGGGAACGCCCCCTGGACAACCGCGGTCACCTTCCCCGGCTGCAGGCCTGGCCATGAGAGCCCGTGCGGTACCGACGTCGCCGATCTCCCCCGTGCACGACGTCCTGAGGGCGGACACGCCCCGACCGCCGGGCGATCCCGCCGCCCGCGGGCGTCAACGGGAAGACCAGGAACCGAGAGCGGAAGGGGAGGATTGCCATGGCGAGGGTACGCCTTGACAACGTGACGAAGGTGTTCCCGGGTGGGACCCGGGTGCTCGAGGGCGTGGATCTGACCGTGCCCGAGGGCGAGTTCCTCGTGCTGGTGGGGCCGTCCGGCTGCGGCAAGTCCACCCTGCTGCGCGTCATCGCTGGCCTGGAGGAGGCCACCTCCGGGACGGTCTCGTTCGACGACGAGGTCGTCGACCACCTCTCCCCGAAGGAACGCGACGTCGCGATGGTGTTCCAGAACTACGCCCTGTACCCCCACCTGTCGGTGCGGGACAACCTCGCGTTCGGTATGCGGCTCCGGCACGTCCCCGCCCCCGTCCGCGAGCGGCGGGTCCTCGACGTGGCGCAGCTGCTGAGCATCGAGGAGCTCCTCGACCGCAAGCCCAAGGCGCTGTCCGGCGGGCAGCGGCAGCGGGTGGCCGCCGGACGCGCCATCGTCCGAAATCCGCGCGTCCTGCTCATGGACGAGCCACTGTCCAACCTGGACGCGCTGCTGCGCGTCACGATGCGCGCCGAGCTTCGGCGCCTGCACGCCGAGCACCGCACCACCACCATCTACGTCACCCACGACCAGGTCGAGGCGATGACGCTCGGCGACCGCATCGCGGTGCTCGAAGGCGGCCGGGTGCAGCAGATCGGGACGCCACACGACCTCTACCACCGACCGGTCAACGCGTTCGTCGCCGGGTTCATCGGCTCGCCGAGCATGAACCTCGCCGTGGTGCCGGTGCACGCGGGCGCCCGGCCGAGCATGGAGGTGGGCGGGCAACTCTGGCCCGTGCCGGACCCGCGGGCAGCGGGCCTCGCCGCGCTCGCCGGGGGCCCGCTGCTGCTCGGCCTGCGACCGGACGCGTTCACCTGGCCGGCTCCGGACGGTGCACCGGCGCTGGACGTCACCGTGGCCGCCGTCGAGTTTCTCGGCAACGCCACGCTCGTGCTCTTCGAGCCGCCCGGCCGGGGGTGGCACCCGGCGGACGACAGCGATCCGGCGGACGAGCACTGGACCGCGCGGCTGGACGGCGATGTCCCGGTCCAGGTCGGTGGCCGCCTGACGGTGGGGGTCGACGTCGACGCCGCGTACCTCTTCGCGCCGGACACCGGCCTGGCCCTGCCGTATGCGGAGGCGATGGTCGCGGCGGCGGCCTGACCGCCGGCGCGGGTCACGCCTGCCGCCGGGCACCCGGCGCGCGCTGGCCACGGCGACCTCGAACGCCGCGGCGACGGCCGCTGGAGCCCGGCCGTCCGCGCCCCGTGCGACGAGCGGCGACGGCCCGACCCGATGGACAGGTCGAAGGGCCTGACGCGGAGGGCCCTCCGCGCCTACCCGCATCGCCGACGACGGGTCTGCGATGGGTCAAGGACATGGAGGGAGTGAGGGAGATGACCGACAACTATCTGATCGTCGTCGGCGTGGACGGCTCCGACGGCGGGCGGCGCGCCCTCGACTGGGCTACCCGGGAAGCGACGACTCGCGGTGGCACCGTGCAGGCGGTGATCACCTGGCGGTGGGACGGGGTCGAGTCCGGCCCGGCGACCGCGACCAACCCCGGCGACGAGAAGCAGCACGCCCGCGCCATCCTCGACCGCGAGATCCAGGCGGTCACGGCCGGTCGAGCCCCGTTGTCGCCGGTCGCGGCCGAGGTCGTGGAGGGCAGGGCCGCCGACGTGCTGACCCATGCCGCTCGCGGCGCGGATCTGCTCGTTCTCGGCAGTCATGGTCACAGCCGGTTCCGGCACACCGTCCTCGGGTCGGTGAGCGAGGAATGCGTCCGCAAGGCGAGCTGCCCGGTCGTGGTCATTCCGGTACCCGTGCCGGCGCCGCCCGCCCCGGCGGAGCTGGCCGTGCCGAGCTGACCGCCCACGTTCGGCCGCCCCCGGTGAGCGGCCATTGTCGCGGTTACCGGGTGTCGGGACGGTGGCGGTAGCAGCCGCGCCATGCCCCCACGGGGTGCCCGCGGCACGGCTCCGGCTCCCACCGGGCCGCCGTGCTGTCAGACGCCGCCGTGCTCGCACGGCGCGGCTTCGGCGTGCTGCTGCTCGACGCCCGCGGTCAGGGCCGGCGCGAGCACCTGATCCGCGCCGTGGTCGGCGAGGGCGCGACCAGCAGGCCGACACGGCGTTCTTCATTCAGGGGTACGCGCGCCGCCGGCTGCGGCAGGTGCGCGACTGGCTTCTGCCGGCATGCGGGGACGCTCTCCCCCGGCCCGGCATCTCGCACGAGAAGGAGCGAACGATGGGCAAGAAATGGAGTGAGCTGCCCCGCTGGCAACGCACCGCGACGGCGGTGCTCGCACCGGTCGAGGTGGTGCTGACGGTCGTGGCCGCGATCGACCTGGCCCGGCGTCCGGAGCGGGAGGTGCGCGGCCCCAAGGCGGTCTGGTGGCCCCTGCTGTTCGTGCAGCCGGTCGGGCCGGCGGCCTACCTCGGCTGGGGGCGGCGCCGGCCCGGCAACTGAGCGGTGCGGCGTCGGTTGCCGTCGCGGCGGTCTCATGCCGGTGTCGTTCAGGTCGGCGATCCGTCCGTTCCTGGTCGGCCGCGGCGGACGCCGGGACGACGGTCCCGGCGCCGGCCGCAGCGAGGCCTCCGTTCTCAGGTCACTCCGCCCTGGCGAACTGCTCGGTGAGCTCGACGAGCCGGTTGAGGTAACCCCACTCGTTGTCGTACCAGCCGAAGACCTTGACGAACGTGCCGCCGGACTGGGTCAGGCTCGCGTCGAACACGCACGAGGACGGATCGCCGACGATGTCGCGGGACACCAGCGGCGCCTCGGTGTAGCGCAGGATCCCCCGCATCGGCCCGGCCGCGGCCCCGGCCATCGCGGCGTTGATCTCGTCCCGCGTGGCGGCACGGGTCAGCTCGCACGTGAGGTCACTGATCGAGCCGTCCTCGACGGGCACGCGCAGCGCGACGCCGTCGAGCCGCCCGGCCAGCTCGGGCAGCACCAGGCCCACGGCCTTCGCGGCTCCGGTGCTGGTCGGGATGATGTTCACGGCCGCGGCGCGGGCCCGGCGCGGGTCCTTGTGCGGCGCGTCGAGCACCAACTGGTCGTTGGTGTACGCGTGCACGGTGGTCAGGTAGCCGCGCTCCAGCCCGAACGTCTCGTGCAGCACCTTCACCATCGGCGCCACGCAGTTGGTGGTGCACGAGGCGGCGGAGAGGATCCGATGCGCGACCGGGTCGTACCGATCCGCGTTGACGCCGGGCACCAGGGTCGCGTCGGCGCCCTTGCCCGGAGCGGAGATCAGCACCCGCTTCGCGCCCGCCTTGAGGTGCAGCGCGGCGTCGTCGCGGGCGCGCAGCTTGCCGGTCGACTCGATGACCAGGTCGACGCCGAGGTCACCCCACGGGAGGTCCTCGGGGCTGCGCTGCCGGAACGTCGGGATGGTCGCGCCAGCCACGGTCAGCGCGGCGTCGCCGACGCCGACCTCGTGCGCGAGCCGGCCGAACGTGGAGTCGTGCACCAGCAGGTGGGCCAGCATGCCGGTGTCCCACAGGTCGTTGATCGCCACCACCTCGTAACCGGCGCCGAACATGCCCTTGTCGAGCAGGCAGCGCAGGTAGTTGCGGCCGATCCGCCCGAACCCGTTGATCGCGATGCGGTAGGTCATGGTGGTCCCTCCTCGTGGTCCAGAGGTCGTCGCCGACCGGGGCGTCGTGCGTCCTGTGCACGGGCCGGCCGCGAAGCCGGGTCCCGGCCGACGGCGGGCCTCCACCATCCAGCCTCCTGCCGGGTGCGCCCCGGGGGCAGAGTCGGCGGGCACGCGGGCCAGGGACCTATGGCCCGGCTCCGGTTTGGGCCTTTGCCGCACGACCAGCACGGATCCGTCCGATGTGATCATCGGTCGTCCGTCGCCGGCACCCTGAGCATCGCCCCGTCGTTCGACCGGCACCGGCGTCGGGTCCCGGCCCCCAGAACCGTCCGGCTGTCAGACGGGCACGCCGGCCGGCTCCCCGGCGGTGGGTTGCTGGCCGGCCAACCTCTCGGCGCGCGCCTTGATGCCGAGCAGCATCTTGCGCTCCATGACCCAACTGCCGGGCTCCATCACCGCGCGGTCGAACGCGGTCCGCAGCAGCGACGGCCTCGCCGTGACGATCCGGTTGCGGCTGACCAGCCGGGTGCCGCCATCGCATCCCGGCGTCAGCCGGAAGCTCCACAGCCAGCGGTGGTCGTCGGAGAGGAACGCCAGGGCGCGCTCCGGCTCCAGGACGGCGCAGCGCAGCACCGGGCCGTCGGCACCGACCGGCAGGCCGTCGCCGACCGTCAGGTCCTGGAACTGCGGCAGGATCGTGTCGGCGCTGTGCATGTCCAGACCGAGCAGGTTCTCGATCCAGTCGTAGCTGTACGCACCACCGCGGCCGCTGCCCATCTGCACCAGCCACGGCCAGACCGCGCTGGGCGGGGCGGCGATGGTCACCGCTCGGGTCGTTTCGAGGTCCGGCCCTTCGATCAGCTCGTCACCGGGCATCTCACCGGTGATCTCCTTGCCAGTGGCGCCCCAGAAGCGGAGCCAGCGTCGCACCGGCACCGGGTAGGCGGCCGCCGCGACCGCGGCGAGCAGTGCCGCGCCGCCGACGACCCGCGCTGCCTGTCTCTTCATCACAACCTCCGTCCGTCGTCGTTCCAGCCGATCGTCACGCGGCGCAACCCAGGGACGGCAGGGCCGGAGGTCGGCCGGCGCCGGAGCCGGAGGACCCGTCAACGCACGGCGGGCGGGGCACCGGCTGAGACATCCGGGGTGCCCGTACCGGCGCTCAGCCGGGCGGTGGGGCGGCGCTGTCCCGGATCACAAGCTCGGCCGGCAGCACGTGATGCCGCGGAACGTGCGCGACACCGGCGCGCGCGTCGGCGATCGCCGCGATGAGGGCGGCGGCCGCGGCCTCGCCCTTGGCTTCGATGTCCTGGTGGACGGTGGTGAGGGCGGGGCGGAGCTGGGCGGCCAGCGGGTTGTCGTCGAAGCCGACGACGGACAGGTCCCGGGGCACGTCGATGCCGAGGTCGACCGCCGCCCGCAGGACACCGTGGGCGGTCGCGTCGGAGAAGCACAGGACGGCGGTGGGCCGGTCCGGGCGATCGAGCAGCAGCCGGGCCGCGGCCCGCGGCTGCTCGGGGTCCGCGCCGGGCTGCCGGGCCACCAGCGGGGTCACGCCCGCCTCGCTCAGCGCGTCGCACCAGCCGAGCAGCCGTTGCCGGGCGGCGTATCCGTCGATCGTCACGTCCGCCGGGTCGATCAGGCCGTGCGGAGGGTGCATGCCGGACATGAGCAGGCCGATCCGCCGGTGGCCGAGGTCCAGCAGGTGCCGGGCGGCTGCCCGGGCGCCGGTGCGGTCCGCCACGTTGATCGTCGAGACGGTGGCCAGTGGCTCCTGGTCGACGTACACCAGCGGCAGCCGGCGGCGGGTCAGGTGGTCGACCGCCGCCGAGGTGGGGTCGCAGGAGTAGATGAGCGCGCCGTCGAGGGCGACGTCCCGGGCGGGGATGACGTCCCCGGAGTCCGCGGAGGTCAGCAGGGTGAGGGCCAGCCCGGTCGGGGCCAGCCGTTCGGCGATGGCCCCGAAGAAGCTGGTGGCGACGAGGTCGGTGAACGCGAATCGGAGCGAGGACGTGAGCACGATGCCGACGGCGCCGGTGGTGCCCCGGGCGAGGGCACGGGCCGCCGGGTCGGGGCCCACGTAACCCAGGTCGTCCGCGGCGGCCAGGATCCTGCGTCGCAGGCTCGGCGAGAGCTGGTCGGGCTTCGAGAAGGCGTTGGAGACGGTCATCCTGCTGACGCCGACGTGGTCGGCGATGGTCTGCAGTGTCACCCGCCGGCCCACGACGCCACCTTCCGGAGCAGTTCACCCGCCGACTGAGCACCGGCGATCCCACGCTACCAGCGGCGCCGACGGAGACCGGGGGCGTGCCGCGGCGGCGCTATACCGGTACAGTAGCGTCTACTGTACCGGTACAGAAACCGAGCCGGAGAGGCCGCCGCCACCATGAGCGACACCCCTGCCCTCGACCCCGACCAGATCGCCCGGCTCCGCCTCGCGACCACCATGTTCTTCGGCGCCGGTGGGTTCCTGTTCGCGGGCTGGACCGTCCGGCTTCCCGCGATCAAGGAACAGGTGCACGCGTCGGCCGGGGAACTGGGGTTGGCCCTGCTCGGCATCTCCGGCGCCGCGGTCCTCACCATGGCCGTGACCGGGCGGCTGTGCCGGCGGTGGGGCAGCCGGCGGGTGACGGTGGCCGCCGCCACGCTGCTCTGCGTGGCCGCGGTCCCGCCCACCCTGACCCGATCGGTGCTCGCCCTGGGCCTCACCCTGGTTCTGTTCGGAATCGGCTACGGCGCCGTCGACGTCGCCGTCAATAGCGTCGCGGTCGACCTCGTCGCCCTCGTGCGGCGGCCGATCATGTCCGGCCTGCACGCGGCGAACAGCATCGGCAGCCTCACCGGCGCCGGTCTGGGCGCCGTGCTGGCGCTGTGGCTCAGCCCGTTCGCCCACATGCTGGTCGTCGTGCCGATCGGCCTGGCCGCGACGTTCTGGTCGGCCGGGCTCCTCCTGTCGGCGCCGTTGCCACCGGCCCGGCAGCCACCACGGACGGTCGCCGACCGCGGCCGCGGCCGTCACCGCGGCTTCGTCGTGGTGATCGCCGCCGCGACGGCCCTCTGTGCCGCGTACGGCCAGGGTGCGCTGGATACCTGGGTTCCGCTGCACATCGAGACCGACCTGGACGGACCCTCGGCGGTCGCGGCCGCCGGATACGCCACCGTGACCGCGAGCCTCACCATCGGACGGCTGGCCGGCGCACGCCTGATCGAGCGCTTCGGGCAGGCACCGGTCGTGGTGGGCGGCGCTGTCGGGGCGAGCATGGGCGTGCTGGTGATGGCGCTGTCCCCGGCGCTGTGGCCGGTCTTCGCCGGTTTGGTCGTCACCGGGCTGGGGCTGGCCAACATCTTTCCGTGGGCCCTCGCGCTGGCCGGGGCGACGGGAGGCCCGGACGGCATCGCCCTGGCGTCCACGCTCGGCTACGCCGGCATCCTGCTGGCGCCGCCGACGATCGGTCTGCTGGCCGACGGGATCGGGTTGCCGCGCGCGCTCACCCTCGTCGCGGCCACGCTGCTGGCCGCGGGGGCGCTGGGCTTCGTGGTCCGCCACCACAGCGACGACGCCGGCGCAGCCGACGATGCAACGGACGACGCCGGGCAGGACCCTGACACCCGGCAGGCGGGAAACCGACCGGTCGCCGGGCCGGCGGCGCGCTGAGCACGGTCGTCGGTGTCGCCGCGAGCCCTGGCACCCCGGGTCGCGCCACCCGTCCCGCACGCGGCATAGTGGCCGGCGGCGCATCGACCGGTGTCGCCTGCCCGTGGAGAAGGTGGTGCCCGCGTGACGACACGCCCAGGTGTCCGGTGGACGGGAGTGGCCGCGCTGCTGGCGCTGGCCGTGGGGACGCTCGTGGTGCCGGCGGCGCCCGCGACGGCCGCCCCGGAGACCGTCCGCATCCTCAGCGTGTCGGCGGAGCACGTGAAGCCCAACGAGACGGTACGGGTGCGCTACCGCGTCACCAACAACGGCAACCGGGCCGACACGGCCATCGTGGTGGTCGGCGGGGGCCTGCGGTGCTCCTCCGGATGTCGGGTGGAGCCGAAACTCGGCGCCGGCCAGAGCCTGACCTTCGACACCACGCTCGTCGCCCCCGAGGCGCGCCCCGGTGAGGTGACCGGTCTGAACATCTCGATCGGTGTGCGGCTCGCCGGGCAGAACAGCTATGCCCACACGATGGTCTACGTGCACGGCCCGGGCACGTCGACCTCCGGCGGCGACAAGCCGGCGGCCGGGGTGAGCGCGGTCTCCGGCACCGTCCGCGACGCCGGCGGTCGGGCCGTCGGCGGCGTGGACCTCACCATCCGGGACAGCGCCGGGCACGAGTACCGCACGACCAGCGGCCGCAGTGGCCGGTTCTCGATCACGTCCAGCGCCGGCCGGACGATCGCCGCGGGATCCATCACGGTCCGCGCCACCCTGGACGGTTACCGCACCGCCCGCACGACGGTACGGGGCAGCGCCGGTGACGTCGCGACCGTACGGCTGACCCTCGCCGCGGTGGCAGCGCCCACCACGGTGTCGCCGCCCACCGAGGAGACGAGCCCGCCCGCCGCGGCGGGCGACGGGGCCGCCGGGGCGGTGCCGCCGACGCTCCGGGCGGTCAGCGACGAGGGCCGCAGCCCGATGCCGTTTCTCCTGCTGGGCGGCTTGTTGATCGCCGCGGGCCTGGGCGCGCTCGCGCTGCTGGTGATGCGGCGGAGAAGGGCATCGGACGCGGTGGCGGCGGCCGGTGGCCCGTCGACGGCCCAGTTGCCGGCCGGCGGTGGGCTGGCCGACGCCCCGACCGCTGTCCTGCGCCCGGTGGGCGGCGGGTTCCCGAGCCCGCCGGGCGGGCCGCCGCTGGGCGGCGGGTTG